>JACQZR010000027.1 GCA_016213775.1 Acidobacteriota bacterium
CGCGGGGATGATTTATGCTGAGCAGGGCGATGTGGTGTACGCGCCACGGATGCACTGGCACCGGCCGCGCTGGTCGGGGGACACCCCGGCGTGCCGGTTAGCGATGAACGGCTACACGGACATCGCGCACATGTTTGAGGCCCACTAGAAGCGCTTTCCCGGAGTGAACTTGGAAATTGTTGCCAAACTGCGCACGGACCGCGATCAAACAGGCGACCGGGTCGATGATCCGCAGATTGGCACCGTCGTTGCGATGGTGTCGCCGACCTCAAGAAGGTCACTGTCGCGCCAAACGAGGTAATCGGCCTGGCTGTAGGCGGCCAGATTGAGGTACGGCTCGTCCTCAGAGTTCCATGAGATCCTGCTCAGCCAAGGCCAAGCACGCACCGATGGACTTGCCCGTCGGGCAGCGGCCTGCAGTTCGGCGAGAGTCCTGGAGGGCCGAATCGAACAGTTGATCCAGCACAGAGTCCGATATGCCACTTAGCGGTGACCTCTTCGCGATAACCCCCAGAATCGCGTCGAAGATCCGCGGACCGGCCAATTCCCGGGATACCGGCGCGAACGTACTGCTCGCGGTCGAGCCCCGCGCTTCGAGCCTTCTGCTCAAGCGCTTCCGGCGAAAACGGCAGACTCTCCAACGGCTCTGTCACCGGTGAGGGCGAGGCCCGCTCCTCCAAGAACGCCATGAAACACGGCTTCTCAAGCTCACAAGTCGTCCTGTCCAATGAATCCCAGGACCGTTACGACAACGTGCTACCTAAATACGTAGCCGCCTTCAATCCCGCCGGCCAGCCCGAAAACCACCTCGTCGTCCGCATGACCAACTCCGCCTGGCGTCTCCGCCGTCTTTGGGCAATGGAAACCGCCCTCATCGGTGCCGAATACGCTATCATGCGCGCAAAGCTGGCCGGCAACTTCGAATCGGTCCGTCCAGCATCTGCGTCGCTAACACCGCTGGCCTCGAACAGATCCGCAAACATGAGGACCACCTCGACCGGCAGTGGTACCGTGCCCTCAACGCTTTGATCAGGCTGCAAAACCATGCGTCTTGGCCACAAACCAGTCCTCGAATACACCGAGGCCTTCTTCTTTATCGCGCCCTTTATCGACGGCAAGAAACACGCTGTTATGCAACCCACTCCGTCCGCAGGCGCCAGGCGTTACGGGCACACGACGAGTGTCCAGGGGCGCGTAGCCAGTTACAGGAGATAGAGAATACCTATGTTATTTACCGGTTCAAACCTCGACGCGTCGCTCGCCCCCGTACACCGCCGGTTCCTCCAGCGGCATGATCGCCCATACCACCAGGTACGCAACAATTCCCGGCAGGAAGCCGGTCACGCAAACAGCAGCTATCGTAACTATCCGCACCAGTGTCACATCCGCATTGATGTGCTTGGCGATCCCCGAACAGATGCCCGCAATCTTGCGGTCATTGCGCAGCCGGTAGAGCCGCTTCGGAGCCCCATAATCCCGCGGAGGTGCGTCCGCGGACCCACCTTTTGCATTCGCCCCGCACGCCGGGCAATATTGGACCTCGTCACCCAGTTGTTGTCCGCAGTGTGTACAGAACATAGGGAGGAACCTCCTACTTCCACACTACGCTTTTCTCGGGCCCCGAGTTCACTCCGGTTTGCCGTAGCCGCGGAATTCCGACACGCGCCGCGTACACGCCCCGCTGCCATTCATGCAACTCACCGTCTCCGCATTCGACGGCACATGATGGGTTTTGCGATCCAGCCGGATCATCGTGAACTCGTACCGCGATTCCATCCGCGCGATCGGAAAGTCCGGCGGCAGGTCGCCAGTCTTCTGCTCGACCCGCAGCGGACGCCGCGTCTCCTGATCCACAACCAGCGTCCCGCTGAACGGAGCATTCACCCGCCTCTGATCGGCAGCCACAATCGACCACTGGCTTTCCGCCTCGCTCACCCGAAACTCGTAAACCAGCGCCGGCCGGCTGTCCACAGTATCGGCCTTCACCCTTCGGAAGCGAATCGCCGCCTTCGCAGACAGCACACTCTCCAGCGCACGATGGAAGTCGTTCACCGTCGCAATCCCCAATTGCTCCACACTCTTGTTGGTCGGATTGCCGTCCATCTCCAGCGCCGAGTAGTCGGCCTTCCCTTCAACGAAACGAACCACCGCCGAGACCTGGTCCAGTTTCTGCCACTCGCCGGCGCCCGCCTTGAAATATTTCGATGCGCTCTGCTTCACCTGCGCATTCGGCAGATTCGCCGCGAACGCCGCCACGCCGGCGCGAGCCTCCGCAATCACTTCCTCATCCGGCACCTTGGCTGGATCGGGCAACCCCTTAGCCACAGGAGCAGGTTCGGCCGCGACTACAGCCGGTCCAGCCGCTTTGCTGCTCCCATAGCGAGGCCGTTCCGTGTCCTCTTCAACCTTGGGAATACCCTTGCCAACAGGCTCGGTGGACTCCTCCTCCAACGCCTTGCCGCCGCCCTTCACCGTGATCGTCCGCGCCTTCCCCATATCGCTCCCCGTCGGAGTCCGCGCAATCGTCGTGTCGATCTCGCTAGCCGCATTCGCCCTCTCGGAGGTGCTCCCTGCTCGCAGCAGAACAATACGTACCGCCGTCTCCGGATCGTCAGGCCGCGCCTGCACCGTCAGTTGATCGCCCGGCTTCAGGAGGGAATCCCGCATGCCCTCGCCGGCCTTATCCACGAACATCGACTTCGCAGTCAAGCGAAATCGCAGCACCGCCGTCTTGGCTTCCAGCAACAGTTCCTTCTCGCTCAGCTTACGCAGCATCCCGTCCACGGCTATTACTTTGATCTTCTCGTCGCCCTTCGATTTGCGCTCTGGAAGGCGCGGCATCGGGGGATACCGGTCCCCTGGATACTGACCCGGCGGATACTGGCCCGGCGGGTATTGCCCGGGAGGATACTGATCTTGCGGATACTGTGGGCGCCGGTTCTGCGCCTCACAGTCAGGCAGCAGCAGAGCAGCACTGAAAAACACCGCCATCCATGTTCGCATGGCAAAAAGCCCCCTGAGGAGAGTTTGTCACGCCCTGAGGACGAACGCTACACTGAGTTAGTGTCCTACGACTGCCTTGTGATTGGTAGCGGACCCGGCGGCTACTCCGCAGCGATCCGCGCCGGCCAATACGGCCTCAAAACTGCTCTCATTGAAAAAGACCCAAAGCTGGGCGGAACCTGCCTCCACGTCGGATGCATCCCGACCAAGGCGCTGCTGCACACCGCCGAGGTCTGGCAACACATGCTCCACGGCGCCGCCGACGGCCTGCTGTGCGACAATCCGCGCCTGGAATATCCTAAGGTCGCCGATCATAAACAAAAGATCGTCGACAAGCATGCCAAGGGCGTCGAGTTCCTGCTCAAGCGGCAGAAAGTCGACGTCATCAAAGGCTACGGCAAACTCCTCGGCAAAGGCAAAGTCGAAGTGGCAACGGACAAGGGCCCGCAGACCGTCGAAGCGAAGAAGATCATACTCGCCACCGGATCAGAAGCCCGCATGCTGCCCGGCCTTACGCCCGATCCGGAGTGGCTGCTCACCAATATCGAGATCCTCAACCTGCGCTCGGTCCCCAAGTCGTTGATTGTCATTGGTGCCGGCGCGGTGGGCGTGGAGTTCGCGTCCATCTTCCATCGCTTTGGAACCAAGGTCACCATCCTCGAAATGTTGCCTCGCCTCGTTCCGGTCGAAGACGAAGACGTCTCCAAGGAACTCGAACGCTTCTTTAAGAAGACCGGCATCCGCAGCGAAACTGGCGCCAAGGCCTCCGGCATCGAACGCTCGGCAACCGGGGTGAAGCTCACCGTCACCATGGCCAATGGCAAGACCGAAGTCATGGAGGCCGAAAAGCTCCTCGTCGCCGTCGGACGCAAGCCCAACACCGACCAGTGCGGCATCGAGAACACCAAGATCGAACTGGACCGCGGCTTCGTCAAAGTCAACGGCAATCAGGAAACGGCCGAGCCCGGTGTATACGCCATCGGCGACATCGTTGCCGGAACACCGCAGTTGGCTCATGTCGCCACTGCCGAAGGGATGATCGCTGTCGCCCATATAGCGGGCAAGCCGGTCACGCCCATCAATCGCAATCGAATTCCGGGCGCAACCTATACCGAACCCGGCATCGGCAGCGTCGGCATGACGGAAGCCCAAGCCAAGTCCGCGGGCTATCAAGTCAAGGTCGGCAAATTCCCCTTCGCCGGCAATAGCAAAGCCTCAATCGTCGGTTTGCACGACGGCTTTGTCAAAATCGTGTCCGATGAGAAATTCGGAGAAATCCTCGGCGTTCACATCATTGGTTATCACGCCTACGAGTTGATTGCAGAAGCCGTCGCCGCCATGGAAGCGGAGGCGACAGTTGAGACGATGCGTAACACCATCCACGCGCATCCAACTCTCTACGAAGCCGTTGGAGAAGCCTTCAACGCTGTCTACGGACTCAGCATCAATGCCTGACTTCCAGGTTCGTGATCTCGGGCGAATGTCCTTCGGGGAAGCATTCGGTCTGCAGCAGAATCTCGTCTCGCAACGCAAAGCGGGCGAAATCTGCAACCAGTTGCTCCTCGTGGAACATCCGCACGTAATCACCATGGGCCGCAACGGCCATCTGGAAAACATGCTCGCCGGAGAGGATTTGCTGTCCCGCGCCGGCATCGCGTTTCATCACACCGACCGGGGCGGTGACGTCACTTATCATGGCCCCGGCCAGATCGTTGCCTACCCGATCTTCGACTTGAAGGATTGGAAGCGCGACGTCGGCGCTTATGTCCGCTCGCTGGAAGAGGTGGTCATCCGCACGCTCGCCGATTACGGTTTCTCTGGCGAACGCATCACGGGCTGTACCGGTGTTTGGGTCAATGGCGCTAAGGTCTGCGCCATCGGAGTACACTTGAGTCGCTGGGTCACATCCCATGGTCTCGCGCTCAACGTCACCACCGATCTCGACTATTTTCGATACATTATTCCGTGCGGGCTCACAAGGCCCGTTACGTCGATGCAGGTTCTCGGTTCCAGCGCTGGCCTGGACGAAGTCAAGGTTAAGCTGGTGGACCACTTCTCGCGCGTCTTCGATTCCGCCGCGCTACTGGATCAGGATTCTCAACTACTCGTGGAGACAATTGCATGATTGACGTCGTGATGCCCCAGATGGGCGAGAGCATTGTAGAGGGCACACTCACCAAGTGGCTCAAGAAGGCCGGCGATCGCGTCGAACGCGACGAGCCTCTTTTCGAAATATCCACCGACAAGGTGGACAGTGAAATCCCTTCTCCAGCCGCGGGCACTCTCGCTGAACAACTCGTTATGGAAGGCGCCACAGTTGCCATCAACACAGTTGTGGCCCGCATTAACGAAGGTGATGCCGCGGCCGCCCCGGCTCCCGTAGCCGCCGCTGCACCTGAACCTGTCGCTGCAGCACCTGCACCTGCCGCGCCCGCCGCTCCCGCTCCGGCGCGAGTTGCCCCGGAGGCGCCAGAGGTCAATGGCCCGCTCTCGCCGCTCGTTCGACGCATGGCCCGCGAATACAAGATCGACCTAAACCAGGTCCGAGGCACTGGCGCCGGTGGCCGCATCACGAAGGCCGACGTCGAATCCTACATGGCCGCGCAAGGCGCCCGCACCGTCGCACAAGCTACCGCGCCGTCGCCCTCTCCCGCGCAGGCGCCTTCGACCGAAACCGTCGCGCCTCTCCCGCGAACAGGTCCGGCCAAGACCCGCATGGAAGCCATGTCCACCATGCGCCAGAAGATCGCCGAACACATGATCTTCTCCAAACGCACATCGGCTCACGTCACCACTGTGCACAAGGTGGACATGACCAAAATCGCCAAACTGCGCGACAAGCTCAAAGGGCAGTTCCAGGAACGCTACGGCTTCGGCCTCACCTTCCTGCCTTTTGTCACTCGCGCAGCGGCGGAAGGCCTTCGCGCGTTCCCCATTGTCAATGCGTCCATTGAAGGAACCAACGTCCTCTATCACAACGATGTCAACATCGGCATCGCCGTTGCTCTCGAAGGCGGTGCCGGCCTCATCGTTCCGGTCATCCGCAACGCCGACGAAAAGAACGTCGTCGGCCTGCAGCGCTCCATCGTCGATCTCGCCGGCCGCGCCCGCTCCAAGCAGTTGAAGCCCGACGAAGTCACCGGCGGTACATTCTCCATAACCAACTTTGGTTCCTTCGGCAGTCTCTTCGCGACGCCGGTCATCAACCAGCCGCAAGTGGCAATCCTTGGTGTCGGTGCAGTCGAAAAGACGCCAGTCGTCATCGACGACGCCATCGCCATCCGTAGCATCAGCTATCTCGCTCTCACCTTCGACCACCGCCTCATCGATGGTGCGATGGCCGATCAGTACTGTCAAAAAGTGAAGACGATTCTCGAAAACTGGTCCGACCAGATTCTCTAGCGGTCCGACGGACATCCCCTGCCGGCCTCCGTTCGGACGGTCCTCCGCTTAGCCACAATCCCACTCCTATCGGGGTTCATCCGAGTTTATCGGAGTTTATCCGTGACCAATACCGTCGCTCCCGAGCGGCGCATCCAGCCGGTCTGCGGCACGACACCCGCTAAACCGATCACAGCCAAAAAAAATAAACTCTTCTCCGCAACCCAAACAAAACACACATCCGCCCTCAAAACATCCCTTCAAACCGCTTGACACCGTGTTAGAACGGAATCAACCGGGGCGATCCCCGGCGCGAACGTTCATATGGGACTCCTTTCAAATCGCGCCGTATCGCCCCACCTCATTTTTCTGGTCAAGGAGCACCTTCATGGCTACCGATAAGCAAATCGAGGCCAATCGCCTCAACTCTGATAAGTCCACCGGTCCCCGCACAGAAGCTGGCAAGCAGAAATCCTCTCAGAACAGCCTCCGCCACGGACTCGCCGCGCAAGGCTTCCTCGTCGCCGAAGATCAGCAGGATAAGTTCACCCGCCTTCAGGACGGACTTCGCGTCTTTCTCAACCCGCACGGCCCCGTCCAAATGTTGCTGTTCACTCAGGTGCTGGCATCGGCCTGGAACCTCGAACGCTGCAACCTTGCCCAGGCGGATCTCTTCCTCGAATCCGGTATCGATCCCTTTCTCGATGACAAAAACGAACCCAAATACGACCGCATCAACAAGTACCACAAGCAGTACGAGGCATCTCTCTACCGCGCCATGCGCGAGCTCGGCAGCCTCCAAACCGAAGTCGCCTACCGCAAGCGTGCGTTCCCCATCACACGCGAGCAGCGCAACGACGAGGATTACTTCTCCTCCACGCCCCACGCCGAATCCGACCTCTGCCGTTTTCATAAGGTGATCGACATGGTGAATCGCCATTCCCGTGTGCGAAACGAAGCCAATTCAGCCGCGCAGTCCGCCGTTCAGAACGAAGCCAATTCCGCCCCGCCCCCAGCGGAGACCGCTGTTCAAAACGAAGCCAATTCGACCCCGCCCTCCGCGGAGTCCGCCGTTCAGAACGAAGCCAATTCCGCCCCGCCCCCAGCGGAGACCACTGTTCAAAACGAAGCCAATTCCGCCCCGCCCCCAGCGGAGACCGCTGTTCAAAACGAAGCCAATTCGACCCCGACCCCCGCGGAGTCCGCCGTTCAGAACGAAGCCAATTCCGCCCCGCCCCCAGCGGAGACCGCTGGTCAAAACGAAGCCAATTCGACCCCGCCCTCCGCGGAGACCGCCGTTCGGAACGAAGCCAATTCCGCCCCGCCCTCCGCGGAGTCCGCCGTTCAGAACGAAGCCAATTCCCCCGGCCAAATCGATCCCGAAACCTCGTTGCCGCATTGCGCATCTGGCCCCAAAACACGGATACTGGAACACGTGGACTTTGGGCTGACAAGGCAGCCCCCGGGATCGGGAAGGGTTCAACCCACCTCCAATCATATGGAGGCTCTATGAGCAGCAAGCTCCCCGCACGTCCAAACCTCGAGCATCTTCGCACGCAGGCGAAGGCGCTTCTCAACAAACTGCGCGAAGGCGACGCAACAGCCGCCCGCACTTTCGCCGATCACCTGCCCGAGGCAGCCAAACTCTCCGCTGCGCAAGTTCGCAGCCGGGGGTTTCGCTTGGCTGACGCGCAGGCGGTCATCGCTCGTAAAACCGGATTCGCCGCATGGCCCGGCCTGGCTCGCCACGTCGACCGCCTCCGGCGCATGGAAGGCACCTGGGCCTTTCAATCACTCGAAATCGACGGCCAGCAAATGCCCGGCTCCATGTTGAGCAGTTCGTTCCTTCTGCTCGATGGCGACCGGTTCCGCATGGAATCGCCGGAAGCCACTTACGAAGGGATCTTCAACATCGACGTGGAGGCGGACCCGTTCCGCATCGACATCGACTTCCACGAAGGCCCCGAAGCGGGAAACCGCTGCGAGGGCATCTTCCTCCTCGATGGAGATCAACTCACCTTCTGCCTCGGCCTGGTCGGATCCACCCGTCCGGAACGCTTCGCCACCTCTCCCGGCAGTGGGCACGCTCTGGAGGTGCTGTTGCGCGCCGATTCGTCGCGGCCACCGGGCGTCGACGGCGGGACCAAGCCAGTCGAGCTGCCCAAACGGCCGCCGGAGGTCGCGGATGCGGACAGCTTCCTCACCTCGCTCACTTCCACAATGGAGAAGCTTCAGGGCGAATGGTTGCCCGTGGAGTTGATTACCTCGGGGAAGCCGTTGCAGGAGTCCTATCTCCCTTACGGGTTGCGAACGCAGTCCGGCGTCGAGACCAAGGTCGTCTTCGGCGGCCAGACCATGGTTCATGCCAAGGTTCGATTTGAAGAAGGCGCATCGCCAGTGGAGGTGGACTACCTGAATCTGGCGGGCAAGGACAAAGGCGCCATCTCGCTGGGCCTGTTTCGATGGGACGGCGAGCACGCGGTCTTCTGCATTGCATCGCCCGGCGCGCCGCGGCCTACAGACTTTAGCTGTGAGAAAGGCAGCGGTCGAATACTCAGCCGCTGGAAGCGGAAAGGGTAGAATCGGCTATTGCTCCCGATTCTGCCATTCGTACTGCCGCTCCTGCTGGCACAACCACCGGCCGTGCAGGTATCGAAACAGGGCATTGTCAACGCCGCTTCGGGGCATCCCTCCGGAGTAGCGGCGGTAGGCTCGCGCATCACCATTCGCGGTGTCGGATTTCCGGCGTCGCCGCAACTTACTCTACAGGCCGGCAACCAACGCTGGCCTGTTCGCGTTTTACAGGTCTCGGCCGCCCGCGTCGAAGCGGTGCTTCCCAAGGAAGCGCCTGCCGGTCCGGCTGAGTTGTCGATCGCCGGTATCCGTGTGCCGTTCACGATCGTCGATGCCGCGCCGGTATTGTTCAGCACCAACGGCAAGGGCTTCGGCCCGGCCCGCGGAGATACCCCCACGGCTCACGCCGGCGGGTCGATTGTGGTTCGAGCCACCGGGCTCGGCAAAGCCGTGACGGTGGAGGCATCCCTGGGTGGTGTCCCGGCGAAGGTGCGTGCCCTCCAGCGCGGCCCGGATGGAGTGGATGAGATCACGATTGCCGTACCTCCCAACGCACCAGAGGGTTGTTTTGTTCCGGTTCAGATCACGGTCCGGGACCGGATTTCCAATACCGTGGCCGTTAGCATCGGCAAAGCGGGAAAGCCATGTGAGTTGCCGAAACATTTTCCCTACGCCGCGTGGCCCGGCTCGCGAGTCGGAATGGTCGTCCTCACGCGCACGCAGTTCCACGGGCTCATGGGCCCCGGAGACAGAATTTGGGACGAGGCGGTCGGCGCCTTCGTTGACCTTCGCGATACCCATTCGCCGGCCGGTCCGCTTGCCTATTTGCCGCCGCTCGGATCCTGTGCCGTTTATGGGGAAGCGCTTGGCCCGGAGACGATGGTCACCACATCGTTCTTCGGCGCCCTGGTAAGTGAACTGCCCGGCAAAGGACTCGCCGCCGGGCCGCGTTTGACAGTCGCGGATCGCCACTATCTGCGGTCCGTCAATGCAGTCTTGGGAGCCCCCGGTGTCTACCGGGCCACCCTCGGTGTCCAGGAAGCGACACCGCGCCGCAACCTGCCGCTGTTCCTGAACACCGGCACGTTTCGGGTTTCGCACTATCCGCCGCAAGGGCAGACGCCGTTTCTGCTCCAACTGCCGGCGCCGGCGTCGTTTCGCTGGACGAATCATCGCGATTTGGCCAAAGTCTCTCGACAGCGCCCGCTGCGAGTGGAATGGACCGGACCCGATGGCGACTTCATGATGGCCGTGCTTGCCATCAGCAACAACCGCGAACGCGGAGAAGGAGGAATCGTCTACTGTGTCGCATCATCCAAGTCCGGCTCGTTCACCATTCCAACGGCATCTCTGCGCGCGCTTCCTCCAAGCGATACCAGCGAGTCCGCTATCGTGCTGGTCGCCTTCCCACACGCGGTTCAAACCATCCCATCGCCAATGCTCGATCACAGCATCGCCTTCAGCGTGTTCACTGAAGCATCCGCAGTCACTTTCGAATAAGCGAGTAAGTGGTATTGTGGATGGAATCGGGGGATCCAAAATGAAATTACCGCTCCTCGCGCTGATATTGTCTGCTCGCGCTCTCTGGCCACAGTGTCCTGCAGCGAGCTTCATAGCGCCTGTGGAAGTCCGGCTCTACGACGGACAGAACTCCAATGTGGGCGGTCTGCTCCGCGAGCCAAACGGATCCCTCACCGAAATTCACTACCGGCGCGTTTCACCCTACGACCGCCTTTCTACCACTCCAAACGCCAACTCCACCTTTTATCAGTGCACCACTCTGGGCACGCGCAATCCGTCGCCCTTCAGCGGCACTCGCATGCTGCCACAACCAGGTGTGACGTCCACCCATCCGATTGCCACCGATCTGCGCGGCGATGGAACCTACTATATCGCCATCGGCGACACCGGAAAGCAAATCAGCGTCTATCGCTACGACCCCAATTCCACGACCAGCAGCCGTACCACACAGACACTGGTGGACCCCGTTGCATCCATTGCCGTAGGCGATTTCAACGGTGACGGAAAACGCGATCTCGCCGCCCTTCACAATGAAGATCCGGGCCGCGTTTCCATCCTGCTGGGCAATGGAGACGGGACTTTCCAAACGGCTAACGCGTTCCCTGTGGGGAGCCCCTATAGCGAGTACGCCGCACCGTACGACCTCAACGGCGACGGACGCACTGACCTCGTTGTGGCAAGCTATACAAACCTCGTGGTCCTGCTTGCGAATGCCAATGGCAGCCTCCAGGCTCCGCTCAACATCACCTCCGGCAATTACTCCAGCACCATGGTCACTGATGTCAACGGCGATGGGAAACCGGACGTGCTCGCGACATCCTTCGATGGCCTATTTCTCTTGCGCGGCAACGGCGGAACCTCGTTCCAGGCGCCAGTCGCGATTCCAACGAACTTGAATCCTTCCGCCGTTGCTTCAGGCGATTTGAACAAAGACGGAAAGATGGATCTGGCCGTGCTTGACCGTTTCTCCAGCGTGGTTGCGGTTCTCACCGGAGACGGAAACGGCAACTTCACACTAGCTGGCTACACGGCCGTTCGCGCCGCGCACTATAACATCATGGTCACTGATTTTGATCGCGACGGAAACCAGGATGTCGTCCTCGGCTCGGGGCACCCGGATGGTGTTACCCAAACCGTGTATCAGCCCACCGCTGTCACCGTGCTCATTGGAAAAGGAGACGGGACGTTGTATGGACCCGACGCGTACAAAACCGACGGATCTGAACTGGTGAGCGGCGACTTCAATGCCGACGGGCGAGTTGATCTTGTGACAGCAGGCCCTGGCTCGCTGAAGGTCTATCTCGCATCCGCGAGCGGTAAGTTCAATAACCAGACAACCACTTCGTTGCGCGACGGCGACCAGACACTTAGCGCCTCTGGCTCCGCGGTGGGGGACTTCAACAAAGACGGCAAGCTGGATGTTGCGATCGCCTCAGGACCGCAGCAGAAAGTCTACATCCTCTTCGGCAATGGCAACGGGACGTTTCAGTCGCCTGTGGGATACGCCGCGGGGGAGCAACCATCAGGCTTGGCGGTGGGCGACGTCAACGGCGATGGTACTTTGGACATCGTTGCCGGCCAGTTCCGGGAAGATATTTCCAGTGTGCGCCTGCTACTGGGCGGCGCGAACGGGACCTTCCAGGCTCCCGTCACGCTGAACACCGGCATCAACCCGCGCAGCGTGCTTCTGGAAGATGTCAATGCGGACGGAAGATTCGATCTCATCACCGTCAACAACGGCATGTTCACCTCGACAACGTCTCCGGGAAACGTGTCCCTTCTCATCGGAAACGGGAATGGGACATTCCAGACACCCGTCAACTACGCAGCCGGCTTGAACCCTCAATTCGGGTACTTCGGTGATGTCAATGGTGACGGGCGTAAGGACCTCGTGGTGACCACCCAGCAGCCCCAGTACTCTTATAGAGTTGCCACGTTCCTCAATAACGGCAACGGCACCTTCCAGGCGGCGCAGTTCACCACTACTGATTTCGGTCCCTACGGAGTCGCATTCGCCGACATCAATAACGACGGCAAGACCGACCTCTTCGTCTCCCACTGTTGCGGCGACACCGACCTCACTTACATGCTCGGCAACGGTAACGGGACCTTTCAGAGCGAGGTGCATATGCAGTCCGGGGCATCGCCCTCCGTCCTGCTCTATCGCGATGTGAATGGCGACGCCAAGCCGGACCTGATCACGTTGAACGCCTCAACAAGCAGTAGGTTCATCACCGTTTCCTTCAGCATTGCCGGACTCGTTGGTCCGGTCTGCACGTATGGCGTCACCACGCAAGGCTACACCGTGGGTTCACAGGCCGGCACGCTGACGGGGTCTCTCACGGCATCCGCTGCATCCTGTGCGTGGGCGGCATTCTCAGCGGTCAACTGGGCAACGATTCTGCCCGAACTGGGGAGCGGTTCCAAGGACTTCACGATCACGGTTCAAGCCAACAACACGGGCAGCCAGCGCTCTGGCCAGGTGGAGATTGGCGGTCAGATCATTACCATCACGCAGACCGCGACTACGCTGTGCACCTATACGCTGAGTTCGACTTCTTACACAGCGCCCGTCAACGGAGCGGCTTCCACGGTGACGGTCACCACGGCGTCTGGCTGTGCATGGTCCATCACCGGGTTGCCCGCCTGGGCCACAGTGCAGTCGCCCGCCTCGTTGAGCGCCTCAGGCACGGCTACGGTGTCCTTCACAGTGGCGTCCAATGGTGGCCCCGCGCGCAGTGCCTCGCTCAGCATCGGAGGACAGACGTTCACGCTCGCGCAAGCGGGAACGGCGCCTCCAGGGGGCATGCGCTTTGTCCCACTGCCCCCTTGCCGCCTGATGGAAACGCGCGCCATCTACAACTTCGAAGGCCGCACCGGGGCGTTCGGCCCGCCCAACCTCACCGCCGGCCAAACGCGCACGATGAACGTGCCACAGTCGAACGTCTGCAGCGTGCCGGCATCGGCCAAAGCCTATGTGCTAAACGTCACGCTGATTCCCGTAAGCGGTGGAGTGAGCTTTGTCACGCTCTATCCGGCAGGCGCTCCGCAGCCCAACGTCTGGACCGTGCGTTCCCCCGATGGCCAGATCGTTGCCAACTCAAACATCATTGCCGCAGGGAACAACGGCGGCATCAGCGTCTTCACATCCGAGGCGACCGATCTGCTGCTGGACATCGCCGGCTACTTCACCGACGAACAGACGGCGCTGAACCTCGTCTACTATCCGCTGACGCCGTGCCGCGTCATCGACACCCGTGCGCTCTACCGCCCGCAGCCCGGGCCGTTCGGACCGCCGAGCATGACCGCCCGCGAAACCCGCAAGTTCCGTTTCCCGTCCACACCGTACTGCAACATCCCCCAGGCGGCTGCGTACTCGTTCACCATCACCGCCGTGCCACCCGCGTCGTTGGCGTACCTCACCGCGTGGCCTGACGGCTCATCGCAACCAAACGTGTCGAGCATCAACTCGTTTGCCGGACGCGTGCTCGCCAACAGCGTGATCATTCCGGCCAGCGGCGACGGCACCATCGACTTCTTCGCCTATGACGCGACGGATTTCATCGTCGACATCAACGGCTACTTCGCTCCCGACAACGGCAGCACAGGCCTCTACTACTTCCCCGTCACGCAATGCCGCGCCAACGACTCCACTAACGGCGCCCCGTATGCCAACGAAAGCACCCGGACGATCAACATTCCCAATTCGGGCTGCACCGGCATCCCTGCCAACGCACAGGCCTACGCCCTCAACGTGACGGCCCTACCCGCCGGCAACCCGATGCCGTTTATCACCGCCTTTCCGACTGGCCAGCCACAACCCAATGCCTCGATCCTCAACGCCTTCCAAGGCCAGGTAGTAACCAACTCCGCCATCATCCCCGCGGGAACCGGCGGCGCTGTGAACATCTACGCCTACCGCCAGACACACGTTGTTGTGGAAGTGAACGGTTACTTCGGAAGATAAAGAGACAACAATGCCTCGATTCTTCATATGCCTCGCGTGGGCACTGCCGCTGCTGCGCGCGCAATGCCCGTTGCTCACCCTGCAAACACCGGTGGAAATGCAACTCCGCGACACGCAAAATTCCTTCGCGAGCATCCTGCTGCGCGAGTCCGACGGCTCGTTCACCCAGGTGCGCCACAATGCGGTCGCGCCGTACAACCGGCTGTCGAACATCGCTAACGCCACCGCCTCGCAGTTTCAGTGCACCCGGCTGATGACGCGCGGGACCGCGCTCTTCACCGGACCGCGGATGAAGATGCAATTGGGCGTCAAATCCACCAACCCCATCGTCACCGACCTGCGCGCCGACGGCACCTACTACGTCGCCGTGGGAGGAGCGGGAACCAGCCTGGACCTCTATCGTTTCGATGCCGGTTCCGTTGCCAGTTCGCCGGTTTCTTACCAGTTGTCTGATCCCGTCGAGTCCATCGCCGAAGGCGATTTCAACGGGGACGGCAAACGCGATCTGGTAGTGGTTCACAAGACGAGCCCCGGCTTCAACCCCGGCAGGATTTCCGTGCTTCTTGGAAACGGAGACGGGACAATGCAACCGCCCAAGACCACCGTCGTGGGCGGCACTGGGCTGCAGTACGTCACCGTCTATGATTTCAACGGCGACGGACGCACCGATCTGCTCACCGTAACATCGCGGGTTCTCGTCGAGTTGGTGTCGAACGGAGATGGTTCCTTCCAATCCCCGGTCGGCATTACATCTTACGTAGGGAGCAGCGCGGTGGTGGGCGACGTGAACGGCGATGGCATACCGGACATCGTTACCGGCCTCAACCGCATTGTGCTGCTCGGGCAGCTCGCCTCCATACCCATGTATTTCGACGCCATAGCCTTGGGTGATCTGAACAGGGATGGCAAAGCGGATCTCGCCGCGCTGGATACCTTCAGAGGAGTCGTCGGCGTGTTTGTGGGACACGGCGACGGCTATTTCTCACCGGTGAGCTACACCGCCGTCCGCCGCGGTCACACCAACCTAATGATCACCGACTTCGACCGCGATGGAACGTTGGACGTAGTGCTTGGATCCGGGCATCCCGATGCCGTCATGAGCACTGCTTCGCAGCAGCACGCCACGGTTCTGATTGGGCTTGGCGACGGCACGCTTTACGGGCCTGAAGCCTACGTGACCTCTAACATCGCTTACGGCATGACGAGCGGCGATTTCAACGGCGATGGGCGCCTGGATCTTGTCGGATTCACACAGAGC
>JACQZR010000192.1 GCA_016213775.1 Acidobacteriota bacterium
AGTGAGGCCGCGCAGGATATCGCGTTTGCCCAGCCTCACGGAGAGTTGATCGAGTTCTATAACCGGAGTCATTGTGTCTTCATTGGGGCTCTCTGGCCTGATTTCTGATTCATGGGTAACCCGCTCAGTATCGAACCAAGCGGCAACCCAAATAGGTTACCTGTTGTTGACGCCACGATGCGATCCGGTTCCGCCGAGACCGCAATCAGACTAGCTTGCATTTCCTTCACGGTTTGCAGAGACTGCTTCTGCTCGGGCGACAGGTTAATGAAGTTTTGCAAAGTATCCGCCAGCGGGGAAACCACGCCGGCCAGATTCTGGTAGAAGAGGCCGGAGAAGTTGGGGTTGGAGCCGGTAGGCAGCAGCGAGCGGAATTTCTCCGAACGTACCAGCGAGAGGCCCATCTGCCGCTTCTGCATCGCGTCGGTCAACAACGCGCGGCTGGCGCCCATCAGCAGGTAGCTGTCTACGTAGGTCCAGTGCGCTTCCCATGGCAGATTGCCGCCCGAGAGCTTGTAGAAGGTCCGCCCGTTGACGTCTTCCTTCACCATCGCAAGGCGCGGCATGTTGGCCGGCGCTTCCTGATTGGCCACCTCAATCAGCTTCTCGAGGGTGGTCTGCAATCGCTGCGGCGAGTTCACTTCGAGCGCCAGCTTCCAGTTGGGGACCGGGATCAAAGCCCCGTCGAGGGCGATGGTGATCTCTGAGCCGATCGGTCCGGCAAGATCATCCAGCAGCCGCAGTCCTGTCGTGGATTCGAACTTAGCCACGGCGCTGTGACCGTTTGAAGAGTTCCGGCTGGCCAGATTCATGAGCTCTTCCACCAGAGCCCTCGGCTGCTTCACGACAAGAGAGGCCACCGCCCCCGCTTCCGGAGTGATAAAGTCGAGCGTGCTGATAGGTCCGGCGTTGCCTAGCATTGCGGCAATTCCCTTGCGTTCGCCCTTGAACTGGAGCGTCGCGCGATTTTCCGTGCGTCCGGCGATCTCGCGCCGTTCGACGATTACCGACTGCGCGCTGTCGAATCCCAAGTCCATCATTGCGTGCCTGCTCTTGTTAGGAACGAATTTGCCGGTGATTTGTTCCAAGTTTGACGCGAAAAGCCAGCTCGCGCCGTTCCTGTAGGTTTGCTCGATACGTGCACGCATCGGGCCGGCGGCCGCGCCCCCACGTGCGACCATCATTTCTCCTGCCTGCAGATGCGCGGGTTTGTCGGAGAGAATCAGGATGTTGTTGCGGATGGCGTAGGGCACCGCCCCCTTCACATTGGCGGCCGTAAGTTCACGATCGAGGAAGGTGCGGAGGCCGGCTTCCGACTTCACTTCCGCGAAGATCACCGGATAATCGGGCTCGCCCTGCAACGTGAGAATGATTTCCTCGCCGAGGTAGGCGCTGAGTTCCTTCAGCTTGTCGAGCATCATCTCCACGCCGGCACGCATGTCCTTGTTCTGCGCAGAGCCCCACCACGAGCGCAGCACTTCGCTCGAATTGAGGCGCTCGTCGAGCACCTGGCGCGCCTGAGCGAGCATGAGGCCGACGTTCGGCATGGCGGCGAACATCCGTGCGTCCTCGGGCACATAGACCAACAGTCTCGAGTTGTAGCGCAGCCCGGGCGCGGGAATTGCTTCGAGCTTCTTCCCGAGGATGGCGAGTTCGCCCAACAGTGCGGCGTAACGCGCGGAATCCTTGCTCCAGGCGAACTCCTCCGCCACCGGGGCGGATTCGAGCACCTGACTCGTGCGAGCCTGCTCACCGGGCTTCAGAGCTTCACTGCGGCCGTTGTGGGACACCTGAACTTCGCCTTCCACCACGGAGACGCGCGATCCGAGTGTCCCTTTGTTCACCGAAAAGATAGTCCCCTTCACGGAGACTTCGCTATCGCCGGTGGCCACGTACAAGCGGCCCTGCTTCTGTTTGGCGGCTTGGACGATGATGTGCCCGCGATCGAGGCGGATTGTGGTTCCGCGCCAGCCGCGCGCAACCGACAACTCGGCGCGCTCGTTCATCTCCACACGCGAGCCGTCCCAAAGAGTGAGCGTAGCGCGAGACCCGGACGCCGTGCGGACTTCCTGCCCGTCAGTGATCGCGAACCCTTCGGTCGCGGCCAACGGACCCGAGTTGTTCAACCGGTAGAGCATGCCGTCGACAGCGGCGACGGTTGCGCGAGGGCTCGAATCGAGAACGGCCATCAGCGAATAACGCATCGCGTAGACAGCGCCGCCGGCACACACCGCCAGGGCCGCGGCAATGGCCCATCGCGGAACGAGGGCAGCGCGCTTCGGACGCATGCCGGCAATCGGGATCACCGAGGGTTTGGATACGCCACGTTCGTGATCGAGCGCCTTGCGGCAGGCTACGCATTCCTTAACGTGATCTTCCAACAGCATCCGCCGCGCATCGGACAACGTACGCTGCAGGTAGGCGGGCATCAGCGTGCGGAAATCTTCGCAACCGCGAATTGCGGTGACTCCGGATGCTCCAGCGCCAAACAGCGTGCGCCGCACGCGCTCGCCGGCTTCCGCGACAGTGGCGTCGTCCGGTTGGCTCTGCTGAACCTGATTGAGGATCTCATCGAATTTGCTCATTGCGAACCTCCCAAAAACTCTTTCTGCAATCGCTGCCGGACACGAAACAACGTTACCGCCACGCCTATTTTGGAGATTCCCATCATTGCCGCGATGTCGCCGTTGTCATGCCCTTCAAAGAAGCGCAGCACAAACATCTCGGCATGCCTGGCGTCCAACCGTCCCAGAGCCTGGCGCAGCGCATGCTGCAACTCGGGGTCGGACGACGCTTCTCCCGGTGGACTCGCCTCGGCTTTGTCCTTCTGCGACTGGCGTTGGCGGAGGAGATCGAGCGAGGCGTGAACCGCGGCGCGGCGCAGGTAGCTCTCCGGCTGGGCGATGGGAGCAGCGCCGGCGTCACGGCCCATCACCCGCAGGAAGACGGTCTGCATGACGTCTTCCGCATCGGCGGGATTGCCCGTGATCCGGTACGCTGTCCGGAACACCATCCCGTGGTGATCGGAATAGATCTGTTCGAGCGGGTTGGTTGGCACCGGTTCTCCCTGCTTCCGCCACGCCACTTGTAACATTCGGGTTCGTTCCTGCCTTTCACCCCTAAAGACAGCACCTGCACCCGGTTTATTACGAGGCCTCTCAAAAAAAGATTACAGTAAAGACAGCTCCTTCATGTTGTTTCCGAGGTTCCTGTCGCTTCTGATTCTCTTCGCCCCATTCGCCTTGGGGGAGCGTGTCTTCTTATCCAATACTACCGGTTCCATTGAGGTGAGAATCGTCAAAGGGGACCGGCTTGCCATAACCAAGAATGCCATGGGGAGGGCCGTGCTGCCCACCGATGTGGTGGTGCAGCGCCGGGAAAACGACATCGACATCGCTTGCGACCCCAAGGATGGAACTGTCGTAGACATGGTGATTACCCTGCCGCTGGGTTTACCGTTTCGCGCGGAAACGGTGAAGGGGCGGATCAGCGTGGAAGGGCTCGCCGGGCCGATGGACCTGTTTACCGACAGCGGCGATATCCGCATCGCAGTGCCGTGGAGCGCGACAAAGCTGTCTGCGCAGAGCTCCCCCGGCGTGCCCAGGGAATTCAATGCCCCGGAAGGCTATAAATTCGATGTGAAGACTTCGGGGAAAAAAGAGATTCGAGCCTGGTGGGTTACGGATCGGCTCCCGGCGCGCCGCATCACCTATGGCTACGCGCGCATACAGGCGAAGAACCCCGGCAAGATCGATCTGGTGGACATTCCGTATCCCGCTGACGCGGCGATCAAGATGCCATGGCACGCCGTGAGATTGGTGGATGAGATGCTGCGCACGCCGGACCGTGCGCAAAAGAAGGCGGTCCCGGCCGCCCCGGCTGTGCCTGAGTCGACGGCCAATCCCGACGGCACCGTCACCTTCCGTTCGGATGTTCGAGTGGTGGCGTTGAGTGCGTCCGTGATGCACGACGGCAGGCCGATTCCGGGACTGAAGCCCGAGCAGTTTGAAGTATTGGAGGACGGCGTTCCGCAGGATGTGCGCATCGCCGGGAATGAAGAAGCGCCATTCAATCTGGCCCTGCTGCTCGATTTGAGCGGCAGTACGCAACAGGAACGTAACTCCATGCAGGAAGCAGCCAAACGGTTTTACGGGATCGCGCGGCCGGAAGATCGTGTGGCAGTGTACGCGCTCGCGGAGAGTCTGTTCATGGTGCTCTCGCCCCTTACCGCCAACCGCGATCAGTTGGTGCGGGCGCTGCGTGCGGTGCCGGCCATGTCGGGCGGTTCGCCGGTGTACGACACGATCGTGCTCGCTTACACGGAGGAGTTGAACCAGCGGCCGAACGAGCGCAATGCACTGATCGTGATCAGCGACGGCATGGACAATCAGATTGAGGGAAAGGTGACGCCGAGCGAGGTCTCGTTCCCCAAGCTACTGCGGGCCGCGGAGAGTTGGAACGCCCTGGTCTATCCGATTTACCTCGACCCGTTCTCGAAGCTTCCCCCGCCCAGTTGGGCCGTGAAGGCGAAGAAGCAAATGAGCAGCCTGGCGGATGCGACCGGCGGGAAGCTGTTCACCGCGAGCGGCCTTCGTGACCTGGAGCCCGTGTATTCGCAGGTGGCCGAGGAACTGCGGAGCGTCTACAGCATCACCTACACGCCCAAGAATCAGAATTTCGATGGAGCGTGGCGCAGGGTGCAGGTGCGGGTGAAGGAGCGCGGGGCGATCGTTCGCACCCGCGCCGGCTACTTCGCGCGCTGAGCGGCGCGGAGGTGATAAGCTATCTGGCTGTGAAGACATTCATTCTCTTTGTCGCCACTTGCTTTGCCACCACCATGCTTACTGCTGCCTCCGCTGATGAACAGGCCGTCCGCGCGGCCATGGAAAAATTCAATGAAGCCTCGCGCAAGGGCGATGGGGCGACTCTGGAGAAGCTCATCCACCCGGATATTGTGTACAGCCACTCCAACGCCAAAGAGGAAACCAAGGCGGAAGCGATCGCCGCGCTCGTAAAGAGCAAGAACAACTTCGAATTCCAACCCGGCTGGACTGTGAAGGTCTACGGCAACACGGCCATCCTGCGCGTCAAGGCCGTTGCCAAGAGCATGAACAACGGACAGCCAACAACGACGCCGTTGTCGATGCTCCTGGTGTGGATCAAAGTTGGAAATGGCTGGCAAATGGTGGGACGCCAGACTACACGCCTGCCGCAGTAGGGATTTCGCTCAAAAACGGTGTCTGAGCCGGATCTGCAGGCTCCGCCCTGGGCCGTCCAGACCCCAGCCGATGCCCCTGTAGTTTTTGTCCGTGAAGTTGGACACGTCCGCCATCAGATCCGTTCGCTCGCCCACCCGGAGCCCGCCTCGCAATCCAAGAATCACGAAACCCGGGATAGCCGTGAACTGTGGCGCTGAATCGAGCGATCCCAAGACCCGTTGTTGCACCCGCGCAAGTGATTCTCCGGTCGTCAGCAAAATCCCATTGGCCACCAAGCCGCGTGTGCGCGCGCCATTGTTGAAGAACGATTGGATGTCTGCTCGTGACCGCGGACCGCCAATGCGCCTGTCCGACAACGCCAGCGACGACAGCCTGTCTTGCCGCCCTGCCAGGGTTCCGTAGGCTTCCACCCAGAAACGGGCGTGTGGACGCCAACCGAGTACGGGGTTGAAGGTGAACGGCGGTACCCCTGGTTCGATATCGGGAGGAAGTCCTGTTACCGAATCCCTTGCCTCTACAAAGGTGAGATTCTCGCTGAACGTCCACGCGCTGGACAGACGAAGGCGCGCGGAGTGTTCGATGCCGCGCAACTTCGCGCCGGAATAATTCGATCGCACCAGTACGGGAGAGGTGGAAAGCGGAACAAACACCGCGCCGCCCGGAAGCTGCCTCGTGATGGTCTGCTCCCCGAGCGGTTGTCCCACCGCACCGGGTGGGAGGATTAGCGCCTGCGAGATGATGGAATTGCCAAGATTCAGCCAGAAACCGGTCAACTCGGCTTGCCAACGGGGACGGCGGAACCGGATGCCGGCATCAATGTTATCGCTGAACTCCGGGCGCAACCGCTCCACCGGCAGACCTGTCGACCTGGCCTGATCATCGGCGCGGTCGCCAATCAGCGCGCCCCGTCCCGCCAGGTCCGCTACGGCGGCTTCATACTGCCCGTTTCCCTGCAACCCGAGCGTTCCCAGATCGGTGACGTTCGGCGCGCGAAATCCCCGGCTGTAGTTGAGGTGCAGTCCCGCCCAATCGCGGAACCAGGTTGCCGCTCCGATCCTCCCGGTGAGTGCGCTGGCGGATAACGAATCATCGGGCCATAGACGCTTGCCGCCCACGAGTGGGCTGTTGGACGCGCGCGATTCATACGCCGAACCGCCATAGCGAATCGCGCCGCTGAGGCGAAGCCACTTGGATTGCCAGGGATGCCAACCGAGCTGTTGATATACCCCGTAGAGTGAGTACGTGGCGCCGTCGGGAATGCGAGGCCGCTCCTGGGTTACCGCATTGTTGACCGGGTCCACCGCGAACGAGGGTGCGACTATCCGTTCGAAGTAAGCCTCGCCACCACCCAGCCATTCCATCCCGCGCGTGCGTTTCTCATACACCCCCTGGACTCCGTGCACCTTCGTCTTTTCGTACTGGTGCGTGATCGCGGCGTTCGGATTCCCCTGCCCGCCCTGATTGACTCGCTCCTCGCGCTGGGCGTTGTACGATCCCGTGACGGACACCTGGTCCAGGGGACCCGCCTGGAACTGCTGATAGCGCAGATAGCCGAAATCGAGCATCAGATTGCGAAGGTCGGCGATCCAGTTGCCATCCCCACCGAGTAGCTGATCGTAACGCTTTCCGCCGTCCTGCTGGCTGCGTTCGTAGTGGCCGATGAGCAATGCTGTCGGGCGAAGGCGCATCTGCGAATGGAACGAGCCGCCATAGGCCGTAAAGGCGGTATCCGGCAATCGCGGCCCGAGAACCGTCGAGGGCAACCCGAGAAACCGCGTCACCGCGGCGTGGCTGTCGATGCCCTGGCCCGTCACCAATGTGCTGGATCGCAGCAGACTGAGTTGGGATTGGAGGCTGAACCTTGTGCCGCTGCGGCCGATTGTCGCGGACGGCCCGAAGGCGTGCGCCACCGATTGATAGAGTGACGACACTCCTCCGTGCCAGCTTCCTGGCTTCGACTCCATGAACCTCGACAGCAGGGACACCGTGCCGCCAAGCGAATCGGATCCATATTGTGCGCTGTTGGGTCCTCGCACTACCTCCACCGAATCGAGAGATTCCGGCTGGACCAAGTTCAGGAAGGTGCTGATTCCACCGCGCTGCGCGGAACTCGTGTAGCGCACGCCATCGCGAAACACTGCGACGTTCTTCCCGGTCAAACCCCGTGCAAAGACGCTTCCCAGCGTGGGACTGGTGCGAAGCTGGTGAACTCCGGGCTCTGCTTCCGCAATCTCGCTCAGGAGGACGACTCGCGTCTCCAGATTCTTGCGCGGAATCACCGTCACCGGCTGCGGCGACAGATTGGCGTCAAGTATTTGATTGTCCGCCGTCACCGTGAGCCGGGTTTCCCGAACGTCCAGTTCCAGGCGCAACGTGATCGCAAGCGGCTGATCCCCTACGTCAATTCGCTGCTGTAGCGAGGCAAACCCCGTCTTAGTTGCTGTAAGGACATAAACGCCGCGTGCCGGCAGCATGAAGTGAAACTTGCCGTCGGGACCGGTAGTGGTCGCGCCCGCCGATGCCTGGCCCTGCATTGCGAAGCGGATCTCGGTGTTCGCCGCCGCGGCACCAGAGGGGTCGAGGACTAATCCATGCACCTCCGCCCCCGTAGCGCAGCAGGCGGTGATAGCGAATAGGGCGGCGGCAATCAGGACCTGCATCATTACAGTTTGGCATAGGCCTGTTTTCGACCAAGGTTGTACCGAGAATTGGACACTTTGGGGGGCTTCAGTCCCGCCAAGGCTGGCCTGGAAAGGCCAGCCGCGGCCAGGATTGGCCGCCCCACACGACGGCGGAATGTACAAACTCCGCCCTATGAGGGTTTGCTCAGGAGCGGAGGTAGCCCGGGTGTTTCCAGGGTTCGAGGGCTGCGTAGTCGACACGGGCGATCCGTCGCCTGAGCGTGTCCATCTCCATGGCTGTCATGGGGCGGGCAGTGCGGGCCGCGGCCACATTGGTGTCCACCTGCGAAGGCTGGTCCATGCCGAGGATTGCCGTGGCGATCGGGAGCGACCAGACGTAGCGAAGACACTCTTCCACTGTTGCGGTCTTGCGGTTGAGGACCTGGCCGGCGCTCAGGGCTTTCATGGCGATGATGCCGAGGCCTTTCTTTTGCGCCAGAGGGAGCGTGACCCGCTCGAAGCTCTTCTGCGCGTTGGTACCATCCACGGCGCTCAAAGGCAGCAACACGGTGGACCAGTTGTAGCGCGCCATGATCTTGTTGTGGATGGCGGGGTCGGTGTGCCCGGTGAAGCCGACGTGGCGGATCTTACCGGCTTTGCGGGCGCGCTCGATCATCTCCATGACGCCCTTGGGGCCGAAGATGAATTCGATGTCCTCGTCGTTGATGACGTTGTGGACCTGGTACAGGTCGATGTAGTCGGTTTTGAGATTGCCGAGGGATTGGTCGAGATCGAGTTGGGCCTGGGTAGCGGAACGGTGGCGTGTTTTCGTCCCGTAGACGACTTTGTCGCGCTTGCCCTTGAGGGCGAGTCCATAGCGCATCTGGCTAAGTCCGTAGGCGCCGGCAGAAGCGGCATCGAAGTAGTTGACGCCCATGTCGAAGCAACGGCGGACGACGTCCTGGGCCTGTTTGCCGTCGTCAAGCATGCCGATGCGCGCGCCGCCGAGGCCGAGGATGGAGACGTGCAGTCCGGTCGCGCCGAGGGGGCGTTTGGGAATCTCGGGAGCAGCTTGGGCGGAGGCCGCGAGACCGAGTGCGGCGAGCGATCGAACGGCTTGACGGCGGCTGGTTGGCATGCTGGAAATCCTATCACAGCCGGAGTCAGTCGTCGTTTTTGCGTTCGGCTTTCGGGATAAGCATCTCGACATCATCGGCGGTCTGGAACAAAACGTACTGTTGAAAACCGGTTCGGGACAGCTCCTGTATCTGCCGGCGCTGATTCTCGATCTGCGCCTTGAGTGCCTTGATGTCCGGATGGTCGACGCGGTAGGTCTGAAGAAGCTGGTCGAGGCGGCGTTGCAATAATACGAGACGCTCCATGGTGCGGTACCCGCTCTTGGGGCTCGATGGGTCCTTGTAGACCCAGATGGTGCGGTAGTCGGATTTTTGCAGAACGTTGCTCCTGCAGGTGACCTCGACGAGGTCGGTACCAGCGTGGAAGCGGAGGACGTTGCGGTCGACCCAGCCAGAGGCTTCAAAGGGGTATTTGGGCGCAGGGTCAAGAGCGAAGTAGAAAACGCCGCGTCCCGGGAGAGTGATGCTGGCCGCGGCTCCGATGAGCCAGGAGCGCTCCGATTCGTCTATGGTGCGTCCGGCAATCGCCACGCGGCATGACTGGAATGAGAACTGGATCTGCCTGGAGGCGGGAGGCTTCGACACCGGTTCGGGCCGGTTGGCGACCCGGATGACGTCGAAGATCTTTTCGTTCGTGCCGGGGTTACGAAGGATATCCACCTGGACTTCGTCTCCGGCTTGGAGCGGCGAGAATTCGCGAGAGGCGGAGAGAGTAGCCACCAGTTCCTGCATTGGATCGATGGGTTGGATTCGCAGGCGGAAGGTGGCGGAGGATATCTTTTGGGCCTCAATCCTGTAGGCGAAAAGCAGCACTCCCTCCCTGCCGAGGACGATGCGTTTGACGGAGTTGTCAGGGCCGACGATGACGGACCCGCTGGTGGACAGCGGGGCTTTGTCGGAGGTGGATTCGGTCCGAATCTCGAGCGCGGTGCCGTCGGGGAAATGCGTTTGCAAGGTCTTCGGCGAACGAGTCTGCGCGAAGAGAGAGAAGGCTGCAAAGAGAGACAGGAGACAGCGGGTCATGGGCGTTGGGCTCCTTTCCGGTCAGTGGCGCGGATGATGCGGATGGCGCCATCGGGCAGTGGTTGAAATCCGGCGGCTTCTACCTTGGTAAAGTAGCCGGCCTCATTGTTGTGCGCGGGAACTGGTGTTACGGGGTTGCGCGTGCGCCACCAGAAAGCGGCAGCGAGGATGAGCACCAGTGCGGCCATGGCCGGCGCAGGGATGGAGATGCGGGAACTCCAGAAGCGATGCCAAAGCGAGGGGCGGCGGCGTGCGCGGAGAGCGGCTTCGATGCGAGTGTCGAGCGCGGGTGGAGGTTCGGGCGCGGACCATTCGTTGAGCAGGTGATCGAGGGGATCGTGGGATTCCGGATCTTTCATAGCGGTTTCCTTTCCGGGCGCAAGAGCGGCTCCAACTGGTGCCGCAGGGTTTCGCGAGCGCGGTGGAGGCGGGCTTTGACAGCTCCGGCTTCACAATCGGCAATGACGGAGATCTCTTCGAGGCTGAGGTTTTCCCATTGGAAGAGAATGAGTGCTTCGCGCTGGAGCGCGGGAAGCGCCCCGACGGCTTGCGCGATGAGTCCGGAGCGTTCGGAGGAGAGCACTTCAGAGAGTGGGTCGAGCAAATTAGAAGTGGATTCCTGTTCGGCGAGTTCGCGCTGGGAGAGTCGCATGCGGCGAAAGGCGAGATTGCGCGCAATGCCGAAAAGGTAGGTGCGCCAGGAGCCTCGAGTGGAGTTGAAGCGTGCGCCATCGAGGATAGTCAGGAACGATTCCTGAACCACCTCCTCGGCGGTGTGCGGGGAGCCGGTGAGCCTCCAGACGAATTGATAGAGCGGGGTCCGGTGGGCCTTATAGATGACCAGGAAGTCGGACTCGCTCATGCGATGATTCCCCACAACTAATACTTGCAGGAGCGCGGGCAAAAGATACGGTGGATGTTAAGAATCTAAAATCGCCGCTGCGGATCTGGCGCGCTCCTGATCACGAAGGACGCGGCGGAGGATTTTACCGCTGGGCGACTTTGGGATAGCCTCGATGAACTCGAGAAGGCGAATCTTCTTGTAAGGCGCGACTTGGGAAGCGACGTAGGCCATCACTTCCTCGGCCGTGATTTCGTCCTTCTTCACCACGAAGGCTTTGGGGAGTTCGCCAGCCTCCTCATCGGGAACGCCAATGACGGCGGCGTCGGCGATAGCGGGGTGAGTGAGGAGAACGGCTTCGAGTTCCGCGGGCGCCACCTGGAGGCCTTTGAACTTGATGAGTTCCTTGGCGCGATCGACGATGGTGATCCAGTTGTCTTCGTCAAGGACGGCGATGTCGCCGGTGCGCAGCCAGCCGCCGTCGACGATCGTGATGGCGGTGGAGTCGGGCTTGTTGTAGTAGCCCTTCATCACCTGCGGGCCGCGAATCCAGAGCTCCCCGGGCTGGCCAGGGGCGGCCTCATCGCCAGTGGAGAGATCGACGAGTTTGGCTTCGGTATTGGAGACGAGCGGACCGACAGATCCGTGGCGGACTTTGTCGCCTTCCGCAGGATGGCCGCACACAGGAGGCGAGGTTTCGGTGAGGCCGTAGCCCTGGCGGACCTTGCAGCCGATGCGCTTTTCGCAGGCGGCAGCGAGTTCGGCGTCCAGTGGGGCGGCGCCGGAGAAGATGAGCCTGAGGCTGGAGAGATCGTATTTGTCGACGAGGGGACTCTTTACGAGTCCGAGGATGATGGGTGGGACGAGGCAGACGCGTTCGATGTTGTAGTTCTGGATGTGGCCGAGGAATTGTTCCATATCAAAGCGCGGCATCATGACCACCGTCCCGCCTTGGGAGAGGTCGTAGTTGGTGATGGCGTGGAAGCCGAAGATGTGGAATACAGGGAGAACGAGGAGGCTTCGGTTCATGCCTTCGCCGAGGAGGTTGTTGGTTTGGGTGAGCGCGGCGACGAGGTTGCGGTGGGTGAGCATGACGCCTTTGGGAAGGCCGGTAGTGCCGCTGGAGTAGAGCATGGCGGCGACATCTTCCGCGGGGTTGATGGGAACATCGGGCGCGACGCCCGTGTCGGAGGTGAGCGCCTCGAAAGGTGTCGCACCTTCGATTTGGCCGATGGTGAAGATTTCCTGGACATGGGTGCCGGCGGCGGCCGATTTGGCTTTAGCGAGGAGGTCAGGGGTCGTGACGAAGAAGCGTGCGTCGGAGTCTTCGAGTTGGTGATGAACCTCGGCCTCGGTGTAGAGCGGGTTCATCGTGGTGATGGTGCCGCCGGCGCGGATAGTGCCGTGAACCGTGAGCACGTATTCGGGGAGGTTGGGACTGATGATTGCCACCTTCTCACCCTTGCCGAGTCCTCGGCGAGCGAGCGCGGCGGCGACAGCGAGAGATTTTGATTTGACATCGTTGTATGTCAAAGACCGGCCTGAAGGGGCATCGACGAGCGCAGTGTCATTGGCGCGGGAGGCGATGTCGCCGAACATGAAATCGAAGAGTGGGACGTCAGGAATGGCGCCGGCCGGATAGGGAGATCGGAATGGCATATTAACTCCTACGCGTCGCCGCGGCCTAACAGATGTGTGCGCCGATAGCCTCGGTGTATACGGCGTAGAGGCTTTGGCTGCCGCACATGAAGAGACGGTTGCGTTTGGTGCCGCCGAAGCAGATGTTGGCGCAGATCTCAGGCAGCAGGATCTGACCGATTCGGACGCCGTCCGCGGCGAAAATGTGGACGCCATCGTAGCCGGCCCCTACCCAGCCGGCGCCTACCCAGATATTGCCGTCGGTGTCGGCACGGATGCCATCAGCGAGGCCCGCACCTTTGCCGGGGAGATCCATCGAGCAGAAATGCTTGCCATTGCGGAGGGTCTTGCCATCGGCAATGTCCCAGACCTTAATGTTCTTGGGTGCCTTTGGGTAATGGGTGGCGCCTGTGTCGGCAACATACACCTTCTTGTAATCGGGAGAGAAGCAGAGGCCGTTGGGTTTGTAGATTTCGTCGGTGAGTTTGGTGATCTTGCCGTCTTTGTCGACGCGGTAGACGGCCTCCTTCAGTTCCAGTGCGCCCTTGTTGCCTTCGTACGTCATGAGAGCGCCGTAGCCCGGATCGGTGAACCAGATGCTGCCGTCGGGGTGGACTGCGCCGTCGTTTGGCGCGTTGAGGCGCTTGCCTTCGAACTTGTCGGCGATGATGGTGACTTTGCCGTTGTACTCGTAGCGCGCAACGCGGCGGGTGCCGTGTTCAAACGAGATCTGGCGCCCTTCATAGTCGAAGGTGTTGCCGTTGCTGTTGTGGGACGATTCGTGGCGAATGACGCTGACGTGGCCGTCGTCCTCGATCCAACGGAGCTGGCGGTTGTTGGGAATGTCACTCCAGACGAGGTATTTGCCGGACCCGTTCCAGGCTGGGCCTTCGGCCCAGAGGCAATCTGTGTAGAGCCGCTGGATGGGTGTGTTGCCGATTTTGTACTTGTTGAAGCGCGGGTCGATGGCGATGATGTCAGGATCGGGGTAACCCACTGGGTTCTTCCAATCGCGCTTTGTTTGCGCGAGGGCGGCGGAGACGGAGCCTGCTGCGGCGGCGAGGAAATTTCGGCGATGGAGTGACATGGCCTATATAGCTTACAGCCATCAGCGGTGCGCTTTCAGCCATGGTGTACGAATTGCTATAGTAGTGAATGTCACTACATAGGAGGGACGATGGAGAGGTCCATTTCCGCCGCGGAGGCAAATCGGCGGTTCTCGGAACTGCTTCGAACGGTAAAAAGTGGAGAGAGTGTCATCGTTACGAGTCACGGAAGGCCAGTGGCGAAGCTGGTGCCTTTTGCGGAGGACGATCGTGTGGCGGAGAATGCTCGTTCCATCCTGTTCGCGCGGCTGCGAAAGCAACGCGTCGTGAAGGTGGGACCTTGGACGCGTGACGAGCTCTACGATCAGCCATGAGAATCAGCCTGGATACTAACGTGCTGGCGTACGCGGAAGGCACGAACGGAGAGGCGATGCGAGACCGGGCGATGGAGATGGTCCGGCGATTGCCTCAAGGCAATATCTGCATTCCGGTCCAGGTTCTGGGTGAGCTGTTCAACGTTCTTGTTCTCAAAGCCAAGCGAAAGCGAGCGCGGGCGCGGGCAGCAGTTTTGAACTGGAGCGCCGCCTACTCACGGATCGAGACGTCACCGGTAGTGATGGCGAACGCGATTGACCTTGCGGCCGATCATGGACTCTCGATTTGGGACTCCGTGGTGTTGTCCGCCTCGGCGGAGGCGGAATGCCGGCTTCTACTGTCTGAAGATATGCAGACAGGATTGAACTGGAATGGCGTGACAGTGGTGAACCCGTTTGCCGCGAATTTGCACCCCATGCTGGTTGCGCTGCTGAAAGCGAGCAGTTAAACCTCACGACGGCCGATGCCACGTTTTCGTGTCGCCGCAGGCACGGTCGCGATCAGTGCGGGTTAGTCTCAAGTGTTAAAACTTCGAGTTGTTCACTTTTGAATTGTCCAGAATCACCCCAAATCTCGCGTGTAAACGACAAGGGAGTCTCCAATGGTGAGATCAGTTCGAGTTTCATGCAAACCATCCTATTGATCGATGATGATGAGAGCCTACGTGATACCATCGCCCTACTTCTGGAACGGGAAGGGTATAGCGTCGTTCATGCTGCCAACGGCGTAGCCGGTTTCGATCGGGCCCTGACGCTGAAACCTGCCTTGTTGCTGGTGGATCTACGTCTTCCGGGTATGAGCGGCATGCAGATCTGCCAGCAGTTGCGTGCGGCGAACATTCGGACGCCGATTATCGTTCTCAGCGCAATCGGCGAGGAAGTCGACAAAGTGCTGTTGCTCGAAATCGGCGCGGATGACTATCTTGTCAAACCGTTTGGCGTGCGGGAACTGTTGGCTCGTATCCGAGCCGTACTCCGCCGCTCCGCCGCCGACGATCGAAGGACGCTGAGCTTTGGTCAAGTGGAGGTCGATATCGAGCGCCGCATGATCACCTGTCGCGGGCAGGAGTTGAAGTTTACGCCCGCCGAGTACAACCTGCTGACTTATTTCCTGCAGAACCCGGATAGGGCTCTGACACGCGACATGATACTTAATTCGGTTTGGGGATACGAATACTTTTCCAGCACACGAACAGTGGACGCCCACGTGGTGAAGCTGCGGCAGAAGCTGGAGCCGGAGCCAAATGTACCTCGGCATTTCCTCACTGTGCACGGTGTCGGATATCGTTTCATGCCATGAGTAATCGGGAAACGGTGACACTGTTGCTCGTTGACGACACGGAATGGTTCGGAGCTACGCTCGAGGTCGCGTTGATGACCATGCCAGATGTAAAGGTCGTCCGTGCGGAGAGCGGTGTGCAGGCATGGAGCTTACTGGAGCAACACGCGGTCGCTGCGATTGTAACGGATTTGCACATGGCAGACATGGACGGGTTCGAATTGATTGAGCGGGTGCGGGGGACTGCGGCGACGGTGGCAATTCCGATCATCGTTGTGAGCGCGGACTCCTCAGCGGACGCCCAGTGGCGGGCGCGGCGACTGGGCGCGAACTCGTTTTTCGTGAAACCCTGCTCACCGGCGGCTGTGCGGTGGAAGTTGGAGGAACTGCTCGATGCGTCTCATTTACGCGACTCGTAACAGTTTCGCGGGTATTGTCTTTAGCCTGATTCTAATCGCTATGCCGGAGTTGCCGGCATCAGCACAGGACCAGCCGGATTGGAAGGCGATCGTGCAACGGCTCGAACGGCTCGAGCGGGAGAATGAGGCGCTGCGCCAGGAGGTTCGTGGCTTGCGCGAGGAACTGCATCCTGTTGGGAACCCGGATACCCTGGAGCGGCTCGCGGTGCAGGAGAGCCGCACTGCTGAGCAGGCTCAGACCAAAGTCGAGTCGTCGCAGCGATTCCCCATCACTCTTACAGGGATGGCTCTGTTCAACGCATTTCTCAACTCCAAAGAGAATGGTGGGATTGACTATCCCACAATTGCGTCCCTGGGTCGCGGTAGCGCTACCGGAGGCGCGACTTTGCGTCAGACTGTGATCGGGTTGGAGTACAGCGGTCCCCAAACATTCCTAGGCGGCGCCGTCCGTGGCTCCTTATATATGGACTTCCTAGGTGGCACGGGCTTCCCCAACAACCAGTTGTTTCGTTTGCGAACGGCGGCGATCGCCATCGACTGGGGATCTCGCACGGTGATGCTCGGCCAGGACAAGCCCATCTTTTCGCCGCGCAGTCCCGATTCACTGGCACAAGCGGTGGCGCCTTTGTCCGGCTCAGGCAACTTGTGGTTCTGGGAACCGCAGGCCAGATTCGAGCAGCGGATGAAACTGGGCGAGGAGTGGACACTTCGCGCGCAGGCGGGCGTGGTACAAACGAGCGAGTTCCTTGCCAACGTGCCCGCCTCGGCCGCAGGGACGTTGGAACGGTACCGTCCCGGCGCCGAGGGCCGTTTCGAAGTCGCGTATCATTCGCAATCGGGCCGGCGGATAGAAATCGCTCCAGGCTTTCACTACAGTGCCAGCCACGTCGCGGGCGTTTCGGTTCCGTCGAATATTCTGTCTGTTGACTGGCTGCTTGTCCCAAAGCGTTGGCTTGAGTTCAAGGGTGCAGCTTACTCAGGAGAGAATCTGGCTCACTTCGGGTTGGGTGGGGCCCGCCAGGGGTTCACGGTGACTGGCCCGCGCAATGCCCTGCCTGTCAGGGGTAGAGGAGGATGGAGCCAACTCGGACTTCGCGCTAACTCCCGGTTGACCTTCCATTTCATGGCGGGACTCCACACCAGCGTTGCCAGAGACTTGGTGGCAGGTGACATCGGCGCCAACCGATCCTACGGAGGCAATCTCTACTATCGTCTCGCCCCCAACGTCATCGTTAGCTTCGAAGGGATGCAAACGAGAACCACCTACTCAGGAGTTGGACTGCGTTGGAACAACCACTATGATCTGGCACTCGCATACCTTTTCTAGATCCTTAGCGGTGGGTCTGCTGTTCGGGTTTCTTCCGATCCCGATTCTCGCTGCCACTGTTCGCGGAACGGTGCAGCCGATCGACTCGCGGGCGCCCGCCGCGCGCAGGAACAAAGACTACTCGGGCGTTGTCGTCTGGCTTGAGCGCCGCGATGGCACAACGCCGGCGTTACAGCCCAAAACCGCGCGAATCGTCCAGAAGAACAAGCGCTTTGTGCCACCGGTGCTGGCCGTTCCGGTGGGTAGCACGGTAACATTTCCCAACTTCGATCCCATCTTTCACAACGCCTTTTCGAACTTCTCCGGGCAGATGTTCGACGTGGGGCTGCATCCTCCGGGAACCGCCCCGGCGGTGCGCTTTCAACGGGCGGGCTTTGTCCGTGTCTTCTGTAATATCCATGCGACGATGAGTGCCGTCATCGCCGTTCTGGCTACGCCGTACATGACGATCTCCAATTCGGACGGAGCCTTCGCGTTGGACCATGTTGCGTCGGGAGAGTATCGTTTGCACGTATTCCATGAGCGCTCCACCCAGGAGTCACTGAACGGCCTGGAAGTGGACCTCACGGTCGGCGAGATAAACATCACGCTTCCGCTGATGCTGGTGCCCGAGAGCGATTCCGTTCGGGTTCCGCATAAGAACAAATTCGGACGAGACTATCCGCCCTCAGCCGATGACGGTGCGATGTATCCCGCGGGGAGAAAACGATGATGTTGGGCTTCGTGCGAATGTCGATTCTGTGGAAGATTCTGCTGTCCACGTCGGTGGCGCTGACAACTTTGTTCGCGGTCACTCTTTTGATTGTGCAACGGCAGGTGGCGCGCACTACTTTTCGAACTTTGGATGAGGCGGTGAACATCAGCTTCCAGGCGTACGACTCGCTGTGGAGAGCGCGAGCGGACAAGCTGGCCTCGGTAAGCAAGGTGTTGAGCAGAATGTCCGATGTACGCGGGGCGTTTAGCACCGGAGATCAGGCCACGATACGCGATACCGCGGAAGAGTTGTGGTCTGCGATTTCCAACCAGCAGGCCCTGTTTCTGGTGACGGATCCGGCGGGTGTGGTGATCGCCTCGTTGGGGGGCGCGGCAGATTCTTTCCTGAAAGGCAGTCTACCCGTAGCCCGGGCGGCGGCGAGCCAGTTTCCCGCGCAATCCTCCGGCTTCATGATTCAGGACGGACGAATGTACCAGGTCGTGATCACCCCTGTGTATATCGACACTCAGCGTGGGCAGGCGTTGGAGGCCATTCTGGTGGCGGCTTATGTCATCGATTCGGTGGAAGCGAACCGCTTCAAAGAGGCTGCGGGCGGCAGCGAGTTTGTTTTCCTGTCGGGCGGGCGCGTTGTCGCCTCCACCGTGTCAGGAGGTCTACCGGCATCAGAATCTGATTACGCGCACATCAGCAAGCCGCTGCTGGACTTGAATGGGCGCAGGATCGGCGAGTTGCGCATCTATCGCTCCTTATTGGCCGCGCGTCAGAACATCGCAGAGTTGCTGCGGAACATATATGCCATTTGGCTGGCGGCGGTTGCGATCGGCATGGTGCTCACCTGGTGGCTGTCACGCAGAATCATCGAACCGCTCAAGGAGATGAATCGGGCAGCCGCTGAGATCGCCGGGGAGAATTATGAGGTGCGCGTGAGCGAGGGCAGACATGACGAGCTTGGCCGGTTGGCGCGCACGCTCAACGGAATGTGCGCAGCCCTGCAGACCGCGCGGGCCAAACTGATCCATCAGGAGCGGATGGCCACCATCAGCCGTCTCTCCACATCGATCATTCACGACCTGCGGAATCCCCTCGCCGCCATCTACGGAGGCTCGGAGATGCTGGTCGATTTCGAACTTCCTCCTGATCAAGTGAAGCGCCTGGCAGCGAACATGTACCGCGCTTCCTTGCGAGTCCGCGAACTACTCGCCGACCTGGCGGGCGTTGCCCGCGGGAAGAGTCAAACGGCGGAAATCTGCAACCTGCGAGAGGTGATCGCCGCAGCAACGGAAGTCTCCGCTGTAGCAGCCGTGAATCAAGGCGTCGAGATCCTGCTGTCTGTATCCGGGAGCATCGAGTTGCCACTGGAGCGCGGCCGAATGGAGCGGGTATTTCTCAACCTAATTGTGAACGCCATGGAAGCAATTCCTGATCATGGGACGATTGACATCACAAGCGAGGAGGCACGCGATGCAGTAATCGTAGTGGTGGAAGATACGGGTCCCGGTATTCCTCCCCAGATCCGCGAAGCTTTGTTTGAGCCGTTCGTGAGCGCCTGTAAGAAGGACGGGCTGGGGCTCGGGCTTGCGCTTTCGCGGCAAACGGTGCTGGATCACGGCGGCGACATGTGGATCGAGCCGGCCAGTGGCGCCCGGTTCGTCATCCGCTTGCCCTTGAAAAGGCTCCCCGAGGAAATGCAAGCCTCCATGGAAGGAACCGAAAAGTGCCCGTCCGGGGGCGTCACACGCCAGGAGCACTGAGATTGTGTCGCTTCGCGTGCGCGCAACCGGACGGGCTCGCAAGGAGAGCAGAGACCTTATTTGGCCCCGCGGAAGAACCAGTAGTCGGCAGTGTATGGCACTAACGTCTGCTTGCCCACGTCTGCTGCCGACGTGCAACCATCAGCCGGGGCAGTTCCCCCTTTGGTGTTCAGGCGTTGGATGAACGTGGTTTGGGTTAGGAGTTTCCCACCTGCCGGGCCTTGTTCAGTACCGACGGTCTCCAGCAACAGACAGGCAATTGCACCGTCGTTGGGGCAACTCGGGTCGGATCCAGCGGGAATCGCATTCCCATGCAGGACCTGCGCCCACACTTTGCTGCTATCGAAAGAACTCTGCCAGGTCGCGTTCCCGAAGGGCAGCGGCCTTGGGACAGAGTCTTTGGGGTTTGTGTTGGGGCTGAGGAAGTGGGTGATGATCTGCACATCCTTCCCGAAGAATGTTTGAAACAGGGTGGCCTCCGGGCGGGCGCTATTGACGGTCCACGAAGCGCCAGTACTCGCCGGCAGGCACACATAGCCCTGAGTACCGGTCGCGCGTCCCAGCAAAAATGCAGTGTTTCCCTCAGGTGGTGTAATAAGGATGGGAGTTTTCGGCGACGCCACGTGCTGCGCCTCCGCGTTCGTGGCCGTGCCGAACGCACATCCGAGCACCAGAAGCGCTGCGAAGAGTCTCCGCGCTCCTCCAGCCGTGTGGAATTGGCAATCAACATTGTATCTCATTGGTTTCTAGTTTCCGTTTCTCTGTGTTATTCAAAGTGTCGCGAAGCAGTTGACGCTTCGGACTACTTAGCACTCTACTGCGATCAGCCAGGCAATGCGTGAACGAATTGCGAATTAAATGTAAAAGCGCCGGCCGGCGTTTCTTACAAGTTTTTTACGATTCTCTAACGACCTACAGTGGCCACGGGCCGTATTCTGTGGGTGCAGGTTCACGAAATTCCTGAAGCGAAAAGAAACCCAATAGACAAAAGAGGAGCTATGAGACGGAGAATCCCTATGGCCGTGGCAGTCTGCCTTTTGGCGGCGATATGCATGATGGCTGCGCGGCCGCGAAATAAGCCGCCGGCAAGAGTGGGAGTGCCTATCGAGAGGGCGATCTCGATGCCGGCGGAGGTCGCGCGGCTGTTGGACCGTGGCTGCCGCGATTGTCACTCGAAGGAGACGAAGTGGCCCTGGTACAGCCGTATTCCACCGGCATCCTGGATGATGGCAAACGACGTTGAGAAGGGCCGGATGGCGATGAACCTCTCGGATTGGCCGGCGAGCCGTCCGTGGAAAGCTGCTGGAGCGCTGCTGGCTGCGTGCGCCGCTGTGCAATCGGGACGTATGCCCTTACGGGGGTACATGCTATTGCATCGCGAGAGCCGCTGGAGCGAGCCGGAGAAGAAAGCATTCTGTGAGTGGGCCAACGGAGAATCCCGGCGCCTTCTCGTAAATAACCAATTAACAACTAACAAGGAGTCAGAGAAATAATGAAGCTCACAAACACATTTTTACCCGCGGCGTGTTTATTCGTCGCGGCGCCTTTCCTCTACGCATTCACCAGCGGAGCGCCGGAGCGAGTGAGCGGCGCGCCTGGAGAGAGGAATTGCACTTCGTGCCATGCCGGATCGCCGAATAGTGGCCCAGGGAAGGTGCGGATCGAGATGGTAGGAGCGGATAACTACACGCCCGGCCAGACAACTCGAATGCGTGTCGTCATCGAAGACGACTCTGCGAGGAAATGGGGATTTGAATTGAGCGCCCGCCCGGAGAACAATCCGGATGGGAACGCCGGCAGCTTCAAAGAGCTGGATGGAACCACCCAGGTTTTGATGGAAGGCATCTCGCAGTGGATCACGCATACAAGCGCGGGCGCGCGGCTGAATACCCGGGGGCCCATTGCATTTGAATTCAACTATACTGCTCCGGCAAGCGATGTTGGACCGATCGTGTTCTATGCCTCAGCCAACGCGGCGAACGGCAACAGCAGCCCGTCTGGAGACAGTATCTACACGGCAGCGCTGACGGTGAGCCCCGCGGCTGTGGGTGTGCCGAGACCGTCGTTCCGTCCGGATGGAGTTAGTGATCTGTACACGGGACTGCCAGGGATGGCGCCGGGAGCATGGGTGACCTTAACGGGGACGGATCTGGCATCGGGTAGGGCATATTGGGCGCCAGCGGCAGGCAAGCCGCTCGATACGGTTCTCGGGAAAGTGACCGTTAAGATCAATGACGTTCCCGCACCACTGTTGTACGTGGGACCGGACCGGATTCAACTTCTCGTGCCCGCGGCGACGCCTGAGGGAGATGTCCCGGTAGTAGTGGAAAGCGACGGCCGAGTAAGCGAAACGGTGTTTGTTCAAAACCGGGCAGTGCTGCCGGCATTCGTGACAGTGCCGGCGATTAACTCGGATGCGCCACGGCTGTATGCAACAGCAACAACTGCAGGCGCAGGGACGGCGTTGGCCCTCATCAGCAACAAAGGTCTGATTCTGGGAAGGCCAGACGTGGATCCACGAGCTGTTCGCGGTGCACTTCCAGGCGAAGAGATCGACCTTTATGCGATCGGTCTGGGAAAGACGGATGAGGGGTTTGCGACAGATAGCATCAGTGTCGGAAGTAGCCCGCTCTCGAATACGCCGTCAGTACTGCTGGGCGAGGTGACGCTGACACCCACCTACACCGCGCTGGTTGCGCCCGGACTTTATGTGGTTCGGGTCAAGGTGCCCGACTCCGCGCCCGGCGGCGACACGCCCATCGTGCTTCAAGTGAACGGAATCAGCAGCCAGGCTAATGTGCTGGTTTATGTACAGCAATAAGGCCCAGTCCTCGTGGTTAACGCCGCAAAATGTACCGGAAGCTCTCGATCAGAAGACCAGCCGCAATCCCAACTGGATGCGGCGTCCAAGGCCGGCGGAATTGACGACACCGAATCCGGCGGCGCCGAAAACACGGCCCGGGACGCCGAAGTTGGGGTGGTTGCCGATGTTGAAAAACTCTCCGCGGAACTGCACGCGGCGGTCTTCGCCTTTGAGCGGGAAATTTCGGAGGACGGAGAGGTCTGCGCTGATGACGCCGTCCGAGCGCAGGATGCCAACCCCGGAGTTGCCGAATGTGGCGGCGGCGGGCTGGCTGAACGCGGACGTGTCGAACCAGCGGAGCAGAGTCTTCTCATCGTCGGGCAGATTGGGGTTTCGAGATACGTTGGCGCGGGACGCGCCGGCCGCGGAGAATACGGGATTCACTTGCGTAGTGACGGTGAAGGGCGGCCCGCTCTGCATGGTGAGAATGCCGCCGAGGCCCCAACCGCCTACGATCCATGAGGCAGGTCCTGTGGTGATGTGTTTGCGGCCTTTGCCGAAGGGGATCTCGTAGACTGAGCTGAATGACAACCGGCGGTTGATGTCGTTCTCGCTCGGGCCGTAGTCGGGGCGGCGGTTATAGAAGTTGGAGTACACTCCGCCCTCGGCGCCGAGCACGCTGCCGCCTTCATTGGTGTTGTTGAGCGCTTTAGACCACGTGAAGGTGGCGAGCAGGTTGAAGCCTTTTGAGAATCGGCGCTCAGAGCGAAGTACCATTCCGTAGTAGTTCACCATGCCGTGCGAAGGCAGTTGAATGCTGACGTTGGAGAACTGCGGGAACGGGCGGTCGCGCTGGGTGGACGTGGCGGTGAGCCGATCGGGCGTCACCTGATTGAGCGACATGTTGGCGCTGGCCAGTTTGCGCGAGAGATTGCCAAGCAGGCTGGCGTCGAAAATGACGTTCCCGGGGAGCTCGCGCTGGATGGAGAAGTTGAACTGTTGCGAATAACCGGCGCGGCGGCTCTCTTCGAAGAAAGAGACAGCAGTGTTGGCGGCCTGGCCGACGCGAACCGAGCCGAAGGCATCGGAGAGTTCGGCGGGCTTAAGCGAGACGTTGACGCCGTTGCGAAGGAAGAATGCCGGAGTGATTCCGTTGTCGGGAGAAGTGAGGTCGGCGGAGTTGGAATAGCCAAGGTTGGCGGCGGTGGGCGCGCCGGCGTCGAACGGGTGTGCGTAGAAGATTCCAAAACCACCGCGGATAACCGTCTTCGTGGAGCCGAGCGGCTTCCATGCGAAGCCGAAGCGCGGCCCAAAGTTCATGATGTCGGTGTCGTAGGGGGAGGTGCGGAAGCCGTCCTTGCCCATAAAGCGAACGACACCTGGCGTGCCGGAGACAGGGTTGATGCGCGTGAGATCGAAGCCGTTCATGCGGTTATTTCGATCGACGATGGGAGTGTCGGTTTCCCAGCGCATGCCGATGTTGAGGACGAGGTCGCGATGGACATTCCATTCATCCTGCACAAAGCCGGCGAGGTACCAGGTGCGGCGATCCAGCTCCTGGGTGGTTGTTGACGCAAACGATTGCACGAAGCCGGTGAACAGCGAAGCGAGACCGAAACCCGAGGCGGCGTTGCCGGGAAGTCCGGTGCCAAGCGGTGTGAAGCCGAACGCGCCGGAGACCGTGGGGCGGTTGATCTCGTAGTTGAAGGACGGGCGGATTTCGAGCCCCGCTTTGTAAGAGTGGCGTCCGCGCACGTAGGAGATCACGTCAATGACTTGGAACTGTTGGATCGGGAACTGGCGCCGCTCTTGTGCCGCTGAGCTCATGTTTCGGAAACCGGCGACGGTGATTTGCGGAAACGCATCATCTGGTACGCCTTTGATGCCGAGCTTGGACGGCCACCCTTGATCGAGGCCTTGCGATGTAGCGTGATTGACGCGGTTGCCGTAGGTGAAGCGGAACTCGTTGATCAACGCGGGCGAGAAAATACGCGTCCAGGTGGAGTAGTAGAAGTGCTGGTGGCGAATGGCCGCGTTGCGCGTGTCAGCGGCGGCGACGGGGACGACGCTGGTGAAGTCGAGGTCGTCGGAGTTGTACATGTAGCGCCAGGAGAAGCGGTCCTTGTTGCCCTGGTTGTGATCCACTTTGGCGAGGAAGGCATTCCGGGTGAGGATCTGGACGTAGTTGGCGCGGTAGTTATTTGCGCCGGTGATGGTGGAGGGCGCGGTGTTGCCGGCGGGGTAGATGTCGGCGATGGCTTTGCCTACCGGGTCGATGCGGCTGGCGGGGATGACGTTGCCGGGAAAGAGGTCGCGCGCGGTGGTGTTGCCGCTGGCGCGATTGGTGGCAGGATCGTAGATAGGAATTACGTTGCCGTTGGCGGCGAAAGTCCTGGAGAAGTCGCCATTCTTCTGCTCGGGGAGGGGAACTGTAAAGGAGTCCGTGAGACCGTCCCGGCGGCGCGAGCCTTCGTATGAGAAGAAGAAGAAGGTGCGATCCTTGCCTTTGTACTTGGGGAGCATGACGGGACCGCCGACGGTTACACCGAAGACGTTATATCGAAGTGGAGGGCGCTGCTTCTCCCCGTTCACCACGGGGGCGAAGAAGTTCGCAGCGTCGAGTTTCTGGTTGCGGAAGTATTCATAGGCGGAGCCTTTCAGGCGGTTGGTGCCGCTCTTTGTGCTGGCGACGATGACACCGCCGGCGGAACCGCCGTATTCGGCGGCGTAGCTGTTAGTGAGGACTTTGACTTCTGCGACAGTTTCGACGGGTGGGTCGGTGTCCACCTGGCCAATGCCCAGTCGCATGTTCTGGATAGTCCCGCCGTCCATGTAGAAATTCTGGCTCTGCGTGCGTCCGCCGGCGAGTGAAAAGTTGGGCTTGCCGCCGGAGTCGTAGTTAATGAAGACGGCTGCGCCGGTGAGTTGCACGATGTTCATGGTGCGGCGGTCTCCGAGGGGCATGTCTTCGACGCTCTTGGATTCTACGAGCTGGTTGACGTCGGAGGTGCGGGTCTCGAGTTGCGAAGCGTTTGCCTCGACGACGACGGATTCGGTGACAGCGCCGACGTCGAGAGTGATGTCGAGCTCCAGGTTTTGGCCGGTGGTGAGGATGAGATTCTGCCGGACGTACTTCTTGAAACCGGGGTGTTCGACGGAGATGGTATAAGTGCCGATGCGCAGACCGCGGAGAGAGTAGATCCCGGCGTCGTTGGTGCGGGCTTTGGTGGTTTGTCCGGTGCTGGCGTTGGAGGCTGAGATTTCGACGTTAGTGATGACCGCGGCTTGCGGATCGCGAACCTGACCGCTAACGGTGGCCTCGTTGGACTGTGCCTGGAGCGCGGTGGCGAAGAGCGCCAATGCCGCTACGGAGCGTGCGAAGAACATGGCTGAACTCCTGAAGGAAACTTGCTGGGAACATCATACCGGATTGGCAATTAAGATAGAGGATTGGCTCTCCTCTTCTTTGCGTTGGAACTGATGTTGGCCGGCTGGGTGGGCGATGTTGTGCTGCGCGCGGCCGGGTATCGGAGCGTGTTGCGGCGCGTACCGGAGTTTTGCGCCCTGGTTGGTTTGGCGGCGTGCGGGCTTGTGGGATACGCGCTGTTGTTGTTCAGCAATTCGGCGGTAGTGGTGCTGCCGGGTGTTGTGGCGGCAGGGTTTGCTGCCGAGCTGTGGTTGCGCGGGCGCGCGGCGGGCCGCGAGTTGGATGGGCCAGTGGAGGTGTACCGGCAGTTTCGTTCGACCTGGATGGGCGCGGTTTGTTGGGTGATCCTGTGCGTGGGTGCGGCAGTGGTGCTGATGTCGCGGTTTGGGTGGTTGACCGGGCAGACTTCTGACGGCGTGGTGTCGATTGGCACTCGCGTCTACGATGACATGCGGACGATCGGGTTTCCGATATCGCTGGCCGCGTTCGGGGTGCCTCTGCGGAACCCGCTGGCGGCGGAGACGATGCTGATGTATCCGCTTGGTGCGTTCGTGCTCCCCGCGGGCATGGTGGCGCTGGCGCCTTCGTTTGCGTTGCAGGCGATGATCGCCGACACCGTGTTTGTGGCGTTGGTATTCGCATTTGTGCTGATGCTCTTCGCGGCGCACCTGGCGCGGAAGGATGGAGGGTGGCATGCGGGGCTGGCGTTGGTGTTTGCTCTGTCGTGCGTGTTTTCGGTCGCCGTGCATTGGGGCGTATTCGCGAAAGCTGCGTGGTTCCCGGCGCTGTTTGGGTACTTCAAAGAGGGTGTGAATACAACGGTCGGCAACACGACGTTGATCGGGTTGGTGATGCTGGGCAATCACGTGCTGGCGTTCGCGATGTATGCGGCAGCCGGGTTGTTGTTTGCTACCACGCGTGGTGGCGTAGTGGCGATGCTGGTAGCCTTCGCGGCGGCGTGCAGCATGGACATGACGATTTTCGCGCTGGTGGCCGCGGGTATGTGGGTGGGGTGGAAGCTGATGATTTCGCGCGAATGGCCGTGGCGGTTTGTGGCGATGTGCACTGTGGCAGCGGTGATCATCGGCCTCATCATGGTGCCGGGTTTGACGGGCCGGATGGATGGGGTGCAGCCTCGCGGGCCTTCGTTCCTGCGCGAGAACCTATATCCGCTGGGCGCTGTGTTGAGCACGGAGGGTCCGTACTTCCTGATCCTTGCTGTGGCGCTTGTGTTCGCTTCGCAAAGGGCGCGGCTGGTTCCGTTTATTGCCGCGTGCGCGGCGCCGATGATGTTTTTGCTGGCGTATCACTACGGATCGTTTTGGTTCTGGCGCGGGCATTTCGCGATGCACTCGCTGATGTCGATGTTGTGCGCGGCCGCGGTTGGGTCCATTCGGTCTGCCGGTCTGCGGACGGCGGTGTTGGCCTTGTGGGCAGCCGCATTGGTGCCGGGGGTGTGGCATAGCTGGCAGGATATTCGCTGGTTCCGCAATGCTTCCGGGAGCGCGGCGGCGCCACAGGCGGAGGCGATTCGCTGGGTCTACGCGAATACGCGCCTGTCCGATCTTGTTGTGGCGTGGAAGGGCGCGGAACAGAGCCTGGTGCCGAGTGAGAACTACTTGCGCGCGGGGAATCGAGCGGGGAAGACGGTGTATGACCGGACTCATGTGGTGATCGGATATCAACGGAACTTGGAGTTGATGAGCGATCTGAAGCGCGGTCTGGCTGCCAACGATTACATCATCTATCAACTGGACGATCCAGTGTTCGAGCGGATCCTGCTTGGGTGCGGTGCGCCCGTGGCGTTTCAGAATGCTGCGGCGGTGATCTATCACGTGGAGAAAAAGTGCCGCGCGAGGTTGGGGTCGCGGCCGGCTGAGAGCGGTGCGGACGTACGGAAACGTGCGGAGATGTTGTGGGCGGAAAAAAAGTACGCCGATGCCTTGGCCATGTTGACGATAGCGGTGGAGGACATGCCAACGGTGGCTGAGGTGCAGTATTCGCTAGGGTTCAGCTATCAACAACTCGGCAAGCATGCGGAAGCGGTGAAGGCGTTCACGCGTGCGTTGGAGTTGGGTTACCTGGAGTTTTGGGCGCGGTATGCGCGGGGGGCGAGTTATCTGGCGCTAGGAGATAAGGCGCGTGCGAAGGACGATTTGCAGAGAGCAGTGCAACTGGACCCGTCGCATCCGGGTGCGAAGACGTTGTTAGAAGCGGCGCGGAAATGACCGTCTACTTTTTGCCGATGGCGTATAGGTGGCGCTGGCCGCGGATGTAGAGCACGTCGCCGGCGATGGCGGGAGAAGCCATGACGGTTTCGCCGAGTTCGTTGCGCGAGAGTTCCTTGTATTCCTTGCCGAGCGCCAGAACGTGCGTGAGGCCGTCTTCATTGGTGATGTAGAGCTTGCCTCCAGCCGCGACGGCGGAACTGGAATAGCCGGACGTGCCCGCGCCGAGACGTTGCTGATAGAGGCGCTCACCGGTGGCGAGTTGGAAAACGCTGAGGACTCCGTTGTCGAAACAGAAGTAGCCGATGCCATCAAGGGCGACGGGTGTCTGCATGTAGTTGCCGGTGCGCTCGGCCTTCCAGGCGATGTGTTGTTTGTTGCCGGTGATGTCGCCGGCGGCATCGGGCCGGATGGCGTAAATGGGGCGATCGGACCCGTGGGCGCTGGTGAGTAGGACCAGGTCGCTGGAGAAGATGGGCGTGGGGACCGGGATGTCGCCGCCGCCGTTGAGCCGCCAGAGCTCCTTGCCGCTGTCGAGCGCGTAGCCTCCTGTGTGCTTCCAGCCGTTGATGACTACTTGCCAGGATTTCTTTCCCCCCGCGGTGTAGGGGAGCACTGCCGGGCTGCCGAACGTGGGGACGTCCTCACGCCTGGTTCGCCAGACTTCCTTGCCGGTCTTGACGTCGAAGGCGGCGACGAAGGAGTCTTTTTGCACGTCCGCCAGCACGAGCACCTTGCCTTCAAACAGGACCGGTGAACTGGCGAAGCCCCACTGCGCGGAGGGCACACGGAAGAAGCCCGCGTCGAGTGGGCCGAGGTCCTTCTTCCAAAGAAGCTTGCCGTTGAGGTCGTAGCAGAAGAGTCCTTCGGAACCGAAGAAGGCGACGAGGTGTTTGCCATCGGTGGCTGGCGTCGGGTTAGCATGCGTTGACTTGGGATGCCGGAGGAATTTGGGGACGCCATCGAATGCGGTCTGCTGCCAGACGACCTTGCCTGTCTTGCGATCGAGCGCCATGACAGTGAGTTTTTGGGCGCCTTCATTTTTGACGGGTGTGATGTCGCCGTAGAGGCCTACTTTCAGTGGCGCCGCGCCTTCCGCTGGAATCGCCGTAGTGAGAAACATGCGATCGCCCCAGATGACGGGGCTGGAATGGCCGAGACCGGGGACGGGCGTTTTCCAAAGGATATTTGTACCTTTTTCTCCGTTCCATTCACTGGGCGGCGCGCCCGCGCCGACGCCTGAGGCCGCGGGGCCGTGGAATTGGGGCCAGTTGTGGTCAGCGGCCGTGCAAAGGGATGCCGCGAGCAAGAGCAGGAGAAACCCAGACATAGGGCCAGCGTAGCAGAGTGCGCATCATGCGAAAATGGTTGGCTCATGGCAAGAGAGTTCTCCATCACCCCGAAATCCGTCCCCTCTGTTGAGACGAAGTACCGTAAGATCCACACCGCGCTGCCGGCGCCGGTAACCGTACCCACTCTGGAAACGCTGCATCGCACGGAGTTGCGCGCGATGCAGGGGCAGCCGCCAGTAGTGTGGCATCGCGCCGAGGGCTTTCAGATTTGGGATGCAGCGGGCAATTGCTGGATCGACTGGTCATCCGGCGTCCTGATCACGAACGCCGGCCACAGCCACCCCGATGTGGTGAAGGCGATTCAGGAACAGACGCAAACGCATATGCTCGCGAGCTACATGTTTCCCAACGACGCGCGCGCCCGTTTTGCGGAGCGGTTCGCTTCGCTGCTGCCGGAGGGGCATCGCAAAGTGTTTTTGCTGTCGACGGGATCAGAAGCTGTGGAATGCGCGATCAAGCTGGCGCGGACTAACGGCATGCGTGTGGGTGGGCGGCGGAAGAATATCATCGTCAGTTTCGACAAAGCGTTTCACGGGCGCACACTGGGCTCGCAGCAGGCGGGCGGCATTCCGTCGCTCAAGGAATGGATCATCAATCTCGATCCCGGTTTTGTTCAGGTGCCGTTTCCGGATGGGTTCCGCACGCCGGACACCTCGTTCGATTTCTTTTTGAAGTGCCTTGTGGAACAGGGGATCGAAGCGCCGAATGTGTGCGGCGTGATTTTGGAGACCTATCAAGGCGGCAGCGCGGCGTTCGCTCCGGTGGAGTACATGAAGAAGCTGCGGCAGTGGTGCGATGCGCACAAAGCGCTGTTGATCTGCGACGAAGTGCAGGCCGGGTTTGGGCGCACGGGGACGATGTGGGGGTTTGAGCATTACGGCATCGTGCCGGACTTGAGCACGTGGGGCAAGGGGATTTCGAGCTCCCTGCCGCTGGCGGCGGTGGCTGGTCGCCCGGATGTGATGGATCAATATGCGCCTGGCAGTATGAGTTCGACCCATAGCGGGAGTCCGCTGCCGTGCGCGGCTGCGCTGGCGTCCGTCGAGGCGATCCTGCGCGAGGGCATGGTGGAGAACTCGCGCAAGCAGGGTGAGGTATTGCATGCGCGACTGCACGGCATGGCGAAGGAGTACCCGGAGATTGGCGCGGTGGCGGGGAAGGGCCTGGTTGCGGGGATTGCGTGTGTGCGGCCGGGTACAAAGGATCCCGATGCCGATCTGGCCTGGGATGTTGTGGAGCGCTGCTGGCACCGCGGGCTTCTCATGTTCATGCCAGTGGGGCTTGGTGGGGGAACCATCAAGATCTGCCCGCCGCTGATGATTACCGATGAAGCGATGGCGGAGAGCCTTGCTGTGTTTGAGGAATCGTTCGCGGAGATTGTCGCGGAGCGCAGGGCTGCTCCGGTGGAGGCTGCCCGGTGAGCGCACCGCGAGTTTTGTTGGTGGGTTCGGGCATGATTGCCCAGGATCAGATTCTGCCTTCGTTGTTTCAACTGCAGCGGAATGGAGTGGTGGGAGAGATCACAGTTGTTTCGGCGAGCGGGGCGAGCATCACGGCTCTGGCGAATACTCCGAAAATCAGACGGGCGTTTCCGGAGAGGAGTTTCGCGCGGCTGCCGCTGGATGATTCGGGGCCGCACAACGATTTGTTTCGTGAGGTGATTGCCTCGCTTCCCCCGCGCCAGCTTGTGGTGGCGGCGGTGCCCGATCAACTGCACTACGACGTAGTGATGACGGCGCTGCGGCACGATCAGCATGTGTGTTGCGTCAAGCCGCTGGTGTTGAACGCGGCGCAGTCAGTGGAGATTGAGAACGAGGCGCGGGCGCGCGGATTGTGCGTCGGCGTCGAGTATCACAAGCGGCTTGACGACCGGAGTTTGATGGCGAGGCAACGGTATCGCGAAGGGCTGTTCGGAACGTTTCAGTTGGGTACGGCGTGTTTGATGGAGAAGTGGTATTACCGCCATTCGAATTTTCAGAACTGGTGTACCGTGGAGAACTCGGATGCGTTCACCTATATCGGATGTCACTACGTGGATCTGGTGCATTTCATCACCGGACTGCTGCCGCGGTCAGTAAGCGTGTATGGGATTCGCGACAAGTACCCGAATGACAACGAGGGGTTCCTTTGGACGGACGCGCGGGTGATCTGGGAGAACGGCGCGTGTTTGAATGTGCAGAACACGCTCAGTTTTCCGGATTCAGCGCCCGGGCCGAATACGCAGGGGATCACAATGTACTTTGCGGGCAGCGGGACGGGCGCGTGGCTGGAGCATTCGGATCAGTATCGCGGATTGCGATATAGCTACGTGCGCAATCCGGGTGGCGATGGCGCCACGCAGTTCGCCGAGCCGAGCCCGGATTATTTTCAATATGTCGATCTGGGCGGCAAGGGAATGACGGTGGTGGGGTACGGCTACCGGTCAGTCGAGTTCATTGTGAAGCAGTGTCTGCGGGTGGATTCCGCGGGAGACCTGGCTGCGCGGCAGGCGGTGCTTGCCCAGTTGGACCGGGAGGGTGTGCTGGCAACGCCGGCCAATTCGCGTTATAACGAATTGGTCATGGAGGCGGGGCGGATGTCCATCCTCAATGAAGGAAGAGAGGTCGTCATCGAATATGGAGACGCCGCGAAGGCGATCCCGCCTGGTGTTCAATTCCGGTATTAGAAAGCTGACTGCGTTTTTCGCGCTGCTGTTACTGGCGTCGATCGCGGGATGGGCCAGCGGCGGGCCGGGGTTCCGTAGCCAGCGGCAGTACGATGAGCACTACACCAAACACGGCTCAGAGTTCGGCAAGATCAGCAAGGCGCAGTATCTGCAGTTGGCCCAGGATTTTCGTGACATGCCGAAAGGCGGGGACGTGTTGGAGTCTGTGCGCAAGGATGGCGTGATCACGCGGTTTCATCGAAAGAAGGGCTGGTTTATTGCGGTGAACAAGGACCGGACGATACGGACGTTCTTCGTCCCCAATGACGGGGAGCGGTATTTCCGGCGGCAGGCGGCGAGGCCCGATTAAGGAGCGAACGCATGAGCGACGCGGAGTTGAAGAAGTTTCTCAAGGACAACGGTTATCCGGATCATCTGGTGAAGGGTGGCAAGAAGGGGCTCGTTGCGTCGTACGAGAAGTTCGTCGATGCGGTGGAGGATGGGTA
>JACQZR010000023.1 GCA_016213775.1 Acidobacteriota bacterium
ACTGCTTCTGTTCAACAATGAAGAGGTAAGAATCTAATGCTACGATCGGCACCAGCACCTACGGCAAAGTCACCAGCACGGTGAGCACGGACGGCGAGCGGGCCTTCCAGTTCACGCTGCGGCTGTTATTCTAGGCTAAGCAAGGCTAAGCATGGTGAAGTGCAAACCAATTGGTCGGCGCATGTGGCTGGCTGCAGTCGGTTCTTCCATGCTGGGCGGCCAGCCTGTCGCTAAGTCCGAACGGGAGTACTTTCCCGCGCCCGACAGTGAAGGCGGATGGAGAACAAGCCAGGCCGGCGTCGACGTCGCGCGACTGGACGAAGCCTTCGAGTTCATCAAGAGGACTTCGAAGCACGGCGGACTGCTGGTCGCACATCGCGGCTGGCTCGTCTACGAGCGCTACTTCGGCAAGGCCCATCGGGACGCGACTCCCAATAACGCATCCATCGGCAAGTCGTTCACCAGCGTGGCCGCGGGCATACTGATGGGGGGGCGTCCGGATCTGTTTCCGCACGGGCTCGATCAGAAGGTGTTCACGCAGACCTACCTACCCGAGAGCGTCTTCCCGTTGAGCGACCCTCGCAAGGCCGATATCAGGCTGGGGCAGTTGCTCGCGATGACCGCGGGCATCCGCGGCAACAATCCGGGGTACGTTCACGGCAAGCAGGTCCAGCTCGAGCCTGCCGGGCCGGATGGATGGCTGGCTTGCGACGACGAAATGGCAGCCGGAAAAAAAGAAGGTTCGTTGAACGCGAAGACTTTGTGGTGCGAGCCAGGGGGAGGCTACAGCTACGCGACTTCGTCGCCACACCTGGCGTCGATGATGATCCGGCACGTCAGCGGCAAGGAGCTTCAGGATTACGTCGCGGAGAAACTCGCCACACCGATGCGGTGGGGCCGCTGGGGTTGGGGATACCGCAACCAGCCGCTGCGACACACTCCAGGAGGCGGCGGCATCGCGATCCGGCCCACAGACATGCTGCGTTACGCCTACCTGCTGTTACGCCAGGGTCGCTGGCGGGACCGCCAACTGGTCCCCGCCGAATATGTGCGGAAATGCGGGAGCCTCTCGCCCTACAACCCGCACTATGACTACAGCCTCCAGTTCGATGTGAATGCGAAAGGCCGCTGGCCGGATATTCCACGCGACACCTTCAGCAAAGGCGGGTCGGGAGGACACCACATCTACATCATCCCGTCGCAGGACCTGGTGGTTTACAAGATGGCTGGCCGCGACGATCAATACTCTCCGTCCAACACCGGCATCCCTCCCGTGCCCGAAACGGTGTTCCGCTACGACGGGTCGCGCGAAGGCTGGCCATTCGGCATGCGGCTTTCCGGCGAGGAGTCCAACGCATCGGAAACACTCGCGCGCGTTCTGAAAGGTGTACGCGCATGAGGATCGGGTTCTGTCTTGTTCTCGCGGCTTGGGTAGCGGCGAACATCGCCGGCGCTCAGCCTCCCGTGAAGCGGCCGATCGAGGGCCAGATCATTGCCGACCCCGCGAACCCTAGTTGGCTGAAACGGCAGGGAGGCGGCCCGTTCTTCCTGTGCTCGCCCGGAGATCCGGAGGGATTTCTTTATCGCGGCAAACGCAACGCCGATGGCACTCGCGCCGGAGACCAGTTGTCGATCATCCGCAAGCTGGCAACGCACGGCGGAAACGGAATCTACCTGACCGCCGTGCGAACCCACGGCGGCGACGCCTGGAAAGACAAGCAGGACTCACCGGAAATCTGGCCCGATGATTGGCACAACCCCTGGAAGGGACAGAACCCGGCAAACGGCCTCAATGAAGCGATCCTCTCGCAGTGGGAGAAGTGGTTCGCGGAGATGGATCGGAGTGGCATCGTCATCTACTTCTTCTTCTATGATGATGCCATCAACGTCGCCAAACAGTTCGGTTGGGCGCTCGACGAGGAGGGCCGGCTGGATGCGCGGGAGAAGGACTTCGTTCACACCCTGGTCCGGCGCTTTCAGCATCACCGCAACCTGATCTGGTGCGTGATGGAGGAGGGCCAGGAAATCGGGGCGGATTGGAGGAAGCATATTTCCGCCATCGCCGCAGCGATTCGCGAGGCCGACGAGCACGATCATGTCGTCGCAACGCACCAGTTGCCGGGGAATATCTTCTATCATGCCGGCGACCCGAACGTGGCTCAATTCGCGATCCAGACGCATGTGCCCAGCGTGAAACCCAAGCAGCAGTTCCACGCGTGGATGCTCGAGGCATGGCGCCTGGCTGCTGGCCGCTACAGTCTTAACATGTCGGAAGACTTCGAGCACGGCGAGATGTGCAAGCGTGGCGATCGCGCCGGAGTGCGCCGGCGCAACTGGGCAGCGGCGATGGCGGGAAGCTATGTCATGGTGTTGGGAATGGATGGAGCGAGTACGCCGCCCGAATGGCTGGCTGACTGTCGCCACCTCCAGCGTTTCTTCGAGAGCACTGACTTCGATCGAATGGCGCCCGCTGATGAACTGGCGGGCTCGGAAACCGAGTATGTGCTCGCGGCGACAGGCATGAGCTACATTTTGTACTCCAGTGCCTCGAAGTCGGGGCTAGGGTTGAAGGGTGTGAAGGCCGGCCCGTATGACGTGCGGTGGCTCGATTGCGTCACCGGACGAACCATCGAGCGGCGGGAGATGAAGAGTGGGGAAGGGGAGCAGGCGTTCGCGAAGCCGCAGGCACTCGGCGATGAAGTAGCGTTGTACCTGAGGCGTCGGGACGCGCGCGAGCCAGCTTCGAAAGACAGCCCGCCCACCTCGAGTGTCAAGCCACGGACGCCGTCCGGGCCGAATCGCGCGCCGGAGGTCTCGGACTCCGCAGTTCGCACAGCGCCCGGAAAGCCGATCTACATCCACCTGGCTTTCACAGACCCTGACGGCGGACCGGGCCCGTATTCTGTTTCCGTCGTTTCGCAGCCACAGCACGGATCGCTCTCGGGCACTGGCAACGATCTCGTCTATACCCCTCGTGAGGGCTTTACTGGAGTCGACCGGTTTCGCTGGAAAGTGCACGATGGTGCGGGCGAATCTCGTGCGGTCGACGTGACGATCGCTGTCTCGCTGCGCCGCTAGCCGGAGAGCGTCACAGTCCCCATGCGCCAAGGCCTGCCGCCGCACATTGGCGAGGTTGGGGATTACCCGGCCGGCGTGGCCCTGCCCATTGATCGAGCGCGCCTGCGCATCGGCGGGCGCGAGGTGTCCCGTACCGTCGATGAGAACGATTCCGCCGCCACATTCCGCCTTCGTCTCGCCCAGGGTCGGACCGAGCTCAAGACCTGGTTCTACGACGGCGAAGGAGCCGAGCTCTGCGGCTCATACTACGTGATCGTGCGGCGTCTGTAAACGGACTGCGTGTCTCCCGGAATTGCCGCCACTCTCAACATTGTCAACAAATCGTAAGCGCGGCTCCCTCGCGGTTCTATGCGCGCCCTGGGTGATAACGCCACGGACCTACCGTTCGATTCGCCGTCGAGAAGAGGGGCGGGCCAGCGAAACGTTCGAGCTTTACGATCATGAGAAGGATCCAGCCGAGGTGTTGAACGCGCCGGTGATCCGGCGAACCGCGAGTTGGTGGGTGGCTTCGCGAGACGCTGCGACAGGGTTGGCGGGGTGCTGCCGCAATGATTCGATCCGGGCGCGCTCGTTGAGCGAGGCGGTTACTGCTTCGGCGGATCGGTCTTCTTGGGGGTTCTGGTCCGCGTGGGGGTGTCCTCAGTTGCCGGACGGGTTGTCGTGGTGGTTCGCTGTGGAACGGTTCGAGCCGGTGGCGTTTGACCGGCAGGCGGCTGCTGCACCGTTCGTGTGCGGCGCGACTCCTGCGACGTGCTGGACGGAGTCGTGGTTGTGCGGGGCTCAGTGCGGCGCACCGTGGGTGTGGGTCGCGTCGTTGGGAACGGCTGATTCGCGGGCTGATTGGAAGGTTGTGCCGTACGCGTGGTGCGTGGCCGCATGGGTTCGTCCCCGCGGCTGCGGCTGCTGTTGGCGTTTTGCACGCGGGCCTGCTGTTCCTTCTCCCTCTTGCGCTGGCGCTCCTGCTGCTGCAGTTGCGCCGCTTCCCGCTTCCTGACGTCCTGCTCCGACCGTTGCTTCACTTTGTCCAAATCGCGCTGGCGGCGTGCCTGAGTCTCCTGCTCCTTGCGCAGGCGCTTCTGCATCTCCTGCTCCTGCTTTTGCTGCTGCTGAAGGCGGCGTGCTTCTTCCTTCGAATTCGGCTTGGCAGTGGTGGTACGAGCCGTGGCGATCTGTGCGGGCTGCGGTAATTCAGGCTGACGCACGGTCCGCGGGGTGGCCGAACGCGTCACTACAGGACGGCTCCACGCCGCGGCGGCCGGCTGCCCGCGACGGCTACCCGCGCTGGCAGGCTGTCCCACGACACTGCGCCTCTCGGGCTGCACATTGGCAAGATGCGCCACGCGCGCCTGGACCAGATCCGATGGTGCGGGCCGCACAATCGACTGCCGCACCGGACGTGCATTCACAAACGCATCACGCGTCACGATGGTGGTGTTGGATCGGTTCACGTAGTTCACATTGGTCACGTTCACGTTGGTCACGTTGATATTGGTGACGTTCACATTGGTGACGTTGACGCGATTGCGGTACACGTGGCTGGTGCGGTAACCGGGATAATAGACTTCGCGCGGGCCGAGCGGAAACCATCCGACGCCAACGCCGACTGTCCATGCAACCAGCGCCGGTGCGTACGCCGGGCGAATTCCCGCGCCGCCTGGGAACCAGCCCCAGCGGCCGCCCATCATGCTCCAACGGCCATAGTGGAAGGGTGCGAAGCCCCATGGGGAATCGTCCACCCAGGTCCAGCCCCAGGGAGCAATGTAGACCCAATGCCCATCGCGATACGGCGCCCATCCTGTGGATACACTCGGGAACCACGCCATGCCGTGGCCGCGTACCGGTTGCCATGTCCCATGGTCATCCAGGTCCTCATAGCCCACCATGTAGGGCGAAACATAACGCGCCGATTTCGATGCCGCTGCCTTCGATTCGCGCCGGTCGCGCAACGCGGTCCAGCGATCGAACGCGTCGGCGCCGGGCAGCGAAATCATCTGGTGTGTCACGGAGCCGGTGCCGGTGATGCGCGCGCCTTGCTTGTAGTTCATGCGGAAGTTGAGCGGTCCGTTGGAAGCCTCGGCTGCGCCTTCGCGAACCAGCACGACAGTGTTCATCCCGTCTTCGGAAACCTGAATACGATAGTCGCCCGGCTGGATGAGCGACACGGCCACCTGCGGGGTGTCGATCTCGATGGTCTCGTTCGCTTCCACGCGGCGGACGCGCACGTTCAGGGTCCCCTGCGAAAGCCGCAACTGCGCAACCTGGTCGTTCAGTTGAATGATGGAAGCTCCTGTTTGCGGAGCCAGCCGGATGACGGCGTTGTCCAATTGCAGCTCGGCGTGCCCGATGCTATCCACCCACAACGTATCGCCGGTGGCGATAGGACGGTTGAGCGAGGCCTCGCCCCAATCCTGCTCACCCGCGGGCTGCAAGCTCACCTGGCCATCCACAAAGTTGAGCCGGGCTACGCGCGAAGAGGGATCGCCGTCCGTCGATTCGGGACCTTTCAGTTGTTGGGTAGGTGCTTCCGCGCTGGCGGGCATTGGTTGCTCGCCCGAGGCTGCCTGCACTTCCGGCGCAACGGAGCGCGCCAGCAGAAAATCTCCGCTGCTCTCGCCCGATTGGAACGGGAGCTGCATCCGCTGGGTGCGAACACCGTACTTGCGCATCTGGGTAGTAGCGTAGGATTGCAGATCGTCGAAGGTGATCAGCCCATCGGCGCCGGCGGCATCGCCCCGAAGTCCGCGAATGAGATAGTACGAAAAAACGCTGTGCTGGAGCTCGTCATCTTCGTAACTCACCTTACCGGGTGCGGTGGAGTAGAGAATGCGCAATCCTTCGGAGGCTTTGTAATCGGAAAACTGGCGCGCGGCGGGAGCGCTCTTCGCAGTGGGATCGTTGCGGCAGGCGTCGATGAAGGCCATCCGCTGACGGGCACCTGTGGCGGCAAGCATCTTCTGGATCTCGGAAAGCGGCAGCCCCTGCTGTGCTATGGATTCGACGGTGGTGCCGTAAGTGGCGAGATAATTTTCCTCTCCAGTGCGGAATCCATGGCCGGAGAAGAAAAACAGGAACGAGCCTTGATTCGGTTCGACAGCTTCAGTCAACTCGCGAAACGCATCGCGAATATTCGCCGAAGTTGCCTGACGGTCGAGTAACAGGCGGACATCATAATCCTGAAGTTGCAGTTGCTTGCCTAACTCCACAACGTCTGCTGTTGGATAGTTGAGTTTATTGAGACCGCTGACCGACCGTTCATAGTCGCCAATACCGACGAGAACGGCGATCTTCAGATGCTTTTCCACGCTCTCGGCTTGCTCGGGCGTGATGCGCTTTGCGCGAGCAGAGGGTTGGGCGGAAGCGGACTGTGGGGAGCACATCATCCCCAGTAGAAGGGAAGCGGCGAGGATCGCACTTTTCAACATACTACCTCCAAACGGCAAACAACGGCATTCGCATCATAGCTCACTCGTATGGACATGCGTAGGTTTTTCGAAATCGGGGTCACGGCTTACCTCCCTCCAGAGTAAAAACGAGCCTGGTATCTTCGGAGGTTTTTGCCGCATGTTGTAACAGCATTTGCATCAGACGATCGAATAGAGGATCTTCCGGTGGAAACTGCTTTTTCACGAAAGTATCAAGTTGGCCGGGCTTCTCGGCAAACGCCAGAACTTTCAGGACCTCAGTTCCAAAAGGCGGACCTACCACGCCCGTCGCGGCTCGTATCCACTGCCCTGCTTTTGCCGGAGAAAGCTGCGCAGGTGAGAGCGGATACTGCACCGTAATCACCCCATCGACATCGATGTTGAGCAGCAGCAGGTAGCTGTCGGCCTCAGGCCGGACACGCATTTCGATCTTTTCCGCGGCGTGGTGGATCTCCCGATCCGCCGGGAGAATTTCCAGGTTAACGGCGAACCTCGGTACAGCGGCGCGCCAATGAATAAGCTGCAGAACGCCGGCCTGCCGCTGGACACGGGCGATGAGCTGCGGCAGTTGTGCGGGCGTGTACATACGGATCGGCGTACCACTGCAATGGCGGAGTTCCAGGTTGCTGCCAGTCTGCCGCACCAGCAAATCGTATGAGGAGTTGGAGAGCTCGACGTTCGCGAGCGCGGCAATCTTCGCGGGGACTTCCCCGGTGACGTTCTCCAGCCGGACGCGCAGCTTCGCCGGCACGCGTGGCGCCGCGGTAGAGGCGGGTACTCCGCGCACTCCGAAGACCGGCGAACTCAGCCGCTCTGGATTCTCCGGCGCGTGCAGCAGTTGCGGATACTGGCCGAAATCGGGCTGCACATTGCGCACCAGGTACTGATGCAGCTCACTGTAGTTGATCTCTCCATCGCGATTGAGATCCGCTTGCCCGTTCAGCGCAAGCAACAGGGCGTTAGTGAAAACGCCGTGCGGTTTCCCATCCACGGTTTCACGCATCCCCGCGGAGAGAATGCTCTCAGGAATGTCCCAGGCGCGCTCCGATTTCGCGGCGGCGGAGATGTAGACGAGATCGCGATAGGGATAAGGATGATCGCGCACGGCGGAGTGGCCGTTCTGCCGCGAAAGAGATTCGAACTGCTCCAGGTACGATTTGCGGAGAGCGCCTCCACGGGGAACGAGATCGGCCATGCGCGGCGCCAGACCTGGATGGGAGGTGTGAACGGATTTGATGCTATCGCCGGAATAGCAGGCATCGAACGCCGCGAAAACAACCGCCGTGGCATCCAACTTTGTCAGGCGCGGCCGCAAGTCGCGAGTGGAGAGGATCAACTGCCGGATCACCACATCGGCCGGACCCGGATGCAGATCGGCGGGCACCAGGGCTCCGGTGTGCGATTCCATCCCGAATGCAGCACTGTTGGGCGCCCAGGCGCTTGTTCCGTGTCCACTGAAGTACAGGAAGACGTAATCGCCCCGACGCACTCTTGCGGCCAGGGCATCCAGACTGGAGAGAATCCGATCGCGAGTCGCCTCGGAGTCTACCAGCGCCGTCACTTGGCTGGCAGGGAATTGCCACGAGCGCACCAGAACATCGCGTACCGCGGCAACATCCTGCCGGGGACCTTCCAGCTTGGGTACGCCCTCTGCGTAGTCCCCAATGCCAATGAGCAAGGCATGCCGCCGCGGGGTCTGGGCGGACGAGGTACCGCACAGCCATAGAGCCGAAAGCGCAGCACACCCCAGCATTAGTCGCACATGTCTACCTCGCTCATCATGTGGGGACTGCTCATGCACGTCAAGGCCACACTACCTAACGTGGAATCCGCGCGACGAATCCGTCACCGCTGGTACCAATACGCCACGCTGCGGTAGACGCTGTCGCGGCGGCAGTTGTTGTGGCCGCGCTCAATGGACATCTTCAACGAACGCAGGAATGGGATCGGGTCGCGGTCGTGCATGCGATAGGCAGTGTATTTGCCGGCTTGCCAATCGGGCCGCTCCGGCACTTTCACCAGGACCGAAACGCCGTGACTTTGCGATGCGTACTCCTGGCGGAATCCCCACGCGCCGCCGAAGTAATCTTCGGTCCCGGTGCCGTAAATATTGGGTGTCGCAGCGCCATCCACCCAGATCATTTCATCGCCTTCCCACCAGCCCGCGCCCGAGGCGTCCACGCTGAGCACGACCCCGACGAGATGACCGATGCCGCGCGCCTCGATGATCACGTGGTTGTCGCGCCCATCCGTATTCTTCGTCGAAAACGCACACGCCTGCTGGCCTGGATGGGGCTGGGCCGCGCTCTCGCGATAGGACGCTTGAAAGCGCATCGGGCTGGGTGCGGACTTCCAGATCTGATAGTCGATCTGGTGATAGACCCGGAGCACGTCGCTCGTGCCGTTCTCGAGAACAATGCGCGCGCCGGTGGCGTAAGGCATTGCGAAATAGCTGTTGAAGCCGCCCACGTTGGGGTTCTGCAGATTGTGATTCAACGCGGGCCGCGCCTCCACGCTCAGGAACGCGTTGCTGACCGGACGCACCAAACCATGATCGAGCGCGTGGAACAGTCCAAAGGGCACGTCAACCGCGGGCGTCTTCTGGCCGTCCCAATAGATCTTGAGACGCGTGCTGGAGAGGTAGTCCTTGGCGTTGGTGCCGATGGTGAACCACATGTGCACGATGCGCCCGGCGCCGCGGATGTCGGCCACCAGATGAGTGGACTTGGGCTGCACCGTGGCACGATCGTTGTTGGAGCCATCGGTAGCGTAGCTGGACGCGCGCGCGGCGACGTAGGGTTGCGGCTGGTCGAGGTCGATGGCAAATGCGCCGTGCGAAACGGCCAGCATCAGGGCGAGGCAGGCACAACGGAGGATCATATCCTCATCAGGGTATGACAAAATGCAGGTGACCCATATGAGTACAACGTTCACCCGGCGACAATGGCTGTCCGCGGGACTGGGCACACTAGCCGCCACTTCCCTGACCGGCATGCAGTCCGCGCGCAGACCCAACGTGCTCTTCATCGCTGTCGACGACCTTCGCCCCGAGCTCGGCTGCTACGGGCGCGAATACATCCGCAGCCCCAACATCGATCGTCTCGCGAAACGTGGCATGGTGTTCCGCCGCGCCTACTGCCAGCAGGCAGTGTGTTCGCCGTCGCGCACCAGCCTGCTCACCGGTGCGCGTCCCGATTCGACGAAGGTCTATGATCTCGTCACACATTTCCGCGACGCGCTGCCGGAAGTGGTGACACTACCGCAGCACTTCAAACAGAACGGCTACTTTGTGCAGAGCATGGGCAAGATCTTCCATCCCGGCTATGACGATCCTCGTTCGTGGTCGACGCCGTGGCAGACGCCAAATCCACCGATGTACGCCAGGTCGTACACGGAGAAACAGGATGAGAAGACAAAGATCAGGCGGGGTCCGCCGGTTGAAGCAGGCGAGGTGGCAGATGATTTCTACAAGGACGGTCAAGTCGCGAATCTTGCGGTGAAGACTCTGGCGGAGCTGAGCAAGAAGACCGAGCCGTTTTTCCTCGCCGTCGGATTCGCCAAGCCGCATCTGCCCTTTGTCTCGCCAAACAAGTATTGGGACATGTACGATCCGGCCAGGATCCAGCTTGCGCCGAATCCGTACCGGCCCAAGGGCGCGCCCGAGTATGCCCTCACCACGAGCGGCGAGCTGCGCAACTACGTGGGCATGCCGGCCACTGGACCGATTCCCGTCGAGACGGCGCGGCGACTCAAACACGGCTACTACGCCGCAGTGAGTTACATGGACGCACAGGTAGGCAAGGTGCTCGATCAGCTCGACCGCCTTGGCTTGGAGAAGAACACCGTCATCGTGCTATGGGGCGATCATGGTTGGAAACTCGGCGAACATGGCGAATGGGCCAAGCACAGCAACGTGGAGAACGATGCCAACGCGCCGCTGCTGTTATCGGCGCCAGGGATGAAGGCTGCGGGCAAGTCCACCAGCCGGTTGGTGGAGTTTGTCGATATCTATCCGACGCTTGCGGACTTGGCTGGACTGCCGGTGCCGGCACATGTCGAGGGCACGAGCTTCCGTCCGCTGCTGGACGATCCCAACCGTCCGTGGAAGCCTGCCGCGTTCAGCCAGTATCCGCGGCAGAAGCTGATGGGTTATTCGATGCGAACCGAGCGTTACCGCTTCACCGTGTGGGTGGACCGTAAGGACCATGCGAAGGTGGATGCCATCGAGTTGTACGATCACGAAACGGACCCGATGGAGAACACCAATGTCGCGCCGGGGAACGGCGCGCTGGTGGCGCGATTGATGGAGCAATGGAAGAAGGGTTGGAGGGGGGCCAAGCCGCCGATGCGATGATTGCCTATTCCTTCAATTCCTCTTGTTCCATGGGCTCCATAGCGCATGACGGATGGTGAGCACGCGAACCAGCTTGCTACGTTCCGCTAGACGCGATAGCTAGCAGCGGCCGGCCTGGAGCGGTGTATCACTCATCGCGGTCCTCTCCTGCCAAGACCTGGGCGGTGTGCTCGCCGAGTTCCGGCACGCGGCCCATCACCGGCGCAACGCCCTGGATGTTGTGCGGCGGCAGCAGGGCTGGTATCGGTCCGGCAGCCGACGGCACCTCAGCCCAGCGGCCGCGTGCTCGCAGTTGCTGATGATGCTGCACGGCGGACATGTCGTTCAGATTGCCAGTGGCGATCTGGGCTTCGTGCAAGCGCGCCAGCACACGTTCGCAAGGCTCATCACGCCATTGCGATTCGATGATGGCTTCCAACTCGCGACGGTTCTCCAATCGCGCGGCGACGGTGTGGAATCGCGGATCAGCGGCGAGTTCGGGCCGCTGCAAAGCGACGCCACAGAACGCCTGCCATTCGCCGTCATTTTGAATTGCAAGATTCACTCGTCCATCCTGGCACGGGTACGCCCCATAGGGAACAATCGTGGAATGACGCGCACCGGCACGTTCCGGAAGCCGGCCCGTTCCCATCCATGTATAGAGCTGGGGAGTCGCCCATTCGGCGAGGCACTCCAGCATCGAGATGTCGATGCGCGCGCCCTCTCCCGTGCGTTCTCGGCGATAGAGGGCTGTCAGAATCGACGAGTAGGCGTAGAGGCCCGCGGCGATGTCCGCAATCGACACCCCCGCTTTCGCCGGCTCGTCCGCCGTGCCGGTCAACGACATCACCCCTGCCTCGGCTTGAATCAACAGATCGTACGCCTTACGATCGCGGTACGGGCCATCGGGACCATATCCGGAAATGCCGCACCAGATGAGTCGAGGGTTGGTCGCGCGCATCGCGTCGTACCCGAGGCCGAAGTCTTCCACACCACCGGGCGCAAGGTTGTGCACAAAGACATCGGCGTCTTTGATGAGGCGCGCACATGCGTCGCGGCCCGCGGACGTTTTCAGATCAATTACGACACTGCGTTTGCCGCGATTCAACCATACGAAGTGAGCCGACTGCCCGAGAATCGCCGCATCATAGTGGCGCGCGAAGTCGCCGCTGCCGGGACGTTCGATCTTGATCACGTCCGCCCCCATGTCGGCAAGCTGCCGCGAACAGAACGGCGCTGCAACCGCCTGCTCCAGAGCAACCACGCGAATCCCGGAAAGTGGAAGCGCTGCCCCCATCAGAACGACCGTGGCATGCCAAGAACATGCTCCGCAATGTAGGAAAGGATCAAGTTCGTCGACACCGGCGCAACTTGATACAGGCGGGTCTCGCGGAACTTGCGTTCCACGTCGTACTCCACCGCGAAGCCGAATCCGCCGTGCGTTTGCAGGCACACGTTGGCGCACTCCCAGGAGGCATCGGCGGCAAGCAATTTCGCAATGTTCGCTTCCGCACCGCACGGTTGCCCCGCGTCAAACAGCCGCGCGGCTTCGTACCGCATCAGATCCGCGGCACGCGTATTGGCATAGCCGCGGGCGATTGGAAATTGTACTCCCTGGTTCTGCGTGATGGGCCGGTCGAATACCACACGTTCGTTGCCGTAGCCACGCGCGCGATCGAGAAACCACCACGCATCGCCGATGCATTCGGCGGCGATCAGAATCCGCTCGGCATTCATTCCATCCAGGATATAGCGGAAGCCACTGCCCTCCTCGCCGATCAGGTTCGCCGCGGGAATCTCGAAGTTATCGAAAAACACCTCGTTCGTTTCGTGATTCACCATGTTGCGAATCGGGCGCAGCGTCAGACCTCTTGTGTTGTCGCGCAGGTCAACCAGAAACACCGAGAGCCCGCCGGACTTGGGTTGCACTTGATCAAGAGGCGTGGTGCGCGCCAAAAGCAGCATGAGGTCGGAATGCTGCACGCGCGAGATCCACACTTTCTGTCCGTTCACGATGTAGCGGTCGCCACGGCGCTCGGCGAAAGTCTTGAGCTTCGTCGTGTCGGTTCCGGTGGTGGGCTCCGTCACAGCGAAGGATTGCAGACGCACCTTGCCGCTGGCGATGCAGGGAAGCCACTGGCGCTTCTGCTCATCCGATCCATGCCGCAGCAGCGTGCTCATCATGTACATCTGGGCGTGACAGGCTCCTGAATTAGCGCCGGAACGGTTGATCTCTTCCAGTACGACGCTGGCCTCAATGAGCGAAAGCCCGCCGCCGCCGTACTCTTCGGGAATCAAGGCGGCCAGCCAGCCAGCCTTGGTGAGCGCCTTTACGAACGCTTCCGGATAGGCCTGAGCAGCTTCCAACTCCTGCCAGTAGCGGCTATCGAACTGGGCGCACAACTCGCGTACCGGACGCCGGAACTCGGCATAATCCGCCGCGCGCGGATTGATCTCCGTCATGCCAGCAGCTTGTTGACAAGCTCGCCGTGGACGTCCGTGAGCCGGTAATCGCGGCCCTGAAAGCGGTACGTCAGCTTGGTGTGTTCAAAGCCGAGCAGGTGCATGATGGTCGCGTGCAAATCGTGCACGTGTACTTTGTCCTTGGTGACGTTGAAACCGAGCTCGTCCGTTTCCCCCATCACGAGTCCGGGCTTCACACCGCCGCCGGCCATCCACATCGTGAACGCATTGGGATGATGATCGCGTCCATCATCGCCGCCGCCTTGCACCATCGGCGTCCGTCCGAATTCTCCGCCCCACACCACGAGTGTGTCCTTCAGCAGCCCGCGCTGCTTCAGGTCGAGCACCAGCGCCGCCGAAGCCTGGTCCGTATCCTTGCAGTTGATCTTGATGTCGCGCACCAGCGAGCCATGCTGGTCCCACGCCTCGTGATACAACTGCACGAACCGCACGCCGCGTTCAATCAGCCGGCGCGCGAGCAGGCAGTTGTTGGCGAACGAGGGCTTGCCCGGCACCGCGCCATACAGATCGAGAACGTGCTTCGGCTCTTTGGATAGATCCATCAACTCCGGCGCGCTCGCTTGCATCTTGAACGCCATCTCGAAGGAGTTAATACGCGTGTCGATCTCCGGATCGCCAACGCTCGCCTTGTGCATTTCGTTCAGGCGGCGGATGGAATCGAGCGAATCGCGCTGCAACTGCGTATCGACGCCGGAGGGATTGGAGAGGTACAACACCGGATCGCCGCTGCCGCGGAATTGCACACCTTGATAGACGGTGGGGAGGAAGCCGCTACCCCAACAGGAATTCCCGCCGCTCGGACCCTTTTTGCCGCTGCTGAAAACCACGAACGCCGGCAGATCATTCGCTTCGCTGCCGAGCCCGTAGGTAACCCACGCGCCCATGCTGGGACGGCCGAACTGCATGGTGCCGGTGTTCATCAGCAACTGGCCCGGCGCGTGATTGAACGCGTCCGTCGCCATCGATTTGACGATCGCGATCTCATCGACAATCTTCGCCGTGTGCGGAATCAGTTCGCTCAGCTCCGTGCCGTTCTGGCCGTACCTTGCAAACTTGAACTTCGGGCCCATCAGCTTGGAATTGGGGTTGATGAACGCCGCGCGGTAGCCCTTCAACAGATCGGGCGGAGGCAGCGTGCCGTCGAACTTCGCCAGTTGCGGCTTGAAATCGAACATCTCCAGATGACTCGGGGCGCCGGCCATAAAGAGGAAGATGACGCGTTTGGCGCGCGGCTCATAGTGCGGCTTCTTCGGGGCCAGGGGATTGGCGGACGCGGCCGTCAGTTGTTGCATCGCCATCGCGCCGAGGCCAATGGAACAATCCTTCAGAAACCAGCGTCGGGCAATCGAATTCGTCTTCATGAAGCTATTCCTTGGTGATGGTTTCATCGAGGTTCAACAACACGCGGGCAACCGCGGTCCAGCCGGCAAGCCGCGCATCGGCCTCGCCACCATTCATTTCTTCCGGCTTCAATCCGCCGCTTTGATACCGCGCCCTCGCGCGCGCAAGCAGCGTCTGCAATTCATCGCGCTCGGCCGCGCTGGGCGGGCGCGACAGGCAGCGGCGGAAAGCGTATTGAATTCGCTGTGCGTCGTCTTTGCCACCTTCGGCGAGAGTCTTCTTCGCCAGCGCGCGCGCTGTTTCGATGAACAGCGGTTCGTTCAACGTAGTGAGCGCCTGCAACGGTGTGTTGGAACGGGCGCGGCGCACGCAGGCGAAATCGCCATTGGGAGCGTCGAAGGTCTGGAGCATCGGATAGGGCACAGAGCGGTAACGGAATGTGTAGAGCGCCCGGCGATAGCGTTCCGCCCCCTTCGACTCGGGCCATTGCTTCGGCCCGTAGCTGGCAGGAGGGAGGAACAGAAACTCCGGCGCAGGGGGATTCACGCTCGGCCCGCCCACTTTGGCATTCAACAATCCGCTGGCCGCCAGTGCGATGTCGCGGACGATCTCGGCCTCCACGCGGAAGCGCGGCCCACGCGCCAGCAAGCGATTGAACGGGTCTTTCTCCTGCAGGTCCGGCGTCACCTTTGAAGATTGACGGTAGGTGGCCGAGGTCACGATCATGCGATGCAGCGACTTCATACTCCAGCCGCGATCCATTAATTCCACCGACAGCCAATCGAGCAGTTCCGGATGCGAAGGGGGTTCGCTCTGGCGCCCCAGGTCTTCGCTCGTGGCAACGATTCCAGTGCCAAAGTAGGTCTGCCAGACGCGGTTCACCATAGCTCGCGCTGTGGTCGGCGCATTACGGTCAGTGAGCCAGCGCGCGAGACCCAAGCGGTTGCCAGGCGCCCCGGACGGCAGCGGATTCAAGAAAGCGGGAACGCCCGGCGCAATCTCGCGGCCCGGCTTCAGGAAATCGCCACGCGCCAGCACATGCGTGCTGCGCATCGAACCACGCTCGCTCAACACCAGTTGCGACGACCCGGCCGGATATTGCTGCCACAACGCCTCGATCTCGGCATTCGCCTGCTTCCACTCCGGTACCGTGGTGCGCCAGTAAGCGAACACAGTCCGTGTTTGAGCCGGCGTCCGCTGTGCTTCCGCAACGCCCAGGATCTCGCGCACGCCAGCGGGCACCGGATCAGCAACGGCATCCGTCGCGGTCGTCATCGACAGCCGGAACCGTCCGAGGTTGTGATTCTGATTATCGTCGCTGTTCCATCCACCGTGATTCTGCCGCAACAGAATCGTGAGGATCGAACCACCGGCGTTGGCGATCGGCCTGTCGGCCACAAACACCGCCTTGCGCGGCAGATTGCGCCTGCCCGGATCGGCGTCGTTGCTCCACGCGGTTTCGTCCATGCCGTCAATTGCGTAGGACACCGGACCCGTCACGCGGCGCTTCTTTGATTTGTCGGCATACATCGGATCGAGTTCGCGCTCGGGCAGATTCAGGTCCGCGGTCGCCTTCACGAATTTCACTTTCGTGATCATCTTCGGATCGCTCACAGGCGCGGCTTCCACCATGAACTCCGACAACGCCGCGGTCCCCAAAACAGACCGCCCTGGCCCGCTCAGCGGCAGGTTCGGATCATTCATCAACTCAATGCGAAACGCCGTGATGTTCTGGAGATCGGTCTTCGCGGTCATTTTCACGGTGTGCTTGGTAGGCGCGTAGCCAGCCGCGAGAAACGAACCATCCGGCTGCAGCGAGTACTTCTGCCCACCGGTCGAAATGTCATCCACTTCGGGTCGCAACACCACCCATTCCGGCTGATCGTTCTTCACCCGAGCTTCCCATTCCGACATGCGCTTGCGCCAATCCGGTGTGCGATGTTGCAGGTCCGCCTCGATCTCGTGCATGCGCCGGAACAGCTCCGCGCGCTTCTGTTGCTCCTGCGGTGTATACACAGCGGCGTTCGCTTCATGCGAGTTGTTCAAGTAGGCGAAGATCTTGTAGTAGTCTTCCTGCAGGAACGGATCGTACTTGTGGTTGTGGCACTGGCTGCACTGCACGGTCAGCCCCAGGACGCTCCTTCCGATTGCATCCATGCGGTCGAACATCGCTTCCATGCGGAACTGCTCCGGATCGATGCCGCCTTCTTCGTTGATCATGGAATTGCGTAAGAAGCCAGTGGCCACCAACTGATCCTGCGCCGGATTCGGGAGCAGATCGCCGGCCAGTTGTTCCGTGATGAACTTGTCGTAGCCGAGGTCGCGATTGAGCGCGTTGATCACCCAGTCGCGATAGAACCAGACGTTGCGCGGCTTGTCTTTCTCAAAGCCGTCGGAGTCCGCGTATCGCGCCGCATCCAGCCAGTGGCGTCCCCAACGCTCGCCATAATGCGGCGAAGCAAGCAGCCGCTCCACCTGTTTCTCATACGCATTTCTGCTCTTGTCTTTGACGAAGACATCCACTTCGGCTGGAGTGGGCGGCAACCCGGTCAGATCGAGCGAAAGCCGCCGCAGTAGCGTGGTCCGGTCCGCTTCCATGGACGGCTGCAACCCTTCAGCTTCCAGCTTCGCCAGCACGAAACGGTCAATCGCGTTCTTCGCCCAAGCGGCGTTCTTCACCGCTGGCAGCGCAGCCTTGACAGGCGGCACAAACGCCCAATGCTTCTTCGCCTCCGAAGCCTTCGCGCCGACGCCCTCCGGCCATTCCGCGCCCTGTTCAATCCACGTCTTGATAACGGCTATTTCGGCCGCTGCAAGCGGCTTAGCGCCCATCGGCATTCGCGCCTGATCACTGGTTCCGGCCACACGCTGATACAACAGACTCGATGTAGCATTGCCCGGGACAATCACCTTGCCGGTCTGTCCGCCCTTCAGCGCCGCGGCCCTTGCATCCAGACGTAGTCCTCCCATTTGCGCCTTCTCGCCATGGCAGCCGAAACAGGAGCGCGCAAGCACGGGTTGGACGTCGCGAACAAAGTCCGTTTTCGACGTGCCAGCCTGCGGAGAGGCGAGTTTCACGCCTGCGATCAGGCAAACCACGGCGGGCACACACACCCAGACCGGCGACTTAGCTTTCCGGAACATTACCGACCATTGTATTCTCTTGGCCGCGGCCCAGCCACCGACCGGCCACGACGACACCAACCACCGCCAGAGCCTGCACAACGTAGTCGAGCCATTTGGCCGGATGCAACGTGGCCACTACCCACGGATCAGACATGATCATGTCTCCGGCAACGCGCCCGAGAATCGCCGCGCCGATGACGACGATGACCGGATACCGTTCCATGAAACGGCTGAGCAGATTGCTGGTGAACAGCATCAGCGGGATGCTCAGCCCTAACCCGAAGATGAGGAGTGCGCCGCTGCCGTGCGACGCGCCCGCGATGGCGAGGATGTTGTCGGTGGACATCGTCACATCTGCCACCACGATGTACGTCATCGCGGTCCAGAGACTCGACGCCGCGTGGCCGCCATGATGCTCTTCCTCGTCCTGTGCCAGCAGCTTCACAGCAATCCAAAGCAGCAGCAATCCGCCGACGAGTTTTACGAACGACAGGCCCAGCAGCTTCGCCGCAAAGAAGGTGAGCACTATGCGCAGGACCACTGCCAGGCTCGTGCCAAAGATAATTCCCATCTTCCGCTCGCGTTGTGGAAGCGATTTCACAGCAAGGGCGATCACCACCGCGTTATCCCCTGAGAGCAAGAGATCAATAACAACGATAGTAAGAATGCTCAGGAGGAATTGGGTGTCGAAGCCAGCCATGAAGGGGATTCATTGATGATGACATAGTAGGGGAGCGCAACGCTGCCGGAAGCTACTCGATAGCGTACAGGAACCCGTCGTTACTGCCCACAAAGACAACGCCTTCATGCACCAGCGGAGTGGAGAAAATCGCACCGTTGGAGAACTGCCTGTGCGCGCCGGCAGGGCCGGCCTCGCGCCACCCGGACGGATAGAGCATTGGCCCGTTGATCTTGCGTTCGGATGTCAGCGCCCACCCAGCGTTGCGTTTCGAGGTCTCGGTGTGGAACGCCCACAATAACTCGCCGGTTTCGAGATCGCGGGCTTCGAGAGTCCCGTTCAGGACGCCCACCAGCACCACATCTCCCGCCACCACCGGAGACGAAAACAGATATGCCTTGGTCTGTTTTTTCACCAGTTCCTTGCCGGTGGCCGCGTCGGCAACGTGGAAGAGGCTCGTGTCGGACGTACCGAAGATCACCTTGCCATTCACAACCGCCGGTGAAGTGATCACCCAGCTTCCTCCATTGAAGAACTTCCACTTCTCTTTGCCGGTAGCGGCATCCAGCGCGTAGAGATTGGAATCGCGGCAGCCCGTGTACACGACACCGTCCACCACAGCAGGCGACGATTGAAACCCCTGCTGATTGTGGATCACCGGATCCTCGCCCGCGTGGTACCGCCACTTCTCCTTGCCGGAAGCCGTGTCCACCGCATAGAAGTAACTGTCCCAGCTTCCAAAGAACAACGTGCCATTTGCATACGCAGGTGATGCGTGGATCACATCACCAGTCTGGAACTTCCACTTCGCATCGCCGGTTGCCGCGTCCAGCGCGTACAGGTGGCCGTCCCCGCTGCCGAAGTAGACGACCCCATTCACCACCACGGGACTCGAAAGGAACGTGTCAAACGGATCGGGGAACGTCTGTTTTCTGGGCTGCCATCCGTGAAGGCCCTTCCCTTCAAACCGTCGCTCGCCTTCAGTGCTGAACTTCCAGCGCACCGCGCCGCTGGCAGCATCCAGGGCATAGAACTTGCCATCGTAGCTGCCCGCGTAAACAGTGCCATTCACCACCGCCGGTGTGGCGGGCACGGGGCCGCCGGTTGCCCGTTTCCACTTCTGCCTGCCCGAGCTTGCGTCCACCGCGTAGATGTTGCCGTCGTCGCTTCCAAAGTAGAGTACGCCCCATGCCACCACGGGAGAAGAAGCCACGCGGTCGCCGGTGGCGAATCGCCACTTCACGCGATGAAACTGCCGCGGAGCCTGCGCGCGTAGAACGCCAGTCCGTTGCTCGCCGCCGCGGAACATATTTTGCGCAGGCAGATGCACAGCGAGGACCAACAGCAAGGCACAGACACGTTGGACGCTCATCGTTCCCCTCGACGCAATTCCACCTCGGCTTCGAATGGACCTTGCACGAACGTGCCGCGAAACAGGCCCGATCCACGGTGCCTCAGTTCCAGGGTGATCTGCGTGGCGCCGGATTCCAGCAGCAGGAAATCGCCATCGAGAATCACCAGGTCCACGGGAATCTGGTTCACGCGTTTGCCCACGATCACCAGATCCGCTTTGGCCGCGCCCGACGCTTCGTTGGCAAGCTTCAGTGTCACCTGCCGTGGATAACCGAGCAGTTCATACGATCCCTTCCACTCCCCTTCCATCTCCTTGCGAATCGAAGTGGAGCGGCGCGGTGGTTCGTATTGCGCCTCTCCTTCGCGGCGGAGCTGAAACGGGGCCGCATTGCCGGCCTGATTCATCTCGCCCTGCAGCGCATCGCCGGACATACGGCCGCGCAGCGTCAACCCGCCCAACGCGCGCGGGATGGCGAAGGAGACCGTTCCGCCCTGCACTTTGATCTCGCGCAACTCGGCGCCTTTGATTCCGCGGCCGGGAAGAATGGCGGACCCCACCCACTCCCCCGCGTTATCGCGCGCGAAGTCGATCACCAGCGGCAGTGAGAACTCGGGAATCTGCACGGAGCCCACCCATCGTCCGGCCAGACTCTGTCCCGAGACAACACCTCCCGCGGCACACAGCACGGCAAGTCCTCGAAGCATCATCCCGATTAGACGTCCTCACCGCGAAATCGTCACGAAGTTCGCCGCCCCCGCCAACACGGGCTCCGAGTGCAGTAAATTGGTTTCCTGATGCTTCGCATACTTCTCCTGGCCGTCCCGTTGCTTTGCGCCGGCAACGACGAGACGCTTGCCACGGCGCTTGTCCAAAAGCACTGCCTGACGTGTCACAACACCACAGCACGCATGGGCGGCCTCGTGCTGGATTCGCGCGAGGCTGCATTGAAGGGCGGCAAGAACGGCCCGGCGCTCATCCCTGGCAACGCTGCCGCAAGCCCTCTGGTAAAACTGGTTCGCGAGGGGAAGATGCCCGCGGGTGGTCCGCTGTTGGGCGCTGATCGTGATCTGCTGGCACGATGGGTGAACGCCGGTGCACCGTGGTCTGCCAAGCTCACGACCAACGAACGCAAACGCACCGATTTGACGTGGTGGTCTCTCCAACCGCTACGCCAGGCGGATCCGGCGGCCACCATCGACCGCTACCTGATCGCTGCCATGGCCGCGAAAGGGCTGAGTCCGTCTCCGCCTGCTGATCGCCGCACGCTCATCCGCCGCGTGACGTTCGATCTGACGGGGCTTCCTCCCACGCCGGAAGAATTCGACGCGTTTCTCAACGACAACAGCACCACTGCCTACGAACACCTGGTGGATCGACTGCTCGCATCGCCCGCGTACGGCGAACGCTGGGGCCGCCACTGGATGGACGTCATCCGCTTCGGCGAGAGCCACGGCTACGAACAGAATCATCTGCGCCCGAATGCATGGCCGTTCCGCGACTACGTCATTCGTTCGTTCAATGAAGACAAGCCATACGATCGCATGATCCTGGAACACCTCGCTGGAGACCGTATCGCGCCCAGCGACCCGAACATCGAAGTAGGCACAGGCTTCCTTGTTGCCGGCCCGCACGACACAGTCAACAACAGCAACGAGGCGGCCAAACGCCAGCAGCGCGCTGACGACCTCGACGACATGATCAACGCCACAGCCTCCGCTTTCCTCGGCCTCACAGTCAACTGCGCCAAATGCCATGACCACAAGTTCGATCCGATCCAGCAGGCGGACTACTACCGCATGGCCGCGCTGTTGAACGGCGCGCGCTTCGCTGATCGCGAACTGGCAACCGCGGATGACAAGGCCAAATACAAAGCGGCCATCGCGCCGTTGGACCGGGACATAAAGGAAGTCGCCGTGCATTTGGACGTGATCAAAAAGGACGCCGCGCCGCATTTGGCCGAGCAGCGCGAAGGCATCATCGCCAACCATCGCCCCGCTGTGAACGCCCTCTTCACTGAGGAATCGTTTCCCACCGCAGAGGCGCGATTCATCCGGCTGCGCATCAACGCCACCTCCACAGGCGGCCCCGCGGGGCTCGATGAGATCGAAGTCTGGTCCGGAGGCTCCAACATCGCAGTCGGCGCGAAGGCCATCGCTACCTCCACTCGCAAAGCCGATGACGACACGGAAGCTTACTCCGCACGGCACCTCACCGATGGCAAGTTCGACCAGCGCTGGTTTGCTGCCGATGCGCGGCCCGTCAACATCGAAATCGAACTTCCGCGGCAGCAGGCCATTCAGAAGGTCTCATGGTCGCGTGACCGTATGGGCGGCTTCCAGGGTCGCTTCGATGGCCCCATCCCTGAAGACTACCGGCTCGATCTATCGCTCGATGGCCGCGATTGGAAAGAGGTTGCCAGTAGTGCAGGACGCATTCCCGCGCGTCCGGACAAGCTGGAACAGTTCCTGCTGCTCGCCGTATTGAACGCTCAAGACCGCGCCCGCTACAACAAGCTGAGAGCCCAACAGACAGCGCTGCAAAAGAGGATTGCAGCCGTAACGAAACCGCCCACCGCCTACATCGGGCGTTTTGAACAACCCGATACGCCGATCTATCTCTTAAAGCGCGGCAACGTGATGGACCGCGGCGACATCATCGCGCCCGCAAGCCTCACCACGCTCTCGCAGACATTGCCTGCCTTCACTCTCGACGCCGATGCGCCGGAAGGAGAACGCCGCCTCGCGCTGGCCCGTTGGATCGCCCATCCGAAGAACCCGCTCACGCCGCGCGTGATGGCGAACCGCCTGTGGCATTATCACTTCGGCCACGGCATCGTCGACACGCCCAGCGACTTCGGCTACAACGGCGGTCGGCCCACGCATCCCGAACTGCTCGATTACCTCGCCGAACGCCTCATCCACTACGGCTGGCGCCTGAAGCCGCTGCACAAAGAGATTCTCATGTCCGCCGCCTATCAGCAATCCAGCGCGTTTGAAGAGACCAAGGCCCGCATCGACAATGACTCGCGATACCTCTGGCGGTATCCTCCACGCCGGCTGGAAGCCGAGGCCATTCGCGATGCCATACTCGCTACCACCGGCAAGCTCGACCGTCACATGGGCGGCCCCGGCTTTCATCTCTTCCGCTACACCGTTGACAACGTCGCTACGTATTACCCGCTCGAAAAGTTCGCCGCGGACACCTTCCGGCGCAGTGTCTATCAAACGGCAGCGCGCTCCGTGCGTAGCGAAATGCTCGGCCAATACGACTGCCCTGATTCATCGCTCCCCGAGCCGCGGCGCATCATCACCACTACTCCGCTGCAGGCCCTGGCGCTGTTGAACAACACCTTCATTCTCGATCAGGCCGGTTATTTCGCACAGCGTCTGGAACGCGAAGCCGCATCGCCGGCCGTTCAAGTGGAGCGCGCTTTCCAACTGGCCTTTGGCCGCCCACCGGAGCCGAACGAATCGGCAGCAGCCCTCAGTTTGATTCGCGATCACGGCCTTGCAGCCTTCTGCCGCGCGCTGCTCAACGCCAATGAGTTTGTTTACGTGATGTGAGGGGATAATGAACCGTCGAACATTTCTCCACGATATTGTTCTGGGCCTTCCCTCCATCGCGCTACAGCAACTCTACGCCGGAGGCAAAGTGCAGCCGCATCACACGCCGAAAGCAAAGCGCGTTCTCCAGATCTTCTGCCCCGGCGGCGCATCGCACCTGGATCTTTGGGACTACAAACCCGAACTGCACAAACGCAGCGGACAGCCGATGCCTGGCGCGGCCGAAGTCTCGTTTCAAGGCAGGAACGGAAACCTGATGGCGAGCCCGTGGAAATTCGTCCCACGCGGAAAGAGCGGCAAGATGCTCACCGAAATGCTGCCACACCTGGGCGCGCTGGCCGATGAGATGGCGTTCATCCACTCCATGACGTCGCGTTCCAACACGCACGGCCCCGCCTGCGTCATGATGAACACCGGTTTCGTCTTTGAAGGTTTTCCCAGTGCCGGAGCATGGACCAGTTACGCTCTCGGATCGGAGAACGAGAATCTGCCCGCCTACGTTGCCATCCCTGATGTGCGCGGGATTCCGCCTTCCGGTCCCGCCAATTGGACCGCCGGCTTTCTTCCCGCGGAGCATCAGGGCATTGCATTCAACTCGAGCGAACCGATTCAGAATCTCAAGCGCCCCCATTCCATCTCCGAGCAACAGGAACAAGCCACACGCGACTTCCTCTCCGTCATCAACCAATCACACATCGCAAAACACCCCGGCGATACGGAACTTGCTGCCCGCGTCGCCTCCTACTCGCTCGCCGCCCGTATGCAACTCTCCGCGCCTGAGGTGTCCGATCTCGGCAAGGAATCGAAGGCAACCCACGATCTCTACGGCACCAACGACGCCAATCCGCTGCTCGCGGCGTATGCCCGCAATTGCCTGCTCGCCCGCCGTCTCATCGAACGCAATGTGCGCTATGTGCAACTCTACTGCGCTTCGCGCGCCTCAGGCGTCGATGGACTGTTGAACTGGGACGCTCACAAAACGCTGAAGGCCGATTACGAGCGCCACTGCCCGATCCTCGACCGTCCTACCGCCGGTCTCATTCACGATATGAAAGCCCGCGGACTGCTCAAGGACACGCTCGTGCTTTGGACATCGGAGTTCGGCCGAATGCCCACGCATCAGGAAGGCACACTGGGACGCGATCACAACCCGGACGCGTTCACGGCGTGGATGCTCGGCGCGGGAGTGAAAGGCGGAACGAGTTACGGCGCCACTGACGACTTCGGGCGCAAGGCGGTGGAGAACGTGTCGAACGTGCATCAGTTCTGGGCCACCGTGCTGCACCTGCTCGGCCTCGATCATGAGAAACTCAGTTTCTACAACAACGGCATCAACAGGCGGCTGACCGATGTTCATGGGGAGGTGATCCGGGACATCCTCAGCTAACTCGTGCGTCGGCTCGATTCCCGCACAATCAGTCTGGGCCCAACCAGAACGAGCTCCGGCGGTGTCATTTCCCGATGCTCCATCGCGCGCACCAACAGATCCGCCGCACCCTCGCCAATGCGCGAACAACCTTGATCCACGGTGGAAAGCGGCACGCGCAACAGATCCGAATAGTGCACATTGCCTGCGCCAACAATCGCCACATCCCCGGGGATCGAAAAGCCTGCTTCGGTAATTGCCTTCATCGCTCCGGCCGCCACCGGATCGCTATAGCAGAAGACTCCATCAGGCGGCTTCGGCAGTTTCAGCAGTCCTCGCATTGCGTCGTAGCCGGCAGTGTCGCTGATGTCGCCCGGCACGACATACTGTTCGTCTACCGGCAGTCCGGCGCGCTTCATCGCCAGGCGAAATCCCTGCAATCGCCCGCGGCCAGTGCTCAACGGCGGCCCCTTGATGTGGGCAACGCGGCGGCACCCTTCCTCGATCAGATGTGTGGTGGCAAGATCGCCGATGCCTTCATCATCCGATCCTGCGTAGCTCGCCTCCGCCCCCTTCACAAACCGGTCGATCAGCACCAGCGGAACCTTGCAGCCGGCAATGGAACGAAACATCGGCGACCGCGCATTCCTTTGTGCGGAAGCGATGATCAGCCCGTCCACCTTGCGTCCCAGCAGCACGCTGACATGCCGCTCCTCCGTCAGCACCTGCTCCTCGGTGTTGGCGATCACAACCTGGTAACCCAGCGGCGTCAGTTTGGCGGAGACGGCCATCGCGATCTCCGCAAAGAACGAGTGCATCAGATCCGGTATCACGAGCCCGACGAGATAGCTTCGGCCGGTCACCATGCCGCGCGCCATCCAGTCGGGCTGATAGTTCAACTCTTCCACGCGCTTGAGAACCCGTGCGCGCGTTTGTTCCCCAATGTCCGGATGATTGCGAAGGGCCCGTGAGACCGTCATCAGTGAAACGCCCAAATCGCGTGCAACATCCTTCAACCGAACTGGTCTCATCTCCGCTTTCGCAACTCCGATTAGAAAGTGAACCGCAGCGAGCCCTGCATCACACGAGGCGTGCGCGCCGACGTCACCTGACCGAACAGCGCGTTCACCTGCTGACCCGTATTGAGATCATACCGCGCCGTGGTGTTCAGTCCCGAATACTGCGTGTGGTTGAACGCGTTGTAGGCTTCCCAGCGCAGTTGGAAAAACCTCCCTTCGCCCTTGACGGGGAATCTCTTGGAAAGCGCAAGGTCGAAGTTATTCACGCCCGGGTTACGCACGCTGTTCTTCGATGCGTTTCCGGTGTCCAGACGCCCGGGCACCGCGAATGCCGCGGTGTTGAACCAGGCGGCGAACGTCCGTTCCGTGGAAAACGGGTTGCCAACCACACGGACCCGCTGTCCGTCCCCTCCACCCGTCAGATCAGTACCCTGCACTGTGCTGAACCCGATGGACGCGGGACTGCCGGTGACAAACTGCGCGATGCCGCTCAACTGCCAATCGTCAAGCACCCACTTGCTCACGTTGCTCCCGCCGATGTGCGGGCTCGCCTTCGGTGCGTTGTAGGTGAAGTTCACCACCGCGTTGTGTCTCTGGTCGGCTCCGTTAAACCCGTAGCTCCATGGCTTCAGCGTGTTGTAGATTGGTATCCCCGTATAGTCCAGGAACTTGGACAACGTGTAGCTGAACCCGAATTGCAGCCCGTGTGAGAATCGCCGCGTCACGGAGACCAGCAGCGCGTGGTAGTTGGAGTTGTAAGCGTTGTTGATCCAGGAGACGTTATTGTAGCCGGGGTACGGCCGGAAGAAGTTGTCGTTCAAGCCGCTGAACTGCGGTTGGAAGCGCGTGCCATAAGGAACAGTGTTCAGCGCCAGCGTCTGCGGAATATGCTGCCCCAATACGCCAAGGTACGACACGTCGGCCAACAGCCCATGACCGAGATTCTGCTGCACACCAAGCGTCATGTTGTAGTTGTTCGAGACTTTGTTGTTGATGTTGAACCCTTGCGTATTGCTCGGCGAAAGCACGCCCGCCGTTTGCAGGAAAGTCCGCATGTCTCCGTAGTAGGTGATCGGCGTGTAGATCGACGGCGGGTTGTTCACCATATTGCTCCACTTGCTCAGGCGCGGGTTGTACAGAATCGCCCCGCCTCCGCGAATCGCCGTCTTTCCATTGCCGAAAACATCATAGGCAAAACCGAAGCGTGGTCCCCACAGCACCGGCGGCTGATTGACGAAGCCTTGTGGCACATTCTTATCCCCCGACGTTGCCGCGCCATTGGCCGGGTTTCCGGTGTTGGGCACGAACAGCCCGACGTATGCCGCGGGCAGCAATGCGCCCGTGATGGGATTCTGCGCGAACCGCGTCGTTCCCTGCGTCACCGATGTGTACATGCGGGGCGCCTGCGACGGATCGTACAACGTTCTCATCCACACCGACTGCTCGCCGGCCCGGCGCGGATGCATCTCCGATGCCCACGTCCAGCGCACACCAAAGTCCAGCGTGAGCCGCTTGGCCACGCGCCAACTATCCTGAGCGAACCACTCCACCAGCGTCTGCCGCATGTTCGCTCCATAGCGCTGGTTCGATTCCGTGTAGCTGTTGAACACTCCCAACGCCGCATTTGAGAAAGCCCAATTCGTATCCAGCGGGTTCACACCTGCGTTGCGGCCAAAATCGAATGTCCCGGAGAAGATGCTCTGCTCCCCTTCATACTCGCGAATCCGGTAAATATCCCATCCCAGTTTGATGAGATGCTTGCCGCGCGTCACCGTGAGGTTGTCATTGAAGTTGAACGTGAAGTCCGTTCCGCCGGTGAGGAAGCGATTGTCGTAGCTCACATTCGGCGCACTCGGGACTCCGCCGAAGGAAAACCGCGGAATGTAGCCGGATACGTTCGCCTGCGGGTACCATTGCCCGAGGTTGTAGCCGATAGACGACCGCAGCACTTTGTTGATTTCGTTGGCGCTCCCATAGGGGTACCAGGCTTCACGATTGTGCCGCAGTCCGGTATTGATCTCCATCACGATGGTCGGCGAGAACACGCGGGTCCAACCTACGCCCAGGCCGGACTCCGTGAAGCAGTAGCACTGTCCAAAGAAGCCCACCGGAGTCGCGCCTGCCGCCACAGCGTAGCCTTGTTGCGACGCCATCCAGGTCTTGCCGCGCACGAAAATTCGATCGGCGCTCGTGGGCACGTAGTCCACTTTGAAAAGCTGGCTGCGCTTCGGGATGTTCTGCACTTCCTGAATCTGGTAGTTGTAGTTGCCGCCTGTAATGGCACGGTTCTCGAAATTCGGCAGAGGAAGAACCTTCATCAGCGCAAGCCCGTTCGGATTCTGCCGCGAAGCCGGAATCACGTTGCCGGGGAAGGCGGCCCCGGCAGCCGGGTCGCGAATCGCGATCAATCGCCCGCTCACATCGAGCGTCTGCGAGAAGTCCCCGGCCCGCTCTAGCGTGGTGGGCATGGTGTAACTGTTCACCGCGCCCGGCAATGAAATCAGCCATTGCTCCAGGTTGTAAAACCCGAACAGCTTACTACGGTCCGTGTTCCATTTTCCGGGAATATAGATCGGGCCGCCCAGCGTAGCTCCGAAGGTATTGTAGCGATAGCGCGGCCGTCTCACCCCGTTGCGATTGCTGAAGAAGTTGTTCGCATTCAGCGCGTCGTTGCGCAGAAAGTAGTAGCCGCCTCCGTGGAACTCCTTTCCACCGGATTTGGTTACCACTTGCACTACCGCACCGCCATTGCCCGCATACTCGGCCTGGTAGCTGTTCAGCACCACCTTCACTTCCCCGATCGCATCGAGCGTGGTGACGCTGGAGAATACGTTCGGCGTTCCTGCGTCGTTGCTCACCACCCCATCCACCGCAAGCACGTTCGTGTTGTTCGACGCCCCGCCGATGCTCGGAGTACCTGTCCCGTAGCTTGCGCCGACGTGCTCCGGATCGGCCTGATACTGCACCCCCGGAATCGTTCGCAGCAACGAAACAACGTCGCGGCCGCGGGCGGTAAGATTCTCGATCTGACTCGAAGTCAGCACGGCCGAATGTTCCGAACTGTCCACCTGCACTTGCACCGCGGAGTCCGCAACACTGATCGTCTCCGACACCTGGCCTAATTGCAGAGCGATGTCGCCGGCCGAGACGCGCTCATTGGCATTCAGCACCAGGCCGCGCCGTTCATAGGTCTTGAAACCCTGCTGTTCCACAATCAGCGTGTAGCTGTCCGGCTGCACGGCGACAAAGCTGAACGAACCACTTTCATTAGATTGCGCCGATCGGGATTCCGCGGTACGCGCGCTCTTGAGCGAGACCTTCGCGCCCACGACGACTTGACCGGTGGGATCGACTACAGTACCCGAGATCGTGCCCGTGATGGTCATTTGCCCGAAAGCAGACTGAGCCATCAGAAGCGCGCACGGCAACAAATAGGAAAAGCGAGCCTGCATGGAACCTCCAGGGCCGGGGTCGTCATAGCGGACCCCAGCGGTTTCCGTTAACGTTAACAGCGTTCCGGGCGGATGTCAAGAAGGGCTGCGTCCATGTCAAGGCAAAGTAGAAATGTCCGCATCCCGGCAAGGTAGAAATGTCCGGTCTCCACGCGCGCAGAGCCTGAACAGAGGCGCCATTCACTCATATGAGGAATCCGGTTGCCGCATCGCGTCCTGGTGCCGTCAGGGCCGCCTGCTTTTGCGCCGAAGGGTAGCCTTGACGGCTGGACGCGATGCAGAACAATGCCACATGAGGGAATGGCGCATACCTGGCGCTCTGCCGAGAGGACATTTCTACTTTGCTAAAGAGGACATTTCTACTTTGCTGCGACAGTTCCCGGCAAGGTAGAAATGTCCGGTCTCCAGGACTGAAGAGCTTGAACAGAGGTGCCATTCACTCATATGAGGAATGCAGTTGCCGAATGAGTGAATGGCGCGTACTTGGCGCTCTGTCGAGAGGACATTTCTAGATTGCCACGACAGAAGGGCTGCGTCCGAGAGTTTGGTTCACCCCGCTTACCGCAGCGCCACGCTGCTCGTTTCGATCTCGTCCTGTTCCGCCTGCGAAAGCGTCCCGAAAAAATCCAGCCCACTGCGCCGTTCCACCTCGCGTACCGAAACAGTCTCACGAACACCACCTGCTTCGTTCTTGAGAATTACCGCGTAGGCCGTCCGGCGCCCGCCGCGCATCGCCAGCACCACCTTAAAAGTCGCGCACGGCACAGCCACACCTCCGGCGCCGATCCGGCGGACGTTGTCGCAATCGAAAAGAGTGCCCGTCATCACCTGCACCGCATCGTTCTGTTCGGTAAGCTTGCGAATGTCATTCTCGATTCTCCGCCACCCCGACAGATTCAATTGGGCCACTTGCGGCACTGCGTTCGACAACAGGTACGACTCCCGCAATCCCTCCGCTGACCATGCCACGTCCGCCGCCGGCACCAAGTGGCTACGGTGGAATCCCGAATTCCGGTAATCCGCGTCACTTGACGCCGAAACCAGGGCCGGATCCCGCCGGAAGTGCTGCCGTGCTGCACTCGCTACCGCCAACATCTCGCGTCTCAGTTCGTGCGCCGTCCACGCCGCCACCTTCCGTTCCCCGTCATGGCAGACAACAAACGCCGTCCGCTTCGCCATTTCCTGCCCCGGACCCTCGCACGCCGGCAGGCCGAACCGCCCCGGCTGCGCCGCCAGGCTTTCGATCATGAGAATGATGAGCGTTCCGAGCATAAGTCTAACCGAGCAACTACACCCGATGGTGCGGTTGTTTCACAACGTTTCCACATCACCCATCCCTTCCATCCGGAACTTGGCCAGGAGTTCGAAGTAGTGAACTGGCACAGGATCCGCAATCTGGATGTGATCCGTTACCAGGACACAAGTGGCTGTCTGCGTTCAATCTCAGCCTCCTTCACCAGCCTGATGACGCCCGACCCTGTGGTCGCCCTAGGGAACGGACGTTCCCGGTTCCGGATCGCGGACCT
>JACQZR010000028.1 GCA_016213775.1 Acidobacteriota bacterium
AAAGGCTGCGGTCGACGTGGAAGAACTGCAAGCAGTTCTCGCCAAAGATATAGCCACCGCAGTGGCGTTCGATCCCGAAGGATCGGAATCGTACCGGAGCCGGAAATGAGCCTACCACAAAGCGTAGCCGAAATCCTTGATCATCACGTCACCTTCGAACTGGAATGCATCGACCGGATGTATCTGAACGTGTACGTTCCCGCCTTGCAGTGCGAGAGCGGAGTGGTGAAGTTCTTCCGTAGCCATCGCCGGCCACCCGTTCGCAAACCCCGAGACCGGCAAGACCTATCCGTGGATTGTCCGCTCCACGGCGATGATCAATCAGTTCTACTGCTATTGCCTGGACGAGGAATTCGGCCCCTTCTTCTTGAAGTTCGCATCTTACTTCCCCTACAACGCGTAACTCTGTCTCAACGGACACGAGTATGCTAAATGCCAGTTGCGCCGGGAAGGGATCGGGTTCAAAGCGCTGGACAACGGATTCGTTTCCTGTGAAGACCCGGAGCGGCTGCAAACGATCTGCGAGCAACTGGGACCACCGCAAATCGATGCCTTGCTGCGCCGCTGGCTTGCGCGGTTGCCGCATCCATTTACTGTTCAGGACCGGGAAGCTGGATACCGCTGCATTCTTCAGGCGGAATTCTCCCTCACGCAGATTCTGGACCGTCCCCCTACACGGGCGGGATCCGCTACAGGTTGAACTCGTAGATGGGGATTCCTATGAGCCGCACCGGTGTGCCCTGCTGCCAGACGGTGTCCTGAAGCCGTTCGACAACAGGGGCGCAGGCTCACTTCCCCGCAGTTGGGGCTTACCGGATCAGAAGGTGTTACCGTTCGGCTCGTCCGCAAGCATCGCACCTCATGATTCAACTCCGGGCCTTGAAACCGATCCAATCCCTGACCGCATGCAAAGTCGGACCACACGCGGCCAAGGCAAATAAGAAAAGCCAGGCATCACGCCCGGCTCTTCCGCAAATCCGTTTTCCGGCCCCGTCAGAACCGTTGCTGCTCCAACCGCGCCGCACGCCCTCTCGGCGTCCGCGTGTCTTCAATCTTCACGTTCAGCGACATCTCCTTGCGGTCGCGAATCACCGTCACCGCCAGGCTCTTGTTCTTCGACTGCCCGATCGCCCGTGTCACATCGGCGACGACGCCAGGCCTGTCGTCCACGTTCGTGATCACGTCGCCGGCCTTGATCCCCGCATTCTCCGCCGAAGAATCCTTGCAAAGAACTGGCGCTCGTCTCCGCCACCCCCGATGCCGTCCGCGAAATCACCCGCTTCCGCGCTCTCGAAGGCAAAACCTGGAACCATCCCGTCCTCGCCGGGCGACATCCTCTTCGTCCGCAACGGCGAGCAAATGGCCGCCTTCCGCCTCCGCCTCGCCGGCAGTTAAGCCTATTGCTCGATCTCCGCCACCACTGGAAAATGGTCTGAAGGAAAGCGGCCATCCTGCCCGAAAGTAATCGTCTCGTTGAGCGCCACCTTCCATTGCGGCCCGACAAGAATCCAGTCGATGCGCGCCTCGCCGGCTTTCCCCTTGAAGCCATGGAACGTCCCCTCCGGACCCAGCTTCCGGCTCGTGATGGCGCGGCTGTCCCGCAACCCCGATGCCAGCATCGCCTGATGAACCGCCCCGCCCGCGGGAGCATTGAAGTCCCCCGTCACCACAATCGCGATGTTCTGCCGCAGCCCCTTCATCTTCGCCGCGATGACGGCCGCCGCTTTCAATCGAGCTTCCTCGTCCTGACGCCGGTGCGCAAAGTGCGTGTTGAGCAGGTAGAACTGCTCTCCGCCCTTCTCAAACAGGCCCCAGGTCACCATCCGCGGCAGACTCATACCCCAGGACTCGCTCCCCGCCACCTCAGGTGTTTCCGACAACCAGAACTGGCCTTGTTCCACCAGCCGTAACGCCGCCTTGCGATAGAACACGCCCATATGTTCGTCTTCGTGATTGCCGCGGCGGCTCGTGCCGAACCATGCGTACTGGGGCAGTTTCTCCACCAGATAATCACCCTGGAGCTTGAATAACTCCTGAGTACCGATGAGATCCGGATTCGCGCTGCGGATCGACTCGATGAACAGGTCCCTCCGCCGCTCCCATAGATCCGCTCCGTCATCCTTGTTCGGGTAGCGCACGTTGTAGGACATTACCCGCAGGCTCTGTCCAAGGCAAGGCAAAGCAATCAGCAGCAGCAGCACGGTGTTCATATCAGCCTTGATTCTCCCACGGCGCCGACTCCGCCGGATCGGTTTTGTCCCGAAAGCTCCGGTTCGGGCACCACACCGCAGCACTCGAACCAGACAACGTCCAAGTGGCACTCCTCCGGTCTGCTGCGCGGGAACTTCCGCCCCTCTCGTGGTGTCAGAACCTACACCCCATGGATGCTCCCCTCGTCCTCGACAACCTCTGGAAATCCTTCGGCCCCGTCGAAGCCGTCCGCGGACTCAGCCTCTGCGTCCCCGCCGGCAGCGTTTACGGCTTCCTCGGCCCCAACGGCGCAGGCAAGTCCACCACCATCCGGATGATCCTCGGCCTCCAGCGCCCCGGTCGCGGAGCCATCACCGTCTTCGGCCAGTCGCTTGCCACTCACGGCCCGACTGTCCTCGGCCGCATCGGCTCCCTGGTTGAATCGCCGTCGCTGTATCACCACCTCACTGGCCGCGAGAACCTCGAAATCCACCGCCTCCTCCTCAATCTGCCCAAACGCGTTGTGGACGAAGCCCTCGACGCCGTCGACCTCCTGCGCGCCGCCAACCAGACCGTGCGCGGCTATTCCTCGGGCATGAAACAGCGCCTCGGACTCGCTCAGGCCCTCCTCGGCGATCCGGAGCTCCTCCTGCTCGACGAGCCCACCAATGCCCTCGACCCCGCCGGCATTCACGAAGTCCGCCACCTCATCCGCGCTCTCCCCAATCGCCGCCGCGCCACCGTCTTTCTCTCCAGCCACCTGCTCGCTGAAGTGGAGCAGACCGCCACTCACGTCGCCATCGTCGCCAAAGGCCAGGTGAAATTTGAAGGCTCCGCCGAGGAGCTCCGCGCCCGCAGCCGTCCCTGGCTCACCCTCGAAGTGGACGACCCCCATCGCGCCGCCGCGCTACTCCACGGCGCCGGTCTCGCCGCATCTCAATCCGGCAGCCGCCTGCGCGTGAATCTCGATCATCAGATCGGGCCCGCGGCCATCAACCGCCTGCTCGTCAACGCCGGCATCGACGTCACCCAACTCACCACCGGATACCCGACATTGGAAGAGACATTTCTTGAGCTCACCGCCCCTGTTGCCGCGGAAGTGGAGGCATGATGTTCCCTCGAGTCCTTCGCACCGAATTTCTCAAACTCCGCCGCACCGTCGCTCTCAAGCTGGCCTTGCTCGCGCCTTTCGCTGTCACGCTGATGACGTTCTTCATCGCCTCCCAGTCGCCATTTACCATGCTGCGCCGCAACGGCATGACCAACGACTGGCTTGCCCTCGCCCATCTCAATTTCGTCCTCTGGGGACTCCTAATGCTCCCCCTCTACATCACCGTGCAAAGCGCCCTCGTGGCCGGCATTGATCACGCCGAAAACCAGTGGAAATCACTCCTCGCGCGCCCGATTCCCCGGCCGGCGTTCTACATCGCCAAACTAACCGTCCTAATGACGCTCGCTCTCCTCAGCACACTCGTCCTGCTGGCAGGCGTCTTCGCAAGCGGTCTCCTGCTGCCCTATCTGCAAAACACCGCTACGTTCCATGCCACGCCGCCCGTCACGACAATCCTCCGGCAAGGCTGTCTAATGACCGCTCTCGGCTTCCTCGCGCTCACCCTGCAGCATTGGGTGAGCCTCCGCTGGCGATCCTTTGCCGTCTCCACTGGTGCCGGCGTTGTCGCCATTGTAATCGGCTACGGCATGACCTTCGCCAGTCAGCCCAATGGCGCTTGGACACAGTATTTCCCTTGGTCCTTGCCGATGCTGGTGCTGGCGAAGTGGCCCGTCAATCTGACCGAGGTATTCGCGTTCACGGTTCTCCTGGGCATTCTCTCCACCGCTGCCGGCTGCCTGGAGTTCTCGCGGCGCGAAGTGAGCTAATCATGTGCACGTCGCCAAACCAGGAAATGACGCGCGTCATATCAGACCAGTCGTGAAAGAACCAATCGTCATCCGCACCGGAATTGTCATGCAACTCCACTTACCGGGGCCTGGCGGCTCGCATCCTCTCCGTGCCAAAGGACGGCTGCCGGCTGCCACTATAGCGGAGTACGATCGCCTCGCTCATCGAATGATGATTGACGTCGAAGAATGACCGGGATGTGGAGGTCCGTCATTTTCTGTCCTTGAGTAATTCGAGCAGAGCGGCTGGTGTCACGATCCGCGTGGACTTGTGGCGCTTCAGTCCGAGCAGCGGCTTGTCGCCCGTCACCAGATACTGAGCCTCGCCCGCCTCCGCGAGCGCCAGCAGGTAATCGTCGTCCGGATCTGGCGCACGATTGACCATGGGCAGCCTCTCCACCACAATGGCCACATCGCGAAGACGGTTGACCAGCCGCCCGGCAAGGGACGGATGGAGCATGGCGCGAATTCTTGGATATCGCGTCACTCGCGCGATCTCGTCGAGCTGCGCGGTGGCGGTGAGGACGGCGACTTCGCCGTCGCGCCAGAGAGACAGTATCTCAGCGGACGGGGAGTGGGCTGACATCAGCGCACTAATGAGCACATTGGTGTCGAGCACCAGACGCGTCATTTCGGCGTACGCCCTGCCCGGCCCCGATTCTTGTCTTTGCGGACGCTTTTCACGGCCTCGCCAATCATGCCATCGAGATCGTCAGCGGAAACGCCGGCAAACGCTTCGCGCACCTCGTCTACCGTCTGGTCGAACAGGCGCCACTGAACGGCGTCCTCAATGAACTGCGAGAGGGCTCCCTTCTTGAGGCCCTTGGAACCGAGATGGGAGCGTAAGGCCAAATCGGTGTTCTTGGACCAGCTTATGGTCAGGCGAGTGACTTCTGGTTTGGGCATTGCGTTCCTCGGCGGATAGTCGTATATCCACTTATCAGTATACGCGCGTGCTCTACTGTCCCACAGAGGCCACGCTCCTCAAACGCTTCCTTCGACACGACGCGTCCCATGCAATCGCTCCTCTTCGGAGTCAGCCCCGTTGACCGGTAGAACCTGCCGATTACCGATCCGACGGCAATTTCCGGATCTCGGGAATATCGGAGAGATCGATCTCCTCGTCCGGCTTCTGGGCGAGGCGTCGCAATTCTGCTCGTTTCTTAGCTGCGAGTTGCTTCATAAAGCTTCCTTTCATGGCCAGTCGCCGGGCGTGCGGAGCTAATGCGAACGACCTCCTCCGTCCCCGCTTCGCCATAGGTGTGCGTATGTACAGATTAGCCCATACAAGGCGCTTGCCTTCCGAAACCATCCGCGCAAGCATTGGCCGCACAGATACGCGCGACACATACGCGAGCCCACCTAATCGAGATGCCCTGTTCGCTTCAGTGTGTCATCAACCAGGGTAAAAGCCGGTTAACTGATGCTGTTTCCCTGGCCGAAAAAGGCCTCGATGGATGCAGACCTGGGCGGCGAGGTCATCAAACAGCGAATCGCCAGGCCGGGATAGAGAAGATCAAAGGGCTACAGGACGATCATCTTTTTCCGGCGCGGCGCCAGGGCGCTCTTTATGTACGTCCTGGCATTGACGGACAGGCAACTGGGGGAACTGTTGCGGAGAGGCGATTTTCTGGAGGTGAAGCGTGAGTAAGAAATACAGAAGTGATGCCTTGGGGGCGATCCATGAAACCATGGCGGACTTGCACGATGTGGGGGCCATCGACAAACAAACGATGCGGCTCTTCGATAACGCCTGCCTTACTCCGATCCGGCCGTTGAAGCCCGCGGAGATCCGGGCGATACGCGAGAGAGAACACGTCAGCCAAAGCGTTTTCGCCAGTTACCTGAACGTCACCAGTAGCCTTGTCAGCAAATGGGAACGCGGCGAGAAGCGGCCAGCCGGGGCCTCGCTCAAGTTGCTATGGCTAGTCGACAAGAAGGGGCTTGCGACAGTTGCGTGATGTTGGACGCCTGTTGCCCCGCTCTGAGTAGCCAGGAAGAGCGACGGGGGTGTACTTGTTTTCTTCCCCCAAGGACCGGTCGCTCAGCAGTAGAGCATTTGAAGACAGCCGAGTTGTTCGGACCCTTGCGCCCGAACACACGCACCGCCATTGCTCGGTTTTCCGAGAACGCGCGTTCCGGATGGTGGCAGGAGGAACAGGCCGTGGACGATCCCTGCTGGCCCCAAAAAGTCTCATCACTGGAGAGTGTGTGACATCCCATGTCTACACCTACGTGCGTGCAGAGAGTGAGAGAGTCAATTCCGCTTCGCCTTGAGGGAATGGAGGAAATCCAGAAGTTGCCGTTTCTCCCCGGCAGTCAAATGCAGCGGCCGTAATTCCGGATCGAGCTGCGGATTCCGGTTCCCCCCACGATCGTAATATTCGATCACTTCTTCCAGCGTGGCGAGGCTGCCGTCATGCATGTACGGCGCGGTGAGCGCGACCTCGCGCAGTGTCGGAGTTTTGAAATTGCCCTGCCCCGCGCCGGTGTCCGTGAGCTTGCCATCGCACCAGGCAATGCCGGTGTTATGCAGCCGCTCGTCCGTGAAATTGGGACCCACGTGGCATGCCGTACAGTTGGCCTTGCCGCGAAAGATTTGCAGTCCCGCCTGCTGGTCGGCGCTCAACGCGGTACGGACTCCGTTCACGAACCGGTCGTAGGGCGAATCGCCCGAAAGGATGGACCGGACGAAGCTGGCCAGCGCATGTGAGATTTCGGTGGGAGTGAGGCTCACGCGTGCGGCGGCTTCAGCGAGAGGCAGGTCCATTTCGTTGGGATCTTCGATCGGCTTCAGCACCTGATCTTCTAACGTCGATACACGGCCGTCCCAGAAGAACAACCGTCCATAGCCACGATTGATCAGCGCCGGAGAATTGCGCCGTCCCTTGCGCCCGAACACACCCACAGCCACGGCCCGATCATCCGAGAACGCGCGCTCCGGATCGTGGCAGGTTGAGCACGATGTGGACCCGTCGCGGGAAAGGCGGCGGTCGAAGAACAGCCGCCGCCCCAGTTCGATCTTCTCAGCGGTGAGCGGATTGTCCTCCGGGGCCGGAAGATAGAGATCCAGCCCCAGAGGAATAGTAATAGCGGCTGCGACAAGAATGAGCATCTTATTGTTTGTTTGCGGTGAGAGCAGAAAGGAGGTTCTCGATCACAAAGACTCCTCCTACTCCGCTCCCCGATCCTGCGGAATCGTTATAGATCACCCTCTTGCCGTCGGGAAAGACATGCAACCCGCCTGCGGTGGCAGCCAGATTGAGATTCACAACATGCGGCTCCCCGCCTGCAACCGGCGCCACCCAGAGTTCTGCCGTGGCGCTCTCTTTTGCGCGAACGATTCCGTAGACCACGGCAGCACTGTCGGCTGTCCACGCGGAAAACGGCAGGAAGCGCGCCTCGGGAGTTATGTGCGCCAGTTCCTTCGGCTCGCCGCCGGCAAGCGGAACTGCTACAAGTCTCCCGTCGCGTGATGTACAAGCGAGATAGCGGCCATCCGGTGAAATACTTCGGCAAGTGCCGGGGAAGAACGCAGTTTCCTGGCCGGAGGCAAGGTCGTGGCGCACAGTCGTATCAGGTGATCGCCAAAAGAAGCTCTTGCCATCTGAAGCCCACATCGGCCAGGTACGTATCGTCCCGTCAGACGTGATCTGTTCGAGATTGCCGGTCTTCGCGTCGATCCGGAAAACTCCCGCTCGGCCTTTGCTGTCGATTGCATAAGTGAGCAAAGAATTGCCGTCCGGAGCCCACCGGGGCGGCGCTGTTGAGTAGAATTTGCTCCATTTCACAGTGAGCAGCCGAGTCTCACCGGTGGCCATTGATCGAATCCCCAGTCTCGGCAAACCTCCTTCGGTTTGAAGAAACGCATATGCCAACTGTTTGCCATCGGGCGACAGATCTACCATATAGTTGAATCCCACTGACTGCTCAATGGGGCGGGCGGGCGGCTGCAGGACTTTGCCGGTAATGAAATCGACTTCCGCAAGATAAACATCCGTGAATGGCGCACGCCTTGAGTAGTAGACCGCGCCGGAACGTGTCAATCCAATGGGTTGCCCAAACTCGGCGCTGATCGGAATGGGTGACCCATGTGTTTTGCCGCCCGAGAATGCCAAGGCCCACAGGCCCATGCGTCCGCTGCGGTCACTGCTGAACAAGAGATGTTTCTCATCCCGCGACCACCCGATCACCACATCGTTAGCTGCATGGACAACCGGAATCTCGCGGCTGCCATCCAGCGCTAGGACGAAGATATCGTGCTGCACGGAATCCTGATTGGGCGCCAGGTCGTAAGCGAGATAAGCGCCGTCCGGCGAGAATGCCATGTTCGATGGCCCACGCCAGTCCACGGATTTCAAAACACGAAGTGTGCCGTCCGCGGCCGAAACCAAACCAATCTGACTCGACTTGTCCTTGCGTGTCACGCTCGCCGCGATCCACTTCCCGTCGGGTGACCATGCGCCCGGGACAACCCACGCTTCTTCACTGGAAAAGATCACTCGCGGCGATTCATGCTCTCCCAAGCCGACCACGCGCAGCTCGATTCGCGGTTCTGCTCCTTTAGCGTCCCGTTCCCAATAGTAGACAACCTGTCTTCCATCAGGGGAGAAAACGGATGCCCCCGCATATTCGGGCTCGTTCCCCCAATTCCCCGTGGTCGTCAGCAAGCGGTCCTCCCCAGTGGTAAGGTCATGCAGGCCAAGATTCCCTGATTTGTGTGGGAAAGCGATGTATCGGCCATCCGGGGAGACTGACATCGTGCGTGCACTTGGGGATGGGGAGTGGGTCCACACCTGCCGGGTGACGATGCCGGTTTTCTGTGCCGCCATCCTTCCGGAGAGCCTAGCCCGCGCCATCGACACCGCTTCCTTCTGATCCCCATACTCCTTCACCACGCGCTCAAAGATCTTCCGCGCCTCGGCATCACCCATCTTCTGATAAGCCTCCGCCATGCGCACCAGTGCCATCGCCGCCACAGGGCGATCATTCTTATATTTCGCTGCGATATCCCCATAAAGACGAATCGCGCCTTTCAAATCGCCGTCCACTACTTCCTTCTTGCGGGCGGCCTCCATCATCACCTTGGCCGGCTGCGCGCTGTCCGCGGCTGCCATGCCGGTAGCGGTCATCAGTATCAGAATCCAAATGCGAAGTTTCATACTTCCTCCCTCGCATTCCAAACTACGGCGCGAATGTACGGCCATCGTCCGCGCGAGTGTACAGCTTGTGTATGATTCAGCCATCGAACCTGTACCCCATTCCCCGGATGTTCAGAAAGAAGCGCGGACGCCCCGGATCGGGCTCGATCTTCCTCCGCAGCGCGACAATGTGGTTGTCCACCACGCGGTCGTTGAGGGACACGCCTTGTCCCCACGCCGCATCCAGCAACTGGTCTCTGCTCAGCACGCGCCCGCGGCTGCGGATAAACGCCGTCAATAGTCGGAACTCCAACGCGCTCAGATCAACCGGCGTCCCCGCGCGCCGAACCTCGCAGCGTCCGAAGTCTACTTCCGTATCATCGAAACGATATGTCTCTGCAGGAGCCTCCTGCGCGCCGCGCCGAAGCACTGCTTTGATCCGGGCACGAAGTTCGCGCGGGCTGAACGGTTTGGTGACGTAATCGTCGGCGCCCAACTCCAACCCCATCACCTTCTCCGCTTCCTGGGCTTTTGCAGTGAGAAGAATGATCGGCGTGCGCGAGCCGCCACGCCGTAGCTCCCGGCACACTTCAAAGCCGTCGCGCCCGGGCAACATCATGTCGAGCAGGATCAGATCAAACGATTCGGTCCGCGCAAAACGCAGCGCTTCATCTCCGTTGCCCGTCACCTTCACCTCGTAGCCTTCCGTCTGCAAGTCAGCTTCCAGCGCAAACGCAATGCCCACTTCGTCCTCAACTAATAGAATGCGGATCACGAATCACCTCCCAGGGCGTGGAGCACCATCGTAAACTGACTGCCGTGGCCGGGTTCGCTCGCCAGGCGGATCTCGCCGCCATGCGCCGCAACAATGTGACGCACCATGGCGAGTCCAATGCCGGTGCCCTTGATCCGCCTTGTTTTCGACTCCGTGCCGCGGACGAATCTTTCAAAAATCTCGCGCTGCTCGTGTAATGGAATACCGAGGCCGCGATCCCGCACGACAATCGAAATCCGTTCCCCCTCGCAGGCGACATCCACCCAAACCGTGCGGCATTCGGGCGAGTATTTCACTGCATTGTCCAGCAGGTTCCAAATGGCGCGCGAGAGCGCTTCACGATCTGCCCGCAACTGCAGCGGCCGTGAGGGCGCGCTCAGTTCGACGACGAAACCCTCTTGCGCTACCCTTGCTTGAAACTCGGCGACTAACTCACGTAGAAAGGCGTTTGCTTCGATTGCCTCGAAGCGATACAGGGCCGCCCCGGCTTCAAACCGTCCGAAATCGAGAAGCCCTTCCACCAGCCGGCGAAGGCGCTCCGTCTCCCGCTCCAGAACGCCATACGATCTCCGGCGGTGTTCCTCTGAAGGAAACCGGTCCCGCGCAAGCATTTCCGAAATCTGCGAAAGCGAGCTAAGCGGGCTGCGGAACTCGTGAGACACGGCGGCCACAAAGTCCGATTGCAGCCGCGCCACACGCAGTTCCCGCGAGATGGCGCGCAGGATGAAGTAGGTGCCTGCGGACAGTACCGCCGCCAGCACAGCGAAGACCCAGAGCAGCAAGCGGCGCCGTGAAGTGGATCCTCCAGCCCCACCGGAAGGGAAGACATGCAGCGTCCATGGCAATCCGGTGGCGGCGGCCATGCGGACGACGTCATCCCGCGCCGGCGGGTCACCGCCAAGGATCGTCCGCCCCTCGAGATCGGCGAGCGTCCACCGCACTCCCATGCTGCGCACCGCTTGCCGGCACAGCCAGTCCAGGTAGCGTGGGCCGGCGACGGCAGCGTGCCACTCCTGTTTTCCAGCGTGCCGCACCAGAACGAGTGCACTCGCCACCGTCCTTTGAGAATCCTCCACCCACACGGGCCGGTTGTTCCACAGCCAGAGAAACGCTTCTGCCCGCGCCAGTGCATCGCGATCCGCCGCGCTCGCTTTGCCCAGCCAGTTGGCCGCTTCGGAGGAATAGAATTCGTACTGCTGTTTCGTAAGCTGCCAGCGTCCGGCCTGAAGGTCCTCCTGGAACGCAGCGGCTTCCCGCTGCAGATCGGACGTCCGGCGTGATTCCGAGAACAGGTTCGCACGGCCTTCCCGCGCAATGAGACTCGCGGGCAATCCTTCCACCGCGACATCCGGTATCTGCGCAAGCCGGTCATAGGCCCGCTCCGCTTTGCCCGCGTCACGTTGCTTGCGATAGATGCGGGCGAGCCGCGTCCAGGATCCGGCAGGTACCGCCGCATCAGGCGAAGCCGTCAATTTCTCGTAGATCCCGATGACGGGTGCCGGATCGCTTACGGTGAATTCCATTCGCTCAGCTTCCGTGAAGGTTCCCACAGGCGCTTCCGGCAAATCCGCAGCCTCCGGATAATACAGCAGCGGTGGTTGCGCGGCGATTCCCTTCGCGCTCAAGGAAACGACACTCACATCGTCGACAATGCCAACGCCCTGAGCGCCGAGCCGCGCCGCCAATCGCGCCAACTCGCGCTGCATCACCGCGACTGCGCGATCCGCTCCCTCGTCCAGTTGTTCGCGCCGCCTCTGGGACTCGACGGCATTGTCCTGCTCCAGCAACAGCCACCCGAGCCATCCCAGCGCGCCGCCGGAAAGGAGCGCGACGCTGAGAAAGATCGTCAGCACGTGCCGTGGAGGTCGGAACCATTCCCGTAGCCGCATGGGTTGGCCACCTCTGAGAATACACCGCGATCGTCACGGCGTAATCCAGCAATTGTCAAGGTTTTGTCAGAGTGGCTCCGTGCGCCAGTTCGGGGCGGGAATCCGCTACAGGCTGAACTCGTAGATGGGGGTTTCTATGAGACGCACCGGAGTGCGCCGCTGCCAGACGGTGTCCTGTAACCGTTCGACAACATCGGGGCGCAGGCTCACTTCCCCGCAGTTGGGGCAAACCTCAGCCGGAACATGGTCAACCACCACAAGGCGATCACCTTGTGAGAAATTGTACCGGATAAGACGGTGTTCCCGTTCGGCTCGTCCGCAAACATCGCATCTCATGTTTCACCTCCGGGCCTTGAAACCGATCCAATCGCTGGGAGAAGGCTCGTAAACAGTTATGATTTTCACTCTAGCCCGAGCCGGATGTGTGCATTGTATATGAAGAGGCCGTCCACTCGCTGTCCAACCAAGTACAAGGCAACTGGGTCCGTATTTGTCGCTCGGGTAGTTTTCAATCACTTCGCCAGACTGCACAGCTTCCTCCGTTTCCTTGCGGGTGATTCTCCGAAGGATGCTCTGGTCAACCGCATGCCACACGCAGACAAGCATAAATAAGAAAAGCCGGGGATCATTCGCCCGGCTCTTCCGCAATTCTACATTCCGGCCCCGTCAGAACCGTTGCTGTTCCAACCGCGCCGCACGCCCTCTCGGCGTCCGCGTGTCTTCTATCTTTACGTTCAGCGACATCTCCTTACGGTCGCGAATCACCGTCACCGCCAGGCTCTTGTCCTTCGACTGCCCGATCGCCCGCGTCACATCCGACGGCGACGCCACAGCCTTGTCGTCCACCTTCGTGATCACGTCGCCGGCCTTGATCCCCGCCTTCTCAGCCGAAGAGTCCTTGCTCACTGACCGCACCAGCACGCCTTGCTTCACCCCAAAAAACTCCGCCAATTGCGCGCTCACGGCTTCCGCTTCAATGCCCAACGCGCCCGTCCGCCACCCCATAATCGGCCGCGGAATCTCCAGCATCTGCGGGATGTTCGGAATCGCCGGCATGCTGAACTCGCCGGACTCCCACGCCTTCGCTTTCCGCGCCTCAATCATCGCCGTCAACACCTGTGAATTCCCATTGCGAATCACAGTGAGTTTCACGTTCCGTCCAGCCGGCGTTTCCCGCACAAAGCGGATAAACTGCTCGGTGCCCTCGACGCGCTGCCCGTTATACTCGGTCACCACGTCGCCCACCTTCAACCCGGCCTTCTCCGCTGGTGTGTTCTCTTCCACCTTCGTGATCTCGACGCCGCGCTCTTCACTCAGCTTAAGCACCTTCGTCCGCTCACTTGTCACCTCCACCACACCGACGCCGAGAAAGCTGCGGCTGCCCGTCATCACCACCACCGCCCGTTCGGCGGCTTTGGGCGCTTGCGCGGGAGCGGGACTCTGCCACGCCGAGGCGTACGGGGCGGTTGCCAGGAGGCCTGCGGCGGCAACGCTAAGAATTGTCCGTTTCATAGTCGTACCTTCCAAGAATTATCTCTGACGCTTCAGGTTGACGATGCCGCCATTTGCGGAGAGCCTCAGCGTCGGGCCGCCTCCGTTTATGGCGCCCTCTGCCTGCGCGGGCCGGCTACCGAGCCAGAATCGCCCGAACATGCGGATCTCCGGGAAATCGGAATAGATATTCCCGATGGCTCCGGCGGCTTGCATCTGCGCCTGAACCGTTATCGCTATATTGGACGGAAGAAAAACCGTAATGTCACCGGACCCTGTGTTAAGAAACGAGTTACTCGATGCCAGCGTCTCGATTGCCGCTTCGATACTCCCTTGGTGCGTAAATACCTGCAACGGCCCTGTCACCGAATTCAGCCGGATAGGGCCCGACGACGATTCGCACCGCGCCCCCGCCGCCTGTCCCACCTCGATCGCGCCGTTATCCGTCCGCGCATACACCATCCCGATCGCACGCGTCACATCCACCAATCCCGCCGTCGTAAATGCATTCACTGTCGACAGCGCTCGGCCCACTACCACGTTGCCCCCGCCAGTTCGCGCCACCAGCGGTCCTATCACTTCGCGCACGTAAACCTCGCCGCCCAGCGTCTCCAGAACGGCATCCGCGCCAGCCCCCGCAATCTGAATGCCGCCGCCGCCCGACTGGCACCGGATCGCCCCGTCCACTCTGCCCAGCCGGATCTCACCTCCGCCCGTGAACGCCGTCACCGACGAGTGCATCCGGTCCATCACCACCGATCCCGATAGCGCCTCCACTGAGATGGGATTATCCAAATCATACGCCGTGATGCCGCCATCCACCACCTGAACCTGCGTCCGTGCCATCGTCCGCGGTACCCGCAACTCAACCTCCACCGGAGATTCCACCTCTGCCCGCACTTCCACCTCGACATACGGTTCGCGGAAGCCAATCTTCAGATCAGGCGGATTCAGTACCCGCCGGGCAAGTTCGTTATCCTTCGTGCGCAGCCGCCTCTTGATGACATACGCGATCGACGAGCGGTTCTCGCCTTGGATCTTCAATGAACCGGGAGTGTTCACCTTCAGCCGTGCCTTCGGCGGCACAAAGAAATGCCCCGAATCGTATCTCACGAAATCGGGGCCTTCTCTTACGATGCGGTAGGTCTGTGCCTCTGCTGTTCCCGAAACTGCCAGAACCAAGAGCGGCAAAAGTGCCATTAGAAAGTCTCCAGTGAGGCGTTACGCTCGCGCAAAGCTTGCAAGCTCTTCTGGCGAATGTAGGGGTTGTTCTCGCGGACCAACAACTCCTGCAGCGTACCAGTCACCTCAATCGCCATATTATCGGCCAATAAATCGATCGCCATCGTCCGCACACCCGGATTGTCGTCGGCAAGCAGCACGCTCGACAGCACCCGCCGCGTCTCCGGATCTCGATTATAGGGCTTTAGCCCTTCCAGCGCCTTCAGCCGAACCCCCGGGTTCGGATCGCTCCGCAGGGCGTGCAACAGCGCACGCCGCACGTCGCTCCGTTCACACCGGTCTTTCAGCAGTTCCATCGTCCGGACTCGCAGCCCGGCATCCGACGGATCCGTTGCCGCCGATAGCAGCATTCTCTGGATTCGATCATCATCCAGCCGTCCCGTCATGGTTTTCTGCCGGACTTCTTCGACCGTCAGTTGAACTCCGCCCTCAGGCGAAGGCGTGAAATTCCGGACCCGCAAAACCGATGGCTCCGTCATCCCCCGCGTTGCTTCCCACAGCTTCCCGCCGAAAAACCCCATCGCTACCATCGCAAACATGCCAATTGGCCGCAGAATGGCCGGCGCAGGCAGAACCCCTCGCCACCAATCCCACAGCTTCTTATACAATGGCCGGTTCGCTACTCGCTCCACAGCCACCCGCGCCTGCAATTCCCGCCGGCACGCCGTCAACAGTTCCGCCGACGGCTGAAACTCCTGCCGGTCCATTGCCGCGTGCAATTCGCGCTCCCGCTCCAAAGTCGTCCGGCACGCCGCGCACCCGTCCAGGTGCCGCTCCAGCGACTCCTCCTCGTTGAAATCCATCTCGCCGTAAAGATACAGGGTCAGATTCTGACGCGCGCCGTCGCAGTTCATACAAAATCTCCCAAAGCCGTGCGCATCTTCTGGGTCGCACGGAAAAGGCAATTCTTCGCCGCTTCTTCGGTAGTCCCCAGCACTTCCCCGATATTTCGCAGCCGCATCCCTTGGTAATGCCGCATCTCAAAAACCATCCGCTCCCGCGGTGTGAGCGTGCCCAACACCTGCTCCACACGTGTCCTTACTTCCTGGCTCAGGTAACTCCTCTGCGGGTCGCGGTGCGGATTCATTTCCGGCACCACCGCCATCCGGTCAACTATCCCTTCCTGGCTCGTCACCGCCGTCGGTTCTTCCTTTCTTACCTTGCGTTTACGCAGATGATCCAGGCAGAGGTTGGTGGCGATCCGGTACAGCCACGTGCGGAAGCTGCAGTCAAACCGGAACGAATGTAGATTCTTGAATACGCGGAGAAAGGTTTCCTGGTAAATATCGAATGCATCCTGTTCATTCTTTAACAGGTTGCAAGCCAGACGAAGCACTCCCTGGTCGTAGTTCGACACCAGTGTCGCGAAAGCTTCCTGACTCCCGGTTTGCGCCGATCGAATCAGGTCCGCTTCGTCCCACGAAACCGCGGATGCCGTCAAGGCTGTCGTTGTTGCCTCACCCTTACCAGTCACTCATTATGCACTGACGCGGGTTGTGAAAAAAGGTCACACCGAAAAAATTCACATCCTCCCGTATCTTGCGATACCGGTTGATCGAGAGGTGAACAAGATTTAATGGCATTCCGGCTCCTTCTCCGTACTGTTGTGCCACCGCGAAGCGTCGGTTCATTCGAGACACCAGTATGCTTTTTTCCACCAAGCCGCAAATCCGAAAAGCAGTAGCAATATTGTGTCTTTCGATACTGCCAATCGCCCTGTTCAGCCAGCTCCCGCAGGACTCTACGGTGGACCCCAACGTCCAGGACTCTGCCCCCTTGCTGTCACCCGAACAACTCGACAATCTGGTTGCTCCCGTCGCCCTCTACCCGGATCCGCTGCTCAGTCAGGTGCTGTCCGCAAGCACCTATCCGCTGGAGATTGTAGAGGCTCAGCAGTGGCTCAGCCAGAACGGTAACCTGCGCGGCGAACAACTCACCGCCGCCGCCCAGCAGCAGAATTGGGATGCCAGCGTCCAGGCGCTCGTCACCGTACCAGATGTTCTGCGCGTGCTCAGCAGCAATATTCGTTGGACAACTGACTTGGGTAACGCCTTCCTCGCCCAGCAGGATGACGTCATGAACGCCGTCCAGCGAATGCGTGCCCGCGCCCAAGCCAACGGTAGGCTATCCAGCAACAGCCAGCAGGTCGTCACGAGTCAACTCGATGCTGGATACACTGCTATCGCCATTGAGCCAGCCGACCCGATGGTGATGTATGTGCCCGTCTACGATCCTTACTATGTATGGGGCGCTCCGTCATGGGGCTACTATCCATCAGTCTACGCATTTGGTATTAGCTTTGGTTATCGTCCCTGCTACGTCGGCAGTTACTATCATGGCTGGGGCGGATGGAGGGATTGGGGCTGGGGACTGGGTTGGTCTAACCGCAGCGTCTTCGTCAACACCGGTTTCTTCAGCCGTTACGGCTATCGCAATCATTACTCGGGTCCGCGCTATTCGGGC
>JACQZR010000029.1 GCA_016213775.1 Acidobacteriota bacterium
CTTTCTTCTGGCTCCTGGCTTCTTTCTTCTGGCTCCTGGCTTCTTTCTTCTGGCTTCTTACTCCTGGCTTCTGGCTCCTTCCTTCTGGCATCAGATTGCACGCTTCCCTACCCTGATCCGTCAATACCTTACAGGAAGATCCGTGTCGCTACTGCACAAGCTCCGCCGCCTGCTCGAAGAACCGCCTCCGGAGTTCGTTTTTGAATTCTCCGAAGCCGGGATCGCCTGGGCCCACCATACCAGAAAATCCACTAACTCCGGTTTCGAGCCCCTCGACCCGGGCGTCATGTCTATCTCTCCGGTCCGCGATAACGTGTTGATTCCGGATAAGTTAGAGGAAGCCGTGCTCAAACTCGCGCCTTCTGTCCCCGGCTCCAAACGCCGCCGCCCCGCAGCGATCATCCTCCCCGATTATTGCTCCCGTGTCGCCGTCCTCGACTTCGACTCCTTCCCCACCGAGCCCAATGAGCAGTCCGCCCTCGTCCGTTTTCGCGTAAAAAAGAGCGTCCCCTTCGACCTCGACGCCGCCAACGTCAGCTTCCACGTCCAGCCGCACCCCGGCGGCGGCAAGCGCAAAGACGTCGTCGTTTCCGTCGTCTCTCAGGAAATCCTCGCCCGTTACGAAGCCCCGATGCGCGTCGCCGGACTCCAACCCGGCCTCGTGACCATCTCGGCCCTCACCACTTTGAATCTGATCCAATCCCAGGGCCTCGACGTCACCGCCAAGCTCAGCGGCAAAGTCCTCAGTATCGCCGTTACCGAGGGCGATCTCCTCCGCATGTACCGCTGCGTCGAACTGGCCAGCGTCACCGGCGAAGAGATCAGCTCCGTGCTCTTCCCTACTTTCGCTTACATCGAGGATGAGTTTAAGAAACGTCCGGAACGTACTCTGCTGTGTGGCTTTGGCAACCTCGGTGAAGAAATCGCAATGCACCTCGAACAGGAAATGCAAGTCCGCGTGGAACCCCTCCGCTCGCCCTTCGGACTGCCCGGCCCCTACAACGCCGGCCTGATGGGCTACCTTCAGCGCACCGGAATCGAAAGGGGTGTGGCTGCCTGATGAAGATCAATATTAACCTCTCGAACGAGCCCTTCCGCCGCGACCGTCCGTGGGTCGTTGCCACCGCCGCGCTCAGTACGGTGCTGCTGTGCACCCTCGGAATCCTTACCTACGCCGCCGTCATGGGCCGCGACGAAGACTCTGAAGCCCGCCAGGAGGTGGAAAAGGCCCGCCGCCAGTTTGACGTCCTCACCGCCGAACGGAACCGCCTCAACCTCGTCCTCACGCGCTCCGAAAACGCCGAAGTCATCGAGCGCAGCGTCTTCCTCAACCAGCTTCTGCTTCGCAAGGGCATCTCCTGGACCCGCATTTTCTCCGATCTCGAAAAGGTGCTTCCGTACAATGTCCGCCTGATTCAGATCCGCCCGCAGATCACCCCAAATAACGAGGTGTACCTCGAAATGGTGGTCGGCGCGCAAAGCACTGAGCCCGTCATCGACATGATGATGAAGCTCGAACGCGCCCCGGAATTCGGCGCCACCCACTGGGCCAACTGGCTCCCGCCCTCGCAAACCGAGCCCCTGTACCGCTACCGCATCAGCGTCAATTACGCGCAGAAACTGTGAACCATGGCTAAACTACGCGCACTTAAGGATAAGCTCAAGTCGGTACCCCTCCCGGTGCGTCCGCAGTTGCGGGATCCGCGCACTACCGCCCGCATCGTTTTGGGAGTCCTCCTCGCCGCCAACGCTATTGCCGCAGCCTTCGCCTTCCGCCCCTGGGCCGATTCGCCCCTCAAGCTCGAACGGGACCTCATCGGCCTGCGCAAAAACCAGATCACCACCCGCACCGATATCGAAAAGCTCAAACTCCTGGTGAAGAAATCCGACCAGGCGCGCATTGAAGGCGACAAGTTCCTCGGCACCTACTTCCTTGGCCGCCGCGTCGCTGCTTCCACCCTCGCCTCGGAGCTCACCGGGATGGCCAAAGGCGCCGGCATCCGCCCCAAAGAGCATTCCTTCGGCTTCGAGCCCATCGAGGGCAGCGACTCCCTCGCCATGATGACCATCACCGCTAACTATGAAGGGACTTACGCCGACCTCGTGAGTTACGTGAACAAACTCGACCGCTCCCCTCGTTTCTTTATCATGGAGAGCCTCGCCGCGGCACCGCAGCAGGGCGGCAACGGCGTCCTGAACATCGCTATAAAGGTCAACGTCTTCGTCCGCGACGACTCCGGCGCACCGCTACTGGCAGCCAAAGAACCTCCTGCCAGCGAAAAACCCTCGGCGGAACCCGAAGCCCCCAAACCACCACCCATCGCCCCCGCCAAGGTCGGCCCGCCCGTGGACAAGCCGATTCAGAAAGCTAACGTCAAGAAGGGAGCGGCACAATGAACCTCGGCGCGGAACCCAAAAAATTGGCCATCCTCGGCGGGCTGGTTCTGGTGGCTGGCTACTCCATCTATACCAATGTGTTCTCCGAACCGGAAATCCCGGCCGGCGCGCGCCAGCAGCAGTCCTCGCAGAAGAAGTCCCCCGCCACCGTTACCGTGCCGGGGCTTCCGTCCCCTCCGCCACCCGGACAGCGCCAGTCCGATGAACGCGCCCTCCAGCGCCGCAAAGCCTTTGCCGGCCGCGAATCCGTCGGTGAGTTCAAGCCGAGCCTGAAGTTCGATAAGCCCGAAGATCGCCCGGATCCGCTCAAGGTCGATCCGACTTTGCGCCTCGAGGTTCTCGCCAAATTGCAGAAGGTGACGCTCGAAGGCGGGATGCGATCGCTCTTTGAAATGAGCACCGCCCCGCCGAAACCCACGGGCCCCGAAGTGTCGAAGATCATCCCCGGCAAGAAGGGCGCTGCCGCCAAAGAAGTCGCCGAACTGAAACCCGCGGAAACCAAGGCCGAGCCGTCAACGCCGAAAGCCCCACCGATCCCACTGAAATTCTACGGCTTCACCACCCCCCGCGCCGGCGGCGCAAAGCGCGCCTTCTTCCTGGAAGGCGAAGAGATCTACGTAGCCGCCGAGGGCGAGACCATCAAGAAGCGCTACAAAGTGGTCCGCGTCGGAGTAAACTCGGTAGTAATGGAGGACACGCAGTTCAGCCAGCAGCAGACCCTGCCGCTCGAAGAACCGCCTGTCACTGGGTGACGCCATGAGCTTACGACGAAAACCCCGCCAGCCGAATCATCCCGAGTCCGGGTTCATGCTGCTGTTTGTCTTCCTCACCGCCGCATGCGCTGCCATCGCCCTCTACATCGAGTTGCCGAAAGCCGCCTTTGAAGCCCAGCGCACCAAGGAGCAGACGCTCATCGATCGCGGCCTCGAATACCGCCGCGCCATCCAGTTGTACGTTCGCGACCAGAAGAAGTATCCGGCCAATCTCGACGGGCTAGAGAAGACGAATAACAAGCGCTACCTCCGACGCCGCTACATCGATCCCATGACCGGCAAAGATGAATGGCGCGTCATTAACATTGGACCCAACGGCGAGTTCACTAACTCCCTCGTCCATAAGCAGAAGACGCAGGACGGCGAACGCAAGTACAACAACACCTTCATCTCGGAATCACCTGGGTTGGGCGAGACCGCCAGCGGCACCGGCCCCGGCGCCAACACGCTCGCCAACCGCCAGCGCCCCAGCGATCTGCAAGGTGCGCCCGGGCAGGGCGCGCCCGGACCGCCCGGCGATCCCAATCAGCCGCAAACGTACGGTCAGGCCCAGCAACAACAGCAGTTGTTCGGCCAACAGCAGCCGAACCCGTACCAGCAGCAGCCGAGTCCGTTTCAACAGGTGCCGAATCCGTATCAACAGCAGCAGCCGAACCCTTACCAGGTCCAACCCGGCCAGCCGATGTCGGCGTACCCCACCGCCCAAGGCTATCAACAACAGCCCGTAGGCTTCCCACCCAATCCGGCACAGCCAAACCCGGCCGCCTTCGGAACTACTCCCCAAGGCGTGGCCAGTTCCCAAACCGGAGGCGTCGTCCCGCAGCAAATCGGCTACGGCCAACCGACCCCCTACGGTCAGCCTCAGCAGCCGAATCCTTATGGCCAGCAGAACCCGTACACCCAAACGCCTATCACACAGACCAACCCGCAAATCGCCAACCAGATCATGGACATGATCACACGGCCGCGCCAGCCCAATGCGCCCACGCAGCAGCTCCCTAATCAGACCAGCGGCTTCTCCTCCAATCCGGGCTTCGGTTCGTTTGGCAATCAGCAGGGTTCCTCCACCGCTTCGCCGACCAGCACGATGGGCGGCTTCGGAGCCGGCATTGCCGGCGTCGCCAGCAAGTATGAGGCCGAGGGTATCATGGTCTTCGGCGACCGTACTAAGTACAACGAATGGGAATTCCTCTACGACTCTAAACGCGATTCGAGGATGGTCGGAAGTGCCGTCGGCACTCAGGGTGCGCAAGGTCTCAGCAACCCCGGCAATACTGTCGGCACAGGCAGTTCGTTCAACAACCCTGGATCCAGCGGATCGGGCTTAGGCTCGCAAAGTCCTTTCCCCTCTCAGGGCGGCTTTGGGCCTCAGGGCGGTTCTGGCATGGGCACCATCCGCCGGTAAGCCCGGCCGGGAAGTTGTTAAGTTTTCTAAAGCCTCCCTTTTCCTGCATCCTCCGGAACAAACTGTGCGTCTAGCTGCATGTAACCCACAGAGGGGAGGTCAACACCAATGATCGTTACGGTAAAAGCTGGGCAAGTGCAGGAAGTGAAGGCGCAGGTTTACTGCCCCATCTGCACTCACATTGTAGAGGCCACCGTCCTGCATGGCCGAAAACGGGACATCACCAAACCCGGCCAGCATTGCGCGCACTGCCGTTCTTCGCTCGACGCCGGCTACGTGCTGCACTGGGAAAAAGCAGCCTAGATCCCGGCAACCACTTCGACCTCAATCTGCGCGCCCTTATCCAACCGCGCAATCTCCACCGTCGTCTTCGCCGGGCGGTGTGGAAAGAACTCGCGATAGACCACGTTCATTTCCGCCAGCCGCCCGAAATCGGTCACATAGATGTTCACCTTCGCCACGCGGTCCAGCGACGTTCCCGCCGCCTCCAACACCGCCCGCACATTCTCCAAAGCCTGCCGGACCTGGCCGGAGAAATTCGTGGGCAACGTCCCATCCGGGCGCACACCTAATTGCCCGGATACGTAGACTGTCTGCCCCAGAATGACCGCCTGCGAGTAAGTGTCGTTCTGCGGCGGCGCAGATTCCACGGTGACGGCGCGCGGATAATGCTCGTGGTTCATGTAAGTCAGGCTAACATGTCCGCTTCGAATGCTTGTACCCTAGCGGGATGCACTCCCATTCGCGCCGACGGTTCCTACATCGCATCGCCCTTGGCTCGCAGATTGTCACAACAGCCAGTCCATGGCTGCTGAGTGTGCAGTCTGGCCCGGCGCGCTACGACCTGCTGATTCGCGGAGGCCGGCTCGTCGACCCATCGCAACGCATTTCCGGCGAGCGTGATGTGGCGATCCAAGGACGCGGCGTGGCACAGGTGGGCGAGCGAATCCCGGCGTCGAGTGCGCGCCATGTGATCGACGCCCGAGGCATGATCGTCACACCGGGCCTGATCGACATTCACGTTCACGTTTACGATGGCGTCGCACCACTCGGGATTCCGGCCGACCCGAACTGCATTGCGAAGGGGGTCACGACGGTTGTGGATGCGGGGTCGTCCGGGGCGCACACGTTCCCGGGCCTGCGGAAGTACGTCATCAACGCCGTGGACACGCGGGTCTACGCGCTGCTCAATATTTCGGTGGTGGGGCAGTCGACACTGTCGGAAGATAATCCGCACGGCGAACTGCTCGATCTGCGCTACGCCAACCCGAAGCTGGCGATTCGCACGATTGAACAGAACCGCGACGTGATCCTCGGCATCAAGATTCGCCTGACGCGCAACATTGCCGGAGTCCACGACCTCGCCGCGCTGAAGCTGGCCCGAGAGGCGTCGGACGCCGTGGGCTTGCCACTGATGGTCCACATCGGCGGAACCGCGTCACCGGTACCGGCGATCCTGGCGATGCTCAAAAAAGGCGACGTGATTACGCACAGTTTCCGAGGCTCGCCGGGCGGCATCCTGGATGGCAGCGGACGGATACTGCCAGAAGTCCGCAAAGCGGTGGAGGGCGGGGTGCACCTCGACATTGGCCACGGTGCCGGCAGCTTCTCATTTGATACCGCCGAGAAAGCGATGCGGCAGGAGTTGCTGCCAGGCACGATTTCGAGCGATGTGCATCAGTTCAATGTTAACGGCCCGGTGTTCGATCTGGCCACGACGCTGTCGAAGTTCCTGCAGCTCGGCATGACGCTGGAGCAGGTGATCGAACGCGCCTCCACGAACGCCGCGGCTACATTCGGATTTCCTAAGGGTCTGGGCACGCTGCGCGCCGGTGCCGAAGCCGACGTCGCGGTATGGGCGCTGGATGAGGGCCGTTTCGAGTTCACCGATTCGCTCGGCAGCAAGAGGACCGGCAATCGCAAGCTGCGGCCGGTGGCGACGGTAAAGGCGGGCAAGCTCTACGGGTCAGCCTCGATCCCTGTTGTAAGGGTGTAAGATGATGCACAAGGACTCATACCATGCAAAGACGTCATTTGCTACAAACCGCGGCCGCCGGTCTCACTATCCTCAAGAGCGGCACGCTGCGCGGTCAGAACGCTCCGAGCAATAAACTGAACATCGCCCTCGTCGGTGTTTGGGGGCGTGGCACCGCCCACTACAACGTCATTCGCAAAGAGAACGTCGTTGCTCTTTGCGATGTGAACGACACGCGCACGAAGGAAGCAGCGGAACTGTTTCCGAAAGCCAAGACCTATTGGGACTGGCGGCCGATGCTTGATCAAAAAGACATCGACGCGGTGATTATCTGCACCGCCGATCATCATCACGCTTTCATCGCCAACTGGGCGATCAACCGCGGCAAGCATGTTTTTTGCGAGAAGCCGCTGGGCATCACGGTGGAAGAAGTGCGCACGGTGCGCGCCAATTACATCAAGAACAAAGCAAAACTTGCGACGCAGCATGGCACACAGCGCCATGCTTATCCGAATTTTGAACGGCTGCGCGAATTGGTGCTCGATGGTGCGATCGGAGAGTTGAAACGCGTTCACAGTTGGGACAGCCGGCGTCTTCCACGCCCCGGTTATCCAAAGGCCGAAGGACTCCCGCCGGCTGAGTTGCACTATGAACAATGGATTGGGCCGTCGCCGTATCATCCTTACAGCCCGCAGTACTTTGGAGGGTCAAATGGATTGAACTGCCTGTTCTGGAACATGTACCGTGACTTCGGCGTCGGCCAGATGGGCGATATGGGCGCGCACACGATGGACTTGGTGTGGAACGTTGTGGACGCGGGTGCACCGACGTCCATCGCGATTGATACGGATGCGAGCGACAAGTATCATCCCGACATCTGCCCGGTGAAATTGAAGGCGCACTTCGAGCATCCGGCCAATAGCTGGCGCGGACCGATTGAACTGGTGTGGTATCAGGGCGGCCTGAAACCCGATTCGCCACGCGGGTATGTGGATGTGTCCAAGATCGCCAACGGCGCCGTTTTCGAGGGAACGATGGGGACGATCATCGCGGATTTCACCACACGCATCATTCTGCCCAATAATGACGACGGGGATTTCACCTATTATAAGCGGCGCGCGAAGGGCGACCTGCTGCCGCTGATCGGCGGGACGGGGCAGACCACGCAGGGTCCTCGCCCTGGTGGCGGACGTCCTCCGCAGCAGGGGGCACGGCGGCCCCAAGCGGGCAATCTACCTTCCGGCTTGACAAGGATGCCCAGTGCCGAAGTGACAGAAACCGGATTCCCGAGGGTGGAACTGATCAACGGCAAGGTGCCTCCAGCGGTGGGACTGCCGAACCCGGCGATTGCCGGCATGCTGGAAGCGGAACGCAGTGGACGGCCGGTGACGGGCGACGTGTTCCAGATGGAATGGATCGCGGCGTGTAAGGGGCAGAAGAACAATGTCGTGAACGGGACCAGCTCCAAGACGCACTGCGATTTCGACTATGCCGGGACGATGATGGAGCAGATGCTGCTCGGCCTGGTAGCGCACCGCGCGGGCAAGAAGCTCACTTACGATCCTGCCACCGGACGGGTGACCAATTCCGGCGAAGCGAACGACTATCTGAAGCGGCAGTACCGGCCGAATTGGACGCTGAACGGATAGCCTCAGCAAATACAGGTGAGTTGCCGGCACGCGAGAAGCCTATTGTCAGAGGTCAGTAGTGTCGCCAACCTCGCCCGCATTGCGATGGGAAAAGCCAACGAGTCTCACGGACCGGCGGGAATAGAAGGGCTGTCTGGGGCCAAACCTCCGCGGACTCGCGGACTGGAATGCGCTCCCGCTCAACCAGTAAGTGCGCGTCCCAAACACTCACAGGACTGAGCCACAGCTCGGTCGAGGCGGTTTCGATCGCCTTGCGCCGTTTTGGCGTGAGGCGAGACGTGAGTGTCCAGAGGGCCTTCACCGGCGAGTTTTCTTTAGCGCTTCCCAGCCACTTTCCGCAGGCTCGATCAGATCGACCACCGGGCCTTTCAATGTGTTTCGCATCGCTCCGAGAACCCGTTTGCGTCGTCGCGGGGGAGGAGGCGAGACGATCGCGAGTGGCTCGCCATTCTTGAGAATCTCGATTGGTTCTCCGGTTTGACGAACCCGTTCCAACAAACGCAGGCATCGGGCCTTGAACTCGGAGGCGTTCACTTGCTCCATAGCCGCCACTCCACTTTACGGATCGCGCCGGTCGTGTTGTAGGAAGCAAAGCCGAAAGGCGCTGATAGCTCGCCAGCGCCGGGGCGCATGCTCACGGCCCGGCCGGCAACGGCGACGTTGATCACTTGCTTGTCGTCGATCCAGGCGCTGATGCGCTCCGGCGAAACCGCGATGCGGAATGCGTACCATCGGCCTGTTTCGAACTCAAAGTAGGTACGGGTTTCGTTGTCGGAGGCGTCCCAGCCGTCGATGCTGGAGATGCCGACGATGTCGCCACCCCAACCTCCAGTCACCCAGGTGAATGCGGCGCTGCCAAAGGGTAGTGTGAGGCTCGCGAAGAAATCGCCGCCCAGCACCTTCCTGGCTTCAAAGCGGACTTCGTAGCGGCCCTTTGGCAACCCGCCGGTGTAGTTCAGCCCTGTCAGCGGCGCGCCGGCGTGCATCATCAGCGCACCGCCTTCCACCGCCACTTTGCCATGCCCTTTGAATGGCGTCGGCCGCCAGCCGTCCATGGACTTGCCATCGAAGATCGGCTTCCACCCGGCTTCCTGAGCCTGGCACACCGCGGCAAGCAAGAGAACCCACGCGACCGTCATGATTCGATTGTCTCCGATTGCGATGGCGCCCGGCAGAGAATATTTTTCGCAGTGGTGACGCATTCACCGCGGTGAAACGCCCTGGGTAGGGCAGTTGCCGGAACAAAATGCCTGCTGGCTGGCCAGTTTTGCAGTGCTACAGCATTGGTTCTACGATTCGACGTGCCCAATCCGCAGAACTCGCGCAACGCACTACGGCGAAAGCTGAAGGATGACCATGGAATCGATGTGACAGGGTCGATTCAGGAGGCGGACATTCGCAGGATCGCAACCGCCCTCGCCCTTGCAGGTGTTTGTTCCCATGACACGATTTGTTCCACGACGCAGAGGTTGTTCCACGACGCAGAGGATCTCGCCGCCCATCTGCGTATGAGTCTCGTTGCAATCTCGAGCGGCTGAAGGTCTCCGGGTGGGATCCGTGGACCGGCGGGCCTACGCCCTATACCTTCGCCTACGACACATTCGATCCGGGTGTGTGTGCGCAGCAGGATTTCTGGGTGTATTACCAAAGCTGGTAGAGCCCGGCGTGCCATAATCAAGGCAGTGCATTCCCGAGCGGCAAGCTGGCTCTTGGCAACCATCCTGGTATTGTCCGGCGGCGCGTACGTTGCGCCGGCACAGGTAGCATCGCCATCCACGCGCAACACCATCGTATGGATTTGTGAAGCGCGCCAACAGCAGCAGATTCCCGAACGGCTGCCGCGGCAGGTTTTCCGTGGAGTCTCGCCGGGAACTCGATCGGCCGCCGCAATCTACCCTTCCGTTCGCACGGGGCTCTATCCGAGTCTCTTTCAGCGGCCTCCTCCTCGGGTTTCGGACTAAGTCACAAACCACAGCCGAAGCCTATCATCAAGAGGAGTGCGCCGATGCGCAAATTTTTAGCATCCCTTCTGGCTCCAACCTCGCGGCGCGACACGTCCGAGCTGGAGCAAATCAATCAACTGCGCAGCCAATACAGATCGCTGGACGATGCTGCGTTGAAGAGCACGTTCGAGAAAGCCCTGTCGCAACGTGAGTGGATAGCCGTCACCGCCACCGCCGCGGCGCGCGTGCTTGGCCAGGAGATGTTCGATGTGCAGATTCGCGGCGCACTCGCATTGGCGCGAGGCTCGATTGCCGAGATGCAGACGGGTGAAGGAAAAACTCTCGCCGCGGTGCCGGCGGTAGTGACTTTCGCGCGGCAAGGACTGCCGGTGCACGTGCTGACCGCCAACGACTATCTGGCGAGGCGCGACGCCACGTGGATGGGGGACATCTACCGGTTCCTCGGATTGTCTGTCGCATTCCTCCAGCAAGGCATGACGCAAGGGCAACGCCGCTCGGCCTATCAGTCACAGATCACCTACGCTACGGCCAATGAGGTCGGGTTCGATTTTCTGCGGGATCAACTCGTGCTCGACCGCGACCATCAGGTGCTGGGCGCCTTTGGCGCGGCGGTGGTGGATGAGGTCGATTCCCTGCTGATCGACGAAGCCCGTATTCCGCTGGTAATCGCTGGAGGCAAGGCGGAATCCGGCAGCCTTGTACACGCCGCCGATAGCGCGGTGCGCCACCTGCAACCCTGGCAGCACTACGTCATCGACGGCGGCGCGCACAACGTGGCTCTCACCGATTCCGGCATTCACCTCATCGAAAGCACGTTCGGTTGCGGCAATCTGTTTGAGTCCGATAACCTTGCCATCCATACAGCAGTGCAGGACGCATTGCATGCCCATGCGCTGTTGCGCCGCGACGTCGATTACATCGTGAAGAACGACGCGGTGGAACTGGTGGATGAATTCAAAGGACGCATCGCGGAGGACCGGCGGCTATCGGCTGGTCTGCATGCGGCGGTGGAAGCCAAGGAAGGTGTCTCGGCGAAGTCACAAGGGATGATCCTCGGGTCCATCACATTGCAGAACCTGATGGGCCTCTACGAGCGCGTATGCGGAATGACAGGCACCGCGGCAACGCAGGCGCTGGAGTTTAAAAAAGTGTACGGCATGGAAGTGGAGACTATCCCCACCAACCGTCCGCTGATTCGCGTGGATCATCCCGACCGCATCTTCGCTAACAAAGCCGAGAAGGAACGGGCAGTGCTGGCGGAGATTCGCCGCATACAAGCCACCGGGCAACCGATCCTGGTGGGCACGGCGAGCGTAGCGGAATCGGAGAGGATCAGCAGCCTGCTGGCCGACATTCCGCATCACGTGCTGAACGCGCGCAACGACGAGCAGGAAGCGGCCATCATTGCGAAGGCGGGAGAGCGCGGGGCGGTCACCATCTCCACCAACATGGCAGGGCGAGGCACCGACATCCGGCTGGGTGATGGCGTTGCGGAACTCGGCGGCCTGTACGTGATCGGCACCAATAAGCATGAATCACGGCGAATCGACTACCAGCTTCGCGGCCGCGCCGGGCGCCAAGGGGATCCGGGTTGTTCTCGCTTCTTCGTTTCCCTGGAGGATGACCTGATCACGAAATACCCGGATTTCAATCCCGCCTTCCGCAACAATCTCGACACTGTGCAGAGCCTGGTGGAAGGGCAGCACCTGGACATCCGCATATTCCTGCATGGCTACGAAGTGGCGATTGAGGGTCAGCGCGAGCGGATCCAATCGTACCGGCAGCAGGTGCTCAACGGCACTGTGGAGTGCGCCTCCGAGCGAGACCGTCTGATCATGCTCCGAACCATCGACGATTTATGGGCCGATCATCTCTGGCGAGTGGCCGACTTCAAATCGGGGGTGCACTGGTTGAGTTGGGGCAGACTCGATCCGCACTTTGAGTACTTGCGGCAGGTGGACGAGTGGTTTCGCGAAATGGAATCGGAGCTACCGCTCGAGATCGAACGGCGTATTGCGCTGGCCGATGCTGGAGCGCTGCCCGATCCCTGGGAACGCGGCGCGGTTTGGACCTATCTCACCAAGGACGAACCATTCGGCACATTCACGGAGCGAATCATTCGCGGTTTGCGGCGCAAGTTCGCGGAGAAGCACGGCGCGGCGTGACTGTTTGTGCTGAAATTGGAGCCATGTTACAGCGCACATTGTTCGGGCTTCTTTTCGTCTTATCCTTACCTGCCCAGGATTATCGCGGCAAACTTCAGGGAATCGTCACTGATCCGGCCGGGGCCGCGCTGCCAGGTGCAATGGTAACTCTGCGGAACACTGATACGGGCGTGAATACAACGCGCCATACGGGCGGCGATGGCCGCTATGTTTTCGATTTCGTTGAGAGCGGCCAATACACAGTCTCAGTGGAAGCGGCCAGCTTCAAGCGATTTGAACAGCGAGGCATCACGGTGCAGAATCGTGGCGATATCACCGTGGACGCGCGGCTGGCGCTCGGCGCGGTCTCGGAGTCGATCACTGTGGAGGAGTCGCCGGTTGCAGTGCAGTTCAACTCCAGCAGCGATACGCTCACGGTGGGCCGCGAACTGGTGGATCAGATGCCGATCCGCGGGCGCAATCCATACAACATCACGACTCTCGATCCCACGCTGAATGGTGGCGAAGCGGCCGAAAACCGTCCGTATCATCACGCCTTCGCCAACGAGTTGGACGCCGGCGGACAGACGACGCGAGCCAACGACGTCCAACTCGACGGCGTACCCCTGACCTCGAGCTATAAGACCTCGTACACGCCGTCGATCGAAGCCGTGGGCGAAGTGTCGTTCCAGAAGAACGCCGTGGACTCCGAGTTCGGCTATAGCGCGGGCGGTGTCGTGATCCTGAACATGCGATCGGGGACGAACAAAATCAAAGGTTCCGGCTACTATCACAATCGCAATCCGCGCTTCAATGCGATCGGCGATCCGACGCTGCCGCGGGTGGCCGGCGCGGATGAGACTGCGAACCGCGGAACGAACCTGAAGATGTTCGGAGGGACCCTCGGCGGACCCATTATCAGGAACAAGCTATTCTTCTTCTCCTCCTACGAGCAGTGGGACGACAAACGGCCGATCAGCGTGAAGATCACGCTACCGACGGCGGCCGAGCGCCAAGGCAACTTTGCTCAATCGGTCCGCACATGCCGCGTGGGCAACGCGCCGGTTAATTGTGTTCGCGCGATCTACGACCCGCTCACTTCCACCGGGGCCAGTGGCATCCGCACTCCGTACCCTGGTAATGTGCTGCCCGTCTCGGCGTTTGACGCCACATCGGTGAAGCTGCTGCGCGAACTGCCTATGCCCAATCTCGCCAGCAATGATCTCAACTGGCAAGGCGCTAAATCGGAACTCGTCGATTACTGGAACATGTCGCATCGCGCCGATTGGAACATTAACGCGCGGCTGAAGACCTTTGTGCGATACGGCCAATTCAAGACCAGTCTGCTTGAGCAACCACCAGCCGATGCCACCGGCAATCTGTTCCCGTACACGGGGAGCAATCGTAACGGCCTGAGCATCGCGGCAGACACTGTGTACACCATCTCCACAAAGCAGGTTCTCAACATCCGGGCCAACTTTCACCGGCTGACGGATGAAGCGGCCACGCCCGCTATTCTTGGTCAGCAGGGACTCGAGAACCTGTGGCCGGGGAATCCCTGGTATCAATCTCTGTACACGCGCGAGGATATCTACTATCCGGCGGTGGATGTCGGCACGAGTAACCGTCTCGGGCGGACCGGCCGGGAATTCTGGCAGCGTCCGCAGGGATGGGGCGCTTCAGCGCGCATGAATCAGTATATGGGCGCGCACCAGATGAAGTTTGGCGCCGAGTTGCGTGTGGATCGCGGCAAGGGAGCCCGGTTTGAGCCGATCAATCTCAACTTCCGCCAGGTATTGACGGCCGATCGCCAAGGCGGTTCCGACCTCAACAACAGCGGCAGCGAATGGGCCACGTTCCTGCTGGGCTATCTGGACAACAACAGCAACGTGCGGCGTATCCCGGTGCAGGAAGTGGTGACGATGGGGTATTCGTCGTACTTCCAGGACGACTTCAAACTGCATCCGCGGCTGACGCTGAATCTCGGTCTGCGTTGGGAATTCGAACCGGGCCCCGTGGATCGCCAGAACCGTCTCTCGCAGCGGCTCGATCTCACGAGCCCGATCCCTGAGTTCCAATCGACGCCACCCGTAATGCCGGATGCGGCGCGAGCGTTGATGGCGAGCAAAGGCTACAACTATAGATGGAACGGCGCGTGGATATTCACTTCGCCGGATAGCCGGCGGGCGTGGTCGCGAAAGGCGTTGAACCTGTTGCCGCGGATCGGCGGTGCGTGGCGGGTGAACGATCGCTCAGCGTTGCGTTTCGGTTACGCGCGGTACATGTCACCGTCTTCGCGCATTCGCGATCCGCTGGGTGATTTTGTCAACCAATACACTGGCTACTCCACCTTGACCACCGTGAACGCGCCGCTCAACGGGCTGCCGTTGGCGCGCGTGTCCGACCCATTTCCTTCATCTGGGCCGAATCGCAATCCAGTGCAGTTGCCAGTGGAGAAGGCGCTCGGGCGGTATACGAATCTCGGCAATCCCGTGAGCCTGGATCAATACGAGCTGCGGCCACAGATGAACGATCGCTTCACACTGTCCTACCAGCGCGAAGTGTGGGAACGCACGGTGGTGAGCTTCGATTTCTTTTACAACCACGGCATCAACGTGCCCTACAACGTCGATCTCAACCTCGCTGATCCGAACTTCTTCTACGACAATCCGCGTACGGTGACCAGCGCGCAGGTACGCAATCCCTTCCTCAATATCCTGACGGCGGAGAAGTTCCCAGGAGCGCTGCGCAACACGCCCACCAACACCACCGTGGGGGCGCTGCTGCGGCCGTATCCTCAATATGGCGCCATCACGCAAACCAACACAGCCGGGAAGACGATTCACACGGCGTCGTACAAGCTGCAGGCGCAGCGGCCGTTCTACAAGGGGCTGAGCATGATCGCCGCGTACGCTTATCAGAGGGAGTCCCGCACGGAGTTCTTCGATGACCGTGCGGAGTTCGCGCGCGATTTCTCATGGCGCTTTCTGCCCGCGGCGCGGCATCGCTTCAACTATGCTCTGACGTACCAGCTTCCGTTCGGCAAGCGGCGCGCGTTGTTGAACAACGTGCCGGCAGCGGTGGACTCGGTAATCGGAGGATGGCAGTTGACGTCCACGACGCGCTGGTATTCGGGGCGCCTGCTGCAGTTCAACCAGAGCTTGACGGTGAACGGCACACCGTGGATGGAAGACCGCACCTTGGCGAGATGGTTCAACACAGGCGCATTCGCACGCCTGCCGGACGCGGATCGCAACGTGCCGCGCACGAGTCCATACAACTTCGCAGGCGTCGTTGGCCCGCGGACATCGCAGACGGATTGCACAGTGAGCAAGTCTTTCCCGCTGGGCGAGCGGTTGCGGCTGGAGGCACGCGCGGAAGCCTACAACGTTCTGAACCATCTGAACTGGGATAACCCGGTGGTCGATTTCAACAACACGAACTTCGGGCGGATCCTGAGCAAGCGGCCGGAGTATATCGGGCGCGAGGTGCAGTTCGGGGTCAAACTGACGTTTTGATGGCTTCGTGAGTGGAGGAGTCTGAAGGCCAATCGAACGCGGTCAACGTGGTGTCCGCCTCGAACATTAATCGCAGGAAGGACCGAGGTTGGAGTTCAATTCGCAACGGCAGAGGATTGCCGGCGGCCGTGTCGAACCACACGCGAAACTTTGTCTGCTTCTTCTGCGAAGCTTCGCGGATGGTCGCCGATGCGACAATCACGTCCGCAGCCGATCTGACTGCGCCGTTCTGAAGCAACCGGGCTCCGGTTTTGGAGTCTGCCGCCTTCTGCATTTCGAGAACATACTTCCGGCCGGAGTAGCCGAAGGACCGCGTCAGTTTCGTTTCCTTGGAATGAACAGCGGACATGAGCACGTGAAGAAACGGCCGGGCGATTTCGCCCTGCGCGAATGCCGCACTCGCCTTTCCGGGAGTCCCCTCGACTGATTTGCGAATCTGCGGAAGAAACGGCCGCCAGTTGGCCCACGACGTTTTGGCCGGCATGCCAAGATTCGCCACAGCGCACTCATAGCGGCCAGCGACAAACTGGCCGAGAATGGCGGCCATGGACACAGGGCCGGTGCCCTCCTTTGCGAGACGCTGTTTAGCATCGTCGATGGACTCTTCTTTCGCCGAAGTCATGAAACCGAAGTAGTGACCGTTGCGGCCTGACGAGGCAGGCTCCTGGATGTTCTCCTCGATGAATCCGAAATGGTTGAGGCCTTTGGCGCGCTCCGGCCACGATCCGCCGGCGAACGCCATTCGCGTGTGCAGGCCGCTCTCACGGCGGTCCTTGCGAAGGCAGGCATAGCCGCTGCCGACACCCTTGCGGGAATAGATGCTCATGGAAAACAGGAGGATCACGGCATCACACCGATAGCGGCGGTCCTGTCCCTGAAGACCGGCGTGCGCGGCCCGAGCCGCGAGTGCTCCAGCCAGTATCTGGAACAAGTCTCTTCGGTTGATGGACGACAAAATACATTCCTCCATGGTTATGCGGCGTGGTCTTCTGACTGTTGGGTGCTACGCAGCCAGTGTACCAGCAGTTCGAGCAGTAACGGCCGCCGCGGGGAGTATAATCGCTTGGATGCTCCGCTTTCTATTCCTGCTAGCGACGGCCGCGGTGGCCCAGACGGTACCCACGATGTCGGTGGTGGAGAAGAAGGCGGGGATGCTCGCGTTCTATACCTCTGAAGGAAGGCGTGTGGCGCAAGCCAAGGTGGGAACATTTCCACACGAGCAGATCTTCTCGCCCGACCGCAAGACAATCTATGTCACCGATAACGGGCTGCTCTGGATGACCGATCCTGGCGAGGGCACCAATTCCATCTCCATCATTGATGTTGCTTCGCGAAAGCGTACTGGAGTGATTGATCTGGGCAAGTACCGGCGTCCCCACAGCATGGCGCTCGATGCGAAGACCAACCGCCTGATTGTCACGATTGAGAATCCGAACGGGCTGCTGCTCATCGATCTGAACACACGGAAGATTGTGCGGATGTTCGATGTGCAGGGGAAGAATCCGCACATGGCCATCTTCGGTCCGAAAGCGGAGTGGGCGTACGTGAGCAACACCAACTCCGGAGAGGTGGCGGCGATTCATCTCGCATCGGGCAAGGTGAAGCTCATCCCGACGGGCAAGCGTCCGCAAGGCGCGGTGATGACGCGGGACGAGCGGACGATCTTTGTCACCAACATCGATAGCAAGACCATCTCCCGCATCGATACCGCGATGCAGAAGGTGACCGGGGAGATCCGGACGACGGGCGGTCCGGCGCGGATTGCGTTCACTCCCGACGAGCGTGTGCTCGTCTACAATCTGCAGGCGGAGGAGGGCTGTGCGTTTGCCGATCCCGCGGCGATGAAGGAGTTGGCGTCGGTGACAATCCCGGGGAAGCCGCTTTCGCTGAGCCTGTCGGCGGACGGCCGCACGGCGTTTCTTGGGTTACAGGATAGCGACAAGATCGCGCTCGTATCGGTGGCGGAACGGAAGCTCGCCAAAGTGATCGACACGCCGAAGGACGCGGGTCCGGATACGATTCTTGCACTACCTTGACCGGCGTCGCGTAGAAGTAGAATATGATCCATGAACTCCCTGTTGTCACTCGCTGCTTTCTTCCAGGCCGCCAAAAAGCAAACAGCGGCCCCAGTGGATCCCGATGCGAAAGCGATCGCAGCCGTGGAAAAGGCTGGCGGTAGCGTAAGGCCACTTGCACAGAACGATGACCGCCGTGAGGTGGCTTACTACCTGCAGGGCGCCGCGATCAAGGATGAACACATCGCGCCGATCGCTCAGATCAAGAAGGTTGTGCAACTGAACCTCGGCGGAACATCGGTGACCGATGCGGGCCTTGCGTATCTGAAGAACCTCACGGAGCTGGAGCAACTGCATCTGGAGAAGACGAAGATCACCGATGCCGGACTCGCGCATCTGAAGGGCCTGAAGAAGCTCAGCTACCTCAACCTCTACGGCACTGCCGTCACCGATGCCGGTCTTGCGCAGCTTACGGGACTCACGGAACTGAAGTCTCTGTATGTCTTTCAAACGACGGTCACGGATGAGGGCATCAAAAAGCTGAAGGCCGCGCTACCGAAGCTGGACATCGTCAAGGGCTGGTAAACGCGCATTCGCTATACTAGCAACAGTAAGGTAACTCCAACCCCACTGGCGAGCATCTATATAAGTTGACAATGGCAGCAACCACGCCTTTGAACATTCTTTCCGAGCCCAAGCAGAGCACCACTGTCGGCTCCTATTTCGTCTCGAACTATCCGCCGTACTCGTTCTGGAAGCCGGATCGAACAGCGGATGCAGTAGCGGCGATGGAACGCGAACCGGCGCCGGGCAATCCGCTCGGCATCTACCTGCACATTCCCTTCTGCCGCAAGCGCTGTCACTTCTGTTACTTCAAGGTGTACACGGACAAGCCGGCGAACGAGATTGAATCGTACCTGGATACGGTGCTGGCCGAGCTGCGGCTGTACGCGCGGAAGCCGCTTTTTCGCGGGCGCACACCGAAGTTCATCTACTTTGGGGGCGGCACTCCTTCCTACATCTCCACGCAGCAGTTGAAGCGCCTTGTGGATGGATTTCAGGAGATTTTTCCCTGGACGGAAGTGGAGGAAGTCGCGTTTGAATGCGAGCCCGGCACGATTACGGAACCGAAGCTGCGCCTGATTCGCGATATGGGCGTGACACGGATCAGCCTCGGGATCGAGAACTTCAAGGATGAGCTGCTCACGCTGAATGGCCGCGCGCATACTTCCAAGGAAATCGACCGGGTGTTCGGGTTCATACGAGGCATCGGATTCCCGCAAATCAACATCGATCTGATTGCGGGCATGGTGGGCGAGACGGAAGAAAACTGGCGCGACTGCGTGAAGAAAGCGATCGACTTCTCGGCCGACAGTGTCACTATCTACCAGATGGAAGTGCCGCACAACACTTTGCTGTCGAAGGCCATGCGGGAGTCGGGAGCAATGGAGGCACCGGTGGCCGGTTGGGAGACCAAGCGAGCCTGGGTGAAGTACGCTTTCGCGGAGTTGGAGAAGGCCGGCTACTATATCGGCAGCGCATATACCGCGGTGAAGAATCCGGACCGCACGAAGTTCCTCTACCGCGACCTGCTGTGGGCGGGAGCGGATATGCTCGGTGTTGGGGTGGCATCGTTCTCACATGCGGGTGGAACGCATTTTCAGAACGAGCATGAAATCGGCAGCTATATGAATCAGGTGAACAGCGGGACTTTGCCGCTCTACCGCGCCTGCACCCCGAATGGCGAGGAACGCATGATCCGCGAATTCATTCTGCAAATGAAACTGGGCACTGTGCGCCCGGAATACTTCCGCAACAAGTTCGGTGTCGATGTCGAGGAACGCTTTGCCACACCGCTCGAGAAACTGCGTCAACAGGGCTTTGTGGAACGGGGCACGGCGACGGTGCAATTGAGCCGCGACGGCCTGATGCGCGTCGACGGGCTGCTGCCGGAGTTTTATCTCGCCGAACATCTGCCGCACTGATGCCGGTTCATACTTTTCAAAAGCTGATGGCCGCCGTTCCTACTTTCGCCTCGCGCGCCGAGATCAAGGCTTTTCAATTCGGCCAACTGTCCAACCTGCTGGCGGCACTGGTACCGGGCAACGCGTTCTACACGGGGAAGTTTCAAGCGGCTGGTTTTCGGCACGCGGATTCGTTGGAAGATTATTTCGCACGCGCCCCCTTTACGCTTCGGAGCGAACTCACACAGGATCAAACGGAGCACCCGCCATTCGGATCGAACCTGACGTTTCCTCGCGAGCGCTACACGCGCTACTGCCAGACCAGTGGCACCACCGGCAAACCGATGCGATGGCTGGATACTTCGGAGTCCTGGCAGTGGATGATCAGCAACTGGCGCCGTGTTTACGAAGCGGCCGGGCTGACGGCTGAGGATCGCATCTTTTTCGCTTTCAGCTTCGGACCATTCCTCGGCTTTTGGGTGGCATTTGATGCGGCTTCGGCCCACGGCTGCCTTGCGATTCCGGGCGGTGGGATGCCGAGCACGGCGCGCTTGGCCACGATCATCGACGCCGGAGCAACAGTGCTTTGTTGTACACCGACGTATGCGCTGCGTCTGGCGGAAGTCGCCCAGGCGGAGCACATCGATCTCGCCACCAGCCGTATTCGCCGGATCATCGTGGCGGGCGAGGCGGGCGGCAGCGTGCCCTCAACGCGCGCACAAATCGAGAAGCTTTGGAACGGCGCGCGGGTGGTGGATCACCATGGCATGACCGAAGTGGGCCCGGTGAGCTACGAGTGTCCAGTGCATTCCGGCACGTTGCACATCATCGAATCCTCCTATATTGCCGAGGTGCTGGACGGCGAGACTCTGACGCCTGTGCCTGAGGGTTCGCGGGGTGAGCTTGTTCTCACGAATCTTGGCCGCACCGGCTCTCCTCTGCTGCGCTACCGTACCGGCGACATTGTGGAGCGCGGGCGCTCGGCGTTGTGTGACTGCGGCACGCGCGATCTCGCACTACCCGGCGGGATACTCACGCGGACCGACGATATGGTGGTGGTGCGCGGCGTCAACGTATACCCGGCGGCGATTGAGAACATCCTCCGTACCGTGGAAGGCATCGCCGAATACCGCGTCGAGGTTCACTCCGAGCATGCGTTGCGCGAACTGCGCATCGTGGTGGAACCGGAGATCGGGGTACGCGACCGGCATGGATTGGAACACAGAGTCCACACGGCGCTGAATGCGGCGCTCGGGTTGCGGATCGCAGTGGCCAGCGCGGCACCCGGCGAATTGCCGCGGTTTGAGCTGAAAGCCAAGCGCTGGATTCGAATCTGAAGGACCGTGCTACATTGAAGCCGATGGCCGGCACATTGCCCGCCGGCGTACTTGCCACAGATCACGACCGGCAGTTCTGGGAACTTCTGGTGACGTTCAAGGATGCCAGCCGAAAACGGCCGATTGAAGGCAGGCCTGAAAGGCCAGCCGCGGCCAGGATTGGCCGCCCCACACGACGGCGGATGTACAAACTCCAGCAATCGGCCGGCAGCTTGACAAGCTGCCCCAGTGTGCCCAGCATGGGCAGAATCTTGTTGGATGAAAGGAGCCAACCGGAGCCGATGACAGGCAACCGTAGCGAAACGCAAGGCGTAGCCGCGAGGTGAAGCTGAAAGAAGCGCGTAGCAAACCTTCGACCGTA
>JACQZR010000196.1 GCA_016213775.1 Acidobacteriota bacterium
GCAACTTCAGTTTCTATTGCCATCAGATCTTGCGGCGCGATAAACCGCTGCGTTCAACCGCCGGATGCGGAAAACCGCACGTCCGGTGGTGTGGGAGGGTGACGGGGCACAAACCCCGTCACTCGACCCGATCAAGACGGCTGAATGTCCAACAGGGTGACAGAGCGTCCAAATGACGGAGGGCAGGTTATTTTCGGAGTTAGTTTTCGATTGTTATGGAGATCTTGCCGAAGTGGGCTCTGGCGGCGAGGTGTTGGAATGCGGGGATGGCTTGGGCGAACGGGAAGACGCGGTCCAACATGGGGCGGATTTGATGTTGGGTGATGGCGTTGTTCATACGGACGAACATTTCACGGCTGCCGACGACTACGCCTTGCACTCGTAGGTTCTGCATGAGGATGGGAATGAGGCTGGTTTCGGTTGCGTTGCCGCCAAGCACGCCGATGATGGAGATGGTTCCGCCGACTTTAACGGCGCGAAGGGAACGCGCGATGGTGCCCGCGCCGCCGACTTCGACTACGTGATCGACGCCTGTGCCATTGGTGAGTGCGCGGGCGGCCTGGTCCCAATCGGGAGTGGTGCGGTAGTTGATGGTGGCATCGGCGCCGAGGGTTTTCGCGCGGGCGAGTTTGTCGTCGCTGGAGGAAGTGATGATGACGCGAGCGCCGCCGAGCTTGGCCCATTGGAGGGCGAAGATGGACACTCCTCCCGTGCCTTGTACGAGAACGGTTTCGCCGGGGCGGACGTTGCCTTGTTCGACGATCGCGCTCCAGGCGGTGACACCGGCGCAGGGCAGCGTAGCGGCTTCTTCGTAGGTGAGGTGCGAGGGGATGGGGACCCAGGCGTCCTCAGGCAGCGAGCGGTACTGGCAGAGCATGCCGTCAAGCGGACCGCCGAGCGGTGTGTTGATCTTCTCCTTTGCGGGAGGTCCGCTGATCCAGCGAGGGAAGAAGCAACCGGCTACGCGATCGCCGGTACGAAGCCGGGTGACGCCGGGGCCGCAGGCGATCACTTCGCCCGCGCCGTCGGAACAGGGGATGAGCGGCAACTTTTGTTTGGGATTGTAGCGGCCTTCGATCATCAGCCAGTCGCGGTAGTTGATGGAGGCGGCGTGGAGGCGGACGCACACTTCGCCGGGTGCGGGTTCGGGCGTGGGATGTTCGGCGAGGGTGAGGCTGGCGAGGCCGAAATGCGGAATTTGGTAGCAAAGCATGATTCAGCGCCAGGTGATTTTCTGAAGGTAGTCGAGTGTGAGTGGGACTTGTTTCAGCGGCACGGGTGATTCGTCCTCGATGTAGTAGTGCTTGACTCCGGCGCGGGCGGCGGCGCGGAGGAAGCGAGGCCAGTCGATCTGCCCGGTTCCCAGCGCGACGCTGGTTTCATCAGGGGCGCGGCCGGTGGTGACGCCGGTGGGTGTGCCTTTGGCAATGTCCTTGAGGTGAACCAGGGCGAAGCGCTTAGGGTAGGTTTCCATGTAGCGGGTGGGGTCTGCGCCGCCGTGCTTCATCCAAAACACGTCGAGTTCGAAGTCGACGAATTCGGGTTCGGTTCCGTTGAGCAGGACATCGAAGAGCGTGCCTTTCTCGTGCCGGACGAATTCGAAACCATGTGGGTGGTAGGCGAAGCGGAGGCCGGCGGCTTTGAGCTTTGCGCCCCAATCGTTGAAGTCAGCGACGGCTTTTTCGGTGGTCTCGAGGTTCAGCGTTCCAACGTGGGGGATGCCGGAGGTCAAAACATAACTTGCCCCCAGCGTTTTTGCTTCGGCAATGATGGCGTTGAGTTCACGGGCGAGGCGGCCGTAGTTGACGATGTAGCTCGAGCAGGCTAGGCCGTACTGGTCGAGGAGTTGACGGAACTGGGCGGGCGTGCGGCCGTAGAGGTTGGAGGTTTCGATTTTGGTGAAGCCCATGCCGCGGATCATTGCCAGGGTACCGGTGAGGTCGCGGGCAAGTTCGCGGCGGAAGGTGTAGAGTTGCATACCCGTGGGCCCCTTGTATGAGCCCTTGTGCGTTGTGGCGTTGTTGAGCCAGATATCAACGCGTGGGGCTTCCCAGGTGTAGGGCTTGCCGAGGACATCGAGGTCGCCGTCACCATCGAGGTCGGCGAGACGGCCTTCGTGCCAGCCGTGGCCTTTGGTGAAGACTGTCTTGCGGAAGCCGCCTTTGCCATCGCCGTACAGCATCCACGATTGCGCGCCAGGATGATCAGGCTTGTCGGTGCGCGACCACTTGGCCATCTCGGCGGCGAAGATGTCGAGGCGGCCGTCGCCGTCGATGTCACCGATGTCGAGCGTGTGCCCGTGGACCATGTCCGCGCCAAGCAGGTCGCGGCCTTTCCAGCAAGCGGGGTCAGCGGCGCTGCCATTGCATTCGTAGAACATCAGCGGACCGCTACCGTCGCCGGGGGCGATGACGACTTGAGCGTTCTTGCCGGGGCGGAACTTGCCGGCGCGGATGCGTCCACCGATGGGTCCGATTTGCGTCGGCCGGAATTTCCCGCCTTCATACTTGAACCAATAGTTGCCCGCGAGGAGGTCGAGCTTGCCGTCGCCGTCGACATCAAAAGCGTCGATGCCTTCGGCGTAGAGGGCGGCGCTCTGCACGCCTTCGCCGGCCTGACCGGAGAAGATGGACTCGAAGGGCCAGGGCGAGGCCAGGGGCGCGGGGATATCGGCGAGGAAGAGAGATTTGGCTTTTTGGTTCCAGAAGACGAGTTGGGGTTTGCCGGTACCTTTGAGGTCGGCGAAGATCTGATCGTGATGTTGCTTTGCGCCGCCATCCTTTATGATGTGGCGCTGCCAGGGTGTATTGACGTCGAAGTTGGGCGAGGGATTTTCCCACCACCAGAGCTGCGTGTTTTGCGCGTCGGCTCCGAACACGATGTCGAGGTCGCCGTCATTGTCGATGTCGAAGGCTGCGCCGCCGGCTTCGAGGGTGAGGAACTCCTTATCAATGATGTGTTGGAGCCAGCCGTCGCCGGTGCGGCGGTACCAGACGAGCGCGGGGGCTTTGACGCGGAAGCTGATGACGAAGTCTTTCGCGCCGTTGCGGTCGAGGTCGGCAACCAGCACGCCGGTCTGCTGGTTGGAGCCTGCGGGGACGGGCAATTCGTATTTGGTGCTGGAGAGTTGCTGCCAGCGGATGGGCTCCGCGGCGAAACTCGGAATCGCGCAGAGCAACGCATAGAGGAAACGCATAAGGATGCTAACAGGCTACAACGTGCCGCGCCCCGGCAGGTTTGGTAGGCTGTTCGCTATGCCATTAGCGAACACCGCGCCGCTCCGTCGCGCCCGATTGCATGGCCTGCTGGCCGCACAGGCAGCATCCACGGCGGGCCAACCCTACGCGATCACAACCGTGGAAGCCTGGAATCTGAAGCTGCCCAAAGGGACGCGGGCATGGTCGCTGGTGCGGCTGCGGACGCGCGAAGGGCTGGAGGGGTGGGGCGAGGCAAGGCCGCTCACATCGGAGGCGCTGCGATCGCTGCGGCAGGCGGTGATCAACGCATCGGCGGCGGCGTATGAACCGCTGCGTTTGAAGCTGCGTGGGCATGCCGGGTTGGCTGCGGTGAACGCGGCGTCGCTCGACATTCTTGCGCAGGCATCGAAAGCTCCGGTGTATCAGTATCTCGGCGGGCCGACGCGTTTCAAGGTGCGCGCATACACATCGCTGCATGGGGCCAACGATGAGGAACTGGCGCGTTTGTTGGAACTGGCGCGTGGCGCTGGGTTTCGCGCGTTTGCGTTTCCAGTGCCGAGGCCTCCGTTCCGCAATTCAGGGAAGGCGTTTGTGCTCGCCACGCAAAAGCGTTTTGAAACGCTGAAGAAGGCCGCGGGCGAAGGATGCGACTTCATTCTGAATGGTTCGGGGACGTTGACGCCAGGAGACGCACAGTTGCTGGCGGCGGCGTTCGAGAGATCGCATGTGATGTGGTTCGACGAGCCGTGCGCCGTCACGAGCCTGGGGCCGCTGCGGAAGATGGCCGATGAATCGGTAACGCCGCTGGGCTTCGGAATGGGTGCGGCTGATGCGGCGTTCTTTCAGAATCTGCTGCGCGAAGACGCGGTGGATTTGTGCCGGCCGGAACTGGCGGTTCACGGCATCAGCGGGTGCCGGAGGATTGCCGCGCTGGCGGAGACCTACTACGTTGCCGTTGCGCCGCGATCGAATGAAGGGCCTGTCAGTACGGCCGCGGCGATTCACCTTGCGGCGTCGCTACCCAACTTTGTGGTGCAGCATGTCCCGTTCCACGAAGTGCCGGAGGACCGGGCGATGCGCGCCGAGTTGACGGAGGGGGCCGTGGAAGTGCCGAAGGACGGCTTCCTGCCGTTGTTGACGAAGCCTGGGTTGGGTATCACAGTGAATCGCGCGGCACTGCGCAAATACGGGGAGGTGGTGGCATGAGGCGGCGGAATTTCTTTCATGCGCTGACGGCGGGGGCCGCGGCTGCGCCGGCTTTGAACGCGGCGGATTTGTGCGGCTGTGCGCCGATGATGCAGGCGGCTTCTCCGCTGGGAGCGGCTGCGTTCGCGGCGGTGGGGTCGAAGCTGCGCATCACCGGGATGAAAGTGTTTGGCGTGTCGCTGACGCGCGAATCCGATCGCCCGTATGTGTTCGTGAAGCTCGAAACCAACGAAGGGCTGGTGGGCTGGGGCGAGGGCACGTTGGAGGGCAAGGCCGCGGCGGTGATTGCCTGCGTGGAGGATTTTCGCGACTTTGTGATTGGCGCGGATCCGATGCAGGTGGAACATATCTGGCAGTCGATGTATGTGCACAGTTTCTATCGTGCCGGTCCGGTGATCGGGTCGGCGATCGCGGGGATAGATCAGGCGCTGTGGGACATTCGCGGCAAGGCGCTGAATCAGCCGGTGTACCGGTTGCTGGGCGGGCCGTTTGATACGCGCGGCGTGCGTGGATACTACCATTTGCGCGCGAACAGCCTGCAGCAGATGCGCGAGGTCCGTTCCATTGCGGCCCGCGAAGGGATCACCTGTTTCAAGAGTGGGATTCCTGGCTATTACGAATGGATCGAAGGCACGGCGGCGATCAAGAGAGCGGTAAAGCAACTGGAGACGCTGCGGGAGGGGCTTGGGCCTGACCTGGATATCGGCGTCGATTTCCATGCGAAGACCTCGCCTGCCGTCGCATCGATCATCATCAAGGAGACTGAGCCGCTGAATCTGCTCTTTGTGGAAGAGCCGTGCCCGCCGGAGAATGTGAAGGCGATGGCGAAAATCGCGCGCCGCACGACGACGCCGATTGCCACCGGCGAACGGTTGGTGGCCAGCTACAGCGCACGCGAACTGGTGGAGATGGGCGTCGTGGATATCATTCAAACCGATATCAATCACGTGGGCGGGATCACGGCGTTGTGGAAGGTGAGCGCGCTGGCCGAGCAGGCCGGCATCAGCATGGCGCCGCATGCGTGCGAAGGGCCGATTGGCGGGCTTGCGACGGTGCATGTCGACGCGGCGATGCCGAACTTCGTGGTGCAGGAGGTCTGTAGCGGCGTGACGCCCGGGATGCAGGAGAAGGCATGGGAGGAGTGGCTTGGGTTCCCGGCGATGCGGATGGTGAACGGGCGCTTCCCGCTGTCGAACAAGCCGGGGCTTGGGTTTGACCTGTCGGAGGACAAGTTGAAGAAGTATCCGTTCGCCGGGACGCGTCCGATGGCGCGTGTGTTTCATGCGGATGGCTCGGTGGCCGAATGGTAGGATTGGCCGCATTCGTGGTTTCCGTAATGGTGGCGCAGTCGCCTCAGAATCCGTCGCCGATGGTGGAACACCGGCGCGAGCATCCACGATTGTCGAAGGCCGGCCCACCGGGGCGGCGCGATCCGTTGTCGGTTGGGACGCTGTTTGCGCCGAAAGGCGCACGCATTCGCAACGGCATGCCGCTGCTGGTGTTCTTTCACGGCGGGACGTGGCTGCCGGAAGTAGCGGCGGCGCAACGGAAGGCCGCGGTGTTGCACGTGCAAATTGGCGCGGGATCGGGCGTGTATGGACGGGCGTTCGCGGAACCGGCGCGGTTTCGTCAATGGATCGGCGAGGCGGAGACAAAGTGGGGCGTAAAGTTTGGGCGCGTCTCGCTGGGTGGATGGTCAGCGGGGAATGGGGCGATTCGTGCGATTCTACGGGATGCTGCATCGTATGACCGCGTGGCGGCAGTGATTTCGATCGACGGAATTCACACCGATTATGTGACCGGCAAGCCGGGGCCGCAGGAGTCCGATCTTGCGCCGGCGCATCTGGAGTATTGGCTGCAGTACGCTCGCGATGCGATGGCGGGACGGAAGCAGTTACTGATCGCACATACGGAAATCTTTCCAGGCACTTATGCGAGCACTACTGAGACCGCGGACTGGTTGATCAAAGAGCTTGGGTTGAAGGCCAGGCCCGTGCTGCGATGGGGGCCGATGCGGACGCAACAGTTAAGCGAGGCCAAGCGTGGGAAGTTTGAGTTACGTGGGTATGCGGGAAACTCCGCTCCCGACCATGTGGACTTACTGCACTCGTTGCCTGCATACTGGAAGAAAGTCCGATAACAGGACTTTCGGAGGCGCATGCAACAGTACATGCAATTTTTCGGAGTTACGACCGCACAGTCGTCGATGATGCAGGTGTTTCCGGCCTGGATGGCCGAGTTAGGGCAGCCGGAGGTGCAACTGCAGGGGGTGGATCTTCCGATTCGCGCCGAGCCGGCGGTATATCGCAGGGCCGTGGAGGAGATTCTTCGCGATGCCACGGTGATCGGGGCGTTGATCACCACCCATAAGGTTGATGTGTTCCATGCAGCGCGGGATTTGTTTGCGCACCTGGATAGTTATGCGCAGCGGGGCAGGGAGATCTCGTCGATCTCGCGGAACAATGTGGGATTGGTGGGTCATGCGAAAGATCCGATTAGCTGCGGGCGGAGTTTGCACGATTTTCTCGGCGAGGGTTATTTTGCGAACAATGATGCCGAGGTGTTGTGTCTGGGCGCGGGTGGTGCGGCGTCGGCGATCGTGATGTACTTTCAGGACCGCGAGCGCGCGGGCGACCGGCCGAGGCGCATTCATCTAGTGGATCGCGTTCCGATGCGGACGGAAATGCCGGCTGGAGCTGTGGAGACCGTGTTCCATCTGCAGACGCGGGCTGAAGAGAACGATGCGCTAATGGCGACGCTGCCGCCGCGTTCGATTGTGGTGAATGCCACGGGCATGGGAAAGGATCTGGACGGCACTCCGGTGACGGATGCCGGGATGTTTCCCGAGCACGGGATTGTGTGGGAGTTGAACTATCGTGGGGAACGGCAGTTCCTGCAACAAGCGCTGGCGCAGCAGGAAGCTCGCAGGTTGCAGGTGCATGATGGCTGGACGTGTTTTTTGTACGGCTGGACGGAAGTGATTTCGGAGGTCATCCACACACCGATTGGAGGTGAGTGCTTCGTGACGCTGCGGCGCATCGCGGAGACGCTGACAGGCCGTTATGTGAGGACGGTGAGTTCGGCCTTGGGGATGTAGAGGCTGCCTTCGGTGATGCCTTCGGGCGAGAGGCGTTTCAGTTTCTCGTTTAGCTCGCGGTAAGTCACGGCGCCGTGGAGCGCGTCGTGGAAGAGGCGTGTGATCCGGCTGACGCGATCGGGCGATTCGTGCACGAATTCGAGGCGGAAGTGGTGAATGCCAACGGCGCGCCATTTTTCCAGATGCAGGCTGGCCTCCTGCGCTTCGGCTCCGAATACAGTGTTGCGGCAACCGACGTCAGCCATCACCGGATGGGCGCGGCCGGCCACGTCGCGCAGTGCGACACGGTGTTGTTCACAGGGATGGCCGCAGTCCTTGTAGCTGGTCCCGGTGGAGAGGAAGCGGCAGAAGACGCAGTGTTCGGTGTGGAAGACAGGCAGGTGTTGATAGGCGACAGTTTCGATGAAGGCAGGCCCGATGCGGCGGGCGAGTTCGCTGATTTGCCCGGCGTTGAGATCGTGAGTCGGTGTGACGCGGTGGATGCCGAGGTCGAGAAGCGTTTGCGCGGAGATGGCGTTGGCGGCGTTAAGGCTGAAGTCGCCGCTGAGCGGTGGATGGTCGCCCTGGCGGAAGGAGTGGAGCAGGCCGGCGGAGCGGACTAGGACTTCGCAATCGAGCTTGCGAAGGAAATGCACGATGCGTTCCTCGCTGGGCTTGAGCACGCGCGGGCTGGCGACGCGCGCAGCAATGCCCGCCGATTGGATTCGCTTGACGGAAGGGCGGAGGCCGTAGAGATCAAGGTAATCGAGGGTGATGCTGGCGGGGCGGGTTTCGATGGCCGCTTCGAGTTGATCCGCGGTGCGGACCAGTACATGCAAAACGGGCGGCTGCGATGCGGGTGTGTGGCGGGTTGCGGTGATGGGCTGCGGGGTGAAGGCGATGGCTTTTACGTTTTGCTGAGCGGACTGCAATTGATCGACAGCGTCGCGGCGCAGTTGGTTCAGCATGGAGGAGGGGGCGAAGGGAGAGCCCGAGGTTTCCAACGTTATGTCCGCGAGTTGATAGGGCGTGTTGCCCAGGCGGCCGAATTGATCGCGGAGATAGGCGGCGTCGAGGGGACGCTGCTGTGCGCGGCCGAGCGGATCGGCGGAGATCACAGTGATGGCGAGGCCGGCGACTCTCCATTCGGCAACCAACGGCGCGCCTTCATGCGCGGAGACGGCGATAATGACGTTCTGTTTGCGCACGGGCGCGGCCGGTTCGGTGTAGATGCGGACGAGTTTGTCGACGGCTGGATCGTGGGTGCGCCAGAGCTTGTCGCCGGGGCGGATGCGGGCCCAGTCGATGACGTTGTTGGCGAAGCGGAGCTCGATGCCGCGGCCTCCGTGCGAGATCACTTCGTAGAGACGCCCTCCTTCTTCATGCTCTTCAGGGCTGCGCCAATCGGCGGCGTCGAAGACCACACCATCGCCTGGCTTCAATGGAGCGATCTTCTGCGCGGACGTTGGTTCGATGAGGACGGCGTTGCCGAGGATGCGCGAGACGCGGCCCATCTCGACGCCGCGATGGCGCGGGGCGCGGCCTTCCACCACCTGTTGCTGATTGGTGCCGGCGAGAAAGTGAGGCCCGAGTGTGCGCGAGTAGACTTGCGCAAGGGTTTGCTCTTCAGCGGCGGTGATGGCGACGGGCAGTCCGGCGCAGGCTTCATCGACAGCCTTGCGATAGGCCGCGGTGGTGAGGGCGACGTAGTCAGCGTCCTTGTAGCGGCCTTCGATTTTCAACGACGATATGCCGGCGGCGACGATTTCCGGGACTTGCTGGAGAGCGTAGAGATCGCCCGGAGAGAGGAGATAGCGCGCATCGGCGAGTGGCCGGAGGGCTCCGTCGACGAGCATGGTGTAGGGAAGGCGGCAGGCTTGTGCGCACTGGCCGCGGTTGGCGCTGCGTCCGCCCCATGCCTCGGAGGAGAAGCACTGGCCGCTGTAGGAAACACAGAGCGCGCCGTGCACGAAGATCTCCAGTTCGGTGGCGGTGGCGGCGCGGATGGCGCGGATGTCGTCGAGAGAAAGCTCGCGCGCGAGGACGACGCGGCGGACTCCGAATTCGGCGGCGAGGTTAACGCCTTCCGCACTGGTGACGCTCATCTGTGTGCTGCCGTGAATGTGCAGCTCCGGCGCCATGGCATGCGCGAGTTTGGCAATGCCGATGTCCTGCACGATGATGGCGTCGGCGCCTGCATTGGCGATGGCCTCGAGGCCCTTGAGCGCTTCCGGCAACTCCTCGTCGTAGACGAGAGTGTTGAAGGTGACGTAGCCTTTGACTCCGCGGCGGTGTAGTGTGCGAAGGGCCGCGGGAAGCTCGGCGAGCGTGAAGCCGACCTTAGCTCGCGCGGTGAAGTGGGTGAGTCCGAAGTAGACTGCGTCCGCGCCGGCTTCGATGGCGGCGTGAAGCTGCGGCCAATGACCGGCGGGGGACATGATTTCGGGCTTGGGGTAGGGGTACGGCAAAGGTATGTTTTCAGGCTAGCGCGTTTTGTCGAGGGCGGATGGAGACGGCACGGGAATTGCACAGCACATGACGGATAACGCTTATCGGCGTTAGAGATGATTAATAAGACAACAGTTCTCGCTATTCGCGCCCTTATCCATCTTGGGCGCCAAACCACCAAAGCCGTTCGCACCCCGCGGAGCATTGCAGAGGAGCTGGGGGAGTCTCCCACCTACCTGGCAAAGGTGACGCGGCAGCTTGTCAAGGCAGGGATTCTCCGGGCGGAAAAAGGCGTTCGCGGAGGAGTGTATCTGGCGAAGCCACCGCTGGAGGTTTCGCTACTGGACATCGTCGAGGCCTGCCAGGGCGCGCTGACGGGAGACTACTGCCAGCAGGGCTGCCACAACCGCGTGGTGTGCTCCTATCACGCGGCGGCGGAGGAGTTGCTGAAGGCCACCGTGGGCGTGTTGTCGAAGTGGACGCTCGCCAAGCTGATGGAAAAACCAAGTTCTCCCAAGATGGCGCGGATAGCCGGGCTGGCCTGTCTGATGACCGGGGGCCAGGCGGCGTCGCGTCTGCAATAGCCGGTTGCGCGTATTGCCGCACTTGGGGCAAGGAAAGCGGCAAAGCGCGCATATTGCGCTATTGAAGTAGCGCAAATGCGAGTCTAGCTGGGGTGGCCCCCAGTTTGCATAGCGACTAACGCGGACAACAGTTATCCGCGTTAGATATGAAAGCAGAACCCGGCAGCAGGCGATGATCAGCAAAACCACCATACTCGCCATCCGCACGCTGATGCACCTGGCCCAGCAGCCGCCGCAGGCGGTGCTGACGCCGCGGAGTATCGCCGAGGCGCTCCACGAATCGCCGTCCTATCTTGCAAAAGTGACTCGCTTGCTGGTGAAGGCAGGGACATTGCGGGCTGAGAAGGGCGTGCACGGGGGCGTGCATTTGACGAGGCCGGCGGAGAAGGTGACGCTGCTCGAGATAGTGGAGGCCTGCGAAGGCGCCATTCTGGGAGGCTTCTGCGAGGAGGGCTGCGGCCGGCACCGAATCTGTTCGTACCACGTGTCGACGAAAGAGCTGCGTGCAGCGGTAGTAGGCGTGTATTCGCGCTGGACACTGGCGCGATTAATGGAGCGGCCGTGCGTGCACGCGGGAACAAGCGCTTGTCTGATGGCGGTTCAATGAGGCAGAACACGATGTTGCCGCTGAAAGTGGAAGTGCCGGGCGAGGGGTATCATGCGGGGTTGATCTCGTGCCAGGTGGCTTGCCCGGTGCATACGGACGCGCGCGGTTATGTGCGGGCGATTGCCGAAGGAAGGTTTGAAGAAGCGTATCTGATTGCGCGGGGGCCGAATCCCTTCGCCTCCATCTGTGGGCGGATTTGCGGCGCGCCCTGCGAGGCGGCCTGCCGCCGGGGCAAGGTGCCGCGGGTGGATGATGACGGACACTTTGTAGCGGTGGATCGTCCGGTGGCGATCCGGGCATTGAAGCGCTTTGCCTGCGAGCAGGCCGGCCCGGAATCGGGTTGCGCTCCACCGGACCTGATCGCGAGCGTGGCCAACTTCGCCGGCGCTGTTTCGATGCAGTTGGAGGAGATGACCGGGCTGATGCGGGCCTCAGTGGATGGCCGCATTCAGAAGGGCGACGGGCAGCGCGTGGCCATCATCGGCGCGGGGCCGGCGGGGTTGTCGGCGGCGCACGATCTGGCGTTGCTGGGATTCCGTCCGGTGGTGTACGAAACGGAGCCGGTGGCCGCGGGAATGCTCGCGGTAGGCGTGCCTGCCTACCGGCTGCCGCGGGAAGTGATCCAGCGCGAGGTGGCGGTGATTGAAGCGCTCGGTGTCGAGATCAGGTGCGGATTCACGGTGGGCAAGGATATCTCGTTCCAGGAACTGCGCGCCACCCACGCCGCGGTGATTATCGCGGTAGGCGCGAAGGCGTCGCGAGGGTTGGGGTTGCCAGGCGAGAACGGTCCGCGCGTTCATGGTGGGGTGGACTTGTTGCGGGCGGTGGCTCTTGGCGAACACACCGACATTGGCCGAGAGGTTGTCGTGATCGGCGGCGGGAACGTTGCTTACGACGTCGCGCGCACGGTAGTGAGGCAGATCGCATATGACACAGCGCGCACGGCGGCGCGGCTTTCCAAGACCGCGCGTGTGGTGCTGACGTCGCTGGAAGGGCTGGAGGAAATGCCCGCCGATACGCTGGAGATTCTCGAAGGCGATGAGGAAGGCGTGCATCGCGAAAACGGTTGGGGGCCGCTGGCCATCGAGCGCGGAACAAATGGGCTGCCGGTGGGTGTTCGCTTTCGCAGATGCCTGCGGGTGTATGACGAGAACCGCCGCTTTGCGCCGGTCTACGACGATGCGGACGTGCAGACGATTCCGTGCGATACGGTGCTGCTGGCGGTGGGACAAGCCCCGGCGCTGTCGTTTCTCGAAGCCGGCGGCGGAGATGTGGAGATGATTCGGCCGGGGTGGCCGAAGTCAGACCCATCCACACTGGCCACCACTGCCAGTGGTGTGTTTGTGGCAGGGGATCTGGCGCACGGCACGCGGCTGTTGATTGACGCGGTGGCATCGGGCAAGAAGGCCGCGCGGTCGGTGTATCAGTATCTCACCGGGCGCACTTTGCGCAGTGAGATTACGTCGACTCACGCGGTGCTCGACCGGTACAGGCGGGAGCGGGGCTACGAGAGCCTGCGCAGGCAGGCTGTTCCCGTGCGCGAGCCCGCTGAACGCATGGATCATCCCGATGTGCCGGTGGAACTCGGCTACGACGCGGCACTGGCGATGAAGGAAGCCTCGCGGTGTCTGGACTGCGGCGTGACGCCGGTGTTCGATGGGAGCCGCTGCGTGCTCTGCGGCGGCTGCGCCGATGTCTGTCCAACGCAATGTCTGAAGCTGGTTTCGCTTGCCAGTCTCGAGTTTGATGTGGCACTGGACGGCGGCATTGACGTAGAGGATGATTCGGCGATTTTGAAGGACGAGGAACGGTGCATCCGCTGCGCGTTGTGCGCGATGCGGTGTCCGGTGGAGGCGATCTCGATGGAGCGCGCGGTTACGCAAACGAATTGGAGGTCTGAATGACTGTCATTCCTGGAAGCCCGAAATCGAGGCTGGATCCGGACCCAATGCCGCGGCGGGACTGGCTGGGGTTGGCGTCGCTGTGGTCGGCGGCGTCAGCGCTGCTGTTCGGCCTTGTGGGTTCGATGCGATTGCCCAAGGCCGCGGTGGTGGCGGCGCCGTCCAAGACATTCAAAGTCACACTTCCGGATTCACTGGCGGCGGGTGAGGCCTTTGTGCCCGCGGGACGTGCCGTTGCCGTATACCGCGACGCAGAGGGCATCCACGCCATCTCCACCATCTGCACGCATCTCGGTTGCGTGGTGAAGTCGAATGCCGAGGGATTCGAATGCCCTTGTCACGGATCGCGATTCGACGCCACCGGCGGCGTGGTGAAAGGCCCGGCGCCGCGCGCGCTGGCATGGCTGCAGGTGAAGGTCAGCGGCAGTGAGATTCAGGTGGACGAGGGCAAGGCCGTCCCATCGGGGACGAAGGTGAAGAACGCATGAGCACTGAAGCCAAATCCGCGATGACGGAGTTCACCAGTAATCTGCGGAGCGTGCCGCGGCGGATGTTGGAGAGCGCGTTTCGTAGCGGCAAGCCGAACACGGACAGGACGCGATCGACGTTTGTGTTTAGCAACGTGTTTCTGCACCTTCATTCGGTGCGGACGCATCGCTGGTCACTGCGATGGACGACAACGATGGGGTTGGGGCTGGCAACCACGGCTGCGTTTCTGATCACACTCTTCACGGGTGTGCTGCTGATGTTCTACTACAAGCCTTATCCGGATGTAGCGTATCAGTCGATCAAGGACATCCACTTCGTCGTTCCCACCGGACGCTTTATGCGAAACATTCACCGCTGGGCGGCGAACGTGATGGTGGTGACCGTGATTCTACATATGGCGCGCGCGTTCTACACGGCATCCTACCGGCGTCCCCGCGAGTTCAACTGGCTTGTGGGGATGGGTCTGCTGGCGATTACGCTCGGGCTCTCGTTCACTGGCTATCTTCTGCCGTGGGATCAGCTTGCTTACTGGGCGATCACGATTGGAGCGAACATTGCGCAATCGCCGCGCGAGGTGACCGATGCTCTGAACCTGACGGATTACTTCGATCCCGGCGGCTTCCAACGGTCGTTGCTGTTGGGATCGGAGATTGTGGGAGAGGAAGCACTCATCCGCTTTTATCTGCTGCACGTGATGATTCTGCCGCTGGCGCTGGTGGCGTTGATGACCATCCACTTCTGGCGCATTCGCAAAGACGGCGGCATTGCCCGGCCGGCTGATGCGGACGCGCGGTTGGAGGCTCCGGCCGGCGCCGTGTATCCGGTGTTCACGCAAGCGCCGCAGAAGACGTATCAACTGGCGGCGATCGTGAAGGGCCGCACGTCGGCGGTGGAGCGTGGACCGGAGAACACGGTGCCGTCCATGCCGCACCTGTTCTACGCGGAACTGGCGATCCTGATGCTGACAGCGCTGGTCTGTGTCGCGCTTTCATTGGTCTCGGATGCGCCATTGAAGGAACTGGCGAATCCCAGCGTGCCTGAGAATCCCGCGAAAGCTCCGTGGTACTTCCTCGGCCTGCAAGAGCTGGTCGCCTTTTCGGCATTCATGGGAGGCATCGGTGTTCCGTCGGTGGTGCTGATCGGGTTGGGATTGATTCCCTACCTGGACCGCGAGAAGGCGGGGACAGGCGAGTGGTTTGGCGGGCCGGGCGGCGCGCGGTTGGTGCGTCGTTCGCTGATGGTAGGCTTCGGAGCCTCGATATTGATTGAAGCCTTTGTGATCCGCTTCGGATGGATCCGCGAGTGGTTCCCGCATGTTCCACAACTGGTGGTGACCGCGTTGAACCCGGGTACGCTGCTGACGTTGGTGTACGGGCTCTACTCAGTGTGGCTGGTGAAGCGGTATCAATCCACCCGCGCCGGAGCGCTTGGATTGTTTACCTGTTTTCTCTGCGGCTTTCTGGTGCTGACTGTGATCGGCACCTACTTCCGCGGACCAAACTGGGACTTCTATTGGTCGCCTTCGCTGTGGCCGCATCACTAAGAGGACGCGATGAACAGGAACAAGATTCTCTTACTGGCATCGAGCATCGGCGTGTTGGCGCTGCTTGCCGCCGCGGCGATCAATGAGAACTTTCTCAAAGACTGGCGGCGAATTCAATCGGTTGGACACAGCCCCGATGGCGCCATCAACGTGCAACTGCGGCAGGTGGTGAATCCAGGGTTGCGTACAGCAGACCGCTGCACTTCGTGCCATGTCAGCATGGGACCCGGCGAGCAGGAAGTGACCGGGCACGCGCTTTTCAGGAAGCATCCGGCGGTGGTTCACGATCCGGCGCAGTATGGGTGCACGATCTGTCACGGGGGACAAGGCTCGGCGACGGAAAAGGCGGATGCGCATGGCGACGTCCATTTCTGGCCGGAGCCGATGATTCCGTTAAAGAGCGCGCAGGCCGGCTGCGGAACGTGCCACATTGCGTTGCACGTGCCCAAGGCGGATCAGCTTCGCGCGGCGCAGGCTGTGTTTGAACGGCTGGATTGCCGGGCCTGCCATCGCGTGGACGGAAAGGGCGGGACGATTCGTCCTGACGGCGGCGGGATGGAGGGGACTGACCTGACACGCTCCGGCGTTTCCGGCTACGACATGGGCTGGTATGCAAAGCATGTGGAGAAGAGCGCGAAGGCGGCGAGCGGACCGTGGAAGACGTCGTGGGCTGCTGTCAACGATGAGGATCTGGCGGCGGTGGCGGTGTTTCTCGCATCGCGCAACGGCGCGCCGAAACTGATGGAGGCGAAGGCGACCTTTTTCAGTTATGGTTGCCTTGGATGCCATCGGGTGAGTGGCGTGGGCGGCGACGAAGGGCCGGATCTTACACGCGCGGGGGAAAAGGACCCGGGCCAGGCTGACTTCAGCAACGTTCCCGAAGAGCGCGGCCTCAACCACTGGATCGCTGAGCATTTTCGTGCTCCGGTGGCGCTGGTGACAGGGTCGAAGATGCCGGCGGTTGCAGCGCCGGAGTCCGACATCGCGCAACTGACGACGTTCGTGCTTTCGCTGCGCAGACGCGAACTGCCGGGCATCTACTCTCCGAAGGACCGGCTGGAGGCCGTGCGCTTTGGCAAGCGTGAGTTCGCCGGTGACGGAGCCACTCTCTTTGGAGCATTCTGCGCCGGTTGCCACGGGCAGGACGGTATGGGGCGTACGGCGGGCGATGAGACGTTTCCCGCGATCGCGAATGCGGAGTTTCAAAAGCTGGCTTCGGACCGTTTTCTTACGGAGACGATTGCGAAGGGGCGGCCGGGAAGACGCATGCCCGGCTGGAACAAGGATGGCGGGCTGCGGCCGGATGAGGTCGCGGCGATAGTGAGGCACCTGCGCGTGTTGAGCGGCGTAGAAGCGCGTGCCGCAGAGGACGAGTGGAAGGCGTCGCGGGATTTGCGTCCGGCGGGCCGGCGATTATACGCGGCCTCTTGCGGCGGATGTCATGGGGCGGATGGGCAGGGCAACAAGGGTCCCGCTCTGGCGAATGCCGTGCTGTTGGATGTGGCCACGGACGGCTATCTGCGCGACACGATCACGAAAGGACGGCCGGGCAGCATCATGCCGGCGTTTGGCGAGCCCTCGCCCACGCATCGCACGCTGGCGGCGGCGGATGTGGAAGCGGTAGTGGCGTATATCAGGTCCTGGCAGGAGAAAACGAAAAATGAAAAAAAGCGATAGTTCACGGCGCGAGTTTTTGGCGCTCGCTTCGGCGGCAGGTTTCGCCGGTCTCATCAATTCCGCGCGGGATGCCTGGGCTCTGGAGGCAATAACCAATCCGCTAGCGCAATATCCGGACCGGGGATGGGAGCGCGCGTACCGCGACTTGTGGAAGTACGATTCGACGTACACGTTCACGTGCGCGCCGAACGATACGCACAACTGCCTGCTGAACGCCTATGTCCGGCAGGGGGTGATCACGCGGCTTGGTCCCACTATGCGGTATGGCGAGGCAGCGGATTTGAGCGGCAATCACACTACCAGCCGCTGGGATCCACGGATTTGCCAGAAGGGCCTGGCGCTTACGCGGCGCTTCTACGGCGACCGGCGCGTGAATGGGTGCATGGTGAGGGTGGGTTGGAAGCAGTGGGTAGAGGCGGGGCATCCGCGCGGCTCGGACGGAAAGCCGCCGGAGAAGTATTTTCAGCGGGCGCGCGATCAATGGGTGCGCGTGACGCACGCGGAAGCAGCGACGTTGGTGGCCAAGACGCTGAAGAACATCGCCGAGACATACACAGGCGAGGAAGGCAAGCGCAAGCTCAAGGCACAACATTATGACGAGGCAGTGATTGAAGCCACGAAAGGCGTCGGCACGCAGGTGCTCAAATTCCGCGGCGGAATGCCGTTGTTGGGGATGACACGCGTCTTCGGCATGTACCGGATGGCGAATTCCATGGCGCTGCTCGATGCCAAGATTCGCAATGTGGGGCCGGATCAGGCGGTTGGGGCGAAAGGGTTCGACAACTATTCGTGGCACACCGATCTGCCGCCCGGGCATCCGATGGTGACCGGCCAGCAGACGGTGGAATTCGATCTGTCAGCGGTGGAGCATGCCAAGACAGTGATCGTTTGGGGCATGAACTGGATCACGACGAAGATGCCCGATTCGCACTGGCTGACGGAAGCGCGGCTGAAAGGTGTCCGCATTGTCGTTATTGCCTGCGAGTACTCGGCCACGGCGACGAAGGGCGACGATGTCATCGTGGTGCGGCCCGGTGTGACGCCGGCGCTGGCCCTGGGGCTTTCGCACGTGATCCTGCGCGACAAGCTCTACGACGCGGATTACATGAAGCAGTGGACCGATCTGCCGCTGCTGGTGAGGATGGACACGCTCAAGAATCTGCGCGCAGAAGAAGTTTTCGGCGGCGCCCCGGCAGAGCTGAAGAATACGCACGTGACGAAGCCGAATGAGAAGATCCCGCCGCCGCTCGTGCATACCGATCAACTGGTGCCCGAGAAGATGCGCGGCAGTTGGGGTGACGGCGTGTGGTGGGACCGCAAGTCGAATGCGCCTAAGGCGGTGAATCGGGACATGGTAGGGAAGAACTCCACCGTCGGAGATTGCCTGCTCGAAGGCTCTGTGGAGGTAACCCTCAAGGACGGGAAGAAGGTCCGGTGCCGGCCGATCTTCGACCTGGTGAAAGAGTATGCCGCGCACTTCACACCGAAGACGACAGAAGAGCTGACTTGGGCTCCGGCGGCGGCGGTGGAATCGCTGGCGCGAGATATCGCGAAGAACCCCGGCACGACGCTGTTTGCGATCGGCATGGGGCCGAATCAGTTCTTCAACAACGACAACAAGGACCGCGACCTGTTTTTGCTGGCGGCGCTCACGGGCAATATCGGCAAGATCGGCGGCAACGTGGGTTCGTACGCCGGAAATTACCGGGTAGCGCTGTTCAACGGGGCGCCGCAATACATCAACGAGAATCCGTTCGATTTGGAATTGGATCCGGCAAAGCCCGCGCGGCCGAAGCAGTATTGGAGGGCGGAATCGGCTCACTATTACAACCACGAGGATCATCCGTTGCGGGTGGGGAAGAAACTGCTCACCGGCTCGACGCACATTCCCGCGCCGACGAAGTCGCTGTGGTTCGCCAACGCCAATTCCATCCTCGGCAACGTGAAGTGGCACTACAACACGGTGGTGAACATGCTTCCGAAGATCGAGATGGTGGCGGTGAATGAATGGTGGTGGTCGACGTCGTGCGAATGGGCCGATGTCGTTTTCGGCGTCGATTCGTGGGCGGAAATGAAGCATCCGGACATGACGGCGTCGGTGACAAATCCATTTCTCACGGTCTTTCCGCGAACGCCGATGAAGCGGATCTTCAACACCATCGGCGATATTGAAGTGCTCGCGCTGGTGGGCGACAAGATGGCCGAGGTGACCGGCGATCAGCGGTTCCGCGACTGCTGGAAGTTCGTCCGCGAAGGCCGCACCGATATCTATCTGCAGCGGATTCTCGATTTCTCCACCAACTGTAAGGGATTCAAGTTCGGTGAACTGGAGGCGCGCGCGAAGGAAGGGATTCCGGCGATCCTGCAAAGTCGTACTTCGCCGAAAGCGGTGGGCTATGAGCAGGTGGTGGACAACAAGCCGTGGTACACCAAGACCGGGCGGCTGGAGTTCTACCGTCCGGAAGACGAGTTCATCGAAGCGGGCGAGAATCTGCCGGTGCATCGTGAACCAGTGGATTCGACGTTCTATGAGCCGAACATCATCATCGCGCCGAAGCATGAGGCGCTCCGTCCGGCCGGGCCGGAACAGTACGGCGTGAAGCGTGACGATCTTTCGTGCGAGACGCGCTGCGGGCGCAACGTGGTGTTGACGTGGGAAGAAGCGAAGAAGACGGCGCATCCACTGGCCAAGGACGGATACAAGTTTGTGTTCCACACTCCGAAGTACCGGCACGGCGCGCACACGATGCCGATTGACACCGATATGATTGCGCTGCTGTTTGGGCCGTTCGGCGATCTGTACCGGCACGACAAACGCAGCCCCTTTGTCACGGAAGGCTATGTCGATATGAACCCCGACGACGCCATGGCGCTCGGCATACAGGATGGAGATTATGTCTGGATCGACTCCGATCCCGAGGACCGGCCGTTCCGCGGCTGGCAGAAGAACAAACGCGATTACGAATTCGCGCGATTGATGTGCCGTGCGCGCTACTACCCTGGTACGCCGCGGGGCGTGACGAGGATGTGGTTCAACATGTACGGGTCGACGCCGGGATCAGTGGAAGGGCGCAAGAAACGAGCCGACGGCCTGGCGCGCAACGACGCCACGAATTATCAGGCGATGTTCCGCTCCGGGTCGCACCAATCGGCTACGCGCGGCTGGCTGAAGCCGACGTGGATGACCGATTCGCTAGTGCGCAAGGAGCTATTCGGGCAGGTGGTGGGGCAAGGCTTTCTACCGGATGTGCACTGTCCAACAGGCGCGCCCCGCGAGGCCATCGTCAAGATCACGAAAGCCGAACCGGGCGGCATCGATGGGAAGGGCTTGTGGCGGCCTGTGCAACTCGGCATCCGACCGAGGAACGAATCAAGCGCGATGAAGAAGTACCTTGCCGGAGGATTCTTCGGCGGACCAGAGAAGGCGTAAAGGAGAACTGCGATGGCACGCGTAATGAACTGGCAACTGGGACGCGAGATGTCCTACTGGTACCCCGAGAGCAGGCCGAACAAGCAGTTCGCCGCGGTCTTTGATACCAACAAATGCATTGCCTGCCAGACGTGCACCCTGGCATGCAAGACGACGTGGACTTCGGGCCGCGGCCAGGAGTACATGTTGTGGAACAACGTGGAGTCGAAGCCCTATGGGTTCTATCCGCTGGCTTGGGATTTGAAGCTGCTGGAGTCTCTGGAAGGCGGCAAGTGGACCGGCCGCAAGTATGAGGGGCAGACGATTTTCGAGCAGGCGCCGGCGGGGGAACGCGTCCTGGGGTGGCGTCCCGAATCGCAGGATTACGCCTATCCGAACGTCGGCGAGGACGATTGCACAGGGCAGATAGACGGCGGCGCGAGCATGGCTATGCCGCACATGAACTGGTTCTTCTACCTGGCGCGCATCTGCAACCATTGCACGTATCCGGCGTGTCTGGCATCGTGCCCGCGCGGGTCGATCTATAAACGGCCTGAAGACGGAATCGTACTCGTCGATCAGGGGCGCTGCCGCGGCTATCAGGAATGCGTGAAGGGATGCCCGTACAAGAAGATCTTCTTCAACCCGATGACGGGTACTTCCGAGAAATGCATTGCCTGCTTCCCGAAGGTCGAGCAGGGGATTCAGCCGCAATGTTTTGTCAATTGCATCGGGAAGATACGGCTCGCCGGGTGGATTTCCAAGCCGGAGAATGCGAAGCCGGAGAACCCGATCGACTACCTGGTGCACGTCAAGAAGATTGCACTGCCGCTCTTTCCGCAGTTCGGGCTGGAACCCAACGTTTACTACATACCGCCTGTGCACGTACCCACTTCGTTTACCCGGCAGATGTTCGGACCCGGAGTGGACGATGCGATCAAGGCATACCGGAATGCGAAGAACGACCCGGACCTGGCTTCGCTGTTGTGCCTGTTCGGGTCGAGTGAAATGGTGATGCCGCGATGGAAACGCCAAGGCGATACGGTGAGCGGGTTGGACGAGAAGGGCAACACGCTGGTGAAGGTGCCGATGAACGAGCCGGTGCACGTGCGGGCGGCTTACGACAAGCTGTACCAAATCTCGCGCACCAATTGTCCGTAGGCGCTCATGAGGAGATAGACGTTATGTTGCGATTCAGAATATTGGCCGCGGCGCTGATGATTGTGGCGGCGGGATGCAGCCGGGCGCCGCAGGCAGTGAATGAAGTGGTGAGTCTGCGAGTGTCGAAAATACCGGACACGCCGCCGGACGCGGTTTGGAGTAATGCACCCGAGCACACCGCGAAACTGCTGCTGCAGGACCTGGTGGAGCCCCGTCTCGCCAAGGCTTCGACGCCGGAGGTGAAAGTACGGTCCGTGACCAACGGGTCGGAGATCGCGTTCCGGCTGACGTGGCCGGATGCGGTGGTGAACGACGTCCCGGAGCCGGGGCGATTTCCGGATGGCTGCGCGGTGCAGATTCCGCGCGTGCGGGAGGTGGATCCGCCCGAGCCGCAAATGGGGCAATCCAGCAGGCCCGTGGACATCACGTTCTGGCGCGCGGACTGGCAGGCTTCGGTGAACGGACGGCCTGACAATATCCGGTCCATCTATCCCAACGCCGCGGTGGACCACTACCCGTTCGAGGCGAAATCACTGGAGCCCGGATCGGCTGCGCAACGGGAGATGGCGACACGCTATTCTCCGGCGGCCGCCTCCGGCAACAGGCGCGCCGGCCCGCGTGATGTACCCGTGGAGGACCTGGTGGCGGAAGGTCCGGGAACGCTGTCGCCGCGTCCCGGCGCAGGGTCGCGCGGCAAAGGCGAACACGGTGCCGCTGGATGGTCGGTTGTCATTGTGCGCAAGTCGCCTCAAGGTCTCGATGTGAGGACGCGGACGCAGATTGCATTCGCCGTCTGGGAAGGGTCGAAGCAGGAGACGGGGGCGCGCAAGATGCGAACGGGTTGGATTCCACTTTCGGTGCGGGAGGCCAAATGACAGCGCTCGATCAACCGGTGACGGACCTGTTGCGGCAAGCAGCCGACTGGCGTTTGATCGGTCTGTTGCTGGAGTGTCCCCGCGATGGCTGGCGCGAGAAAGTCATTGCGCTATCGGCCGAGGTGACTGACGAGAATCTGCGGCGGGCTGCTTCGCAGGCGTTGGAAGAGGCAAGCGAAGGGCTCTATCATTCCACGTTTGGCCCAGGCGGGCCTGCCCCACCGCGCGAGGCGACTCATCGCGACACGGTGCAACTGGGATACCTGATGAGCGAGCTCGATGCGTTCTATTCGGCCTTCGGCTATCAGGCCAGTACCGCCGAGCCTCCGGATCACATCAGTGTGGAGGCCGGCTTCGTGGCGTATCTCAAATTCAAAGAGGCGTATGCGATCAGTTGCGGCGACGAGGACGGCGCCGCGGTATCTCGCGACGCCTGCCACGAGTTCGTGAGCGAGCATCTGGCGTCCACCGCCGGTCCGCTGACTGAACTGCTGGGAACTTGCGAAGTACCGTATCTGGAATTGCTGGCCATCCCACTGCGGCAGCGCTCGGGCGAGGCCAAGAAGCGGTTCGTCGTGCTGAGTCCTGGGGACATCGAAGGGCGTGACGAGGAGTTTGGGTGTTTGCCGGAGGTGAAGTTCGATTAACCGCGGTCGCGCAGCTTGTCGAGCACCCGATAAAGCGGCACGGCGACGATGCCGTTCAGGATTGCGAGCACCAGTTCACGCGGCGGAGAGAAGTCGCCGGGCTGCCCGAGCAGGGCGCGCAGCAGGATCCAGTAGAGCAGTTGATGGAAGAAGTAAAAGAAGAAGGCGATGAGCGTTCGGATGGCTGAGTTCTCCACGGCGAAGCGCTGGCTCACGCTACCCGAAAAGTATCCCACCAGTGTCTTGACGATTCCGAACATGCCGAGTGGTTGATGGGAGAGCGAGTCCTGCACGAGGCCGATGGCTGTGCCCAGGAACATCCCCGCCATCGGCGACCGGCGCATGAGTGCGAAGTAGACGGTGACCAGGAGAGGCAGGTCGAGGAAGCCGAGGAATTCGACGAAGCGGGATACGTAGACCTGGAACAGGATCGCGATGAGCGGCGCGAACAACAGCACGATGGGCTGGAAGCGCGCGATGTTGCTGCGCGGCTTGGCGCCGGTGGTGAGGGGTCCCGTGTACTCGGTCATTGTTGCTGATGCGGTGGAGCCGAGGGCGGTGGGGCGGGCGCGGGTTGTTGCGAAGGCGAAGACGCACGCACGGAATCGGGGTTTTGCGTGAAGTCGGGAATGCGGCCGCCCTCACCGTAGCGGAGGCCTTGGGCTTCTCCGATCTTCTTGTAGCGGTCGCGCAGACGATCGGCTTCGGTCACTTGCGGCGTTGCGGGGGTTGAGGACGGTTGTGCCTGCGGCTGCGCAGGAGTTTCCCCTGGCGTTGACGGCGGCGCGGGCATCACGGAGTATGGCGCTTGCTCCTGCGAACCCGGCTCGATCTGATGGACCCCTTCCACGACGATGAGGACTTCTTCCAGACCGTTCCGGAAGCCTGTTGGGGCGACGAAGATCTCCTTGTACATGCGTCCCGGGCGGGCCATTTTCACTTCTCCGACGGGGAGCCCTTTGGGGAAGATGCGATCGTCGCCAGAGGTATAGAACATCTCACCCAACTCCACCTTGAACTCGGAAGGGACATAGTCGACGAGCAGCGTGCCGTGGCCTTGGCCCTTGAGCGCGCCACGCGCGCGGCCTTTCAAAGAGATGACGCCGGCGGCGAAACTGGGATCGGTGATGAGCATCACTTGAGAGGCGGTGGGGTAGACGGCAATCACCTTGCCGACGATACCGTCGGGAGTGATGACCGCCATGCCGGGTTGGATGCCGGCGACCATGCCGAGGTCGACATACACGACCTTCGAATTGGCTCCGGTGGCGTTGGCTATGACGCGGGCGGCGATGGTCTTGGAGGGGATGCGGGTTTGGAAAACGGCGAGTGCCTTGGCGCGTTCGGAATCACCCAACTGGGTTTTGAGGAACTGGTTCTCGAGCTTGAAGCGATCGAGATCCTGCTTCAGATTCCGGTTCTCTTCGCGAGCTTTGAGGAGTATGAAGTAGTCTTGCACAAAGCCGACGGTGCCCGCGCGGATCGCCTCGACGAAGCGGGCCAGGGGCGTGACTGCGGTGATGGACCAGACGCGCAGCAGGCGCATGTCCTGGCCGCTCTTTACCTGGTAGGCGATCAATACCAACTGCGTTGCGATGACCACGAGCAGCGTCGTCAGATTGCGATAGCGGTGAAGAACGAAATCCATGCCGAAGATACGGTACCGTACCATTGTCGCATCCGAGGCACTTGTTCGTTGGATTTGTGTCGCTGGATTTGGGCCCTACGGTTTGGGAGCTGCCGGCTTAGGCTGCGTGGGGGCCGCGGAGCCGGGTTCCATCGTGAAATCGATGAACTGCGTGGTGGCGTTCTGTTTCGGTTTGCCGAGTTTGTCGAGAACGCTGACTTGCAGAACGTAGTCACCCGGTTTCAAATCACTGCCGAGACGCAACTGGCCTCCGGCGAGGTAGTGGACGCCGTTGTCGGTGGATGCCGGAGTGAACGGGAGCTGACGCCCTTCAAAGATCTTCTGGCCGTCACGGAAGATGCGTGCCTGCACTTCGAGGTCGGCTTTTTTCTGATCGTTCATCTTGGCGTTCAAGACCTGGAAGTAGTAGACCATCTGCTGACCGGAATGGAAGGTTCGCATGACGGGATTGGCCTTGGGGTCGTCCTGCCGCTGCTGGCCTTCGGCGGGCTGCGTTTCGTTGCCGCCGCTGGCGGGCGGCGCGGGTGCGGCAGGATTCGGCGCGGCAGCGGCTGGAGCGGCGGGACGCGAGGTCTTGAGATAAAGGCCGGACATCGCAAGGCGCCCTTTGGCCACGTCGGGGACATCGATGAACTGGCTTGCGGAGCCCGCCACTTCACTGGTGGCATCCCGTACGACGGTGCGAAGCTGATACGCGCCCGCCTTCTTGATGGGGTGATGAATGGTGTAGACGAGGCCATTCTCAGTGGCCTGCTTGAGGGTGGGGCCTTTCAGCCGGACGGTGAATGTCTTGTCGGTCTGATCGACGGGTATGCCGTTCTCACCGAAGGTCATGATCAGGATGTCGAGCCTGGCTTTCTTCCACCCATCCTCTTCATCCTCGAACTTCACATTCTTCATGTCGATGTGGAGCAGCGAGGTGATGAAGGCGCCCTGCGTGGCGTTGTGCGAGAAAAGGGTCGTGAGGCGAAGCGGCACACCGGTGGTGCCGAAGGGCGAGGTGAGAGCGGCCACCATCTGTTCCTGACGGGTGCGGCGCGTGGGGCGGGCATCGCGGTCGGGCACCCCGAGGAAACCGTGACGGGAGCGGATCTTGAGACCAGGCCGTTTGATGCGCACCGAGATCTTGTGGAATTTGCGGTTGAAGGTCTCTTCCGTAGGCGAGTAGCCGAGAAGGTAATAACCTTCCTGATCTTCCAGGACTTTGCCGAGGCTGCCCGCGATGTCATTGCTATCGCGATAAAAGATGCCGCCGGTTTCTTCGGCGAGGTAGTTGAGACCGTTTTGCGAATCGAAGTATTCCTGGCTGCGGCGAGCCTGGCGTTCCGCCAGCGCGGTGGGGTTGGTGCTGGAAGGGCCACGTTCGGAAGCGCCGATGTTGAGCGTGGGAAGGCCGCGCGCATCAATGGCGTAGATGACGACGGAGGACCGGTTGGCGAGATCGGTGAGGCGCTGCATGTTGTCGAGCACCTGGTCAGTGGCGCCTTCGCGATTGAAGATGTTCAGGCCCTCGGAAAGCAGCACCACGGACTTGCGGCCCGGGAGCTCGCGCAGTCCGGTGATGACGTAGTTGATCGCGCCCAGAGTGCCCACTGAATAGAGGCGGTCGCGGAAGTCGTCCATTTGCGCGAAGGCTTCGTCGCCTTCCTGGGGCTCACTGAACGGGCTGATGCGTCCGCGGCCCATCGGATTCCACTTCACGCGTTCGGCGGCGGCGAGCATCTCACGCTTGTTTGCCGTGAAGCTCTGGAGTGCGCCGATGCCCGCGCCGGTACGGATGATGGCGACGAGATCTCCGGGCTGCACTTTGTCGTTGATGAATTTCTTGAGAGACTGTTGCGAAAAGGCCATGCTTTCCCAGGAGAGGTTGAGATCGTCGACAACGATGGCAATGGTGCGGCGCACCTGATTCGGTTTGATGGCGACGTTTCGGGGCGGCGGAGGGGGTGCCGCGGGCTGACCCTTCTTTGTGGGCGCAATGGGCGGCGGGGGCGCGGCGCTCTCTGTACGAATAAAGCTGAAGCTGCGGATCTTTTGCGACTTACCGTCCTGGAGGATTTCGAAGTCCTCGGCTTTGAGGTTGGGGACGAGTTTGCCCTTGGAATCCGTGACCACTGCATCCACTTGGACAAGGTTGACAGTGATGCGGATAGGTTCCTGATTAGGGTTCTGGGCTGGTTGCTGGCCGGCGAGGGCGAGGGCCGTAAATACGGCAAAGATGCGGTGAAGAGTTCGCATGCGCGGTTACTTTCAGCTTACGCCAGATAATGCTCCGGCGCGGGCTTTGATTCAGGTAACCCGAAAAAGGACGCCGTGTTGCGCCGGCTACTCTTCTTCTTCCTCCTCGCCGGTCTTGGCAGCCTTGGCGGCGGCGATTATTTTGTCGGCCTGTAGCGAAGGCACGTAGTCGTAATGATCGAACTCCATCGAGAAGGACGCGCGGCCCTGCGTCATGGAGATGAGGTCGTTCTGATAGGTGAGCATTTCAGACATTGGGACCATGGCGCGGACAATCTGCGTGCCGCCCTTGGTGTCCATGCCGGAGATGCGTCCGCGGCGTCCGTTCATGTCGCCCATCAGGTCGCCGGCGTATTCCACCGGGGCCTGCACTTCCACCTTCATGATGGGTTCGAGCAGCGCCGGTTTGGCCACCGCCATGGCTGCTTTGAACGCCTTGCGGCCGGCCAGCTTGAACGACATTTCGGAGCTGTCCACGTCGTGATAGGAACCGTCGTAGAGGGTGACCTTGAAGTCGACCACGGGGAAGCCGGCGAGGTAGCCCTTCTCGGCCGCTTCGAGAATTCCCTTCTCGATGGCCGGAATGAACTGGCGCGGTACCGAGCCACCAAAGACAGCGTTGGCGAATTCGAACTTGCCGCCGCGCGCTAGCGGTTCCATCTTGATCCAGCAGTCGCCGAACTGGCCGTGGCCGCCGGTCTGCTTCTTGTGCCGCCCTTGCACATCGGCGAATCCGCGGATGGTCTCGCGGTACGGGACCTTGGGCGCCGAAAGCGTCACTTCCACCTGGTAGCGTTTCTTGAGCTTGTTGACGACGACTTCGACGTGCTGCTGGCCAGTTCCGGCGACGAGGAATTCCTTGGTTTGCGGATCGCGATAGAAGCGCAGCGATTGGTCCTCTTCGAGAATGCGCTGGATGGCGTTGCCCATACGGTCTTCGTCCTGGCGCGTCTTGGCGCCGACGGCGAAGGAGATGGACGGCTCGGGGAGTTGCACCGGAGGGAAGACAAAGTGGTCGCTCTTTTCGGTGAGCGTGTCGCCCGTGACGGTGTCCTTCAGTTTGGCGACGGCGCCGAGATCGCCGGCGTGCAGTTCGGTGACGGCATCCAACGTTTTGCCCTTGATCACGCTGATGTGAGCGAGCCGTTCGGAGGTGCTGCTGCGCTGATTCAGGAGGTTTGCATCGTTCTTCAGCACGCCGGACATCACCTTGAAATACGTGACGCGTCCGGAGAACTGATCGGCGACAGTTTTGAAGACGAACATGGCCACGTGTTCGGAATCGGCAATAGGACGGGCTACTTCCTTGTCGCCGTCCTTGGCGCGTGCCGTGTGCGTGGTTGGGTTGGGGAAGTGCTCGCCCACGAAATTCATGATCTGATCGGTGCCGATGTTGTGCAGGGCGGAGGCGCACATCACCGGGAAGAGACGGCGGTCCATGATGGCGTTGTGGAGGCCCTCGACAAGATGGTCGATGCCGATCGTGCCTTTGTCGAAGAACTCTTCCATCAACTCGTCGTTGCCTTCAGCCACTATTTCCACGAGCGCCTCGTGCGCGGTTTTGGCTTCTTCGGCCATGTCGGCGGGGATATCAATTTCCTTGCCTTTTCCGTCACCGTCGAGTGTGTAGGAATAGGCTTTCATGCGCACCAGATCGATGACGCCAGTGAAATTCTTTTCGCTGCCGATGGGAAGGTGGACTGGGATGGCAGCGCGTCCGAAGGCGCCTTGCACACTTTCCAGCGCGCGTTCGAAGCTGGAACGCTCACGATCGAGTTTGTTGATGACGATGGCGCGGGCCATATCGAATTCATTGGCATAGCCCCACGTCTTTTCTGTCTGGACTTCCACTCCGGAAACGCCGTCCACCAGCACGAGGGCGGCATCGGCGGCAACCAGCGACGCCTTGGTGTCATTGATGAACAGGTTGAATCCTGGCGTATCCAAAAGATTGAACTTCAGCTTCTTCCATTCGAGGGCACAGACGCCGGTAGAGATCGTTATTTTCCGGTTGACTTCTTCTTCGTCGAAATCCGTCACCGTGTTTCCTTCGTCAACTCGGGTCAGGCGGTTCGTGACTCCCGCGGCAAACAGCATGCCCGCTGCGAGTGAGGTCTTGCCGGAATTTCCATGTCCGACAAGACCGACATTTCGGATATCAGAGCTCTCGTAGACCTTCACAGGCCCTCCGCTGGATTTGAATTAGATTATGGTTGAAGTGCATAACCAAATCGGGATAGTAACACAACTGCATTGCATCCGGCCCTTCGCGCGCGTGGAGTCGTATTGATAATATGGGACACTCATGGCCGACAGACTCCACACTGCACTGTTGCTGGACTCCGGCTTCAAGAAGCACCGGACAGGCGAAGGGCATCCTGAATCCCACCAACGCTACGATGCCGTAACTCTGGCGTTGCAGCGCAATGGCGTGGCGGATCGCGCGGTGGCTCTGGCTGCGCGCACGGCAACTGAGGATGAGGTAGCGTTGTGCCATGACCGCGGCTACATCCGCCGGTCAAAGAGCGAGATTGAGGCCGGGCGCGACACGTTATCCAGCGGCGATACAAGCGTGTGCCCGGACAGTTATGAGGTGGCGCTGCGGGCGGTAGGCGGTGTCTGCAATGCAGTGGATGCGGTGTTGGCGAAGAAGGCTCGCAATGCCTTTTGCGCAGTGCGTCCGCCGGGTCACCATGCCACTACGGATCACGGCATGGGATTCTGCGTGTTCAACAACGTTGCGATCGGCGCGAGGCATGCGCAGCGTAAGCATGGGGTGGAGCGCGTGCTCATCGTCGATTGGGATGTGCACCACGGCAACGGTACGCAGGATGTCTTTTACCGCGACGGGTCGGTTATGTTCTTCTCCACTCACCAGCATCCGTGGTATCCGGGCACCGGGCTGCATCACGAAAAAGGCGAGGGCAAAGGGGAAGGCAAGATCCTGAACCATCCCTTTCCGGCAGGTAGTGGACGCGCGCAGATCGTGGGTGCGTTTCAAACGGCGCTGAATTCGGCGGCCAAAACATTCCGGCCCGATCTTGTGATGGTCTCGGCGGGCTTTGACTCCCGGATGGGTGATCCGCTGGGACGGTTCGCGCTCACAGACGAGGACTTTCGCGATCTGACGTTGCTGATGATGGAGATTGCGGACCATCATGCCCACGGGCGGCTGGTGAGTGTATTGGAGGGCGGGTACAGTTTGAACGGGCTGGCATCGGGCGTGTCGGCGCATGTGGGGGCCTTGGCGGGGTTGAAAAAGAGTGAGGATTGAACGGCAGGGCGATTGTACTTGAAGTTCAGACCTTGGCGAGTCATGGCTTGGTGCGCGTGACGCAACACGCGAGCTCAGAGATGGCGCCGATCGCGGAGCGACTTTTCGTCCCTCGCAGGCGCGAGGCGGTCGAGACGAGTCTCGACCCAGCAGGCTGAGATGAGTGCCAGGCAGGAGGCTGAGCCACGGGGACCAATACGTCACGATCAACGGCGTAGCGTTGAGCCAGGCGAACGATTGTCAGGATACGATCTCCACAGGGAAGTGGCGATGCCCGCGCCGTACGCGATACGTTTCGAAGTCCTTGCGATCGATGGTGAAGACTCTCCGCGTGCCCAGCGCTTCGGCGGCGGCGACGAGCGATGCGTCGGCCAAATCCATCGGATGATCAGCGTATCGGTCCATGAGTTCGAAAGCTCGAGTTAACCACGCTCGATCGAGGAACCACACGGACAACCCACCGATTTCGACGAACTCCCTCAGACGATCGGAGCCGATGCTGGCCGGTCCCAGCATGTGGAACGCCTCGGTGAGTACGGGGATGGTGGTGAGTATGGGCTCTCGGATTTCCTTCAGGGTGATGCGGCACCGGTTGTGGTTTTCGTCGTGGGGATCGAAGAGAGCGACTAACGGCCCCGTATCGACCAGAATCATTTCCGCAACTTCTTACGAAGCATCATAATTACACCGTGCCGCGTCTCGGAGGAGGGTGCGTTCGAATATCCACCAGGGCCGAGATCGAGCCGCTCGTAAAGGTCATAAGGACGTTGCCCCTGTGCGCCCCGGACCTGCTGTTTCAGAGATCGGAGCCCCTGCTTCAGCGCTTCGGAAATCGGCAACCCGGTGGCTTCGCGGATTTGCCGCAAAGTAGCCTCATCTTCGTGGTCGAGTCTCACAGTCCGTATCGCCATTCTCTCACCGTATTACCGAGCGTATTACATCCCGGAGGGCCTGTCAAACAGGCTGGGTGAGTTGGACCCAACCTGCCTTTACGTTAGCGCGAAAAGTAGCCCGTAATCTCCAGCGCCACATGAGTAGTCCCCGCCACCTTGATATTGATGCTCCCGCTGGTTGACCCCGGGACGATCGCGGAATTGGACACCGTCTGCCCCTGGAACGCGTTGAGCTGCGAGACGCCCGGCCACACCACTCCCGCGGGCCACATACTCAGGAACGGCATTCCCTGACCACCGGGCGTGGCCGTCGCGTTGATGGCCCATGCTTGCGGACCGGTGGGCAGTCCTGGGCAGCGCGTCGACGCCGGCAGTGTCACCGTACGGTCGGTCCCCGGTGTCATCACAGGGCCGCCGAATGCGCCCGTGAACGAGGTGTCCTGCGTGTTGAGAAACCGGCACTGCGGTACGGGGTAGAAGGACAATCCGCGGCCGGTGCCATCGTCGGGAGCGAAGTAGCCGTTCACATCCAGAATGAGGTTGGTGGCATCGTAAGCGAAAACGTTGATGCTGCCGTCGGAGACGCGCGCGGGCACGATGGCACTGTTCGCCAGCGCATAGCCGAAGACAGAGTTCGTGTTCGAGATCACCGGCTGCGTCTGGCCCGTGGGCCACGCCGTGACGTAAGCTACCGGAGCGCCGTCGGTGAGTTCACCGGGCGCGAGCGTCATCTGCAGCGAATACGCATTGGCCGCCGGTATCTGGCAGTTGGCGGTGCGAATCGGAGAGCCGGGAATGCGGAAGGTCCGCGTCTCCGACCTGTTCATCCGCTGATTGCCGTAGGGCTGTGGAAGCTGGGAGTATATGGGCCCGCGCGTGTCCACCGCGCGGCACGGCCCAATGGGGTAGTAGAGCAGGCCGCCTGAATTCGCATCATCGGTGAAGTAGCCGAAGATGTCCAGCGCGAGGTTGGTGCTGTTGCTGCTGTAGACGCTGATCGACCCGCCCGTGCCGGCACGCACGATGGCCGTGTTGGCGATGTAGCCCCCCGTCGTTGTCGCTAGTGTGCGGAATTCGGGGCGGGCCTCGCCGGTGGGCCACAACGTGAGCGTGTCCACGGGGCCGGTCGCGTTGATCAACGTGTCGAGCGTGGCGTTCAACACGAACGCCTTGGCACTTGCCGGGATGGCGCAGTTGGGCGATGCTGTGACGGGAATAGTCCGCACCGCGCCGGCGGCGAGCGATGGCGGGCCGTAGTTCCCGCTCCACGTGGTTCCGGCATACTGCGCGCGCGTTTCCAGAATGCGGCACGGCGTCATGGGTACAAAGCGCATGGCGGTGGGCGTGAATGGCGGCGCTGTCGTGCCTTGCGTCGCGCTGAGCACAAGCTGCCCGGCGCCCGAGATGTTCCAGGCGCTGGCTTCGATGTAATAAGTCTGCCCTTGGATCACCGGAATCGTGATCTGCGATCGCGGCGTCGTCGTCCAATTGGCGCTGCATGCCAGCTCCGTAGCTGCCGACGGCGTCCCGGAATAGGCGCTGAGCACGGTGTAGTAATCGCTCCCCTGGGCGTTGATGTTGAGCGTGCCAGTGTAGCTTGCGGTATAGATGTACCACGCTGTGGCCGAATCCGTGCGCCCGGTGGTGCAGGAGTGAACCGGATCGCCGGCGTTGATGGTCGCCTGGAGTGTGCTCACGCTCGAAGTGAAGGGCAGAGAAGAAATCCGGGTGGCGGTGGAAGGCTCATCATTGGTGAAGGCGCTCGACTGGTTGGCCGCGCTCACGTTCAACACCATCAGTCCCCCGTTTCCAGGCGTGAAATCGTCGTACTCGCTCACTTCGATGTAATACGTCTGGCCCGCGGTGACAGAGACCGCGGCGGCGGAGCTGTACGTGGCGCCGTTAGCGTCGTCGCTGCAGGCCACTTCGTTCGCTTGCGACACGTTGGTGCGATAGACGCTGAGGACGGTGTCGTATTCGCTGCCGTACGTGTTCACATTCAGGGTGCCCGTGAAAGTGGGGACTACTCTGAACCAGACGGTGCGCAGGCCCTTGAAATTGGATTCGCAACTGTGGCCTGGATCGGTGGCGCTGGCGGTGGCGCGGGTGATGTCCTGCTGGATGGTATACGGCAGCGAGGGGATTGCGACGGCGGTAGAGATTTCATCATTGGGCACGGCGATGCCCGTGGCCAGGACGTTGAGCATGAGCGTTCCACCCGCACTCGCTTGGTACGACGAGACCTGGATCCAATACGTCTGCCCGGAGGTGACCGTCACCGAGGTGTCGGATTGGTAGCTGAGGCTGTTGCCGTCGTCATTGCAGCGCAGTTCATTGCCGGCGCTCGCGAAGCCGCCGTAGATGGCGAGCACGGTGTCGTAACTGCTGCCGATGGTGTTGACACGCAGCGTGCCGCTGAAGTTGGAAACATAGCGGAACCAGACAGTGTGGCCGTCCTGGCTGGAGGTGCAACTGTGAATGGGATCGAGGTTATTGGTGGTGGCCGAAGCTGTGGATTGGGTGGCGTTGTAGGGCAGGCTGGAGATGACGGCGGCGGTGTTGGATTCATCATTGTTGCTGACAACTGTGGCTTGTGAACGGACATTCAGGAATGCGTTTCCGCCGATGGCTGAATCGCCAACCGCGCTCACCTGAATGTAGAGCTGCTGGCCCATGGTGACGACAACCGTGACGGCGCTGTTGACCGTGGACTGATCGGGAGGATCGTCGTTGCAGGCCATTTCCCTGGTGTCGGCGACGAGGCCGTCGTAGACGCTGAGGACAGTGTCGTAGTCACTGCCGTAGGTGTCGATGCGCAGGGCTCCGGGGGAAGTGACGAAATAGCGGTACCAAACCGATTTCGTATCCTTGGCGCTGGTGCAGGCATGCACCGGATCGGCGATGCCCTGCGTTGCTCCCAGTGTTGCCTGAGACACCGAGTAGGGAATACCCGTGATCGTCACCGCCCCCGCGGGTTCGTCGTTGACGACGCCGCCGGTGGGTGCGGCAAAGCTGGCGGTGACGGTGCGCGCGGCGGTCATGGCGACGCTCTGCGGATTGACCGAGCCAGCGAGGCTGGCGCTCCATGAGGAGAAGGAAAAGCCACCGTTGGGAACGGCGCGCAACAACACCGATGTATTGGAATTGAAGTAGCCATCGGGAGAAGTTGGCGTTGCCGTGATGGATCCGGCGCCGGCGGGGTTCACGGTGGTTGTCAATAGATATTGCGTGGTATAGCCGGCGGTGAACGCGGCTCCGGCGGACGCGGTCACAGTGTGGCTCTGTGCGCCGCCGTCACTCCAGTTGGCGTAGACGTAGCGGATCCCGCCGGAGCCTTGCGAAGTTGGCGCGCTCACGCTGTGCGTTGTGCCGTTGGTCCAGTTGAAGGACTGCGGCGCGGTGTATGTTGTGCCGTCGACAACGATGCTGAGCCCGGGCGGATTGGAGGTGACGGTGTTGGACGACAGCGTGCGGAAGTTGGCGGTCACCGTGCGCGGAACGCCCATGCTGGTGCTGACCGGCGATGTCGTTCCGCTGGCGTCTCCTGTCCAGTTGTTCAGCGCGAAGCCGGCGGACGGCATGGCCGTGAGCTGCACCAGTGCTCCGCTCGCGTAGTAGCCGTCGGCGGAGGCCGGGTTGGCTGTCACCGTGCCGCCACCCGCGGGGGTGACGCTGGTGGTCAACTGGAACTGCGTGTTGAAGGTGGCTGTGAAGGTGGCTGCCGCCGCGGGCGTCACGATGTTGTGAGTCTGCGCGCCGTTGTCACTCCAACCAGCGTAGACATAGCGCGTCCCACTCGATCCCTGCGTCGAAGGGACTGTGACGGAATGACTGCCGCCGGCCGTCCAGTTGGAAAACAGTTTGGGCGCCGTGTATGTGGCCCCGTCGACCATAACGTTCAGGCCTGGAGGGTTGGTGGTGATGGTGACGGGCACGGCGTTCGGCGTGGTTGCTCCGGTGGCAAAAACTTTGACGCACACGTTGCCGGTGGAGTAACGGGTAGTGAGGTCCGTCCAGGTGCTTCCGTTGGAGCTGATGTAGCTCTGGCCGGCCCGCGAGGACGCCCGGCTGCTGTAGTTCGGAATGGCGTACTCGATCGGGATCGGATAATTGAAACCCGGGGTCTGCAACTGCACCACCACCGAGAAATTGCTGCCCGAAGTTACGTTGACTGGCGCAGCCAGGCGGATTGTGTGGTAGCCGGCCGTCGCAGAAGTGCCGGTGGTAGTGCCGGCGAGCACGCCGTTGGAAGGGTTGCCCTGTACGTTGGTGTAGATGCGGATGGTATACGGTGACGCCGGCGATCCGACGTAGAAACTCACTGCGCTCACCGCCTCGCTGGCCGATGCCGCGAAAACGTTCGCGAACCATGCCGTGTTGCTTGAGTAGCCGTAGCTGCTCACCCATCCAAGATCATCGTATTGATAAGCCCGGGTGAAATTGGTGGCGTCCTCGGTACCGGCGAACGCCCACATATCTGAAGTACGGCCGAAAGCGGAATCATAATAGGAAACGTAGAAATAGCCGTTGTCCCCCCAATTGCCGCCCCAACTGTTGCGGACGATGAAGGCGCCGTTCGCCTGGGGCGGCACGTTGAACTTGTTGCGGTCGAAGTTGTCGTCCCACCCCACGATGGCAACGGCATGATTGATGGACTTGTTGCCGGAATAATAGTACGACTTGTTGGTGCTGTTGTAGTAATTCACGTCGTCCATCATCATGTGGACATAAATGGCGCCGTATTGCATTACCGCGTCTTTCCAGCCATCGTTATCCGTGGAATTGGCGCGGCGAGGGACAAGGACGGCATCCTGCAGGTGGCGCGCGATCTGCACGGTGGCGGGCGAAGTGTTAGCGTCCACGGCCTGATAGGGATCTTCCGATTCCTTGACGATACCGGACCAGCGGGCGGCATAAGCCATGGCCATATGGGCATTGCCGCCATCGCAAGGGGTCCAGTCGAAGCCGGCCGTATTCTTCATGTGATTCTCGGAGAAATCATTCACCGACCCCGGCAACAGCGCGGACTCGGTTGATCCCATGACTGCGAATGCCCAGCAACTGCCGCAATTGCCCTGATTGCGAATAGCGGGGAGCCGTCCGAGACCGCGTAGATCGTATGTGGGTGGCAGGGTGATGCCGGGAACGCGCGGCGGAGCGCCCAACCGGCGTAGATGGCTCATATCGGACGGGGTTGGAATCAGGCCGAGCGGCTGGCCCGAACCGGTTCGCTTGTCATAGCCACCGGCTGCATACAACGCTTTAAAACTGCGGAAAGCCGGGCTCCACGGAGCTTCACTACCTTTGGGCTCGGACGCGGCTTCATCCGTTTGCGCCATTCCTACGATGGCGAGTCCGATCGCCCCCAGCACGACGACAATCGGGACAACATAATACGACAGCCGGTTTCGGGACATAATCCGTCCGTTTCATGAAAATTACTCGCACCACTTTAGCGCAATCGGACTCCTCGGGGGTTAGGCGTTCTTCTTGCGTGGAGCCGTTGATTTCTCTTTCAGGCGGTGACTGTCGGCCGCCGTCAGATCGAGCCCGTAGATTTCGCGGAAGCGCTCGATCAATTTCAAGGACTCAGCTCCGAATGGGGTCTTATTGTCGAAGGCGTGTAGGACAATGCCTTCCAGGAGATCGCCGAGGGTGAGGTCGTGGAATTCGGCGAGGGCCTTGAGTACCTTGAGGATGCGCTTCTCGATGCGAACGCCGGTTTGAATGCGTTCGATTTCTTTAACGATGGTGGTCATTTCTTTTCTCCAGACGGTTTGGTTTTGAGTTCGATGCGGACGGTTTCCACGGACACTGCCTTTTGAGGCGCACCCGCCGTGTGCCAGGCGAAGCTGCGGTCGTTCAGATTCACGATCACCGCCGGGTAAGTGGTAGAGGGACAAGCCTGCCGCGGCGCGCAGACGGCACGGCTGATGCGCATCTGACCGTTTTCGAACGGCGTCCTGTCCTCGGGCGGTTTGCGCACGTGTTCGGATTTCTTTTCCGGCCGTTCCGTCTTTAATTCGATTCGCAGAAATTCAGATTCAATATCACCCGGGTATTCCACCACGTGGGTTTCCAGGGAACCTGAATGATAACGGATGCCGCCTTTCTTCACCGGACTGCGTTTGGCCGTAAATGCGGGGTGGATGTGGCTGAAGTGAACCGGGCCGCCGTCGGTGAGATAGACGAAGACCGTGGGCAGATCGGGGTGTTGATGCTCGGGCAGCTTATCGCCCGGGCGATAGATGGCGCGCGACACCCGCACCCAGTCGTTGTCGAGTTCCAGGGTGTAGTTGCGCGGGGCGGTTGTATACGGGTTTTGGGCAACGGCGGCGAGTGGCAGCATCGCCGCCAGCAGAAGCGCGTACCGGATAGTTGCGTGGTACATGTGTACCAATGTACCACGGTACATGCTACTTCACAAATACCGTCACGCCTTTCTGCGTCGCCTTGCCTCCGGCGGTAAACACGATCGGCTGCGGTCCGGCGGTGAGCGACTGCGGGATCCGCACGGTCAACTGGAGGATGGACGGACTGGACACATTCGAACCCATAGCAGTGATGTCCGCGCCCTTGTTCCCGATATCCACCTGCACCGCGGCCAGCGGCACCGGGTAAGGAAGATCGGCCAGTTTGCCGTCCTGACCGGCGGGATCGATCGCGCCTTCTCCGGTGGCGTAGAACGTCAGCAGCGAGCCGCGCGCGGCGGGAGTGGACGCGCTGTTCAACGTGCCATCTTCGTTCAACGCCGTGGCTGACCCGTCCGAGGTGGTGAAGATGCCGGGCGCAGTGACCGCAACGGGAACGGTGGCTGACACCTTAACTGCTCCGTCGCGGACCACCTCCAGTAGCGCTTGGGTGGATCCGGCCAGGCGGTAGGGCGCCTGCACGTTGATCAGATTCTCCTGCGCGTAGAGGATGGGCGCAGGCTTGCCGTCAAAGCGCACCTGAATTCCGGCGAGCGTCGTATCGACGGTGCCTGCGGCTGTCACCTTCGCGGACAAAGGTATTGCCGGTCCGATCCCTTTCGCCTCCACTGTGATCAGCATCCCCGGGGCCACCGGCGTTGACTCCAGTGTTGCCCCATGCAGCGCGCGGAGCGGCGCCGCAGGTTCCACGATGATGATGGGGACCTGCGCCGCGCTCACCGTGAGTTTTCGAATACGGTGATTCATGCGGTCCGCTACGTAGATGGCTCCCTCCGCATCCAGGCAAATGCCAGCCGGTTCGGAGAGCAGTGCGCTCGCTGCCATGCCGCCATCGCCGCTGAATCCCCGGGAGCCCGTGCCCGCCAGGGTTTCCACTGTGCCGTCCGTATTGACGCGTACCACTCGCGAACTGCCGGCGTCGGTGACATACAGGACGCCCGTAGAATCGACGGCGACGTGGTTGGGTTGTGTCAGCCCGGCCTCCGGGCCTACCACCGTGGAAATGAGGCCAGATGCGCTGACTTTGCGGACCCGGCGATTGCCGGAATCAGCAACAAAGAGATTGCCGGCGGCATCGAAGGTGAGTCCGCGCGGCGTATCGAACCTCGCTCCAAGCGCACCACCCGCGTCTCCGGAATAGCCCTTCTGACCTGTGCCGGCAATGGTCACCAGGAAACCATTGCTAATCATGCGCACGCGGTGATTCACTGTGTCGGCGATAAAGACGGCTCCCGACCGGTTCACGGCCACGGAAGCCGGTGCGTTCAATTGTGCGGACTCCACCTCGCGGGCGTCCCCATTGAAGCCGCCCGTGCCGGTTCCCGCGATCGTGCTGATGGTTCCATCCAGCGCCACGCGGCGCACGCGGTGGTTGTCGGTGTCGGCGATGTAGACAACGCCTTTGGAATCGACTGCGACGCCTTGCGGGCCCGCGAGTGCGGCTCGAATGGCGGGTGCGCCGTCGCCGCGGAATCCGGGGTCGCCGTCGCCGGCCACAGTCTCGATGACTCCGTTCCGGATGCGCCGCACACGGTGATTCCAGGTGTCGGCGATCAGCAGGTTGCCGGAGCCGTCGAACTCGATGTCGGCGGGGGCATAGAGGAGGGCTTGCGACGCCGGCGTTCCTTCTCCCCGGAACTGGCCGGTAACTCCCGCGAGCGTGGTCATCGTGCCAGTGGCGGAGATCTTCCGGACCTGCGTAGATGAGGTGAGATAGATATTGCCATTGCCGTCGGTGACGACATCGCGCGCACCTTTAGTAACTACAGTGGCATCGCCGGCAGCGGTAACTCTTACTAACTGGTCGTAGCCCAAACTCACCACCAGCAGATTCCCCTGGCTATCCAGACAGATGGCGGTTGGCAAATAGATAAACGAAAAGTAAGCATCGGTGGCGATTCGCTTCACCACCCCGGCGTTGATCTTTCGGATGGCGTGATTCCCGCTGTCGGCCACGAGCACGGTTCCGTCGAGCAACGCCAGCAGACCGGCCGGTGACGAGAATTTGGCGGCCGAGGCGGCAACCGTATCCACGGACGGCCCTGACGATCCGGTACCGGCAAAGACGGAAATGACGCCGGTGGCGCTGACGCTGAGGATTCGGTGATCGAGGAAATCGGAGATGTACAACGTGCCCGTGGCAGGATCGATGGCGAGGTTGCGTGGGCCGCGGAGGCTGACATCAAGCGCCTGTTGAGTGGACGTGCTCAGGGATAGACTACCCCCACCGGCGACAGTCTGGATACGTCCAGTGGGGGAGAGCCGGCGGACGCGTCTATTCCCGAAATCGGCGATGAATAGGTTCCCACTGCTGTCAAGGGATAGTCCATAGGGTTGGTTGAGGGTGGCGGTTTCGGCGGGACCGTTGTCTCCGCTGAAGCCCGCCTGCCCCGTACCGGCCACCACGCTGAGCACCCCAGCCGCGCTGACGCGCAGAATACGATGCCTGGAAGTATCTGCAATAAATAGGTTTCCGTTGGGATCGGCGGCGACCCCCTGGGCATCTTCAAGGATGGTATTGAGGGCAATGCCGAAGTCTCTGGAGGGGTCGACACCGGCGATAGTATCGATAGAATAGATCGATCCAGTAGGGGCTGAAAAGGCGAAAGACGCCGTTAGAATGAGGACAATAAGCTTCTGCATGACCAGTTTTCTCCAACTAGAAACAGGGCTCCACTAAAAGAGTGTGTTCAGGGTCAAATTGCTCTCACTCAGACGATAAGGAAATTGAGTCCGAAATGAAAAACCACTTCGCTGGTGGCGTGGTTGCCGCCTGGACGCTATTGGTGTACTCAGCGGCAGCCCAGCACCCGGTTCTCCCTACCGACTCCCTTTGGCTGAAAACGAAGCCCTTCGTTAAGTCTGGGCAGCGTGATGCGGCCGCCTCCGCCAGTCCCAAGCGGTTGAACGCCCTGCGGTGGCACTGGCTGGTGATCTTTCCAAATCCCCCTACCCCCGTTGATGTGGCCCTGTTGGAGTCGCGAAACGCCCGCGCAGTGCAGTTTGTGCCCCCGCGCGCGCTTATCGCCACGGCGGAAACGATGTCCAGTTTCAGTGGCCTTCCGGTGGATGCCGCCTACTTACTGGAGCCGGAGCAGAAGATCAGTCCCGTGTTGATAGACCAGCAGATACTTCGGGAAGGTTTCTTCGATCCCGCCGAGCAGCTCCTATTAGTGGAATTCTATCCCGATGTCACCCGTCCGGAAATGACCGCGATAGTGACCACGGAATCGGCGGTAATTGAAGAGCATCCAGATTTACTGCCGTGGCAGCTACTGGTGCGCGGCAAGCCGGCGGACCTTGTCCGGCTGGCCTCCTGGGACGAGGTTTCCTATCTATTCCCCGCGTCCACTGATCTGATCAACCGCAATCCGGTGGAATCCTGCGCCGGCGCGCTCACTGGCAACGGCATGGTGGGCCAGATTGTGAACAGGGTGGGGGAGGGATGGGACGGTCCCGGTCTAGGTGCGGTGAGCATCGGCTATTTCTTTTCCAGCTACACCGGGCGGATCAGTCCCGAGAAGATCCGTTCGGAGATCCAGCGGGCGATGGCAGAGTGGGCGCGGGTGGTGAAGCTCACTTTCTACGCGGCCGCTTCGGCCGACTCGCGCATCGGCATCAACGTCATGTTTGCCTCTGGAGATCATGGTGACGGCTACGCCTTTGACGGAACCGGAAAGACGCTGGGGCACACTTTCTATCCATCGCCGCCGAACCCGGAGCCGATCGCCGGCGACCTTCATTTTGACGATGACGAATCCTGGACCAGCGGCGGCGCGCTCGACCTGTACAGTGTGGCGCTACACGAACTGGGCCACGCATTCGGCCTGGCGCACTCCGATAATCCGTCGGCCGTGATGTACCCTTACTACCGCAAAGTCACCACGCTCCATGCCGAGGATGTCGCGGCGATTCAGTCCATGTATGCAAGCGCCAGTTCGCCGCCGCCCCCCGCGGCGCTAGCCCTGTCAATCACATCGCCCCAGCTATCGCTCGCCACCACTGATTCGAGTGTGGTGGTGACCGGCGGAACCTCCGGCGGCCAATCCGCCGGGCAGGTCAGTTGGGTGAACTCGATGGGCGGATCGGGCGTCGCCACCGGCTGGCGCGCCTGGAACACTTCCCCGCTGTTGCTGGTGATTGGAGAGAACGTGATTACAGTGACGGCCGTGGATGCGGCCGGGGTTCGTGCGACGCAATCCATCCGTGTAACCCGCCAGTCCGTAGCCACCGGGACGCCGGCGCTTCTGCAGATCACTTCCCCGGTCGCTTCCGGTACGTTTCGGACCGCGGAGCGTTCCGTCGCGCTGTCTGGAACGCTTAGCGCCGGACCGGCGGTGACGCGGATCAACTGGCTAAACGGTGCCATCAACGGCGGATCGCAATTGGCCTCTGCCAACTGGACAACGCCGCCGATTCCCCTCGATCCCGGGTCGAATCATATTACAGTGATGGCGGTGGACACTTCCGGCAAGTCCATCTCAGCCGCGATTGTTGTCGATTGCAGCCCGTCCGCTCCTCCAACGTCCTCGGGCGCCGATCGTAGCGCCCCCACACTTGCCATCTCTTCGCCCGCAAGCTCGGCTTTCTCCACCTTCGCCACGACGTTTACAATCACGGGGACCGCCAGTGACAACGTCGGGATCAAGGATATCACCTGGACGTCCAGTGCCAACCGTAGCGGGCTCGCCACCGGAGGGGCCAACTGGCGAATCGATGTTCCGCTTGCTCTCGGCTCCAACGTGATCCTGATTCAGGCATCCGATGCGGCCGGGAACCTGTCCTGGGTGTCGTTAACGATTACGCGGCAGTAGCCGGCGCGAATCCCTGCAACCGGCGCGCCTCTAGCCGCGTCTACCCACCTGTTCCGCACAACGTTGATATACTGGTTTGAAGGCAAATACAGTCTTAGTTCCATCAATGCGAAATCTTTGTGTCTTCTGGTTCCTAGCGGCAGAGTTGTGCCAGGCGGGTGAGTTCTTCAACGGGATGGCCGCTCGCGCCGTGATCGGACAACGAACCTTCACTGAACAGGCGTCGGGTGCGTCCGATACACTCATCGGCGCCGTGAGCGGTATCGCGTTCGGCAACGGGAAGCTTGTCCTTGTCGACGATAACCGTGTCTCCGCCGCTCCACAAAACAGCCGCGTTCTCATCTTCAACGATGTGCTCCGGTTCATCCCCAAGCCAACCGATGAACTTGACCAGCCGCCGGACAACTACGTGCGATGTCTGGTCTGCGTGGGTCGGGCCGACGTGGTGCTGGGTCAGCCGGATTTCACGACAACGGCGACAGGCGTGGATCAGACCAAGATGAACCGTCCCACTGGTGTTGCCACCGACGGCAATGTGCTTGTGGTCGCCGATACGGATAACAACCGCATCCTGCTGTGGCGCAATATCCCCACATCCACCAATCAGCCGGCCGATATTGTGCTCGGCCAGCCTGACTTCAAGTCCCGCCTTGCAAACGAAGGCAAGCCGGCGCCGTCCAACCGCGCGTTTCGCGGCCCGCAGGGTGTCTGGATTCAGGGTACACGTCTCTATGTTGCCGATTCCCAGAACAACCGCGTGATGGTGTGGCGCACTATCCCTACGCAGAACTTTCAGCCCGCCGACATCGTGCTGGGCCAACCGAATTTCACCACCGCAACGACACAGAACCTCTCCCTGGACAATTTCAAGCCCACCGCTGCCAGCATGCTGGAACCGGTGAGCGTCACCTCCGATGGACGCAAGCTTTTTGTGACGGACCTGGGATACAACCGGGTGCTCATCTGGAACAACATACCGGACGCCAACAGCGCCACGGCGGATGTCGTGGTGGGCCAGCCCGACATGACGAGCGGCGATGCGGACAATACCAAGAATCTCTGCCTCGGTGATCACACCAAGGACGCCGATGGTAACGATGTTCCTCCAATATCCTGCAAGGCTTCCCTGAATTTCCCGCGCTACGCGCTGTCGGATGGGACACGCTTGTTCGTGGCCGATGGTGGCAATGACCGTGTGCTGATCTTCAACAACATTCCCACTCAGAACGGTCAGGAAGCGGACGTGATTGTCGGTCAGATCGCCGGCAACCTCAACCAGGTGTCGGACAGCGCCAACCCGATCGGCCGTGGCAGTGCTGACTCGGTGGCGACCCCGATGGGGCTGGCCTGGGATGGAACGAACCTTTATGTCAGCGACCCGTTCCGCCGCCGCGTGCTCGTGTTTACTCCGGGCGAACTGCTGATCCCTTACACAGGCGTGCGCAACCTCTTTAGCCGCGACATTTTCGCGATTGGAACCATCACCTTCGCCGGTACGGTGAAGGAAGGCGACGAGGTGACCGTCAAGATCGGTGACGAGGAAGGCGACCCGAAGCAGCGTTCCTACAAGTACAAAATCGTCAAAGACGACACCTTCGGTAAAGTGATCGGGACGCTGATTGACTTGATCAACGCGGACAGCGGAGACCCGCAGGTGCTGGCTACCGCAAACACGGCGTTCAGCACACTGGTACTGACCGCACGCAAGTCGGGCTCCGAGGGTAACGCGATTTCCATTGCGACGACGACTTCCGAAAACGCGGAGATCCAGCTCACTACTTCCGGTGCCACGCTCTCGGGCGGCCAGAACGCGGCGCAGATTGCGCCCGGCACCCTGGTGACGATTCTTGGCAACAACCTGTCCGATCGAACCGAATCGGCGCCCGACGTGGACCCACTGCCCCGCGAGTTGGGCGGCGTTCAGGTTTACTTTGATGGCATCCGCGCTCCGCTGCTCTCCGTTTCTCCAGACGAGATTCGCGCGCAGATGCCGTGGGATGTGAATGACGCGAACAGCATCAGCGCCTACCTGCGCATCCAGCGCAACGGTGGCATAGTTGTGAGTACCGCCGCTGTGGCTGTTCCGATCATTCCGCAGAATCCCGGCATCATGGCCCTGGACGGCACTGATCCGCGGCCGGGGATCATCACGCACTTTTCGAGCAGGGCCACGGCGACCGTTTCCGTTGACGGTACCGCCAACAAAGACGACGTTGCCACCATCAACATTGAAGATCGCGCCTACACGTACAAGGTAGTAGAAAACGACACGCTCGATACAATCCGCGACAAGCTGATCGAGCTGATCAACGCGAATCCCGACGAGAAAGTGGAAGCCTTTGTGGCCGGCGTGTTCGATCGCATCCGTCTCCGTGCGAAAGTGGAAGGCCCCGAAGGAAACGGCATTCGCATCACCACCGCGGTGAACGACGGCGGTCAGGTGATTCTCACGGCTACGAACTCAGCTACCTGCTGCGCCAATGTTGCCGGTACCCGTGTGACGGAGGACAATCCGGCGCTGCCCGGAGAGACCATCGTTGTGATCGCCACCGGACTGGGCGTCATCAACCCGGAAGAGGCGAAGGTGGAAATGGCCACCGGGTTCAAGTTCAAAGGCGCGGCCCTCAACCGGCCTGACGCTTTCGTCTCGTCGCTTGCCGGAGGCAAGACGGCCAACGTGCTCTACTCGGGTCTGGCGCCGGGCCTGGTGGGTATCTATGAAGTACACCTGGAACTGAACTCGGACATTCCTTCCAATCCCGCCACGCAGGTGACGATTGCGCAGGATATTTACGTCAGCAACATCGTCACGTTCCCGGTTTGGAATCCGAACGACAGCTCCATTCCGCCATCGGCAACCGCAGCCCGTTCCGCCATCAATTACCCGCGCAGCAATTAGCATGAGCGTTCTACACGTGGCGGTGCCCGCGTACGCAAAGCTCAACCTCTGCCTGCGCGTGCTGGGCAAGCGGGCCGACAACTTCCACGAACTGCGCACGGTCTTTCAGACCATCTCTCTGCATGACACCATCGGCATCGAATTCCGCAAGGCGCGCGTGCGGGCCATCACTTGCGAATGTCTGGTGGACATCCCGGATAACATTGCGGTACGGGCGGCGGCACTGATGCTCGACGAAATGCACGTGAACGCACACATGCATATTCGTATCGACAAACGGATTCCCATGGGCGGTGGGTTGGGCGGGGGGTCGACCAATGCCGCTGCGGTGCTGCTGGCTCTGCCGCATCTGGCGCGCAAACGCGTCGATCCCGCGCGGCTGTTGCAGCTCGCGGCGAGCCTCGGTAGCGACGTGCCGTTCTTCCTCCGCGGCGGTACCGCGTTAGGTCTTTCGCGCGGCGAGGAATTGTACCCCTTCCCCGAGCCCGCCGTGTCGCACGCCGTTCTGGTGACCCCAGGGATTCACGTGTCTACGCCAGAGGCCTACCGCGCGCTGGGCCGGGGACCGGAAGTGGTTTCGCCGGAGCCAATGCCCACCGCAAGCTGGGACATCGCGCAAGGTGCGAGTGCCGCGGCCTGGTCCCGTTTCTGCCAGAATGATTTTGAATCCACCGTGTTCACCCGCCATCCGGAACTCGCCACCATCCAGCGCAAACTCCTGCGGCTGGGTGCTGGTGTTGCCAGAATGAGCGGCAGCGGCTCTACCGTCTTCGGCTTCTTCGCAACGCAAGCAGCGGCGCGGGAGGCCTGCGCGGCGTTTCCCTCAGCGCGCGTGGTCCGCACCGTGACGCGTGAGCAGTATCAGGAAGCGTGGCGCAAGAGCCTGTCCGCGATCTCGGAATCCGGGTAAGGTCATCCATGTCCACCATCATCGAGAAGGTCAACTGGGGCGGCTGGCGCAATTGCTACCGCATCTCCAACGGAGAAGTGGAAGCCGTGTTGGTTGCAGACGTCGGCCCGCGAATCATCCACTTCGGATTCCGCGACGGCCAGAACATGTTCTACGTCCGCACGCCGGAGATTGGCGGTGCCGGAGAACCGGATTTCAAACTGCGTGGCGGCCACCGCATCTGGACCGCTCCTGAAGACGTGCCGCGCACCTACCATCCCGACAATCTTCCGGTGACGGTTCGCATCGATGGTACCGTCATCACCGCAACCGCACCGCTGGAGCCGGCCACCGGATTGGTGAAGGAGATCGAGTTTCAACTGGCCGGCGAGGGCGCCCGTGCATCGGTGGTGCATCGGCTGACGAACACGCTGGCATGGGAGATCGAATTCTCGCCCTGGGCGCTAACGATGATGGCCGCGGGCGGTACGGCAATTACCGGCTTCCCTCCGCGCGGCACACATCCGGAGATGCTCGCCCCGACGCATCCGCTGGTCATGTGGGCCTTCTCCGATTTGAGCGATCCGCGCTGGACCATCACGCGCAAGTACCTCGTGCTGCGGCAGGACCCCAACAACGCCAAACCGGCCAAAATCGGCCATTTCAATCCGGAGACGTGGGGAGCGTATTTGCTGGGGAGCGATCTGTTTGTGAAGCGGTACACGGCGAATCCGGCGCTCCCCTATCCGGACTTCGGTTGTTCCTACGAGACCTTCACCAACGACTTCATGCTGGAATTGGAAACGCTGGGGCCGATGACGCGTCTGAAACCAGGGGCCACGATAGAGCATGTGGAGAACTGGTCGCTGCATCGAAATGTGGCGATCCCACGGTATGACGACGAATCGTTAGATGCGGTGTTTGCACGCTTGTAGCAAGCCGCGAAATGCCGCGTCTCAATTTCACCGTTTGATGCTGGATATGGGGCTCGCCACGTTCTCCATCACCCAGAATTCCGGCGGACGCACACGAGCCGCCTGCCAGGCGATCTCCCGCGTACCATTGCGGCCGGCGACGGTCAATGTCCAGCCGCCGGTGTTGTGGATCTTTGTGGCTGATCCACCGTTCAGTGGGACATGCCAAAGTTCGTCTTCATCCCCATTGGGCGCCTCCGGTGTTGCGATGTGCTTGACCACTTTGTGTAGCACCACGCCCTTGCCGTCCCCTGTGAAAGAGACTGCGCTGTACCCGCGAGTCCATTCCTCGCCGGAGCAGCGGAAGACGATCCGCGACTCGCCGCCGTTCACCGGGGCAACCGCGTATGCGTCACCGCCATCGGTGTGGAAGCCGTAGACAATCTGCTGCCGGTCGGGCGAGAACGCGAAATGCCGTGGTGGGCCAAGCAGTTGCGATGGAAGGGCCTTGCTGATCTGACCGCTGGCCATCTCCAGGCGGGCCAGATAGGGCTCTGCTTTTTGGCCGGCGGCCGATTCGGTCCAGCTCTTGAAATAGATGTAGCGGCCATCGGCTGAAAAAGTGGGGTTCGTCGCCAGATCGCCGCCAACGGCTTTGCCTTGGAACACGGTTTTCAGCTCACCCGTGGCAACATCGAACCGGTGAAAAGCCGGCGGTTCGTTCTCCCGCGTGCTCCCGTGAACCAGCAGTGCCGCGCCATCGGAAAACCATTGCATTGTCTGAATGCGGGAGAAGGGACTCACGCGTTCCCGCGTCTCGCCTGTATTCAGGTTTTGCGCGACGATCTTCGCCACGCCACGCCATGCCGTGTCGTAGGCGATCCAATTGCCGTCGCGGGAATAGGTTCCGAATCGTGTGCCGTCTGCGTATTGTTTGGAAACCACCGCGGGCCCATCTGAAAAGCCCGTTCCCGCCGGGTTCAGAGTTGCGCGGAATACGTCGCTTGCGTTTCCCGACAGCATGTAGAACACCGACCCTTCGTTGCTCATCCAAATCATCCGAACGTCCAGGTCACGGTAGATCGTCTCGGCAGGGCCGGCGGCCTTGCCGGCTGACATCCTCATACGGAACAGATCGCGCGGCCCCGCTGGCTTAGCCGTGCACAACAGCCAGCCATCCTTGTGCCATCCCACCACCTTCGGATTGTTCCCGCTCACAAGTACTTCATCCGCGCCACTGTCGACGGTTAAGATGCGGAGGTTGCCGGCGGTGAACCATGCGGTATCTCCATAGACGATGTACTTTCCGTCGGGGGAGAATCGGGCTTCCATCGTGGTACCGCTCTTGAGCTGACCTCCAAGCACGCGGCGTGACCCATCGGCGACTGCGATCAGCACCAGTTTCACCTGTTCGGTGGGGGTTGGCTGCGCGGCAGTGGTCGCAAGTATATGCCTGCTGTCCGGAGACCACGCAAGGAACTCGCCCGCCTTTCCAAGATCGCGCGGATCACCGTTGCCTGGGCGCACGACAAAGAGGGAGGCGCCACCATCCTTCCGCGCCACATAAGCGTAGATTGAGTTGTCCGGAGACGACCGGCCGGGAGTAAAGGATTCTCGCGGGGCCGGCCCAGGCATCCGAAACTCCTTGCCCGTCGCTATTTCGGTGAGTACCAACGTGCCCGCTACGATGCACCCCTCCCAACGGGCGCCGTCCGCCGGACGCAGACATCCGGGTTTGAACGGATCGACGCGGCGTATCTGTAAGCCCTTCGTTGCCGAAGCGCCAAGCCTCGCTCGTGCCTGAGCGGCCACGGATGCCTGGTCCCCATACCCCTTTACGATCTGCTCATAGATCTTGCGCGCCTCGCCCTCGCCCAGCTTCTCGTGGCACTCCGCCATCCGTAGCATCGCCTGCGCTACGACGGCACGATTTCCACTGTTCCTGGCGATGATCTTGCGGTATGCCTCGATGGCTCCCTTCAGGTCGCCCTGCACCTGTTCTTTATGGATAGCCGCCTTGAGTTCGACATCGACCGTCGTCTGTCCGAACGAAAGCATGGCGGCGAGAATTGCACAACTGAAATGTTTCATGTTCAGCCTCCCTGCATTCGAGACTACGCGGAGAAGTTCATTCCCATATCGCCAGCCTGTCATCGTTCGGTCACCGATTGCGTGTCAAAGCGGTAGCCGATCCCGCGAACACTGATCAGATGGCGCGGGTTCTCCGGATCGGATTCGATCTTCTTGCGCAGGTTCGTCACCTGGTTATCGACGACACGCTCGGTGATATGAGTGTCCTGCCCCCAAACAGCGTCGAGAAGACGCTGGCGTGTGTGCACCCGTCCCTGGTTGCGCAGAAAGAATTCCAGCAACCGGAATTCAAGCGGTTTCAATGGCACCGGCGTTGCGCCCGCTCTCAATTCACAACGCGCCGTGTCCAGTTCGAATTGGCCGAAGCGGAACACCGCTGCCGGGGCCTCGCTCGTGCGCCGCAACAGCGCCTTGATCCGTGCGCGGAGTTCCCGTGGGCCGTACGGCTTGGTGACATAGTCGTCGGCGCCAAGTTCCAGCCCGATCACCTTTTCCGACTCCTGCCCGCGCGCGGTCAACATCAGGATCGGCGCTTTCACTCCTTCCGACCGGAGATAGCGGCACACCTCAAAGCCATCGCGTTTTGGAAGCATGATGTCGAGCAGGTACAGGTCATAGCGGTCCGCCCCGGCGAGGCGGCAGGCCTCTTCGCCGTCCACGGCCAAATCGACCTCGTACCCTTCGCGCCGCAGATCGTCCTCCAGGGCAAGGGCGATGCTTGGTTCGTCTTCCACTACAAGAATTCGTGTCATTGGCGCCTCCTTTCCGCGGGCAGTAGTATCGTGAAGCGGCTGCCTGCGCCCGGTTGGCTCTCCAGCACAATCCGGCCGTGATGCGCCTTAACAATGGCCTGCGTCATCGCCAGGCCGATGCCCGTGCCCTTGGGCTGCTCCGAGCCCGTACTTGATCCGCGCACGAACTTCTGGAAGATCTTCTTTCGATCCTCCGGCGCGATGCCGCAGCCGTTGTCCTGAACGCTCATCGCCACCCATCCATCCTTCGAGGAAACGTCCAACGCGATCCGTGTGCCGGAGGGCGAGTATTTCGCCGCGTTATCCAGAAGATTCCATATGGCGCGGCGGATCGCTTCTGGATCTGCTGTGAAAGCGATCCCCTCCTGCTCGCCGTGGAAACGGATTTCGTGGCCTGCCGCGGATGGCTGGGTTTCGAATTCGTCCACAATACTCCTCACAAAACCGGACGCCTCCAGCAATTCCGGTTTGTACCGGTAGTGGCCTGCTTCCAGGCGGCCGAAATCCAACAGGTTTTCTACCATATCGCGGAGCCGCCGTGTTTCGCGAGCCAGGGCTTTGTAGTAAAGCCCACGGCGTTCGGACGGAGGGTCACCCGATTCCAGCAGATCCGTGAGGTGAATCAGCGCAGTAATCGGGCTGCGAAACTCGTGCGATACCGCGGCGACAAATTCCGATTGCATCTGGGCTACATCCAATTCGCGTCGTACGAACCGGTAAGCCAGATAGCAGGTGGCCAGGAGCACCAGTCCGAGGACGAAGGCAGCCGCAATCAACAGGTCTTGGCGTGATGACGTCGACGTGGGGACAGCCACCGCGATCGTCCACGGAAGGCCGGTCTCCGCAGGCCGCTTCGTGAGCGTCGGATTCGCGAGCACGCCGTGGCCACCCAGGACGTGGCCATCGTCCTGCAGTTGCCATAGGAGACTCGCGTTGTCCAGCGTCCGTTCCATACGTGGCAGCAGCGCGTCGAAACTGAGGATCCGTGCCGAACCGCGAAGGCCGTTTCGCGACCAGTCGCTCACAAAGCGCTTCTCTGATCCTTGACTCTTGACGGTAATCAGCGCCGGCCCCACTGGACCGTCGTCGGCCTTTTTCCAGGCGACTTCGGCTGCCCGTGCCCAATTCATGATCTCCTCTGCGATCGGGATTGCCTGAGCGAAGAATTCGAAGGTCGCGCGATCGATGGGAATAGTGCCCGATTCGAGAAGCGCCCGCAGTTTGTCTCGCTCACTCGCCGCTGTGGCAGGGAAGTCGCGGTCGAGCAACACCATGCGCTCGCGGCGACCCACAAGCTCGGCGGGTGCCCCCGCGACAGCCACGCCTTGCAGAGCGCTTAACTGCTGATACGTCGCGAGGGCATCCGCGGTACGGCGTAGTGTCCTCTGGCAGCGCGCGATCCGCAGCAGCGCTCCCGCCCGCACCGCCCGGTCGGGACTGCCAAGCAGTTCGCGGTAGGTGGCCATCGCCCTTTCGGTCTGCCTTCCGGCGAATTCCAGTTGCTCGCCGGCGGAGTAGATTCGGGGCTCCGATTCCGCCTGATGTTGGAGAGCAGGTAACCAGAGCAGTGGCACACCCGCCGATCGTCGCACACCCAATTCGTTCCACTCGAGAGATAAGCTCGACCGCTCATCCGACGAAGCTTGGGCGAGCGCGCGTTGGCTTGCACTTATTACCAGGACCGCGGCATTCTCAAGCCGCTCGCGCAGCCGCTCTCTCTCAAGCGCCTGCTCTTGTTGCAGCAGCCGCCAGGCGGCCAGCGCGAGAAGACCTAACACAAGCACTCCGCTCGCCGCCAGGGCGAGCGGCCAACGAGCTGTCCGGCGCATACTTCAATCTTCCTCCGGCGGTGTCAGCGCACGATCAGAGAATTGTCACCGGTGTGTCACCCCAGGCGAGGGTCTGCGTCTCGTCTAGTCCCCCGAAGGCATCGGGGCAGGCGTGGGTGCGTGACGGCGCCGGCTTAACAACCATGCCCGAGTCTGCTCCACAATCGAATACCCCACCGGAACCACCACCAGTGACAACAGCAGGCAAAGCGACTGTCCGCCGATGATCGTGATCGCAATGGCCGACCGTTGCGATGCGCCGGCACCGATGCCAATAGCCGTCGGGATGAGGCCGGCGATGATGGAGAACGTCGTCATCAGAATCGGACGCAACCGCACCCGGTTCGCTTCGAGAATGGCATCGCGCAAGTCGCGCCCGTCGGCGAGCAGCCGGTTCATGTAGTCGATCTGAAGAATGCCGTTCTTCTTCACAATGCCCAACAGCAGCAGCACGCCGAGCGCGCTAAAGAGGTTGAGCGATCGGCCCGTCGCGATGAGCGAAAGCAGCGCGAAGGGAATCGAAAGCGGCAGCGTCAGCAGAATGATGAACGGATGGACCAGGCTTTCAAACTGCGCTGCCAGCACCATATACATAAAGATAGATGCGAGGCCGATGGCCAGGATCATGTTCTTGGTGGTCTCTTCCAGTACCTTCACCTGACCCGAGAATCGCGTCGTGTAACCCGTAGGCAAACCCACGCGCGCAATGGCGGCGCGGGCGGCATCGGCGCCTTCTCCAAGCGAGTGCCCCTGCGCGATGTTTGCATAGAGGCCCACGGAGTATTGACGGTCCTGGCGGTCGATGCGGCTCGGTCCGAGGCCGCGGTCCAACTTGGCGATAGAATCCAGGCGGATGAGCCCTTGCTTGGCCGAGGGGATCAGCAGGCGGCTGAGCACCGCCGGATCGTCGCGCTGCCCGGGCGCGAGCCGGATGGTCACCTTGTATTGCTCCGAGCCTTCCTTGAACGTCGAGATTTCGTCTTCTCCCGACATCAGCAGCCGGACGGCTGAGGCAATGTCGGATACGCGCACGCCGAGGTCGCTCGCCAACTGGCGGTCGATGTTCACCTGATACTCGGGGTTGTTCAGGTTCAGGTTCACGCGCAGGTCGGTGAGCGAAGGCTCCTTCATTAGTTCGAGGTTCACGCGCTTGGCCAGGTCCACGAGCACCCGCATATCGGGACCGAGCAGCATCGCGCGGATTGGCGAGAACGTGTCGCGCCCGCCGAGCACATTCGGGAACGACACCCGCGGGCGGGCGAACATGTAGGGTTTGAAGGCGTCGCGCACTTTCTGTCCCATATCTCCGATTGGCGCGCGCTCGTCTTGCGGATGAAGCAGGATAGTCATGCTGGCCATCGTCACCCGGTCGACGAACGAGGAGGAAGACGGCACTACCGCCCGCACGCCCGGGATCTTCTCGATTGCGTCGGCCACCTGGATCATCGTCCGTTCCGTAAGCTGCAGTGACGAGCCTTCCGGCAGTTCGCTGAACACCGACAACTCCGATTGGTCTTCCTGCGGCATCCAGTCGCGGCCGATGTGCTGATTGAGATAGAACGTGGAGGCAAACGTGGCGGTGCAAATGATGAGGATCACAGCTTTGTGATCAAGCGACCACGCGAGAATCGCCATGTAGGCGCGTTCCAGCCACCCCGATTCATGATGGTGCCCCGTGTGGCCATCCTTCTTGCGCTTCAACATGCGCGCGCTCAAAGTTGGCGTCAGCGTGAACGCCACAATCATCGACATAATAATCGCCACTGACATCGTCCATCCAAACTGATTCAGGAACTTCTTCGCGTAGCCCTGCATGAACGCCACTGGCACAAAAACAATTACCAGTGAAAATGTAGTGGCCATCACCGCCATCGAAATCTCCTTCGTGGCGACAACGGCGGCCTGAATCGGCTCCACCGCTTTTTCCTGGATGTAGCGAAAGATGTTTTCCAAAACAATTATGGCGTCGTCGATGACAATCCCCACGGCGAGCGTGAGTCCCAGCAGTGTCATCGAATTCAGCGTGAAGCCCATCCATTTGAGCAGCGTGAAGGTGGCGACAACAGAAGTGGGGATCGCCAGCGCGCTGATGAACACCGTACGCCAGTCGCGAATGAACACGAAGACGATGAGCGAAGCGAGAAGGCTACCCAGGATCAGGTGTTCTTCCAGTGCCGAAACAGAATTGCGGATGTACGTTGCGGTCTCTTTGACGATGGTGATGTCAACGCCGCTCGGCAGCGCGGGCTTGGTGTTGGCAATCCTGGCGAGGATGTCGTCTACCACGTTTACCGTGTTGGCGCCGATCTGCCGCCGGACCTCCATCAACACTGCCGGTTTTCCCTTGAAGTAGGCGAACGTGCGCCTCTCCGCCATGCCGTCCTCGGCAATGCCGACGTCGCGCACACGCACCGGCGCCCCACCGACGTTCTTAATAATGATGTTGCCGAACTCGTCCACATGCTCCACGCGGCCCAGTGTTCGCACGCCCATCTCGGAGGACCCGCGGCTGATGCGCCCGCCCGGCGCCTCCACGTTCTCCGTGCGAATCGCCCGCTCCACGTCCTGCGCGCTCAGGTTGTACGCGTTCAGTTTGTTGATGTCGAGAAAGATGTTGATCTGCCGGTTGCGCCCACCGGACACATCAACGCCGCCGACGCCGTCGACGGTCTCCAGTGCCCGGCGGATGGTCTTGTCGGCGATCTCCGTCAACTCCCGCTGCGAGCGTTGACCGCTGATGGCGAGTGTGATGATCGGATCGCTGTCGGGGTCGGACTTTGTCACCGACGGAGGCATCACGTTTGGCGGCAGCTTGCGCATCGCCGCGCTCACCTTCTCGCGCACATCCTCCGCGGCCTCGCCAATGTCCTTGTCGAGAACGAACGTCACCATGATGCGCGCGCTGCCCTCAAACACGTAGGCGCGCATTTCGTCGATACCGCTGATGGCGGAAATGGTCTCTTCGAGGGGGATTACCACCTGCCCCGCCATCTCTTCGGGGCTTGCGCCGGGGAGCCTAACGGAAACGCTGACCGTCGCCGGGTCAGTGCGAGGGAAGAGGTCGAGACCAAGATCGACAAAGCTGAAAATGCCGAGCGTCACCAGGAAGGCGATCAACATGAAGGCGAACACGGGACGCTTGACGCAGGTTTCGGAAAGAATCATGAATGCTGAGCCTTCAAGACAGCATTATACCGCTTGGCCCTGGGCTACCATGAGATTTCATACCTATGTCCAAGACTGCTTTCCTATTCCCTGGCCAGGGCTCGCAATTCGCGGGCATGGGCAAATCGCTCGCCGATGTTTATCCCGTTGCGATGCGCGTGTTTGAAGAGGCGGATGATGCTTTGGGTGAATCGTTGTCAAGGCTCTGCTGGGAGGGTCCTGATGAAGATTTGAAAAAGACGGAGAACACGCAGCCCGCGATTCTCACCGTGTCCGTGGCCGCATTCCGCGTGCTTACGGAAAAGGGCGTCGCGGCCGATTACGTCGCCGGCCACAGTTTGGGCGAGTATTCGGCACTTGTGGCCGCCGGCGCGCTGCCGTTCGCCGAAGCGGTCAGGATCGTGCGCAATCGCGGACGCTACATGCAGGAGGCTGTGCCGCAGGGAGTCGGCGCGATGTCGGCGATTCTGCGTCTGCCCGGAGGCAAGCTCGATGAGATTCTCGCTGCGGCTGCCCAAGGGGAAGTGGTGAGTGCGGCCAACCTCAACTCGCCCGACCAGATCGTGATCGCCGGACATGCCGCCGCCGTCGCGCGTGCCGGCGAATTGGCCAAAGCCGCCGGGGCCAAACGTGTTGTCCCGCTGCCGGTGAGCGCGCCGTTCCATTGCGCTCTGATGCAGCCCGCACAGCAGCGGCTCGCCGCCGATCTTGATGCCGCTTCGTTCACTGATCTTGCGGTGCCCCTGGTCAACAACTGGCAGGCGCGCGAGATCCGGTCCGCCGCCGATGCCCGGCAGGGTCTGTTCGAACAGGTGCCGAATCCTGTGCGCTGGGTGGAGACTGTCCGTTACCTCGCCGCGCGGGGCGTCACGCGGGCGATCGAAGTGGGGCCGGGCGCTGTGCTGAGCGGCCTGGTGCGCAGCATCGAGCCGGGCATCGAATGCAGGAAGTTCGGCGAGGCCGCCGACCGGGAGAAGCTGGGGTAGAGTGGCATGGACGGCCCCTTTCGTCGCGGGCGCATTAAGGGCCGTTAACAGGCGCATGCTCCATTTGTTCGTAGGGCAGGCATACCTCGCCCAGGGGGGCGGTGTGCATTGGGGCGGATTATCGAGTATTCGGGCCTGCGTGGATTGATTTTTCTCGTTTTGCCACTTAAACTGGCATTTGTGGATGGCAGACCGAAAACGGTGCTTATCCTTACACTTATATCATGAATGCCCCCCCCCGGCTCTTCGACAGATCCACGAGTACAGACTATCCTGACGATCGTTGAAACCGAGCCGGACGCGGACCTTTCAGTCTCGGCCCTCGCGAAAAGGGTTCATCTTTCGCCCTCAAGGCTAACGAGGCTCCGCCTCAGACCGACGAGATGTATTGGTTGCTCGCAAGGTATTCCATGACTGGAAGGCTTGGCGGGCTTTGCGAGATATCAATCTGGCATCCCGTTGGCGATGCGCGTGATGCCGTCTTTGATGAGCACAACGTTGAAATTAATGAGCAGGCCCAGTCGCTTGTCCGCCAGCCGTAGATGTGTCAGTAGTTGTTTCTTATGCACGGGGGC
>JACQZR010000197.1 GCA_016213775.1 Acidobacteriota bacterium
ACAAGACCGCGGCGAACAGCGTTGAGCACGATCTCGGCGGTAGTGTGGAGGCTCAGCTTACTCATGATGCGCGCGCGATGCGTTTCCACCGTGTGCAGGCTGAGGTCGAGCGCCGCGGCGACTTCCTTGTTGCTCTTCCCTTCCCCGAGGAGTTGAAAAACGTGGCGCTCGCGCGGAGTGAGAAGATCGAAAGGATCGTCAGGGCACTGATCGGGTGGAACCCACACCGAACGTTCCTCCAGGAGTGGGCGCATGCCGCTGCTGAGGAAGGTATCGCCATTGGCGACAGCGAGGATGGCCTGGATCAGTTCATCCTCGACACAATCCTTCAAGAGGTATCCGCGCGCGCCGGAGCGCACGGCACGGCGTACATAGCGCTCGTCGGCGTGCATGCTGAGCATCAGGACAGAGACCGGAGCTCGGGATTTGCGGATGCGGTCGAGTGCCTCCAGACCGTTCATCCCTTTCATGCCAACGTCGAGGACAGCGACATTGGGTTTGTGCTGAAGGGCAAGTTCGACGGCTTCTTCGCCGGAGCCGGCCTCAGCCACCACTTGAAAATCGGCGCGGCTTTCCAGAATGCGGCGTAATCCCTGGCGAACCAGAGAATGATCGTCGGCGAGAAGTATTCTGATCATGCGTCCACCGCCTCTGTCTCGATTGACCCGACAGGCACAGGGATCCGGATCCGAATGGTGGCGCCCTTGAACCGCTGGCTTTCGATGGAGAGCGATCCATCGAGTTGGGAAACACGTTCGCGCATACCTAGTATGCCGCTGCCCCGCCCCGCCGATGAGGATGGGAATCCGACCCCGTTGTCCTTCACCTCCAGTTCCAGGGTGCCGCCGCTCTGGTGGAGGCGAACGTCGAGCCTAGTCGCTTTGGCGTGCTTTTCGCAGTTGTGGACGGCTTCCTGCACGATGCGGTAGAGACAGGTGCGCACGCGATCGGGCAGGTCCTCGGAAACGCCGTCACCGGTGAAGGCAACAGGAATTCCGCTGCGCGCCGAGAAGGATTCCAGTTGCCACTGCAGAGCGGGTACGAGTCCGAGGTCGTCCAGAAGCGAGGGGCGCAGCATGAGCGAGATGTCGCGCACTTCCTGCACAGTCTGCTCGGCGAGCGCCTTCGCGCGTTCGAGGCGTTCGCGAGTTTCCGGACGGATGACGTTCGGCAGAGCTTGCGAGATCTCCATGCGGAGGGCAGTGAGGGTCTGGCCGACTTCATCGTGCAGCTCACGGGCAAGTGAAGCGCGCTCCTGCTCCTGCACCTCCAGCAGCCGTAGCGAGAGACGTTCCAGTTCCTGTTTGGTGTTGACGATTTCTTCGAAGTGCAAAGTGCGCTCGCGTTCCCGCGCCTTGGCATAGCGCAACGTCAGCAGCGCTACGAGGCCACCCAGGATGAGCGAGGCCGCCAATAGAACGAGTAGCTCCACGCTCGTATCCTGACGGTAGCGTGCCTGGAGAGCCTCCTGCACATGGAACTGCTCCTGCCGCAGTCGCATGAAGTTGGTGAGTGTCGACGAGAGCGACACGCGCAGCGGGGAGACTCGGCTCTGCACAAGCTCGTGGCCCTCGGCAACGGAAATATGCCGCTGTTGAGAGACCATCTCAATGGTGGCGAGGAATCGCTCCACCTGTTCCGCAAGATGCAACGCCTGGACGTCGGTCTGAGCGTCGCGAACCAGATTCCGGACGGCGGCGCGGGATGTTTCCGTCACCTCGCCGATTTCCCGGCGGAAGCGTTGATCGCGGTCGGCGTTGGGATTCAGAAAGTAGTCACGCGAGTAGATGGACCCCAACCAGAGGGCGCGGCGCAGCTTCACCACCGATTCGTCGACTGAGAAATACGCTTTGTAGATGGCGATCTCGCCGCGCGCCGATTCCTGCAGCAACGAGTAGGCTTCGAGTGAAGCGAATACCAGCAGCAGCAGGATGACGGCATAGCCTACGGCGAAGACACCATTCGCGGGCAACTTCCTGGACATCATATCCTCCATTATCGTCCACGAAAACTGAGTTGGCGTCTGTACTGCCAACACAGTATTGAGCGGTAATCCAACAGGGCTCACAATTGCACGCTAAGGAGATTCCAACTCATGCGTCTGTTCAAAGCGTGGGGTGCCGCTTTGTTTGGGGCAGCCCTGCTCGGTCCCGGTTTGATCGCTCAATCCATTGAATCCGTCGCACTACGCGCCAATCTACTCCCTGTGAACGTGGTGCCGGTGGCGGAAGGGGAAAAGGGGAAAGGATGGGCGACAATCTGGATCCATCAGGAGAAGAACGCCTCTGGCACGGTGGTCAGATCAAATGTTGACTTTCAGGTCCGTTACTCGTTTGACGGGCCATTGACACCGACGTCGCTACGGATTCATCAGGCTGATCCGGGCTACAACGGTCCAGTGGTAGTGGAGTCCGGCTTCCGCAACGAAGCCAAAACCGTGGACACAACTGGGCGCGCGGGACTGGCGCGGCGTACTTATTGGAGCGATAAGGACTCGATCAAGGCACTGGCAGCGGTGATGGCGAATCCCGACAAATACTACGTGACGGTTGGCAGCGATTCGCACCCAGAAGGGTTGATGCGCGGCCAGTTGTTGAAGACGACTGTTCATACGACGGTGAGCCAACTCAGCGGGGCCGAACTGGTGCCGGCCGACAGCAGGCAAAGCGGCACCGCGCTGGTGGCGATGACTGTGATTGCCGGACGCACGTCAAAGAATGTGCTGAGTTCCGCGGAGGTCTCCTACGAGATTGTGTACTCGGGGTTCGCTCCGAGTTCGACGATTGAGGCGCTGGAGTGGCGCAGCGGCGCCAAGGGCGCAAACGGTCCGGTGGTGCTGGCAACCAATTTCACGGTGAGCGCTTCCGGCTCGGGCCGCATGCGCGCGGTGGAGGATGTGGATGTCGGCGGCAGCAGAGGGAACGCGATCACTGGGGTTGGGACCGGGCCGACGGCTTACCACCTCGCACTGCGTACCGCGGATAAGCCTCGGGGCGCCGTCAGGGGGCAACTGCGTCCAACGGCGACGGTGCGGTTGCAGAACAGACTGACACCAGAAAATCAGGTACCGGCGGTGGCGCTGCCGGGAGCATCAGCGCTGTCGGCGCTGGACGTGCAGGCACTCCGCGATAACAAAGGGGACGTGGTAGCGGCGAGGCTCACCTTCTCGGTCTGGTACACGATGGGGGCACCCACGAAGCTCACCGGCTTGTCCATTCAAGAGGGGCCCGCGAAGCAGAATGGCTTGCTGCGGCTGTCATCCGGATTGGAGGATGAAGGAGAAGAATCGGCGGAAGGTTCCGGCTTCCTGCGGCGCTCGGTGCTGGTGAACACCAAAGAAGGGTTGGCAGCGTTGAATGCGCTGGCGCGGCGGCCTGATCTGTATTACCTCAACCTGCGCACCGCCGAGTTGCCGAACGGCGCCTTGCGATCGCAGTTGGGGAGCACCACCTCCGCACTACCGGTGATCACTTCCGCGTCGGGATTGTCGAAAGGCGCACCGGTGGCGATCGCGGGAATCGGCGGGCAGTTCCAGATTCGCGGACGCGACCTGGCGCGAGTGCAAGGATCAACCGTGAGCATCGTGGCGGGCAACTTGCCGGCGACGCTGAACGGAACCACTGTCACCGTCTCCGGGATAACCGCGAACATCGTCTCGGTTGCTGGTGATACGGTGATTGCTGTTGTGCCTGGCAATATCAACCTGGGACGCCAACAGTCGATGGTGGTCGCGGTGATTCTGCGAACGGTGAATGGAGCGTCGAATGTCGCGAATCTCACGATCGCGAGATCGGGGTCGTTGAATTGAGGAGTAAGATAAGGGGATTGTGAAACAGACCCTATCTGGCCGCAGAGTATTTCTCACTTCGATGTTGACTGCGCCCGCGCTGGCGCAGGATTACGTACCCAAACAGAGCGACCGTCCGGAGAGGCTGAGCGGCGATGAGCCTGGCTTCGTTCCGATCTTCGACGGACGGTCGCTGTCCGGGTGGGAGGGCGATCCCAAGTACTGGCGCGTGGAGAATGGCTGCATGGTGGGCGAGATCACGCCCGAGACGGTGATCAAGAGCAACACCTTCATCATCTGGCAAGGTGGCTCGCCCACGGATTTTGAATTGAAGGTGGAGTTCCGCATTACGCAGGCCGGTAACAGCGGAATTAATTACCGCAGCGTGGTGATTCCCGATCGCGTGACGCCAACCAACAAATTCGCGATGCGGGGCTATCAGTTTGACATTGACGGACAGAACCGCTACACGGGGAATAACTACGAGGAAAAGGGGCGTCTGTTTCTCGCCGAGCGCGGACAGGTGACTCGCGTTACGGGGAAACGGATTCCGGTGGTGCTGTCGGTAGTGGGGTCCAGTAAGGATCTGGCGGCGCGGGTAACCAGCGATTGGAACACGGCCCATCTGATGATCCGCGGCAACATGCTGGTGCATACTGCGAATGGCCAGTTGATGAGCATGGTGATTGATGACGACACGGCGCGACCGAAGGACGGGCGCATTGGGGTGCAGGTACACGTGGGGCCACCGATGAAAGTGGAATATCGGAACTGGCGATTAAAGACGCTGTAAGGTCAACCTGGAATGAGGATCTCCAGCCCGTAACGCGGGGCGGCGGCAAGCAGGCGCTGGATTTCATCGGGGGCGGGCGGAACAGGATCGGCGTCGGGGCCGGCGAGTTCAGTTCCCACTTCGGCAAAGAAGTTCTCCAGGCCGGCGGGCGCCACCGTGATGATCATGCGCCCGGTGGTTTCACTCACGCAGCGGAAGGTGTGCGGAATATCGCGCTTTCCGTAAATGGTATCGCCGGGGCGCGCATGTATGGTTTCCCCAGCAACCATAAACTCAAATTCCCCTTCCAGCACGTAGAAAGATTCGTCCTCGCGGTGGTGTACGTGCGGGGGCGGCCCGTGCTGCGCGGGCACGCAGGCATCGAACATGGCGAACGCGCCGCCGGATTGTTCGCCGGTGACGAGAAAACGAAGGCGGTCACCAACGAGCGAGATAGTTTTGATGGGTTGAGACACGGTTCCTCCCTGGGTGGCTTGCTTTGGCACGTTGAATGCACGGCAATGGCCATGCAACGTCGTGCGTTTTGCGCTCTTCCTATCTTGTCAGATCTGCCGCTAGCGGCTCAGCCGGCCGCGGAATGGACAGACCCAGGAGCGCCCAAGGCCTCTCTGGAAAGGTGGAAGGACCTGCGGTTCGGGATGTTCATCCATTGGGGTCCGGTGAGCATTGTCGGGACCGAGATCGGATGGTCGCGGGGCGCCGAACGCCGCGGGCGACAGGGCGTGGGCGAAGTCCCTGTCGAGGTCTATGACAACCTCTACCGCATGTTCAAACCGGTGAAGTTCCGGCCTGAGGAATGGGTGGAACTGGCCCGGGACGCCGGCATGAAATATCTCGTCTTCACGACGAAGCATCACGACGGCTTTTGTAACTTCGATTCGAAGCTGACAGATTACAAAATTACCAGCGAACGGTCGCCCTATAAGAAGGATATCGTCCGGATGTTATCGGATGCATGCCACAGCGGAGGCATCGACTGGGGTGTTTACTATTCGCAGCCCGATTGGCATCACGACGATTACCGCAACGGCAGCCGGCATGCCCGCTACATTGAGTATCTGCACGGGCAGGTGCGGGAATTGCTCACCGGCTACGGCAAGACTGCGATGTGGTTCTTTGATGGACTGGGCGGGAAGGCGGCGGATTGGGATTCGCCGCGCCTGCTGCGGATGATGCGGCAAATGCAGCCCGAGCTGATCATCAACAACCGTGCCGGCCTGCCGGCCGATAATGACACGCCGGAGCAGCGCATCGGGATGTTCCAGAATCATCGGGCTTGGGAGACGTGCGCCACGGTGGGGCGGCAATGGTCGTACAAGCCGGACGATACGCTGAGGCCGATTGAAGAGTGCCTGCGTGGGCTGGTGTGCTGCGCCATCGGGGATGGGAATTTCCTGTTCAATATCGGCCCGCGGCCGGATGGGACGATGGAGCCGTCGCATGCGGCGCGGCTGCGCGAGATGGGCGCGTTTCTGCGGCGGTACGGCGAGAGCATTTATGGAACCCGCGGCGGTCCGTTCGTTGCGCCGGATGAGAATAAGCGTCCAGTCAAGGCGCAGGGCTTTGCGCTGGCGGAAGGCAACTGGTGGGGCGGGAGTACAAACAAGGGGAACACGATTTATCTGCATCTTCTGCGATGGCCGTCGGATGAGATTGTGCTGCCTGCGATTCCGCGGAAGGTTGTACGTCATAGCGTGCTGACCGGCGGGGATGCTGTATTGCGGCAGACGGTGCAGGGGATCACGATGAGCGTCGCGCGAGAGCGCCGTCATGCGGTGGACACGATCGTGAAGCTGGAACTGGATGGGTCAGCGCGGACTCTGGATGCAATCCGGCCGGCGTAAGGAGAAATCATGTTGCGACGAACCTTTCTATCCGCGCCCGCAGCACTCTTGCCCGCGGCAGCTTCGCGAAGGGTTTTTGTGGTTCCCAATTTTCACCCCGCCAGTTGCGGCTGGTTGACCAATTTTTCCATGGAGCGAGTGTACTGCGCGAACACCTACTTCGATCATCTCGACCGGGTGCGCGACGATCCCAAGTATTCGTTCGTGCTTTCGGAATGCAACAACATCATCGCGATGCTCAACTTCCGTCCGGAGAGGGCGGAGGAACTGCGCGCGGCCATTCGATCGGGGCGCGTGGAACTGGTGAACGCGTTTTTTCTCGAATCGACTATCAACCTGTCCGGGGGCGAGGCGCTGGTGAGGCTGGGGATCGAAGGGCTGCGGTGGCAGCGCGATGTGATGAAGGCCAAGCCGCGCTTTGCCTGGTGCATCGACGTCTGCGGAACCCATCCGCAGATGGCGCAGATCACCGCGGGGCTTGGATTGGAAGCGCTCGTGTATTGCCGCGGGAACACAACGAAATCGGCACTGCACTGGATGGAAGCGGCGGACGGAACCCGCGTGCTGGCGATCTCGCCGGGACACTATTCCGACTTGGGGAAGATCTTCGCGGTGACGGAGAAGCTCCAGCCGGCCGAAATGGCGGATCTGAAGAAGCTGTTGGCGGCACGCGAGGCGATCACTCCGAAAGGCGCGCCGGTGTTGGCCCTGGGAGGCAATGGCGATTACAACCTCGCGCCTCGCCGCAAGGACTATCCGTCGGAGTTTCTAAAGGAATGGCCGAAGGTGGATCCGACGACGGAGTTCGAGTTCACTACGCTGTCGAAGTATCTTGATGCCGTGAAGCCGGAACTGGCCCAGGGCAACATGCAATTGCCCATAATGCGTGGCGGCACGGGCTTCTTCTTTAACTCATTCTGGATCCAGAACCCGCGTGTGAAGACGGCCTACCGCCGGTGCGAGCATCAGTTGCAGGCGGCGGAAATGTTGAGCGCCGCGGCGAGCCTGCGTACGAAGTTCCCCTATCCATCGCAGGCGTTGTACGAATCGTGGCTGCAGATGTTCCTGAACATGGACCGCAACACACTGTGGGGTGCGGCTGGGGGCATGGTGTTTGCACATGAGACTTCGTGGGATGCCGCCGACCGGTTCCTTCATGTCGAAAGGGCGACGCAGAAGGTGCTGAATGCGGCGGGTAACGCGCTCGCCGGATCGGGGCATAAGGTAGCCCTGTGGAACGCCTGCAATTGGAAGCGCCGCGATCCAGTGGTAGTGAACGTGAGCGATCTGCCAGCCGGCATCCCGGCCGAAGCAATCGGCGGCGGCAAGGCGATCTGCCGGCTGGAGGCTGAACCAGTGGCGTTGTGGGTGGGCGCGCGCGTCGCCAGCGAGCCGGCAGCGGGCGCGGCGGTCTCGCTTTCGGGGGAGATAGAGACCACTCATTACCGGGCGCGATTGGATGCGCAGACGGGCGCACTGGCTAGCTTGCGAGTGAAACCGTCGGGACGCGAAGTGCTTGGCGGCGCCGCAAACACGCTGGTGGCCGAACGGCCCATAAAGCAGCAAGGCGATCCAGGGGATCATATGCTGCCACGCGCGGAACGGCGAACGCTCGGCGGCATCCAAGGCCCGGTGCGAGTGTCAGCGACACGTGGCGCGGTGGCAACAACGGTTGTCGCGGAATCGACGTTTTTCGGCGGCGGGGCTTGCCGCAGACTCATGCGGTTCTATCACGATTCTCCTCGCATTGACTTTGAGACCGTATTGAATGACGTGCCGGATCGCACCGTCGTGGTGGCGGAATTTCCGTTGGCCGCGGAGGTGACTGAAGTACGCCGCGGGATTCCGTATGGGTTCACGCACAGCGCGTGGCCCGAACCAACAGAGGCGCTGCCGGGATGGAACAAGGGCATCACGCCGGCGGTACGCTGGTCGCATTACACACTCCAGGCCGGCGGCGGACTGGCGATCCTGGACCGCGGCTTGTCGGGACGCGAATTGACGGGCCGCACGCCAATCCTGTTCCTGCTGAACACCACGGACAAGTATTACGGGTATCCGAATGCGTGGCTGTCGGGACGTGGCGAACACGTGCTGGAGTATGCGCTGCTCGCGCATGACAGCGATTGGGTGACGGCGCGTGTGCCGCAAACGGCGTGGGAGTACAACTCGCCGTTGTACACGATGCCGGCGAGCGGCATCAGGCGCATGGAGTGGCTACAGACCAGCGACAACGTCATCGTGGAGTCGATGCGGCGCGACGGCGAACAGCTTGAGATTCGCATGGCGGAATGCTACGGCGTTGCAGGACGTGCGCAGGTGAGCGTGCGGCTGCCGCATGACGATGCCGCTCTCACCAATCTCATAGGCGAGGAGAGGACGCCACTCGTCGGCGGGTCGCCGTATTCGTTTGCAGTGCGTCCGCAACAGATCGTCACGTTGCGGATGCGGACGCGGCAGGCGGCGCCTCGCCACAAGCCGCTACTCGAATGGGACGCGTTGGTGCCGGAGCCCAAACGCGCCACCCTGCGGCGGTATTCGAACGAGAAAGGGCATCCGCCACGCGGGGTGTAGACGGGAGGAGATGCATCATGATTTGGCACACAGGGGTTGTCGCCGCTCTATGCAGCGCGTCACCACTATTCGCCGTTGAATATCACGTAGCATTAAACGGCAACGACCACAACGAAGGCACCGCGGCAAAGCCGCTTCGCACCATCTCCGCCGCAGCCCGCCTGGCCCAACCCGGGGATACCGTCACCGTGCATGCCGGCACTTACCGCGAACGGGTCACTCCACCTCGCGGCGGCGAGTCCGACTCGCGACGCATCACCTATCAGGCCGCCCCGGGCGAGGAAGTGTGGATCAAAGGTTCCGAAGTCGTGCGCGGGTGGAAGCCCTACCGCGGCGACGTCTGGGTGGTGACCCTTCCGAAATCGTATTTCCAAGGCTACAACCCATACACGGACCGGATTGCCGGCGACTGGTTCACCGATCGCGGCCGGCCGCATCACACCGGCGAAGTCTACCTCAATGGCAATGCGCTCTTTGAAGCCGCGACGCTCGAACGCGTGCTATCCCCGGAGCCGTTCCCCGACGCGCGCGACCGTGAGGCCTCTACCTGGGTCTGGTTCACACAGAGCGATCAGAGTTCCACGTCTATCTACGCCAACTTCCGCGGAAAGGATCCGAACCGCGAGACCGTGGAAATCAACGTCCGCGACAGTTGCTTTTACCCGGACCTCCCCGGGAGGAATTACATCACAGTGCGCGGCTTCCACATGAGAGATGCAGCTACGCAGTGGGCCGCTCCCACCGCCGAGCAGATCGGGCTCATCGGAACGCATTGGAGCAAGGGCTGGATCATCGAGAACAACGTCATCCGCGACTCCAAATGTTCCTGCGTCACCCTCGGCAAGGACCGCGAAACCGGCCACAACGTGTGGCGCGCCAATCCGAAGAAGGACGGAGCCACCCACTACAACGAAGTGATCCTCCGAGCCCTGGCCGCCGGCTGGTCGCGCGACAACATCGGAGCGCACATTGTCCGCAATAATACGATCTTCAACTGCGAGCAGGCTGGCATTGCCGGAAGCCTGGGCGCGATTCACAGTCGAATCACCGGCAATCATATCTACAACGTCTGGGCACGGCGCCAGTTCACCGGCGCGGAGATGGGCGGCATCAAGCTGCATGGCGCGATCGACGTCCTGATCGAGAAGAACCGCATCCATAACGCCGGCCGCGGGCTGTGGTTAGACTGGATGGCGCAGGGTACCCGCATCTCCTCCAATCTGCTTTACGACAACACCACCGACGATCTTTTCGTGGAGGTAAACCACGGACCGTTCGTAGTGGACAACAATCTTTTCCTGTCCCCGCTGAGCCTCCTTGACATGTCAGAGGGCGGCGCCTACGCGCACAATCTCTTTGCGGGCAGAATCGTGAGCCGCCCGGAGCTCCGGCGCTGGACCCCGTACCACAGGCCGCATTCCACCGCGCTCGCCGGCGTCACTCTCACCAATGGCGGCGACAACCGTTTCTACAACAACATCTTCCTCGGCGTCACAACCCAACCCTCCGTCCGCAACCCGGAAGACCTTGCGCGTGCGTTTCCATCCTTTGCCGCGGGCAACATCTATAGCACCGGCGCGCTCCCTTACGCGGGGGAAGCCAACCCGGTCCACGCCGCCCTCTCGCCGCCGCGGATCGTGGAGTCCGCGGGCGAAGTTCATGTGCAGTGGGCACTCGACCCGGCCATCGCGCAGGCTGTCACACAGACCGTTACCACGGCGCTGCTCGGAACAACCCAAATCACCGAAAGCGGCTATGACGATTACGACGGCAAACCACTCGTGATCGACAAGGACTATTTCGGCAAGCCGAGAGGTGCGGGAAAGCCCCTCCCAGGACCGTTTCAATCGCCCCCGGACGGCAAGGGGAATCCCCGCATCTGGTAACCGCGCAAAAAAAACGCCGCCGCTGTCGAAAAACAGTCACCCTCGCTGTCTTAGTCATCGGAAGGCCGAATATGGCCTCACGACCAAGAAGGAGAATATCGACAGATGAGATTGACTCTCACAACCATGATGGTGACCGCCATCATCGCTGGATTCACGACAATTGGATATGCACAGGAAGTGACAATCCTACCCTACCCGGTACCCAACGTCGCCTATCAGGCACTCAAGCAGCACCTTAGTCTGACGGATCCGCAGATCACGGCGCTGACCGCGGTTTCCAAAGCGCGGAGCGAGGCGCAGAGTGCCCTCTACCGTCAGATCAACGAGAAGAACACGGCATTGAACACCCTGTTGAACAGCGGCTCGACTGACGCGGCGCGGATCGGCCAACTGATGATTGAAATCGCCAGCCTCCGCAAGCAGACCGTTCCCTCGGAACCGTATCGCAGCCAGGCGTTGGGGATTCTCTCGCCGGATCAAAAAACAAAACTGCCAGTGCTGGTGCAGGCACTGCAACTGCAAACCGCTGCGTATCAGGCAACGAGTCTCAACCTGATTGACAGCCCCGCGCCAACTCCGAGGGTCCTTCCGGTCGACTTCGGTCACGGGATTGGCTCGACGGACGTCGAGCAGCCGTAGGAAACTGGAGTCACAAGGGAGCATAACGCTCATTTCGAATGAATGTTCGCCAGCGGACTGAGGAAATCTACCGGGAGGCTCGAGAGGATGTGTATCACTACCTGTTGACCTTCAACCTACCTCAAGAGGAGGCGCAGGACACAACGCAGGAGGCGTTCCTCCGTCTTCATGCAGCCCTCACTTCCGGTGAGCTCATCCGCAACCCGCGTGCGTGGGTGTTTCGAGTGGCGCATAACATGGCCGTCAACACCCGCGTGCGCGAAAAAGTCCGCGGCGAGTTTGAAGAGAGCGAAACGGCTGATCAATCGGCGTCCGCCGAGCAGCGGATGCTCAAAGGGGAACAAATAACCAAAATGCGCGAGGGTCTTCGGTCGCTTTCAGAGCAACAGCGCCGCAGCCTTTACTTGCGAGCGGAGGGATTACGATACCAGGAGATTGCCGGAATCATGGGGGTGTCGCTCTCTACCGTGGCGGAGTATGTGGGGCGAGCCGTACTACGGCTTAGGAAGACGATTCATGGCTGATCATCTCACCATCGAGGAATTGCTGCTGGCGAGCGGCGGCGAAGCGGGCACAGGCGCCGAGTCGCATCTGGCCGCATGCGCGGAGTGCCGCGCCCGGCTTGGGGAGATGCGCCAGGGGATAGATGAGTACACCTCCTATCACCACTCCACGCTGCGAATGACGATGCCTCCACCGCCGCGTCCGTGGCGCGAGTTGCCTGCGCCTGTTCGCGCGCCGCACGTCATGCCGTCGCGCAGGGTGTATGGCTGGATTGCCGCAGCCGCGGCCATAGTGGTGGCCGTGTTCCTGCTGCGTCCGTCGCGGCAGGCAACCGGGATCGATGGTTCCCAACTGCTCGCGCGGGCCGAAGCAGTGGAAGGCACGCCGGCACGCACGCGACGAATCGTGTTGCGTGGATCGCATGGGACACTGGTGCGGCCCGCCGTTTGGATCCGCACTCGCGGCGATCATCCGCTTCGCGCCAGGTTTGAACAGGCCGGCTACAGTTGGGATGAGCCGCTCAGCGTCCGCTCCTACAATGCATGGCGGCGCAAGCTTTCGCGCAAGCTGGAATCGGTGCGGCAGGCGCGGCATCCGAAAACATCCGAGCCTGTTTATGTTGTAACGACAGAGACCGATGCCAACCCATTGAAGATGGCAGCGCTCTCGCTTCGGGAGCGTGATCTGCAACCGGTGAGCGCCACTCTAAGCTTCACCGACGGCGAAGCGGTGGAAATGGACGAAGCTCCGGAAGAGGCTCGCGCCAAGCCTGACGGTAGGCCATCTACCGCCGCGCCATCTCTCCCCGGTGCGCCTGCAAACACGCATGCGATGAGTCCCGCGATGCAGGAACTGCAAGTGCTCACCGCGCTGCACGGCATCGGCGCGGATCTCGGGGAGCCGGTTCAACTGGCTCACGAAAACGAAAAACTTGTGCTGTCCGGCAGCGGGGTGAGTGAGGCGCGCCGCGAGGAGATCCAGAATGCCGTTGCCGGCCTTGATTTCGTGATTCCCCGATTGGAGTCCTCCAGGCCGAAACCACCTTCTACAACGCGGCGGACCGAAGCCTCGGCAGCGAGTCAAACCGGGCCGGTACGCGCGCTTGTGGAACAACGCCTCGGCACCGCGATGAGTTTCGACGACTTCGTCAACGACGCGCTCGATGCGAGTGACGGTGTGCTTTCGCGGACCCACGCATTGGGCGCCCTCGCCACACGCTTCCCGAATGAAGTGGAAAAGGACCTGCCTGCTCAGGGCCGGCTGCTTCTGGAAACGCTTCGAAGCGATCACCTCGGCGCGGCATCAGAGCACCTCAAGCGGTTGGCCAAGCTTCTGACAACCGGGTTCGGAATAGATGGCAACGCAACATCAGCAACACGACCCTGGCATGAAGCCTGCGTCGCCTTCCGCGATTCCACGCAAGCCTTCGACACCATCCTCACTGGGATGCTCACCGGGACGCGCAAAGCAGACGTCGATTTGCTGCGGCAGGCGTTTCTCCGCATGAAGGCGGAGGCCCAGACGGCAGGTGTCCAGTGACGATCGTGTTGCTGATGGCGGTGTTGGCGCAAGGGTTGGCGGCCCAGTCGAGCGCCACGCTCTCGGGAACCATTCGCGACCGCTCCGGCGGGGCAATTCGCGATGCCATGATCACGGCCGTGAACAACTCCGATGGCACCCGCCGCGCCTCCCGCTCGGGAGAATCGGGCGAGTATGTGCTGCCCTCTCTCACTCCGGGCGGTTACAAGGTGATTGTGCGCAAGCCGGGATTCCAAACGTCGGCGCGAGTCGATCTTGTCCTCGCTGCCGGTGACAATGTCGGAGTCGACTTTCCGCTGGAAATCGGCAGCGTGCGCGAAGTTGTCACCATCACCTCCACCGGCGACTTCATGCGAACCTCCGACGCAGTGACCGGGGGCATTTTGGGAAAGCGATACTACGATCTGCTGCCTGCCAACGGGCGCACGTTCACTTCTCTGTTGGACCTTGTACCCGCTCTCACCCCGACTCCTGCTTCCGGAGGCGAGCCTGGCCAATTCAGTTCCGCCGGGCAGCGGCCCAACACCAACTACTTCACCATCGACGGGCTCAGCGCCAACACCGCGGTGACGGGCGGCGGAATGCCGGCGCAGTTCGCGGGCGCGTCGCTCCCGGCGATGACGGCGTTCGGCTCCACTCACAATCTGAGCTCGCTCGACGCGGTGAGCGAGGTGCAGGTGCAGACCTCCACGTTCGCACCGGAGAACGGCCGCATGCCAGGGGCGCAGATTGCCCTGACGTCGCGGTCCGGATCAAACACATTCCATGGTTCGGTGTATCACGTCTGGCGTCATGAGGCGCTCGGAGCATCGGAGTGGTTCGCCAACGCGAAGGGGCTTCCGCGTCCACCGCACCGACTGAACGAGACCGGGGCATCGTTAGGCGGACCGCTGCGCAAGGATCGGACATTCTTCTTTGTCGATGCAATGCACTTGAAACTGGCGCAGCCGTACGTATGGCGATCGGCGGTACCTTCGATTGCGGCACGGCAGGCGGCTACGGGACTTGGCCGGGCAGTCCTGGAGTCGTTCCCTTCCCCTAACGGCCTGTCGTATACCGGCGGTCTGGCGGACTTCAGCGCCGCCGGCTCTCGTCCTTCGCAAGCGACAACCGGCAGCCTCAGGGTGGACCACGCGCTGACTGGGAAGATCAACCTGTTCGGTCGATACAACCAGGCGCCATCTTCCTCCGAACGAGGCTACTCCAATCGCGAGATTGCCGATTTCCGTTACCGCAGTTTCACGGCGGGCGTCACCGGCGTTTCCGGACCGAATCTTTCGTACGACCTGCGGCTCAACGTCGCCACGGCGAGCGCGCACGGAGAATGGACTGGTGCGAATCCAACCGACGCACGGCCCGTCCTCCCGTCCGCGGGCATCCAGGATCCCGATCTATATGGCGTCGCTGTCAGGGGCGCGGGAGAGATCATCTCCGGCCGCGGAGGCAGCAATAGACAGGGCCAACTCGGCGCAAGCGCCTCCATTGATGCTTACACCGACAAGCACCGTTTCCGTCTGGGCACGGAGTATCAGCGGCTGACGCCCGCGCGTGATGCGCGAATGACGAGCGTTGCCGTCGATTATGGAACCGTACCGGAAATCCTCGCCGGCAAGCAGCCAGTTTCGCGCTACGCCGAAGCCGAGCAGGCTTCCTCCATCATCGAAACGCTTTCGCTGTTTGTGCAGGATACGTGGCGCGCTCATCCCACCACTTCCATCACGTATGGCTTGCGTTGGGAGATCACACCGGCGCCGGCCGTTCGTGGCGGTTCTCCGCCGGCGGTAACCGTTCCTGTTGCGGGTCCGACGACACCCATCTTCACCGTGCCTGGCCCCGCCATCCCGGTTTCATCGGCTCCGCTGTGGTCAACAAGCTATGGGCAGATTGCTCCTCGCTTTGGCATTGCACAGCGCATCGGCGAGAGCACCGTGCTGCGCGCCGGTTGGGGCGTGTTCTACAACCTGGGCTTCAGCGCTGCCGCCGATCCGGTCAACGGGTTCCCCTTCAACCGCTGGCAGTTTCGTTCGGGGGAGGGTGTGGTCGCACTCGCTACTCCCCTGAACGGCGCTCGGCTCGAAGCCGCTCTCCGGCTCCCCTATTCGCATCACTGGAATGTAGCCATCGAACGGCGGTTAGATCATGGGAGCCTGCTCTCGGCGTCCTACATCGGATCCACCGGACACCGGCTTTTACGCCGGGAAGGGTTGGTGCAACCGGCTGGTCCGCGCGCGGTTCCGGCGCAACTCGCCGAATCGTTCACGGGGACCAACCACGGCGTGTCCAACTATCACGGGCTCGCGGTTCACTACCGGCGTCCTCTGTCACGGGCAGTGCAGATGATCGCAGCTTACACGTGGTCTCATGCCATTGACAACGGCTCGTGGGATTCCAATGTCTGGCTCGTGGATCCACTGAAGCCTTCCCTGCGCGACCGCGCGTCGTCGTCGTTCGACGTGCGGCACTCGGCCAATGCGGCGGTTACCTGGAATGCATTTCGCAACTGGCGACTGAGCGGCGTGTTCCGTACCCGCACCGGTTTTCCGTTAGATGCGCTTTCTACGCAGATCCCGCTTGGTCTGGGTTACGACAATGCCGGGCGGCCCGATCTCATCCCAGGGCGGACCGTCTGGTTGGAAGACGCGAACGCACCTGGAGGCAGACGATTGAACCCCGAGGCGTTTTCTGCACGCCAGGGTCTCGACGGCGCATTGGTCCGGAATGCGATTCGCGGAGTTGGCATGTGGCAGTCCGATCTCGCCCTCAACCGCGAATTCCCGCTCAGGGGCTCCGCGCTCGATGTCCGCATGGACGCCTTCAATGTCTTCAACCACGCGAACTTTGCCAATCCCGTCCGGTTCCTCGATTCGCCATTGTTTGGGCTGTCCAATACCTCACAGGCGTTCATGCTGGGGAGCGGTTCCGCGCGCAGCGGCCTCGCGCCCGCATTCCAGACCGGCGGACCGCGGACTCTTCAGGTCACGCTACGGTTGCGGTTCTGAACGATGGAGGGGAGTGCGGCAGTATAGTAATGAAGATCCCTTCATATGGCCCACCATTTGCAACGGATCAGCAGAATGATTCGTGGCTGGAGGTAAAGAACAAATGAAAACTATACAAATCCTGATTGCCGCCGCTACCATCCTGCCCGGTTTTGCCGCTGACCTGGACCGGGGCATCGAACTCTACAACAGCGGCAAGTCTGCGGAGGCCGAGAAAGAACTCCGGGCGTTCGTGTCGGAAAACGGCGACAACGCGCGCGGACGCCTGTACCTGGGTTACGCCCTGTTAGAGTTGTCCAAGACCTCCGACGCGGGCACCGAGATTAAGAAGGCCGACGAGTTGGAATCGACACCGGAATCGCGGCTCGGACTGGCGTGGGTGGCCGCACAAAACAAGCAATGGGACGAGGCTGAATCGGCCGTCGAGAACGCCGGCGGCGATGATCTGGAATTCGTCCGCGGACAGATTCACCTGAACAAGTCGCGATGGCAGGCCGCCGCCAAGGACCTGGAGTCGGCACTCCAAAAGAAGCCATTTCGAGCCTACGCCCACTATTACGCGGGTCTGGCGTACAACGGGATGAAGCGCCCCGACAAGATGTTGACTCACTTTGAACAGTTCCTGAAGATGAAGCCCGACGCTCCCGAAGCGCGCAAAGTGAGAGCTGTCGTGAACACTGGAAAGTAAAGAAACCGCCGTGGCTTTCTCACGAGGAGTAAAGCTGGCGGTCGTTTTTGCGGGGTCGCTGCTGGCGATCGTGCTGACGCTGATGGTCGCATTGCAGACAGAGCCCGCGCGCCGCTACGCGCTCGCCCAACTGGTTCTGGCCCTCCAGGATCAGGGACTGCGGCTGGAGCTTTCGCGCCTGGAATACAGCCTGTTCCAACTCACTGCGTCGGCTCACAAAATCGTTGTACGATCGGCGGCGGAGCCCAATCTTCCACCGATTCTCGTCGCCGATTCCGTTCAACTGCAACTCGGCTTGACCACGACGTCGATTCCCGGCGTGGTGTTGACGAATCCCAAAGTCCATGTGTATCTGGCGCCCGGGCGTGACAACATTCCACGGATTCCTCCGTCAAAGAGCAGGACCAAAGCGGACTTCGTCCTGGAAAAACTTACCGCCACGGGTGGTGAAATTTTCGTGGAGGACCGCGTCAGGGGTGCGGAAGCGCGAGTTGCGCTCCACCATCTCACCGTGACAGGCTCCCGTTTTCCACTGCAGCATGCAATCGATTTGACGGCGGCTCCAGGCGGCCAGTTTACCTACCAGGCGCGCACACTGCCGGTGGAGGCGCTCGCCACCCGGCTGACGCTGCTCGATGATGCGGCGCAAATCCGATCGTTGGAACTACGTGCCGGTGGGTCCAGCGTCCAGTTCGAAGGCCGCGTTTCTGATTTTGAGAATCCGGCCATAGACGGAACGGCGGCCACTTCGCTTGTTCTGGCCCGGCTGAGCGAATTCGGTGGCCTGACGCAACCAGTGGAAGGAACGCTCCAGGCGACGGCGCGGCTGAAGGGTCCGGTGACGCAGATCAAAGCCGATGGGGAGTTGAAGGCGGCGGGCGTAAAGGTAGACCAGTTTCAAGCGCAAACGGCTACAGCGAAGGTTTCCTATGACGGTGAAACATCGCGCGTGGCGGTGTCTGGCCTTGCAGTGTCCACCCCGTACGGGATCGCTCAAGGAACGGCCGACATCGGTCTCACCGCGACGGCAGGACGCAGCCAGGCGACGATCACTGCTCCGGGCGTGGATGTCGCTGCCCTGACCAGGTTGCTCAAGGCGCCAGTGACGATCGCGAGCCGTGCCACTGTTCGGGCGACCGCGTCCTGGCCTGCACTCGACTACGAGAAGGCCTCTGGCACGATGCAAGCGCAACTCACCACAACTGGCGCCCCTGCGAAAGATGTGTTGCCCGTGAGTGGCGCTCTTACGGCGGATGCGGAGAATGGGAACGTGCGGCTGCACATTGCGAATGTCACAGCAGCGGGCGCGAGTGCCTCTGGTGACCTTGCCTTGCGAAAAGACCAGAATTTGGGTGGCAACGTCAAAGTGGCGGCGACGGATCTTGCCACCACAACCGCTGTGTTGGAAACGTTTCTTGGGCGCGAGCCTGGATCACTGGCCTCGTTCCCCGTCAGCGGTTCTGCCGCCGCAACCGCGTCGCTATCCGGAACTCTGAAGTCCCCGGCGGCCAAGGTGGATCTCTCGGCCCCCGATCTCGCCTTCGACGGCGTGAAGAACGTTGCGCTCGAGGCATCTGCCAACTACACGGCGACGCGTGTCACGGTGGATAAGGCTACGGCCCGCTGGCAGGGTCAGACGGCTACCGCGTCCGGCGCTTATGGAATTCAGACCAAGGGAATCGAACTGAAAGCCGACTCGTCCGGCTTTCCATTGCCGTTGATCCTCACCGCCGCGAATCTGAAGGACGTTCCGGTGACCGGGGAATTGGGATTCCATGCCGCCATCAGCGGCACTGTGGATCACCCGCAAGGCGAAGTCCGGCTGAACGGCGCAAACATCGTCGCCTACAGCGAGCCGGTTGGGACCCTCACCGCGATGGCGCAACTCGATGGGAAGACCGTGCGCGTGAATCCCATCGAGCTCGGACCGCTGAAGGCGCAAGCCACTTACGAGTTCGAATCGAAGCAGCACACGTTACAGGCGTCGGCGGATTGGCAGTTGACGCAATTGCAGATCCCAGGATCGGTCGCCGTGCGCGGCCCCGTTCAACTGACTCTCAATAGCAAGGGCAGCATCAATGATCCGGAAGCTGTGATTCGCCTGTCTTCGTCGAATCTGGAAGTGGATGCGAAGTCCTATGGTCCGCTGCAACTGAATGCCAACGTGGTGAATCAGCGTGCCGCGATTGAAGCAGCAGCCCGGCAGTTCCACCTGACGGCGAAAGCGGATGTAGCGACGCAAGCGCCGTATCAGGCTACGTTCGAAGTCAAAGCCCAGGACACGGATCTCGCCAGTCTCCCGGTGTCCATTGACCCGCGGCTGAAGGGCACAATCTCAGCGAATGTTTCGGGAGAAACCCCGCTCAACGAGCCAGCCAAGGCACAAATCAAAGCGCAGGTCCCGGCGCTCAATATTACGTTTAACGAGCACCCCGTTCGCAGCGATGGAGCGATTGAGGCATCGTATGCCTCGCAGCGATTGACTATTGAGAAAGCTACAGTGCTGGCCGCGGCATCGCGGCTGAGTCTGTCGGGCACACTTCCCCTTGAGGAGAGTGCCGGTGCGGGCGCCATCAACGTCGATGCAAAACTGAACCTGACCGACCTAGCTCCCTACATCCCCACGGAAAAGCCGCTGGTGGCCCGGGGCCCAGCGACTTTGACGGGCACGATCAGCGGCAATTTGAAACGCATCGATCCGAACATCGCCCTCACGCTGGAGCAGGGCTATCTCGGCCTCACCAATCCGCCGATCTACAACGCCACCATTCGCGCTGAAGTGAGCAACGGCGTTCTGAAGCTCAGCAATTTCTCGGGAGACTTCGGACCTGCTTCCTTTACGGCAACGGGGACCATTCCGCTCGGGCTGCTGCCGGAAAAACTGCCGGTAGAGATCACGCGCGGGCAAGGACCGGCGCAACTCACAGCGGACCTGAAGGAAGTCGACCTCGGCACAATTGAAGGACTGCCGAGAGGTATGGGCGGCCTGGTGACGGCGCACCTGGAAGCCACCGCCCCGAAAGCGGATGCTGCCGCCATAACCGGCACGCTGTCGTTCCCCAAGCTGGAGCTGAAAGCCGATAAAGTGACGCTTGTGCAGGATGGTGTTTCTACCGTCGGTATCGCGAATGGCGTTGCCAAGGTGGAGCAGTTCGCCTTAAAAGGACCATCGACAAACCTGGCCGTGTCGGGCACGGCGAAGTTCATTGAGGAACGAGCGCTGAATTTACAGGTGCAGGGTGCGGGCAATGCTTCGATACTCGGGCTGTTCACCGACACCGTCCGCGCCGATGGGAATATGAAGCTCCAGGCAGCGGTTGGCGGCACCGTGGAAAAGCCCGAGGCGAAGGGATCCTTTGAACTGGCGGATGCGAATGTTTCGCTGCGTGAGCCGCGCGTCGACGCGGAGAACCTGCAACTGCGCGTTGATCTGGATGGACGCCGCCTGTCGGTGGCACGGCTGGAAGGAGCACTCAATGGCGGCACGCTTACGGGATCAGGGTCCGTCGATCTCACCAACACGGAAGCGCCGGTGACAAGCCTGAAGGTCTCCGCGGAGGACGTGTTCTTCGATTTTCCGAAAGGCCTGAAGACGTCTTCAAACATCCATATCCAGACCAGGACGTCAGGAGCCAACACGATCATCGGCGGCGAAATCATCGTGCTGGAAGGCGGCTTCACCGATGATCTGTTCTTTGATCGCGGCATACTGGCCGCGGTGCTAACGCCGCGTAGCATCGATCTGACTGAAGAACGAAATCCGGCCCTCTCTCGCGTTCAGTTTGACGTCGCGGTCCGCACCGACACCCCGCTGGTGATCAAGAACAACCTGGCAAAGGCAGAGATTACGGCGGACCTCCGACTGCTTGGCAATCCCTATGAATACGGACTCAATGGACGGTTGACATTGGAAGAAGGCGGCGAGTTGGTGTTGCAGGAGCGCAAGTACGCCCTTGAACGAGGCAACATCGACTTCACCAACAGCCGCCGCGTGGAGCCGAATCTGGATGTCCTGGCCAGCACCACAGTGGACGGCTTCGACATTAAGCTCCAGGTCTCCGGCGAGCCGGGAAAGACGGAGACAACGCTCACTTCCGATCCAGGCCTTCCGGAGCCGGACATCCTGGCGCTGCTGCTCACCGGACGCCAGATGGACGAAGTGCGCGGCAAGGAGTTTGAGGTTGCCCGCAATCAGATGCTCTCCTACCTGACGGGAAGGGTCGGTTCCACAATCGGGCGGGAAGTCTCGGGCGCCACGGGCTTGAGTACGGTGCGCATTGAACCAAATCTGATCGCCGGAGAAACTGACCCGAGTGCGCGCCTCACTGTGGGCCAGAACATCACGCGGAATCTTCAGTTGGTGTACTCGATGGATCTTGTCAACAGCGCCGATCAGATCTACCTGGCTGACTATGCCGTGACACGGCGCTTCACAACCCGCGGGACACGCCAATCGGACGGCAGCTACCGGTTCGATTTCCGGCACGATCTGCGGTTTGGCGGACAACCGGAGCCGCGGCGTGGAACCAGGGAGGAGCGCCGTCGCATCGGCAAGGTCAACTTTTTGGGCGAGACCTTCTTCCCCTCCCCGATGCTGGCCTCGAAGCTGAAAGTGAAAGAAGGGGACCGCTACGACTTCGCCAAACTGCGCAAGGGAGTGGACCGGGTGAATCGATTCTTCGCGGACAGGAACCTGCTGGAATCGAACGTGCGGCTGAAGCGCAACGCGAATGAAAACCTGGTGGATCTGGCTCTCACCGTGAAGTCCGGGCCGGCCGTGGATTTCGTCTATCAGGGCGCTTCTGTTCCCGGTTCCGTGCAGAAGAAGGTTCGCAACGTGTGGCACGAAAGTGCGTTTGAGCGGCAAAGGGAAGAGGAAGCAACGGCCACTCTGCGGACCTGGCTGGTGGGGGAGAATTTTCTTCAGCCCGAGATCACGCTGGAAACGAAAGAGCCCAATGAGAAAGAAAAGCACGTCGTCTTCACCATCAAACAGGGACCGAAGTTCCACGACGTGCAACTGGTATTCGAGGGAGCCAAGGCCTTTCCGCAGGAGAAGCTGCGCGATATTCTCCACAGCCAGAAGCTGTCGACGGAGGTGCACACAGCCCCGGGCCGCGTCACCGAACTGCTCGCCCGCTACTACCAGGAGCAAGGCTACCTGGACGCGACCGTTCGCGACCCACGATTGGAACTGGACGCGGCACAAGCAACCGGAAGAGTAGTCTACCCCGTGACGGAGGGGCCGCTGTACAAGATCGGCACTGTCACCTTTGATGGCAATACGCTATTCACCAGGGAAGAACTGGACGAGGAAGTGCCGCTTCCCAAGGGCGACAGCTATCAGCCCGTGCTTCGCGAGAACTCCTTTGAACGGCTGCGCAACCTATATTGGGACAAGGGCTACAACGATGTCGAGACGCAAATGATGTTGCGCCGCAGCCCCCAGGCTGGCCAGGTGGACCTGGTGTTCAAAATCGTCGAGAACAAGAAGAGCGTGGTGGCTGGAATCAGCGTCGAGGGCAACTCCAAAACGAGCGAGAAGTTGATCCGCAGCCAACTGGAGCTCAAAGAGGGCGATGTCCTGGACATGAGAAAGCTGGGAAATTCGCGGCGCAATCTGTATCTGATGGGCGCTTATGCTTCCGTGGACATCACACGCGAAGAGGTGGAGCAACAGGCTGACCAGAGCGCCGACCACAGAGTGCAACTGCGCGTAAAAGTCCGCGAGCTACAGCCTTTCCAACTGAAATACGGTGCCTTCTATGACACCGAACGTGGTCCGGGAGGAATCGCCGACATCTCCAATCGCAACACGCTGGGCAGCGCGCGCGTGCTGGGATTGCGGACACGCTACGATTCGCAATTGCGCGAGGGCCGCGTGTACTTCACCCAGCCCAAGTTGCTGCGCTTTCCGTTGCAGACGACGCTTTCGCCATACATCATTCAGGAGCGTAATCCAGTCACTGAAGATTCGGATGCGTTCTATGTGGATCGTCTCGGATTCTCGGTGAACCAGCAAGCGACGTTCGGCAAGATCTACGTGTTGAACTATGGATACAAGATCGAGCGTACACATACCTACGATCCACCGTCTGAGGTGCCACCGGACTTCCCGTACGACATCTTCTTACGCATCGCGACGCTCAACAGTACGTTCACCCGCGATTCGCGAGACGACATTCTCGACGCGGCGCGCGGCAGCTTCGCTTCGCAAGCGTTCCAGTTCTCTCCAGAGGCCCTGGGATCGCAGGTGCGCTTCGTAAAATACTTCGGGCAGTACTTCCGTTATTTCCCGCTGCAGAAGCCGCGCATCGAGCTGTTCACCAATCGCGTGTTGCGGCCGCGGCTTGTGTTCGCCACAGGTGTACGGGTCGGGTTAGCGCGCGGCCTGGGTGGGCAGGAGATCCCGCCGAGCGAGCGGTTCTACGCGGGTGGATCGAACTCGATTCGAGGCTTCGCGCAGAATACTGTAGGTCCGCAGGGGGCAGGCGGCGCCGGTTTGGGCGGCCAGGGGCTGCTCGTTTTGAACAACGAAATCCGGACTCCCCTTTATAAGATCATCGACGGCGTCGCGTTTGTGGACATGGGCAACGTCTACGGGCACGTCTCTGATTTCAGCATCAGCGATATCCGGAAGGCCGGCGGGCTCGGACTCCGCGTGCGAACGCCCTGGTTTCTTCTGCGCGCCGACTATGGGGTTAAGTTCGACCGGCGAGCGGGTGAGTCGTTCGGACGATTCTTCTTTTCCATCGGGCAGGCGTTCTAACCAATAGCGGCGTCGCTATAATTCGTCCAATGGCCAGCAATCCTCCCTACCCGCCAACAGACATCGCAAGCAACGGAGCCGGCGGGCTGAGCGGCCACTTGAGCATGCATGCCGTAAATGTGTTTGTGCGGGATCAGGACGCGAGCTTGCGATTCTACGTGGATCAGCTCGGCTTCGATGTCGCCTTTGATGCGCGGCTGCAAACCGGGGATCGTTGGGTAGCGGTTTCTCCACCTGACGGAACCGCCGTACTCGCCCTTGTCGCGCCCAAAGAGGACTCCAAACAATACGGCATGATCGGACGATCCACCGGCGTGGTCTTCGTAACGGAGAATGTCACCGCACAATACACCAAATGGCGCAAGCGCGGCGTTCGCTTTAAATACTCGCCACGGCTGCGGCGAGTCTCGTACGAAAGGCCGTCCTCCGGGCCACATGGATCCGCCGCTTGGGGTGGAGTGTTCACCCGCTTCCACGATATCGACGGAAACACGTTCGAGCTGGTGGGCTTCGATGAAGTGACCCGCGAGATCCAGGAGCAGCGGCGGTTGCGCGCGGAAAAAGCGGAAGCGGAACGCCGGCTTACGCAGGAAATGGAAATCGCAAAACAGGTCCAGGCCAGGCTCTTTCCACAACGGCTCCCCGCCATCCGGACTCTCGAATACGCGGGCACCTGCATCCAGGCACAGAAAGTCGGCGGCGACTACTACGATTGCCTCGAACTCGGCCAGGATCGTTTTGCACTGGTCTTGGGCGACATTGCCGGAAAGGGAATCGCTGCCGCTCTCCTGATGGCAAACCTTCAGGCGAGCCTTCGGAGCCAGTGCGCCATTGCGCTCGACAGGCCGCAAGTGCTTCTGCGTTCCGTTAACCGTTTGTTCTATGAAAACTCGACAGAGAGTGCCTATGCCACTCTCTTCTTTGCTGAATACGACGACAGAACACGCCGCTTACGCTACTCCAATTGCGGCCACTTGGCAGCCCTTCTTTTGAAGCCGGACAACGCCGTCGAGAAACTCGATTCCACCGGCACGGTTCTCGGGCTGTTTCCGCAGTGGGATTGTTCACTGGCGGAACACACACTCTTCCCCGGCGATACCCTGGTGCTTTACACCGACGGCATCACTGAAGCGTTCAACGAGACATTCGAAGATTTCGGAGAACATCGTCTCATTGACGCATTACAGCGCAACCGGGAACAGACGTCGCGGGACCTGGTCGCCTCCGTCGTGGCGGAAGTGCAGCAGTTCAGCAGCCGCCGGCAAAGTGACGATATCACGCTGATGGTTGCGAAATGCCGGGAACTGGGCGATCCGGACCAAACCTCATTCCCGTTCGGGCGGGCGTAGGTCTCAGAAGTCCCGCCGGTAGATGTTGTAGTTCCGCGCCACGAGCCCGCCTAGCTTCTCCGCGGTGCGGCGGGAGGGCCGGTTATCATCCAGCACAACGGTATAGCTGGCGCTCTTGCAGCCGTTCTCCATCATGGCGAGATAGCTCTTCGCAGCCATCATCAGGTTGATCCCCCGGCCACGCCAAGGTTGACGCACTCCGATGGTCAGAAGAGCCGCATGGTCCACCGGTTGTCCCCGCGAGGCGCGGTTCAAGTCGGGGAGCGCGAGGACACCGCCGGCCACTTCTTCGCCGGCATGAGCGAATATGCAGTAGTCGCGCTTCAACAGGTGCCGGAGATCGACGGTGAGCGTGGCGAACTGTTCGGCGGTGAACGGCGGGGCACCCCAATGCGAGGCAAAGGTCTCGTTATAGAGAGCCGTGAACAGCTCGTTCTCACGCTCGATCTGATCAAAGTCCCAGGTCCGCAGCTCGATGCCGCTTCCCGTTGCGCCGGCCACAAGCTTGCGATAGTGCGCCGCGAGTGCTTCGTCGAAAGTGATCACGTACTCCACCACTCCACGCTCGGTAACAAAGCCGCCGTTCTTAATCATCGAATGATAGTAGGAAGGATTGTACGGGTGGAACACTGTCGGCTGGGTGCGGTAGGTGTCGATCCCGATCCCAAGACCCCAACCAAAGAGGAAGGTGAGACGCGCAAACCCGGCGCCCGACTCGCGGAGCCAATCACACGCCGCGTTCAGCAACTGTTGGGCGGCGCGCTGTTCGCCGGGTAGAGCCTCAAAGTAGGCGATGTGACCTGCCTGCTGTTGCCAGTGAGCATCGAAGCGTGGATCGCGGATCGCCGTCGCCGTTGCAACAATGCGGCCCTCGCGTTCCGCCAGGAAACACTGCAGGGAGACATGGCGGGACATCGGATTCTGGCGCGACAACATCGCGAGCTGCTCATGCTCGTCGGGACAAACCCAATACGGGTCGTCCTGATAGACCTCCTTGACGAACGCAACGTAGCGCTCCAGGTCTGGGAGGCTTTGTATTTCGCGCACGATAATGGGCGTTTGCACTCCTGGAGTCATGACCTCCTGATTCTATCCATACGGGCGCGCCTGCGGTGGAGCCTTCGATGTCATCCGCGGATTCGCGTGTTATCATCCCAAAGTGGCCGATTCCACCTGGGTCTCCGATCTCACCACCGCCGTTCGACCCGCTGTGAAAACGCCGCGGCACACTGCCGTTGTGCGCGTCACGCATTGGATCACGGCGCTCTGCTTCCTTGCCCTGCTTGTCAGCGGCATGGAGATCGTCATCTCACATCCGCGTTTTTATTGGGGTGAAGAAGGGAACGTGCTCACTCCGCCGCTGTTCGTTCTCCCGATCCCGGCGTCGCGGGGATCCGTGCCGACTGGATATAACTACGTGTTGCCCGACCAGAATGGTTGGAGCCGGTATCTGCATTTTCAAGTCGCGTGGGTCGTCGTATTCACCGGTCTGTTCTATGCCATCGCGGGAATAGTGACACGGCACTTTCAGAAGAACCTGCTTCCTTCAGGCACCCAGCTTTCGCCCGCGTCGCTGGCTCGGGAGATCGCGAACCATTTACGGCTGAAGCCGCAGGGAGACGCCGGATCGTATAACGTGCTGCAGCGGATCACCTATTCACTTGTGATCTTCGTTCTGTTCCCGTTGGCCATCTGGACAGGTCTGGCGATGTCGCCGGCCGTCACTTCCACGTTTCCGTTCCTTGTCACCGTGTTCGGCGGGCAGCAGTCGGCCCGCACAATTCACTTCTTCATTTCGATACTGCTCGTCGTCTTCTTACTCGTACACATCGCGATGGTTTGTCTCGCGGGATTCAGAACCCGCATGCGGGCGATGGTTACCGGCACTGATCAGGAGGACACATGAGCAACCCTTCACGGCGCAAATGGATCGTTTCAGGCCTCGCGATGGCGGCGGGTGGATCAGGGCTGGCGGTGGCCGCCCGGATTGCCGGTGATTACGGATTGATTCCTCCGGATCACGGCGGAATCTATGGCCCTGGCGAGACTCTGACGTATGCGTCCCAGCGGCTGCTGACACGCCACTCGCTGGCTCGTGAATTTCCGCGGAGCAAAATCTCAAAAGCTCCATTCGCAAACGGGCGGCCTCCCGAGAGCACGGAGTATACGAGCCTCCAAACCGCGGGATTCGCTGATTGGAAGCTTGCCATTGATGGCATGGTCGGGCGTCCGGCATCGCTCTCTCTCGCTGAACTTAAGAGCTTGCCGTCGAGAAGCCAGATCACGCACCTGGCCTGCGAAGAGGGTTGGTCATTCATCGCCGAGTGGACAGGAGTACCTCTCGCCCACGTCCTGGATGCCGCCGGCATTCTCCCGCAGTCCAAGTATGTTGTCTACTTTTCGATACAACCCGGGTGGTGGGACAGCGTCGATATGGCCGATGCCTTGCATCCGCAGAACCTCGTCACTTATGGGATGAACGGCGGCGAACTTCCACCGGGCCATGGCGGTCCTCTTCGCCTGCGTGTCCCACGCCAGCTCGGCTACAAGAGCGTGAAGTACATCACCCGCCTGACGGTCACCGACAGTCTGAAGGGTTTCGGAAAAGGCCTGGGCTCCGGAGCACCCGAGGCGGGCTATTCCTGGTACGCCGGCATCTGAAGGCACACGCTCAGACAAAGTTCACATAACCCAGCATTACACTTTAGATGAGCCTAGAATCCGCAGTCGCATCGGCAAACCATCGTTTCTGTGAGTCGCATCGTCAAGCGTTCTTTGCCCGATCATTCCAATCGCTGAAGTTGGCGGAGCAAATCGCCGAAATCGTGGAAGCTCCCGCAACTCCGAACCCTAACCGATTCGGGAAGCAGCGGCATCAATGGGTGAGGGTGGCCGGTCCTCCTGGAATCGGAAAGAGCGCCTTGATTGTCGGTCTGGTGGATCTACTGGAATTGCGGCGCATCCCCCATCTGGCGCTTCGGCTGGACCGGCTTGAAGCAGGCACGCCAGATAACGTCGGCAGGCAAATCCGGCTGCCTGAGTCGCCAGTTTCTGCGTTGGCGAAAACAGCGCGGGACCGCAACTGCGTTTTGGTGTTAGACGAACTGGACACTGTGAGGCGCGCTTCCGGGCGTCCATTCACTGAATGCGCCGTGGCGCTGTGGGCAGAAGCCGATGTCTTCCCGAACATGCGCGTTGTCATGACAACGGAAGCTACAGGAGGCGGTCCGGGCCAAATCATCGTTGTGGAGCCACTTCCCGAACATTCGGTCCGGCAGTCCGTCGTGCACGCCGGATTCGATGCGAACCTCCTGACTGCGAGGCAAATCACGATGCTACGTAATCCATTACGTCTCCATCTGATGGCCCAGGCGATTTCCGAGCCCACCGGCGGGCGGATGCCGATCACAAATGCAGCGGACCTCTTCGACGCGTTCTGGCGGAAAAAGGAATTGGATTGCACGAGGTTTGGGCTTTCCCCGGAGCGCTGCCTGCTCGCCGCCAATCGCCTGTGCGAAGAGATCGACCGGACCGGGTCTCTTTGCGTGCCTGAAACTGCGTTGAACGATTGTGCTGACGCAATCGGAATGCTGGCGAGCCAGCGAGTCCTGACCCGGTTTGACGGGCGGTTGAGCTTTTTTCACGAGACTCTATACGACCACATCAATGCGCGTCGCCTGCTCCGCGCTGACTCTCTGGCCCGATATGCGCTGTTTCTGGCCGCCGATGCTGAAATCAAGAAATACATGCGACAGACCTTAGGACTACGCCGGCACCTTGACTTCGATAGATATTGCCAGGAGTTGGAGGAGATGCTCCTCAACAACGAAGTATCCAAACGCGCCAAAGAAGCCGCGGTCGATCATCTCCAGAACCTGGAGGACCCCGCGCATCCGGAATGGGATGTCGTCGCGAGGTTGGTAGACGCCGAAACGGACGTCGGCGTAATGGGAGTCTTCGCAAGCAGCCCGGAGTGGTTCAAACTGGCGCTTGACTCGGGAGCAATCCACAGATGGTCACAGAAGTACGAGGGGATGCACGAACACTTCTACTGGTCCCTGTTGACGAACGCCCAGAGACAGTTCGGCGGAATTGATCGTGGGCCGATTTCGTCTACAGAACTTTGATGTTCCCTCTACGTAAAGGTCACAGTCCCCAGTGTCGGTGGCGGCGAAAAAGGGCACCGTTTTGCCGGCGATGGCGGTGACCGGTCGCCAGCCTTTCGATTGGAACCCTTTCCCTGCGATGTTCAGCGTGAAATGGAGAGCGGTCGTTCTCTGTTGGTTGGCCGGTCCCCGATTCGGACGACGCCAGCTCCACCTTATAGCTCGGGGAAGGGATCGGCTGAATCCATTTCCTCAGGTCAGACCTGAATCAATCGGCCGAGAGGCCGACTCGGTGCAGCACTTGGCGGAACTGTGGACATTGACGCAATGGATCATAAAGTGCCATGATCCGGAGCCAGAAAAGGCCTGAGTCCCGAACGTCGTAGGCTTTCTCCAGCCATTCGAGTGCCCGGTCTTGATCTCCAGTCGCCGCATAGAGGAAGACGAAGCACCTGGGCGGCACCGGCTCCCGGTCGCTCCTCGATAAGAGTTGTTGCAGCAACGAAGCCGCAATCTCGAGGTGTCCCGCTCTGGCTTGCGCAACTCCCAGATAGGCGATCGACAACGGGTCCGGCGAAATTGAAGCCGCTTTTTCCAAAGCGGCAATCGCCTCGGCGTACCTGGACCTACACATCTCAGCTAGCCCGAGTCCCCAACAGGCCAGCAGCGATTCGGGAAATAGCTCCAGGGTCTTGCGCGCCTGCTCGCTCGCTTGTTCATAATCTCTAACCCACAGGTAAGTCCAGGCCATGAGAGCATTCACGTACGGCGACAACGGATCCAGGCCTAAAGCAAGCCTCATCTCGCCGACCGCCCGCGCTCGATCCCCGGTGGTTGTGACCAGGAACATGGAGTAGGCCGCGTGGGCGTGCTCGTCGCTGGGGTTTATCTGGATGGCGCGAACCATCTCCGCTTCGCATGTGGCCAAATCCCAATCGCACACCCAGGTGGCCCAGGCGTAGGCCCAATGCGCCGTGCTGAGCGCGTCGTCGAGCGCGAGCGCCCGGAGCGCGGCCTGCTTTGCGCTTCGAAATGCATCCAGACAGGGGCGATGCCCCCAATGCCCGAGCATTCCATAGCAGTCCGACATGTGGGCATAGGCCGGAGCGTGAGTGGGGTCTTTCCCGACGGCCAGGCGGAAGTAGCCCGACGCTCTTTCGAAGCTCTCCCGCGACCACTGGCCCATATGATGCCGGCCCTTCAGATACGCCAGATGCGCTTCTGCATCGACTGGACGAGGGTGATCGAGGCGTCCCTTTTCGGCGGGCGTCAACACAACTTTCACCGCCGCGGCAATCGCCAGTGAAACCTGTCCCTGGATGGTAAGAATGTCGCCCAATGCACACTCGTAGCCCTTGGCCCAAATGTGCCGTTCGGGCGAGGCCTGCACGAGTTGGGCTGTGATCCGGACGCGACCGCCGGCCTGCAGGACTGAGCCTTCCACGATGGCATCCGTTCTGAGTTCGCGGGCGATCTCGGCAACGGTTCGCTGCGTGCCCCTGAGATGCCGCACCGATTGCCTTGCAATCACGCGCAAGGTACTGATGTTCCCCAGCGCCGTGGTCAGGGCATCAGCGATTCCATCGGCGAAAAAATCCTGCTCCGGGTCATGGTTCAGGTTCTCGAAAGGCAGCACCGCGAGGGTGGAGGAGCGCCCGGCAAGGCTTCCACCGGAGCGACACAGCGGTATCCCAACTTCGGCAATGTCTCGATGAACTTGGGCTTGGTCGGCGAATCGCCAAGCACCGCGCGCAACCGGTTCACGGTGCTGTTCAGGCTATTCTCGAAGTCCACAAAGATGCCTTCCGGCCACAGCCGGCGCCGCAACTCCTCTCGTGTGACCACGCCGCCGGAATGCTCCAGGAGCGCAGCGAGAACCTCGAACGACTTCCCCCGGAGGTGCATCCGCAGCCCGCGCTTGCGAAGTTCCCGCGTCCGCATATTGGCTTCATAAGGGCCGAAGCGGAAGGTTGACGATCCCTCAACCGATGGGTCCAGGCGAAACCAGCTTAGCGCCCTCCGCGAATCGGAGTCAACGCTCCTGGAATGAGGAGCTTCGGTGGTGAGGAGAATTCAAGACGGAAGTGAGACCATACTGTGCCGCGGCGGAGCAGACTGGTACTGGAATGGAGTTTCTATGAAAGCCACGAAAAGTTCTCCCAGGTGGGTTTTGTTGATCGCCTCGCTGCTGTTGATACTCGCTGCGCCATTACGGTTGCCCGCTCAGTCGCCGTGGGAGGGAAAAGTGCGCGTCACACTGCCCTTGAATCTGATTGACAGCCTGGATGGGGCCAGGTTCAAGATCCAAATTCCAGCGAACTGGAACGGAACGCTTCTGATCTACCTCCAGGGGAGCAAGACCGGAGCTGCGCCGCTCGAACCGCTAGTGGCTCCTCCAGTGCTGCCCGGCTCCGAATCACCTCTCGCCGAGACCCTCCTGTCTCAGGGCTTCGCCCTTGCTGCGTCGCAGGTAGCTTCGTCGGAGTGGCAGCAGAAAGCCGAGTTCCAAGATACGTTCGCGCTGGCCGGCTACTTTCGGGGAAGGGTAGGCGAACCCAAGCGGATCATCCTGTTGGGCACATCGCTGGGAGGCCTGACGGCGCTTCGCCTGATCGAAGACTACCCCCGCTCGTTCGACGCAGCGATCGCCACCTGTGCACCCGCCGCCGGAACACCCAGGAGAATGGACCGGATGCTCGATTTCGCCTTGGCGTACGCGGCGGTCTTCGGCTGGCCGGACGCGTGGGGACCGCTTGATGACCTGCGGCCAGGTCTCAATTTCGCCCGAGACGTCAATCCGATCGTTCCGTGGCCCAGACCCGACGGCAGCAATCGTGGCGCCTGGGAGTTCATTCGGCTGGTGAGTGGCCTCTCGCCAGACGCGTTCTGGGTAACCGACCCGCTGCAGGACGCTCCCGGATATCTCATGAGCATGTTATGGGCTACGCAACAGCGGGAGGTCATAGAAGCCTGGGCCACCGGGCCGATCGTCCAAAACCTCGACCACCGCTATAGCATCGAGCCGGGGGACAAGGCGTATCTCGCGAGTCTGGGCTCCCGCAAGCGAAGTATGTTGTCTACTTTTCGATACAACCCGGGTGGTGGGACAGCGTCGATATGGCCGATGCCTTGCATCCGCAGACCCTCGTCACTTATGGGATGAACGGCGGCGAACTTCCACCGGGCCATGGCGGTCCTCTTCGCCTGCGTGTCCCACGCCAGCTCGGATACAAGAGCGTGAAGTACATCACCCGCCTGACGGTCACCGACAGTCTGAAGGGTTTCGGAAAAGGCCTGGGCTCCGGAGCACCCGAGGCGGGCTATTCCTGGTACGCCGGCATCTGAAGGCACGCAACGCCAGCAACCATCATCGGTCAGCTTTCGGCGATCAGCTTCAGACGGTACCATCCCGCATTCGGTTGGGCTGTTACATCCTCGTGGCAGTGTGACTGTCGAGCAACAACCATGTCAGACCACGCCCTGACTGCGAGCCGCGCGCGTCAAACCTAACGAATAGCCGAGGAGTTTACGACGATAACCTTCGTGTTCGGTGGTCGGGCGGCGGAAGTCCGCCGCAGTAATCGGAAGCGGTATTCCATGGGAGTCAATGGCTAAACCGTTGCTCCGCGCGCACGAGAGCCGTCCGCGGTGCACGGAAAGCGTCTACGGAACGTCGAGAGGAAGAACCGCGCCATGGTCGCGCACGCCACCGCGGTCAAGAAGAGCAAATGAGACGTGATCACGGACGTACCTGGCTCAATTCATAGTCCGAGCGGCCCTTGAGGTGCGGATCCCATTTCGGGTTGTAGTTCGGATCGTCGGAGTAGATCACATCGCCGCTCCCGTTCACCCAGCGATGCTTGTACTCGTTCGACCCGTACTCGACTTCGCCAGTATGGGGATTAACGTAGTCCTGCTGCCCGGTGAGGAACAGCCAACTGCTGTGGCGCATTTCCGCGTAGGTCTCCCTCCGGTGATCGACAGTTTCCTGCATGCCTTTCTGAAGGTAGCGCTGGGTGGCGAGAGCGTTCTGCGCTCGTTGCGCCGCGCCTCGATTCTCGCCGCGGACCCACTCCGGATTCCCCTTGAGGCTGTTTCCAATCAGAGAGAGCAGCGGCTGGATTCGATCGAACTCGGCTTCCGGCGCCCGCACGGAGGTGGTTTCGCGATTGGTCCACATCCCCATTCCCTGTCCATTAACGAATTCAATCACGGCCATCATCTTCTCTTTGAAGCGAACCCCGGCTTCGTCGTAAGTCACGGTCAATCCACCGGCTTCGAACTGGACGTTGGGAAGAACGGCGCGCTGGCGGTAGCGCTCAGCCATCGCGGGCAGTGGCTTCTGCTCGACAATCTCCACGTTGCGGGCGTCGGGCCGCTGTTTGCGGAACACGGCTTCGGTAAGGAACTTCCGCGGATCGGGTACAGGATATACCATCGAGCCCATGTAGTTGCTGCCAATGGGGAAATTGCCTAATAAGAAGCGAGGATCCTTGTAGGTGAAGTTCGGCCAGAAGCGGAGCATGACAGAGCCTTGCGCATCTTTTTTGACGGAGAAGTCAATCTTGGCGCCGACGGAGTTGGTAGGCCCGGAGTTCGGATTCACACGAAAGACGCCTCCTTCGGCAAGCCAGCCTTCGGGAAGCAGGATGGTGAACGCGCTCTCTCGCGCCTCGACATAACGGCGCAGGTAAAGGGCGGTTCCGGAAGATCTTCTGGCTACGGGAACGGTTGACACGGGTGGCCCGGCCTCCCGAGGGCCGGCGACGTCTTTCGCTTGCCCTTTTGTTTCCCCGCCGCGCCCGCACGCCAAGAGGCCGCACGATAACGGTAGCAGCAGCCACATGCAGTTCGCCGCTTTCCACGGGAACATAGCTTTCTCCTTTCGGCCATCGCACCCTCTCCTCTCCAATCTCTGGGGCAGGTTTCGGAGTTCAGTGGCGGGCGGCGGTCTGCATGACATGCAGGATGTCTGTGCCGACCATGTGTTTGCCGCAAATCAATCGTCTTTGACATCCAGTGATAGAGTTCGGAGAAGGCGACTGGGTTCACCTGCATTCCCAAGGGCACTTCTTTTGCCAGCCTTCCGAGAACTTGTCGTCACCCGGAAGCCGCACCATTGGGCAAGTCAGGCCTCCTTTCCTCCAGAATGTGGCGAGTGCGGCGCAAAAGAAAGTATCTTCCAGTGACGTTACAGTAATGCCGAGGCGCGTGACCTCGTGTTTTCGTGAACTTACGCGCAGGGTGAAAGAGCGCACTGCCGCGCTGAAGAACGCAGGCCGAGGTGCAAAACGATCACTCGATGGATCCAGAGTGCCGGACTCCAGGCAGTTGGGACTTGCTTCTTGACTGGTAAGCGGTTTGCTCAACAAAACCGGACAGGCCTGCGTAGCGCAAGATGTTTGCCCGGATTACTGACGGCTCAGGTCAAGCCGGTGCTTCGACCATCTCGAGCGACGAGATCACGGCGCAGCTCGATGCGGTCCTGAACTCCCGGCGTTTTGCCAATTCGCATCGCGCCAGCGCGTTGCTGCGTTTTGTTGTCGAGCAGTCGGTTGCCGGGAAGGCTAGTGAGATCAAAGAGTCGATGATCGGGGTGGCGGTATTCGACCGGAGTCCCGACTATGACCCTGGCGCCGATCCGGTGGTGCGCGTCCGGGCGGGGCGGGTGCGCTCGCTGCTGGAGGAATACTACCTCCACGAAGGGCGGCTGGACCCGATCCGGATCGAAGTGCCGAAAGGCGCATACCAACCCACTTTCCACCGTCAGTCTCCACCGAGCCAGGTCATGAGCCGTCCCCGAAAGTGGTGGATTCCCGTACTACTGAGCATTTCCGGTGCGATCCTGGTGCTCGCAATCTCCACATTGGTGTTGCGCAAACCAACTGGCATGCCCTCCATTGCCGTGTTGCCCTTCCTCAACCTGACCGGCAATGCCTCGGACGAGGTGCTTGTGGACGGCTTGGCAGAGGAGTTGACAACCGTGCTCGCGCAGTCAAAGGACTGTCGGGTTGCCGCCCGCAGTTCTGCCTTTCAGTTCCGCGGAAATCGCGACGTGCGGTCCATCGGCGAACAGCTCGGCACGAGGTTCGTCATTGAGGGGAGTGTGAGGCGCGAAGGCGAGCGTTTGATTGTCACCGCTCAAGTCATCGAGACAGGCACAGGGTATCACCTGTATGCGGGAAAGTTTGAACGCCCGGTGGACGAGGCCTACGCGATTCCGGGAGAGATCGGCCGCACCACTTTGACGGCGGTGGGGCTCGGCCCGGCACCGCACGCTGGTATAGCCCCAGGAAAAGCGCCACTGCCGGAAGCCTATGCGCTCTATCTGCAAGGCCGGTATGTGCAAAACCAGAAGGGTGGCGGTACAAGGCGGGCGATGGAGTATTACCGCCGCGCGGCCGCGCTCGATCCGAACTACGCGCAGGCATATGGCGCACTCGCGCTCTCTCATGCCAGATTCACGTTTCACCAGTCAGGCAATCCGGCGGAAGATGCGCGCCTGGCTCGCGAGAACGCGTTGCGCGCGATTCATCTCGTGGAACAGACACCTGAGGCGCATCTGGCATTGGCATTGGCGGCATACTGGCGTGATTGGAACTGGGCGGAAGCCGAGCCGCACTTCAGGAGAGCACTCGAGATTCTGCCGGGCTATGGATTCGGCCACCAGGCCTATGCCCTCGGGCTGATGACCCGGAGACGGTTCGAGGATTCCATCATCGAGTCGCGCCGGGCGCTCGACCTGGATCCTTTGTCCTACGCCGTGAGTAATGATCTGGCAACAGCCTTATATGCCGGGCGCCGATTCGATGAATCCATTCAGCGCGCAGACCAGGTGCTGGCCATCGCCCCTAACTTCTTCTACGCTCGACTGATCAAAGGAAGCGCCCTGGCTGCCAAAGGCAACTATCACGAAGCAGTTGGAGAGTTCCGGCAGGTGACCGCCGCGGCAGGAAACGTGGAAGGAGTGCTGGGACGTCTGGCCATGGCATGTGCCTTGGCTGGTTTGCGCGGTGAGGCCGACAAGGCTCGCGCTGCTATGGATGCAACTCCCCTTCAGGAGCGTAGCGGCATCTATCGGGCCATGGCACAAATACCGCTCGGGGACCGGGACCAGGTGTTCGTGTACCTGAACAAAGCGGTTGAATCGCGCGAAACCGACATCCTGTTTCTGGACGCCGATCCGATCTGGGACCCAGTGCGGAGTGATCCGCGATTTCTCGCAATCCGCAAGCGCGTTGGTCTGGATTGACGCGCGGCGCCACATGCTGGCCTGGAAAGGCCAGCCGCGGCCAGGATTGGCCGCCCCACACGACGGCGAAATGTCCAAACTCCAGAGGTCTAAGTGCCAGCTTCCTGCTTCGGAGCTCCGCCTCCCATTCGTCGAACACGCGTGTCTGCTGCGCTATACTGCCGGTGTTGCCCGACCCTGCACAGATCACCCTCTGGCTGCGGCAGTGGCGCGCAGGTGACAAAGAGGCCCTTAACCATCTGCTGCCGGCCGTCTACCAGGAACTGCGCCGTGTGGCCGCAACGCACTTCCGCGCGGAACGCTCTGAGCATACACTGCAACCCACTGCGCTGCTGCATGAAGTCTATCTGCGAATGGTGGATCAGGCCATGCCCGACTTCCGGAGCCGGGCGCATTTCTTCTGTGTCGCTTCGCAGTTGATGCGGCAAATTCTGGTGGATCACGCGAGAGCGCAGCGGGCGGAGAAACGCGGCGGCGGACAGCGCGTCACCCTTGAAGACGCACTGCAATCCGGCACGCCGCGGGAAGTGGACCTACTGGCATTGGATGAGGTGCTGGGCCGCCTGGCCACCATGGATGAACGCAAGGCCCGCGCCCTGGAGCTGCAGTACTTCGGAGGCCTCACGGTCGACGAGATTGCCGATGCCATGGACTCCTCTCCGCGCACCACAGCCCGCGAGTTGCGGCTGGCGAAAGCCTACCTTCTGCGGGAGCTTTCTACGGCCAGATGATTCCTGGCAGTCCGCGACCCGCAATTCCGCCTCTAGATCAGGAGGGCGAAAAAAATGAAAAGAATAATCGGAGTGTTTTGTCTGTTAGGTTATATGCCGGCTTGGGGCGCCACTGTTTCGGATTTCGCATTGGGCTCGCAACTGGCGGGCAGCGTTGTCACGGTCACGCGGTTTGGAGGCGCGATGCCCACGGCGACGTTTGTGGCCGCGGGCACAGGCGCATCCGCCACGTTTCCGGGCTTGTTCACACTCACGGTCAGCCCTGGCGACACGGGGCTTGCCACGTGGGTGCTCACCAACACGGATCCCTCGCCGGATGCCTTTTTTAATAGAATTGGCGCAGTCGTCATCGACCTGACGCTCTCGGGCGTCTCGTTGTTTGATTCCGGCGCCCTGCCATCGACACCTGTCAGCGGTCCAGGAATCCCCGGCGTAACGTATGTCGCGGGGGCGCCGATCGGCGTTGTGACGGAGATGCTTCCATGGGCCGATCCGGCAAACACGGGTGACATGCACCGCGCGGTCCACTTCACCTTCCCAGCGTTCATTGGATCCGGCGCCAGCTCATCGTGGATGGATGACACCGACGTGATTGACCCCGTGCCGGAACCCGCCAGCCTGCTCCTGGTGGGCGTTGGCCTCTTGCTCGCCGTCTGCAAACGCCGCTCACATCGCACAGCGCCGCGTTGATTGCTGGAGCCGTGCCCTGCTCGCGCGTAGGAATTCGTTGTCCACTCCGCGTGCCAGCCACTGATCCCATACGGATATGGCCTCGCGGTAGGCGACGTGCGCCTCTACGCAATTTCCCGCCTTCGTGTGCCAGTCGCCAATTCGCTCATGCGCCTCGGCCAGGTACCGGTTGCACGAGAGGTCATCACGATGCTCAACCGCGGATTGCTTCGCCATCCGCAGGGCTTCTCTGAAATTCTCCACTGCCTTCGCGGCTGCTCCGCTTTCCAAGTGCGTCTGGCCCAGTCCCAGTAGGGCAATGGGAAGGTCGTGGATGAACTCGGCGCGCGCGGGGTCCATTGCGGAGAGCGACTTTCCGATACGCAGCGCTTCTTCAAAGGCCTGGACCGATTCGCTGAATCGCCGCGCGCCGCGAAACGTGTTGCCGGCAGCGATTTGCTGGAACACCTGCGTCCGCAACTGCCCCGTATTTCCTGGTGACGCTGCCAGCAGTTCATTCATCGCTGCGATGGCGCGGCGGTGGAGCGCGATCGCCTCCTTCGGGTCTTCCAGCACCGCCCCGAGCCTCCAGCAGCTCGCGGCCAGTGCATTCTTCGCCCGCGCATTTCGCGGATCCGCCGCTGCCAGTGATTCGGACATCTCCAAGGCAGCACGATAATGCTGTTCCGCCTCCTTGCGCCGCCCCAGATGAAGATAGAGCGGATTGCCCAACACATTGCCCAGCGAATGCCGCGCCAGTATCAGCCCGTGGATGCGGTCCGTGGCGGGCGGTGTCGCATTGCGAAGTGAGAGCACCTGCTCATAGCTTCGCAGCGCGCCTTGCAGGTCACCGGTCTCCTGCAACGCGTCGCCGATGCGCGCGGTGGCAGCGATCTGTTGAATGGCGGTGTGCGGTCCTGCCTCGACAATCTGCAACGCGGAGCGATAGTCCGCCAGTGCCCCACGCGGATCTCCGCTCTGGATCTTGAGGTCGCCAAGCGAGGCCAGACCCCGCTGCCGCAATGCCCGGGCAACGTCAGGATGCTGCTCCATCAAAGTCAGTCCGCGCTGGTAGTGCGCTTTGGCCGGCTCCGTGCCGCCTGTTGCCACCAGCAGATCCGCCAGCTTGTAGTGATTCAGCGCCAGAGCCTGAGCCAGCGTCGCGCCCGGACGCTCGCCTGGCTGCTCACGCAGCGCCAGGGCTTTTTGATAGTTCTCAAGAGCCTTGGCGGAGTAGCCGAGGTTCGGCTGGCTCGGCAGACCGAGCACATCGCCCACTCGTTCATATGCGCCGGCGAGTTCCGAGCGAAGCCCCTGATTGCCGCCCGCGTCTTTCGACAACGCGTCCAGGTACTCCATCGCGGTGCGAACCAGTTTCTCGCGCGCCGGGGTCGAACCCGGCAACGCGGCGATGTCATCGTGAAGGTCGAACAGCACCGTGCGGGCAAGGGACCGTACCTGCAGAAACCGGCGTTCGGCACGCGCCGCCTGCACCAGTGTGGAGATGACTCCAGCCGTGATGGCGATCACCAACAATCCTGCGCCGGCTAGCGCCACCCGGTGGCGCCGCGCGAATCGTGTGGCGCGGTAGGTCCACGTTCCCTGGCGCGCTCGCACCGGAAGCCCTTCCTGGTATCGGCGAATGTCGTCCATCAGCATTTCCACTGCGCCATAGCGTGCTGCCGGATCCTTGCGGACAGCCATCCGGATGATGCTCTCGATATCGGTGTCCATGGAACCGGGAGGTGGCTTCGGCAGATCTCGTTCGCAAACCACGTTCATGATCTCCGCGGGAGATTGCGTGTTCATCGGCTGCGCCTTCCCACCAGTCATCAGCTCGAAGAGAAGCAGCCCCAAGGCGTACACATCGGCCGCCGTGCTCACTGACTCCCCCCGCGCCTGTTCGGGACTCGCATACTCCGGAGTGAACGCAAGCGCGCCCGCAGCTCCCGGCTCGTGGCTCGCCAACAGCCTTGCAATGCCGAAGTCGAGTAGCTTCGGAGCGCCGCCGGCAGTGATCAGAAGATTCGCCGGTTTCAGGTCCCGATGCGCCACCAGGTTGCGATGCGCATACGCCACCGCATCGCAGATCTTCAAGAAGAGCGCCAGCCGCTGTGCCTGATTCAGCCCGCGCTTGGAAGCGTAGGTGGCCACTGGCTCGCCGCTCACCAGCTCCATCACCAGATAGGGCAATCCGTCCGCGGTCTCGCCGCCATCGAGAAGCCTCGCAATGTTGGGGTGGTCGAGATTGGCAAGGATCTGACGTTCCTGCCTGAATCGCATCCGTTGTTCAGGAAACGCAAGTCCAGCTCCGGCCACCTTGATGGCAACCTGCATCTCAAACTGGTGGTCATCTCTGATGCCTCGATAGACCGTGCCCATGCCACCCTGGCCAAGCAGTTCCGCAATGCGATAAGGGCCGATCCTGTCGCCGATGGAGAGAGAGGCTCCGGTCACCGCCAGCGCCTCCCGGCGGACCGCCTGCCTCACATGGCAGTCGTCGGCTCCATCGAAGGCGAGCAGCGAATCCACCTCCGCGCGCAGCGACTCGTCGCCTTCGCAGGCATCGGTGAGGAACCTGGCGCATTCGTCGCGAGGAAGCGAGGACGCCTGCCGGAACAAGGCATCCACGCGGCTCCATCGCTCGCGGTCCATCCCGCTATTTAATCAGATTTCTCACTCATTCTTACAACGGCTCCGAGCGGATCGATGGAGACTCGCCCATGCCGCTAGCACCAATGGAGCGTTCAGGGGCCGGGTTTTGTGCGTGCGCCCACGCGATAGAATCAGCCGGGTTATGGTGAACCGGCAAATCCTCTTCATGATGGCGGCTCTCTCAGCGGCCGCCTACGGACAGAATGCTGTCACGGCGGGACGCTTTGTGGTGGAGCATCCGACGCTGCTGAACCTTGGCTTCGAATGGGCCATCAGCGGCGATGCGAATCGCAATGCGAAAGTCGCAGTCAAGTATCGCAAGGCGGGCGAAGCTGTGTGGAAGGACGCGCTGCCCCTGGTGCGCGTGGGCGGCGAGAGCATCTACCGGCGCCGCGAGAATCTCGATTACACCGTGCCGGAGGGATTCGCGGGCAGCATTCTCAACCTACAGCCAGGCACCGAGTATGAGTGTTCGTTTGAGATGACCGATCCGGATGGAGCGAGCGGGCAGACACGCCAGACAGCCAAGGTGAAGACGCGCACCGAACCCAAACCCTACGGCGGCGGCCGGACACTGCACGTATATGGGCCCGATCATCAGGGACCAAAGCTGGAGCCGAATTTCACCAGCGTCCTCCAGGCCTACTACGGCGCCGGGCTTGGCGATTGGAGCGTCGTGTGGGAACGACGTGCGCAGCCCGGCGACACCATTCTGGTGCACGCGGGCATGTACCGGCCCGAGAAACTGAACTACGTCGATCCGATGATGACGCCGTTTGACGGGACCATGTCCCTGACGTTGAAAGGCACACCCGAGAGGCCGATTACGATCAAGGGCGCCGGGGATGGCGAGGCTGTCTTCGATGGCGCTGGCAATCACCGCCTGTTCGATGTCATGGGCTCGCGCTACCACATCTTTGAGAACATCACCGTCCGGAATACCGACGTTGGGATCTTCGCGGGGCAGAAGGAGGTCACCGGCGCTGTGGGGCTCGCAGTGAAGAACTGCCGCTTTGAGAATGTCGGGTTTGGCGTGTGGACCGAGTATGCCGGATCGAGCGATTTCTACATCGCCGACAACCTGTTTCTCGGCCGCGAGGACCGTTTCCGGCTCATCGGCTGGACCGGGCCGCTGTGGGCAAGCGCTGGGCCATACGGATCGCACCAACTGACGAGTTATTACGCCGTGAAGGTCTACGGGCCGGGGCATGTGATCGCCCACAATGCGATTGCGTATTTCCACGACGCGATCGGGATTTCCACTTACGGAACTCCGGAGCAGGATCCGGACCGGCGGGCCTCCTCCATCGACATTTACGGCAACGACATGCATATGTCCAATGACGATTTCGTGGAAACCGACGGCGGGGTGCACAACGTGCGGGTGTTTCAGAATCGCGGAGTAAATGCGTTTCATGGGGGCTATAGCTCGCAGCCGGTGTTTGGAGGCCCTGTCTATTTCTATCGCAACGTTCTTTATCATGTACCGAGCGGTGTAGCCTTCAAGTTCTCGGCCAAGCCGGCGGGGCTGTTTGTATGGCACAACACCATCATCGGAGAGCAGGCAATCCGCGATCCCTCGGCGAACATGCACTACCGCAACAATCTGTTCCTGGGCCGGGATACGCCGAACCGCGGGATCATGGCGTGGGCCAATGCGACCGATGCCCACAGCACGGACTACAACGGCTTCCGCCCGAATCGCGGTGTGAAGGCACAATACACGTGGCTGGGTCCGAAGGCCGGCGAGCAGTTGTATGAGCCGAAACAGACGGATTGGAAGACGTTTGAAACATTGGCGGCGTTTCGCGGTGCCACCGGTCAGGAGGCACACGGTGTGGAGGTGGATTTCGATATTTTCGAGAAGCTGTCGCCCCCGAACCCAACCAACCGGCACGCGGTGTATCACGCGATGGATTTGAATTTCCGGTTAAAGACGGGGAGCAAGGCGGTGGACGCGGGGGTTGTGATTCCGACGGTGAACCAAGGCTTCGCGGGCCGCGCGCCGGACTTAGGGGCACTCGAGGCGGGTCAGCCGGAGCCGAAGTACGGGCCGCGATGGATTACGTGGGCGCCGTTTTACCGCTGACGTTCACCAGACCACACGGACACCGTACTGCTCAATCGCGGCGTCCGGTGTCACAATCGTCATCCCCAGCACGAGGGCTTGGGCAACCAGCATGCGATCGAAGGGATCGGAATGAAGCGCGGGCAGTTTGCCGGCATGTAAGGCGCATTCTTCGTCTATGCGCAGTGTGGCGATGCCGCTGGCCTGGCGCACTCTTGGGACAAAAATGTCCGGTCGTTGCGGTAACGGCAGGCGGCCCGCGGCGTACTTAATGCCTATCTCCCAGGCGGATGCCGCGCTGAGGAAACGCTCATTCGCGGGATCGAGGAACGCCGCCGCGGCTCGCTTGCTCAGATTCGATGAAGCGGAAACAATCCAGAGGAAGGTGCAGGTGTCGAGGAGAAGCTTCACGGCGGGCTCACATCCCGCTGAATGCCTTCAGAACATCCTCCGGCAATGGTTCAAAGAACGATTCGGGAACCTCGAATTCGCCCTTGGCCACACCGATGCGGGGATTAGCCCCCACCTCTTGAGCAAGTACTCGAATCTCAGCCACGGGTTGATTCCGATTGCAGAGCAACAGACTTTCCCCGGGGGCCAACTCGGCGAGGTAGCGTGAGAGGTGCGTCTTGGCGTCGTGGATATTAGCTCGCTTCACAATCACATTGTGAACCATCAACTGAACTAAGTCAAGCCTCTTCCCGGATTGCCTACTCCAGCGTGAACTCGACGCTGCGCTCCTTATTCAACCGCTCACTCGTGGCGCGGTCGAGCGAGTTCAGCCCAACCACCATCTTCTTGTACGTATTGGTGACATAGTGCAGTTCGTCCTTCTGCACCCAGTAGGCAATCACGGAGGTTACGGACTTATCATTGAAGGCCAGCAAGGTGATGGTGGGCTTATCCGGAGCATTCTCCCCACGCCGGGCGGCCTGCGGCTGCGGCGCGGGCTGCTGGCTCTCTTGCTGTTGCGGAGCCACGCGGGGACGGCTGGTTTGCGGCGGGCGGACGGGCTCGGGGAGATCGGAATACTCCCTCATTTGCGGGCGCGCGGTGTCGGGCGTAAAGTACTGATTGATCACCACCGTCGGCGAAGAGTCGACAGGCATCGCGATCGCGCGCGGGGCAACGTCGTATCCCGGCGAGTAGGCACCGGTGAAGGGGTTCGCGTAAAGCACCGGCACACCATAAGGAACCACAAGAGTGTTCCCACGCCGGCCGCCGTACGACCTTCCCCCGAAATTCCCCCCGGGCAGCGTATTGCCGTAGATACCGCCATTGATGGGAATGCTGGTGGTGGTCTGCGGAAGCCCGCTAACCGTGGCGCCGAGCCGGCCGGCGAACCCTGGGTCGCTCGTCGCACCCACCATCTGGCCGGTGGATACGCCACCGTACATGCCGCGTTGCTGCGCCAGCGCAGGAATCGCCGCCAGGACCAAAGCCAACCAAGCGAGCCGCATAGAGATCGACCTCCTTCCGCCTACGAGCGTACCGTTATAGAAAGGACGTTTGCAACCGGGGTGCCGTGCACACCCGCCTCTGTTAAATGTGAACTATTGCTTCTGAAACGAGTTCACAAGCTGATCGAACTTCTGCTGATTCGCGGCCACGGTCTTTGCGGGCGCCGTAAATTTCAGAAAAATATTGCCGCCGGCGTTCTCGATAATGGCGCCGAGCATGCGGTATCCGGCTGCGGCGCCTTTTGACGCAGCCATTGGACCACCCATCCCCATGTATTCGCCCGCCACTTCGACAGTGGTGACCGCCAAGCCGTTCACGGTCTTTTTGCCGGTTTTCGCAGCAGGTGGCTTCCCGTCGGGTCCCTTGAACTGACCCTTCCACCGGTCGATGTTGGCTTGCACACCACCGCCCTGCCCGGCACCGAAGAAATACACAACACATTCACCGTTGTCTTTATCGCCGGCAGCGGCAGGAACGGAGTATGTGGCGGCGCGCATCGGGCGCGCACCCTCGGCCTTCCACCCGGCAGGCGCGGTCCATTTGAGACCGGCCACCGATTCAGCCCTTAAGGAAACTGGAAGGGAGGCCAGAAACAGTAGCGGAATGAATAATTTTCGCTTCACACATACCAGTCTAGGATGCCGCAGGTGGGGGAGTCTACTCTGTCGGGTTGCGCCTACGGAGCCACTGCGAAAACACACACAGTGCTGAGAATCCCCACATGGCACCTAAGCCTCTTCTTAACAAAGGTTTACGATCACGCGTCGATGCTCGCATATTGGCACTCCCCCTGCACGTTGTCATTGGACATACAGACACCTGAAGGGGTGACTTTCAGATATGGAAATCCGACATTTTAGAAGCATTCATTTCCGAATTCTGACGGCGTTGGTACTGTTGGTATTGGCAGGCACGCTCGTCAGCGCTCCCAAATCTCCGTTCACTCCGAAGGACAAAGCTTTTTATCTTTCGGAGAGGGACATTTCATACATCCGTCCAGGACTCGTGGTTAAGGTGCTCTCCGCATCCATCGCCGCGGACGGAACGGTGACGGCCCGCATACGCTTCGCGGACCCGAAAGACGTTCCCCTGGACAGGGCTGGGATCACTACTCCGGGCCCGATTGGGGCCTCGGTGCTCATTGCCTACATACCAAAGGGGGAGACCCAGTATGTGGCATACACGACGAGAACGCAAACCAGCCCGATCACCGGCGTCAGCGCGGTTCAGGCCGGTACCGACAGCGGCGGCGTTTGGACTCAAGTGGCGGACGGCGAGTATACCTACCGCTTTGCGACAAAACTGCCGGCCAACTACGACAAGACGGTTACCCACACGGTGGGCGTATACGCCAACCGGAACCTGACCGAGTTCGATCTTGGCATCGCCTTGGATGACACGGCATATCATTTCGTTCCCGATGGGTCGTCCCAACCGGCTCCCCGGGATGTAGTGAAGACCGCGACTTGCCAGAAGTGCCACGTGGATTATTTTGCATTCCACGGAACAGGGGGCCGCAGCAGCATGGAAACCTGCGTTCTCTGCCACACTCCGCAAACCGTCGACCCGGACACGGGTAATACACTCGACATGGTCACCATGACCCATAAGATTCATATGGGCGCGGATTTGCCGAGTGTGCTCGCCGGCGGCCAGTACATGATCATCGGAAACCGGCAAGCCGAGCATGATTATTCCGAAGTCGGCTTCCCTACTGACCAGCGCAATTGCACCGTTTGCCACGAAGAGGGCAAGGGCGCTAAACAGGAGAAGAACTTCCTGTCGCGGCCGACCCGCGCCGGCTGCGGCTCCTGCCACGACAACGTGGACTTTGCCGCTGGAACCGGCCACCTGCCGATGAACGACGACAAGAACTGCGCCACCTGCCATCCGGCGGATTCCGGTAAGGAATACGATTTGTCGATTGCCGGCGCGCATACGGTGCCGTTCAAGTCGAAACAGTTGACCGGCATTGACTGGAAGATCCTCGACGTTAGCGATGCCGCTCCAGGCAAGAAGCCGGTGCTTCAGTTCAGCATTGCCGATAAGACCGGGAAGCCGCTTACACCAAAGGACTTCGGCCGGCTGACCGCGGTGCTGGCCGGGCCAACATCGGACTACACGATGAAGTTCGGAACGGCAACCACGAGCGGCTATGTCTCCGAAGACATGTTGGTGAATGCCACTGGCAGCAACGGCACCTACACCTACACGTTTACCAACGCCATTCCCGCAAACGCCAAGGGCAGCTTCTCCATCAGCCTGGAAGGGCGGCGGGTGGAGATCATCAAAGGGCCCGGAAACAAGGATCTGAGCGTGCAATACGGTACCAAAAATGCCGTGTCGTATTTCACGGTTGACGGAACCCCCGTGGTGCCGCGCCGGACCGTGGTGACCATCGAGAAATGCCAATCCTGCCACGACAGTATAAGGCTGCACGGCGAAAACCGTGTGGACGCGATTGAACACTGCGTGGTGTGCCACAACCCGGTGGAAACCGACGTATCGCGCAGGCCGGCAGCGGAAGCGCCTTCCCAGAGCGTCGATTTCCGGCAAATGATCCACAATATTCACGGAGGCCACGAGATCCAGTCGAACTTCGGCACCGAGAATTATGTGATCTACGGCTACGGCGGCTCGCTGAATAACTTCAGCCACATCAGGTATCCGGGGCGGTTGTCGAATTGCGATTCCTGCCACGTGAACAACTCACATATGCCCCTAACCACAGCCGAGACGAGGGCAAACGTGTCCAATCCGCGCGGCTGGAGGACTAATGCCGGTCCTACGGCGGCGGCCTGTTTGTCGTGCCATAAGAGTGTCGCGGCCGCCTCACATACCATGGCCAACACAAGCAGCCTCGGCGAGAGTTGTGGCGCTTGCCACGGTTCGAACGGCGACTTCTCCGTGCAGAAGGTGCATGCCACGCCTTCCACGCCGGTGGTTCGCTAATATTCAACAGCACCAAATAGCATTGGGCCCGCGGGAGATGATCCGGCGGGCCCGTTTGCGTTACGCATCGACTTAAAAAACTCCGTTCGAGGACGCCGACCCGGTCTCCACCGACTTATTCATCCGCTCCAGTTGTTTCACAAGAAAATCCATCTTACTGAACGGTTCTCCCCCGGTGCGCGCCCAATGTACCCGCCCTTTCCTGTCGATCAGAATCGTGGAGTGCAGTTCCATCTCCTCGAAGTCGTCATACGATTTGTACCGGCGCGCATTGACGAAGTCGGAATCCGACAGAATCCGCACGTTCGGAAGATTGATCGACTTCAAGTTCCTGGCATTGTCCTCCGGCTTGTTCCCGCTCACCGCCAGAACCACCGTGTCCAGCCGCTCCCATTCCGATTTCTTCGCTTGAATATCCTTCAGTTGCTTCATGCAGTGCAGGCATTCGCGGCCCAGGTAAAACACCAGGATCACGTTCTTGCCTGCAAACTCCGATAGCGTCACTGGCTTGTTCTCACTGTCCACCGCGTCCAGCGACGGAGCCGGAAAAGGCTCCCACACGTTCGGTCCGTAACTGTCGAGTGCGGAGCTGTCATAGATGCGCTGTTTCCCCGGTGATTGGTCCTTGGGCTGGACTTTGATGCCGGTTGCCAGGGCGCGCTCCAGCAGTTTGATGCCGCTATCAGCGCTCGACGCCGTAAACAGCAACCGCGCCAGATACGACTCTGCTTCCTTCTTGTTACCGAGGGCGTGGTGCGATTCCACCAGACCGCTGAGCGCGAAGATGTCGTTGCGCGTCAGTTCCAGCCCTTTGCCGAAGGCTTTCGCCGCAAGTTCCGGGCTCTTCGCTTCGAGATAGGCGCGGCCGAGTGCGTTAAACAGAACCTCCGGATAGCGCGGCGGATCATTATCGCCCTTCTGCGTTTCGAACTGCTTTTCCGCCGCTTGCGCCAGCAGGGAAAGGCCTGCGAGCGTCTCGCCGCGCTTCAGCGCGATCCGGCCTTTCAATTCCAGGGTCTGGATGTTAAAAACATTCTCCAGAGCTTTGTTCTTTTCGATCTCCTTCTTCAGATCCTGGTGCGTGGCGAAGGCGGCCTCCGCTTTGTCGTTGTTGCCCAGCCCAAGATGCGCCCGCGTTTCCGCATACTTCTTGTTGAGCTTGTCGGAGAGGATCTCGCGCCACGGAATGGTTCGCGAGTCCAGCAGTTCGCTCCAGCGCTCGTATTTCACACAGGCGCGCAGCATCGCGGTAATGCCCTGCGAATGCGAACTGTACGGGATGTCGGAGTTGTGATCGGGATCGAGCGGCGCATCTATCAACTGGCGCGCTCCAAACATCGCCGCCTCGGGCTTCCCAAGCTGCTCCTGAATGTAGCTCAGATAATGCCTGTTGTGGCCGTAATTCCAATGGTTGAACGGGAAAGTGAGACGCTCCCGCATGACACGCTTTTCCGCCCGGGTGGCGGAGTCCATGCTGATGGCCGCTTCGTGCCACATACCCGCGGTGGAGTAGACGTGGCCCGGCATGTGCAAAGCGTGGCCGGCATTGGGGGCGATTTCGCCGTAACGCCTGCAGCTCGCCAGCGCCTGCTCCGGTTCATGGTAGTTCCAGTTGTGAATGCGATAGTGATGCGCGCCGGGATGGTCCGGCTGTTTGGCAAGGATTTCGCGAACCATCAGTTCGGTGCCATAACGCGAATCGCCCATCGTGCTGAGCGCGAGCAGCGCCTTGGCCTCCATGTCGTCGGGGTACTTCACGGTCAGCGTTTCCAGCACCTTCCTGTATTCGCGTTCGCGCCGCTGATAATCATCTCCGCGGTCGCGCAATGCATCGTGCGACACCAACGCCGCCAACGCCTCGATATAAAGCCGCTCCCGCCCGGTCACCGTGTGCTTGCGCTTCACGGCCTCGCGCGTGAACTCCTGTGAGCGCTTGTCCGATGTCGCCTTCGCAAGGCCCCAATAGACCATTGCATTCTCCGGCTCCAGCTTCAGACACCAGCGGAATGCGCGCTCTGCTTCGTAATCCCAAAAAGAGTGCAACAGCGTGACGCCCTGGTCAAACCACTTCTGGACCTCCGGATTCTTCGTGCTGATGGGAAAGTGCACTTTGCCGATGCCCTGCATTTCCCAAGGCTTCTGCCGCGGCCCAAGATCAAAAGGCTCGCCGAGGTGCGAATGTCCCATTTTGTATTGGTCCAGTTTGGCCTTCATGGAAACGGCAGGCGCCGCGTCCTGCGCGAAGCCGCACAGAACACCCAGCAGCGCAACAACGATAGTGTGCATCAGTATCCTCTTACTGCGATTGTCTCTCAACTCAAAGCCGGCAACCATTCGTTCCGCCGACGCGTCACAATAGCTGGATATGAATCCGCGCCTCCTATTGGCCGTGTGTTTCGCGGGTGCTCTCTGGGCTCAAGCTCCCGTAAAACCGGAACCGGGTAAGAACTGCATCCCCGATGCAGAGGCGGAGCCCCCGAAACTCCGTCGCGGCAAGCCCGGGGACCGCGCCGCCGAAAAGCCTTCGTTGCCGATCTGCGAAACGCTGGCCATCCCCATTGGCGCGGGACGCGAGGAAGCGCCCGGTACCGGCGGTCCCGGCGGCGAGGCCCGCACCCAGCGCCGCATCGAAGACGCCTTCGACAAACTCCCGCTCATCGAGAAGATGAAGCGCAAGAGCATGGACTACAACGACAAGCTGCCGAACTTCATCTGCCAGCAGTTGATCCGCCGCAACTACGCCGAAACCAAACGCAGCGACTGGCGTCTGCAGGACACCATCATGGTCAGCGTCACGTACGTGGACGGACGCGAAAGCTACAAGGACGCCACTCGCAACATGAAGAAGGTGGATTGGAAATCCCTCAAGGACAGCGGCACGTTCTCCGAAGGCGAGTTCGGAACGATGATGTTCGACGTGCTCCACCCGTCCACAAATGCGGCATTCACCTTGCGCGGGCGCGACACCATCGGCGGCACATCCACCGAGGTCTACAACTTTGTCGTCGAGCAGCCCAACTCGCATTGGACTCTCTCGTTCGACAAGCAGAGCATCAAACCAAAGTACAAAGGCGCCATTTGGATCGATCCGAAAGAGCTTATGGTGCGGCGCATCGAGATGGAGAGCGTTTCCCTTCCCCCCTCCTATCCGGTGAGCGCCGTGGAACAGGTGCTCGAATACGGCCCGGTACGCATTGGCGACAAGACGTTCACCGTGCCCACCACCTCGCAGAACCTCGCCTGCTTCCGCTTCCAGCCCGGCTGCGTGATGAACGAAATGGAGTTTCGCAACTACAAGAAGTTCTCCGCCGAAGTCACCATCTCAGCCTCCGAAAGCACTGTGTCGTTTGACAGCGATCCGAAGCCCGCATCACCTCCGGACAAGCCCCCGTCCAAGAAACAATAACGCTACCCTAAACCAATGGGAAAGATTCTGAAGATCGGCGCCGGTGCGCTCGGCGTCATCCTGGTGGCGGTGGCTGCACTGTTGCTCTTTGTCGATGTCAATCAATTCCGCCCACAGATTCAAGGACAGTTGGAGCAGACGCTCGGACGAAAAGTCTCGCTCGGCGAATTGAAGTTGAAGCTCCTGCCGTTGGCTATCCGCGTAACCGACCTCGCCATTGGAGACGACCCCGGCTTTTCCAGCGGCCACTTTGTCAAAGCCAGGGAAATCGACGTCCAGGTCGGGTTGTTGCCGCTGCTGAAGAAGGAGGTCCGGGTGGACACGTTGCTTCTGCGCGAGCCTACCGTGGAGCTGATTCGCAAGAACGGCGTCTGGAACTTCTCGACACTGGGCGCCCAATCCACCCCGCAAAGTGCATCACAATCCGGCGGAGCCGGCGGGGAGTTGGAGTTGCGCGAGTTGCGGCTGATCGACGGCGTTGTGGCGGTCACCGACAAGGCCCGCGCGGTTTACGAAGACATCGACATGACAGTGAAGGATCTCAGCGTTGGTAAGCCCTTCACCGCGGAAGTGACGATGAAGTTCCCACAGGACATCCGGCTGGTGGCATCCCTCGCGGCCAAGTATGACAAGCCTTCGCGGACGATCGACATCTCATCATTGGGCGTGAAGCTGGGGACGTTTCAGGCCACAGGAGCAGGCAAGATTGTCACCGCCACAACGCCCGCTCAGTTGGACCTCGACGTGAATGTCCCGGGCGCGGCAATCGCGGAGCTGACTCGCCTGGCCGCTGCCGCCGATGCCGGCTTCAAACCTGACATGAAGGTCGACGGGACGGTGCAGGCGAAGATGCACGTATCGGGCGCGGCCGACAAACCGCAGCTCACCGGAAACATCGAAGCCACCAAGGTGGAAGTGAACAGGCAAGGTTGGAAGCAGCCCGTGCGGACCCCCGCCATCCACGTGCAATTGACGCCTGCCTCTATCGTGACGAGTCCCTTCGAAGTGGAGTCCGGCGGCACGCGTTTGAAAGTGGCTGCGACAGTGAGTGATTACGCCACCGGCAAGCCAATGGTAAATGCGTCCGCCAGCACACAGGGGCGGATCGAGGAATTGCTGAATGTGGCTGCTGCGTACGGAGTGGGCTCGGTACACGATGTGCAAGGCACCGGCGATCTTGCACTTGACGTGAAGATTTTCGGCCCTTCGAGCGATCTCTCCTTTTCCGGTAACGGGTCGATTGACGATGCTTCCATTCACCTGGCGACGTTGAAGAAGCCTATCGCGGTGAAGAGCGCGAAGATCCGGTTCGAAGAAGACCGCGCGGTGCTCGAGAACCTGGTGGCATCGCTCGCCGGAAGCACGCTGCGAGGCACCATGAAGGTCCGCAACTTCGCTTCGCCGGAACTGGAGTTTCAGGCGGATGTCGATCAGCTCGACGTGGCCGCGCTCCAGGGGATCACGGTGACGGCTCCCGCTGCTGCGCCCGCGCCCGATACGAAGAAGAAGAAACGCACTGTGGCTGCGGCCCCTCAGACCAAACCGCTGGAGCGAATGAAGGGCAAGGGCGTGCTGTCTGTCGGCAAGGTCCAGCACGGCACCGTAACGCTAACCAAAGTGCGCTCGGATGTGACGTTGGACAAAGGCGTCCTTCGCATGGATCCGCTCACCGCCGAGTTGTTCGGCGGCGCGCAGAAGGGGCACATTCAGGTCGATCTGCGCCCGGAGATTCCCGCCTTCTCGCTCTCCACCAGGTTTGAAAAGGTGGATGCGAACCAGCTTCTGTCGTCCACATCGTCAGTGAAGAATTTCGTCTACGGGGTGCTGATGGCCGATGGCGATGTCCGGATGGCGCCGAAATCCGGTGAGGATTTCGCCAAAAGCCTCAATGGCAGCGTTGGTTTCAAGCTCAACAACGGCAAGCTGGCCGGAGTCAGCATTATTAATGAGCTTTCCAAGGTGGCAAAGTTTCTTGGATACTCCGAGCAGGCGCAGTTAGTAACTAACATTCTAAGCCTCAGCGGAACAATGAAGTTCGACAACGGGGTGGGATCGACCAACGACCTGAAACTGGCATTCGACGGCGGTACACTCGGCGCGGCGGGAACCATCGGCCTCGTTGATCAGCAGTTGAAGCTGAAGGTCACCTCCATTCTCTCGCGCGAGGCCAGTGAGCGCTTTGGAGGCAACAGGATCGGTGGGTTCATGACCACCGCATTGGCCAACAAAAACGGCGAGATCGTGATTCCCTGCCTCGTCAGCGGATCCACGGCAAAGCCCGTGTTCACACCGGACGCCGGGGAGTTTGCCAGGCTGAAAGTGCAGAATATTATCCCCACCACAGGCAACGTCCTCGATGTAATCAAGGGCGGACAGCAGGAGGGGATCAAGGGCGTTGGCGGCGCGTTACTGGACATGTTTGGCGGCAAGAAAAAGGCTCCAGCTAAGAAGGAATAACTAGCCAAAGGCATTCGCCCGGGCTTCATAGCTGGTGGCTTGATGAGTGGGGCCGACTCAAAGGCGGCCGAGCCATTTCCATGTTGTCCGGGCGTTTTTCTTTCTCACGGAGCGCACGGAGGCCACGGAGACGGATTGGCTTGAGTTTGGCTCCGTGATCTCCGTGTCCTCCGTGAGAGATATTCTTGTTGTTGCCTACAGTGGCTTACCAACCAGTTAAATATTTGGAACGGTGAAGAGAACGCCTCCGAAGATGAGCCAGGCGAGGAGGAGGGTCCAGACAACGTTGAAAGCCTGGGCGCCGAGAAAGCAGTAGAAGGGGCGGCCTTCCTCCAATTGAAGCAGATCAAGGAACCTGGTTTCGAGGCCGATCGAGACGAAGGCCATGGCGAACCACGCGTTGCGCAGGTTCGTGATAGCGGGCTTGACCGATTTGACGAAGGCAGGTTGGAGAACGAAAGAGAAGATGATCGAGGCTCCGATGAAGCCGAGGACAAACTTGGGAAAGCGGTTCCAGATGACGCGGGCACTGACGGATTGTGTATCGGAAGACCTGGATTTCGTGCTCCACCAGAGGGAGAGGAGGAAGGCGGCGATTCCGATCAGGACGTTCTGTGAGAATTTGACGATGGTGCCGACTTTGGTGGCGGTCTCGCTGATGAGCTCACCGGCGGCCACGACCGAGCCGGTGGTGTCGAGCGTACCGCCGAGCCATGCGCCCGCGACGACGTCGGGGATGGAGAAGTAGTGGATGAGCCAAGGCTGAACGACGATCATTGGGACGGCAACGATCAGAACGATCGAGGTGACGTAGCTGAGTTTGCGGCGATCCCCTTCGATGGCGCCGCAGGCGGCAATGGCCGCGGAGACACCGCAGATGGAGACGGCGGTGGAAAGCATGGCGGCGAACTCGTCGTCGAGGCGGAAGCGTTTGGCCAACCAGAAGCTGAAATACCAGACGACTAATACAACGAGGACGGATTGCAGCATGCCGAGAGCGCCGGCCTGGAGGATTTCGCCAAAGACGATGGTGGCTCCCATGAGAATGAGACCGGTCTTGATGTAAAACTCGGTACGCACGGCGGGAAGAAGCCAGGCGGGAGTTCCGACGGTATTGCTGACCAGGAGGCCGAGCAGAAGAGCGAAGATGACGAACTCGATGCCCCAGCCGCTGGCGACGGAATTACCGGCAAGCAGTTGCGCGGCGAGTGCAAGCAGGAAGACGGCAGGGAAGGCGAGCAAGAAAGAAGGAATGCGGTCACGCATGAGAGCCATGCCGGTGAAAGACAGGCCCCAGAGGCAGCGGGCGCGGCCGCCCCAGGATTGCAGGCGGGGCGGGGTGAGGGCCGAGCCGATTTGAGCGAGGGAGGACCATTTGAGGGACAGGGCAGGCGCGCGGTAGCCGATCCCGACGGCGATGAGGGTGAGGGTGCCGATCCAGACCACCACCCAGTCCTCGAGGCTCCACCACGGACGTACGGGCGGTTGAGTAGACATGGGAAGCTTTTTTTGCAGAAGACTATTCTACGTGATTGGCGGGCGGGAGAGGTCAGACCGCGACTGGGAAACAATGCCTCTAAGCCGGTAGCTTATCCGGATTGGCGATGATGAACACCTCCTGGATTGCCTCCCCGTCCCGCGCCGGTTCAATAAACAGCACGGACTGCAGACTCCCGTCCGCGTAGTGCGATTCGATCGCGGGCTCCCCAAAACGCATCGTGAATTCGCTGGTCACGCCTTCGGGGATCTTCTTCATGATGCCCAGGAAGAACCGCGTGATGTGCTCGGCGCCATAAATTGGGTTGAGTGCCGAACGCACCTTGCCGCCGCCATCGGTCCGCAGCCGCGCGTCCTCCGCCAGCAGGTTCACAAGCGCGCCGCTGTCGCCGGTGCGGCAGGCCGCATCAAAGCGCTCCAGCAATTCGCGAATCCGCTTGCGGTCGGCTCGCTGGCGGGCGCGGCCGGCGGCGATCTGCTTACGCGCGCGCTCCAGCAGTTTGCGGCAGTGCGCTTCCCGGGTCTCCAGAACCTCCGCGATCTCGCGAAACTCGTAACCAAGAACATCGCGCAGCAGCAGCACACAGCGCTCGGGCGGCGACAGAGTCTGCAGCAGCACCAGGAACGCGTACGACAGCGAATCGGCGAGGTCATTCGCGGCCACGGCAGGCTCCGGCAGCCAGGGGCCAATGTAGTCAAAGCGTTTGCTCTCCACCGAACGGATCTGATCCACACAAATCCGCGTGGTGACGGTGCCCAGCCACGCCGCCGGATTCTGAATGGATTCCTGGCGCGCCGAGTTCCACCGCAGCCAGCACTCCTGCAGAGCGTCCTCGGCATCGGCGCGCGTGCCGAGCATGCGGTGCGCGATCCTCATCAGACGCGGCCGCTGTTGCTCGAACGTCGCCGCGCGGTCTCCTTGAGGCTTTTCCGCAATCACCCGGCGAACCCCGCTGACTCGATGCCGAGCGCGTGGTTGAAGCGCGCACGGTAATTCTCCCACGCGATAGTGGCGGCCAACTCCACAATCTGCCGATCAGTGAAGTGGGCGCGCAGTTCCTGGTGGAACACGTTTTCTGTTGCGGCGGGCGTTAGCGTCATCTTTTCAGCCATTCTCAGTACAGCACGTTCCGCCGGCGAGTAGGCACCGCTCGTCTCGTACTGGAGAACATCGAGAATCTGATCCTGTGTGAGATTGGCACGACGGCCCACGGCCGTCCCGATGTCGATTCAGAACGGGCATCCGATCCGCCGGGCGGTGGCAAGGGAGGCCAGAACCTTCAGCTTCTGGGGCACCCTGCGCATGCGCAGTTGGCCCAGTTCCACCATAGTGACTCCGAACATCAGGGAGGGATGGTGGCTGGCGGCGCGCGTCGAATCGGGCAGCACCGCTTTGCCCGTGGTTTGCTCGATCCCCTTGCGGGTGAACCAGGACGTCGCACGCACGAACCAGCCGGTGTTTTCGGTGGGAGTGATTCTCATGACACGGGGGAGACGAAACAGACCCCGCGCCTGTGACAGGAATTTACTTCACTTTAGTTACTTCGCGAGCAACTGCGCGTCGATCCGATCCTGCAGCCAGTGGGCATCCCACCACTCCACCGGATTCACCGGCACGCCTCCCACGAGAATCGTAAAATGCAGATGGTCCCCGCCAGCCAATCCGGTGGACCCGGTCCTGCCGATTCCCTGCCCCTTGCGGACAATGTCGTTCGTCTTGACGCCGATTTCGCTGAGATGCGCGTAGAGGCTTTGCAGCCCCATCCCATGGTCAATCACCACCGCGTTCCCGTAAATGCCCAGCGGCCCGGCGTGGATCACCAAACCATCATTCGAGGCCGTCGCTGGGGCGTGCGCTGTTGTCGCCAGATCGAATCCAAGGTGCACTTGCTCATCTACCTTCTCCCCGCGGTACTTGTAGGTTCGATAATCGCAAAACTGAGCTTCCACCGACGAACCGGCCAGTTGCAGAAACGCCCCCTTCCACAGCATCTTCTCGGCGCTGCGGGAGCCAAGTTCGATCAGCGTGGCGGCATTTTCGGCGCGCATCTTACCGTTGATCTTGCGGAAACGCTGCACAGTCTCGGCACCTGATCCACCCGGGTCGAGCTCCCCGAAGATCTTCTCCAGAAACGCATCGGTCACCACAATCTCCCTGTGGCGGAACTTCTTCCGCTTGGTCTCATGCCGGATGCGGGCAGTGGCCTCCGCGCCGGCGGGATTTCGCGCATAGACCACCGGCACATCCTCCGCCGCCATGTCGTATGGCAGAGCGAAAAACGCGGCCCGGCGGTTGGCCCCGCCCCCCGGCAAGGCATAACTGCGAAAGCTGGTTTTGCCGACGCGGACACCGGCTTCGGTCCAGTAGCCCCCCGCCGTAAACACCACCAAGCCGCTGCCCCCGACTGTGAAGTATCGCATGACATCATCCGGCGTAACTGACGGAGGCTGCGTGTTCACCTCGACGTCAATGACGATGCGATCGGTACGCGAACGGACGTCGTTGGAAATCGCCTCGACCACCAATTGGGCCTTGCCATCACGGATACCCGGCGCCTTCGCCGCGCCAGCGTCGAACGTAACCGTCCTCGGCTGCTCGGTCCCGCGCAGAAGCGACCAGCGAAGCGCCGGAGCAGTCTCTTCATAGACGCCGAACGACTGGCTCCCCTGCACCAATGACGCCCGCAGGATTCGCGTTCCGTGAGGATTTGTCACCGTCATCCGGACAGGGGTCTGCTTGCCAATTACCTTGGGTGAAGGTTCTACTTGAAGTTGCGTTCCAGTCGAGAGCGAAACGAGAACCGCTAAATAAACTGCGGGGATAGCGATAACGATCAAAAGAAATACGAGAAGGCGGCCACGATTCATGAAGTTTCAAAAAGCCCCATTTGATCTTTTGGTGTCCCCTTCGGTTTGCGGCCATATCGGGGTTGGCTGCCCACCACGGAAAGCACCTGTACGCCGGACAATGCCTGCTTGGGAACGAACACACGCTGGCTGTTCGAACCCGGGTCGGGCGGAGTGAACGCAAATCCGAATGCGTCCTGGCGCAGCAGGTCATTCGCCAGTAGACCGTCCATCTGATCATTGTCCTTGAACCGCAGGCGAACCCACAAGCCCGGACTCTTGGGTCGGGTGGCGAACAGGCGCTTTTCGGCCGGGTCGGGGGCCTCAAACTCGCGCACAAAGCAGACCATCTTGATTTCCGTGTAGGGCACCAGAAGGAGGTTTCCGGACTGGTTCAGCAGTTCTACACCCGTAGGCTGGAGATAGGATGCAAGGTTCAAGTATCCATAGATGTTTTCTCTGTCAAACCGCTGAATAAGCGCCTTTTTACTTGTTGACGACATGCTCATACCTCCTTTCTCCCCACCAGTTCCTTCTCCCCAACCTAAACCATTCATAGGGGGAATGTTCAAAACAATTTTGCAAGTATTGTATCATTGGCTGAATGCCTCTATGCGTCGCACTCACCGCGTCTCGCGAGGCGTACCTCGATTTCTGCCGGATTGAAAAGGGTCTGGCAGCCAATTCGCTGGACGCCTACGAGCGGGATCTGCGCAAACTGGAGAGCTATGCTGCCCTACATTGTCAGGGTAACGCCCCGGACTCCACCGAGTTGCTCGCCTACCTCGATTCGCTATACAAAGAGGGCCTCGGCTCACGATCCATTGCGCGGCACCTCAGCACCATCCGCAATCTTTACGCGTTTCTCGTTCGCGAAGGAAAGATTAGCGAGGATCCTACCGCCGTCCTCCCCAGCCCAAAGCAGCCGCGTAAGATTCCGCGCTATTTGAACGCCGACCAGGTGGACCGCCTTACCGCTACTCCAAGCGAAACGAAGCCAATCGGGCTCCGCGACCGCGCCATGCTGTCGCTGCTCTACGCCAGTGGCTTGCGGGTGAGCGAACTGTGCGCCGTCCAGCTTTCGGACGTGGATCTGGAATTGGGTCTGATCCGCGTGCTCGGCAAAGGCAATAAAGAGCGCATGGTCCCGATGGGCGCGGAAGCCGCCGGCGCGATTCTCGATTATCTTGCAAACGCCCGCGTTCAGGCATTGAAGGGCCGTCCCAGCCGCTTCCTGTTCGTCTCCAACCGCGGCGGTAAGCTCACGCGGCAGGCTTTTTGGAAGTCCCTGGGCCAATATGGCAAACAGGCGGGCATCTTTAGCGGGCTCAGCCCGCACGTGTTGCGGCACACCTTCGCGACGCATCTATTGGAGGGAGGAGCGGATTTGAGAAGCGTTCAAACCATGCTCGGACACGCCGATATCTCCACAACACAAATCTATACCCACGTGGCGCGCACCCGTCTGCGAGCCACCGTGGACCAACATCACCCGAGGGCATGAGGAGGGATACCGGTTGAGCGATTACATGTTCATGTTGGAGAACCACCTCAACGCCGAGCAGGCGAACTTTCAATCGGCGCTGGTGGCGGCGTGCGACGCCATGGGCGTCAACGTGTTTCTCGCCGGCGGGGCCATGCGCGACATGCTCGGTGGTTTTCCCATCCGCGACCTGGACTTCGTCGTGGAAACGCACGGCATCAAGCTGGCCAAGGAACTGATCAAGTCCACCGGGGCGACCCTGCTTTCGGTGGATGAGATCCGGAAATCGGCCGAGTTGCAGTTGCCCGGCGGCTCCACCGTCCAGGTGGCGATGGCGAAAAACGAGAAGTATCTGAAGTCGGGCGGAAAGCCGCACGTCACGCCGGGTTCGATTCATGAAGACCTGCGCTGCCGCGATTTCACGATCAATTCGATCGCTTTGTCGCTCGGCAAAGCTTCGCGCGGGCTGTTGATGGACCCCACGAACGGCTTAGCCGACCTCGACAGGCGCGAACTGCGCACCGTCCACAGCTACGCTCTGTACGACCAGCCCATCCGCCTCTGGCGCATGATCCGGTTCAAGGTGCGGCTTGGTTTCGCCGTTGAGGAACGCACCGCCGGGCAGTATGCCAATGCGAGGGAGGCCGGGCTGGAACGCCATATTCCGCCGCGCGCCCTGTTCGATCAGCTCCGTATGATCGCCCAGGAAGTGAATTCGCCCGAGATCATTCGGGCGCTCGAAGAGGAGAAGCTGCTGGGGCAGGTGTCTCCCGCGCTCACCGGACCCAAGCTCAACCAGCAAGGGTTTGCCAAGCTGATGAAAGCCCGGCAGTTGGTTCCTTTCGGGCTCGACTTCAAGGTGAACGACTTCACCCTTCTCATGCATCTGCTCACCGAGAAGCTCTCGCCTAAGGAACGTTCGGCAATGATGAAGGCGATTGCGGCCACTCGCGCGGAAGCGGACGGGCCGCAGAAACTGGCCGCGCGGGCCAGGAAGCTGGAATCGGCGCTCAAGTCGGCCCGGCTGCAGAAGCCGTCGCAGGTGCATGCCGTCTGCGGTGGCGAATCCGGCGAAGTGGTGCTCTTCCTGATGATGCATACCACGCAGCGAATTGTCGCCGACCGCATCCGCAACTACCTGCAAAAGTACCTGATTGCCGCTGCCGAGGTGACGGACAAGGACATCGAGGCCGAGGGACTGAAGCCGGGCACGCCGAAGTTCACCAAACGCAAAGCCGAGGCCGTCGCCAAGCGTCTCGACAGGCGGCAGCCGAAACCTACTCCGCCTCCGACACCGGAACTGGCACAGGTGGTGACGGCAAATTCGCGCCGGCTGATATAGTGCGTTTATGAATACCTTCTGGGGCCGGCGTGAGTTTCTACTCGCGCTTGCGGCTGGTTCGTTGACAGCGGCGCCGAAAACCAAGGAAGTGAAGCACTGCGGCATCGGCTGGGAGGTGATCCGCAACGGCCGCTCCAGGCGGCGCTACCTGCATATCCATGGCGATGAAACCACGGCTCGCGAGGTGTTGCGCGGGCACATGCTGAAGTATCGCGGGATTGCCTATCTGGTGAAAAACGACGAGCGGACGATCCCGGCGGGGGACGGCAGGCTTGACCCGAATCGCATGCTCTCGCGTGGCGGTGCTGAGCGCAACTTAAGACTGCTCAATAAGTCCTGGACGGAGGCTGAAGTAGAGCGTGAATTGGCGCGGCTCGATCGCGAACGCGTTCCCCTCCTGAAAGCCCTCACCCCGCCCAAACGCGGGCTGCTGTTTGCCGTACACAACAACGCCCGCGGCTACAGCGTGCAAGCCGAGTTGGATGCAAGTAACGACACCGCCCTGAACGACGCTTCCAATCCGCACGAGTTTTTCCTCGCCACTGACCCGGAGGATTTCCGAATCCTCCGCGCCTCACCCTTTAATGCCGTTCTCCAGAACGAAGCCAAAGGGCCGGACGACGGCTCCATGAGCCGGTTGATGGCAAGCCGCGGAGTTCGCTACCTCAACCTCGAAGTCGCCATCGGGAAAACGGACCGTCAGCGGGAAATGATGGAATGGGCGGAGCGGCGGCTACGCTGATGCCGGCCACCGCTGCGATCGTCCATTCCGCTGCCGACCAATCGGCTGCCGGCCAGGTTGCCGCGATGCTCACCAACAGCCTCGGCTATCAGGTGGACACGCGGAAGGGCCTACTCGCCGGCGGGCAGAGCTTCCTGCACGCAATGGACGCCCCGACATGGCACGCCGATCTCACCGTGGTGTTGCTCAGGTCCGAATCTGTTCCTCCCGTTTGGGTGGCTGAGGAATGGCAGCCTGTACTTTGGGGCGAAGAGGGCGGCGTCTTGGTGTGCGGTCTGCAGACCGCGCCCGGCAGGGTGGTGGCGCGGGGGCGTGGCCACGGCTACTGCTACATTGATGGTCAACAGGGGATGCAGGAGGCGCTGGTTGCGCTCCGCCGCTGGGTCATCGAAACCCGTTCCGCCGATCGCGAGCGCCGCTTTGATCCTGCACCCGTTGCGCCAACCGGACGCACCAGTGAGCTCCGGGCAGCCGCCGATGCACTGGTGGAACGCTCGGGTCTGCTGGTTGTCACCGGAGATGGCCCGTACGGCAAGACGCACTTCGCGCAGGAATTCGCACGTGCCCACGTGAAGGACTTCGACGACATGTTATGGGTAAGTTGCCGTGGACGGCAAGCCGAAGACATCACTGCCGAGGTGAGCCGGTGGCAATGCCCGGACCGTGGGTTACTGATTCTCGACGACGGCGACCCGGCTCAGGCGCCTGGAATGACCTCCAACCCCTTGGTGTCCTGTCTGGTTACCACGCGCACCCTCGAGCCGCCATACCCTTCGCTAATACTGTCCTCAGACGGGCCGCCCATGCCGCTGGACGCGGAGACCGCGAATCTGCTTACGATCTGCCGCCCCGATTGGATCATTCCGGCGCTGGCCAAGGCAATAGGACTCGATGAATCCGCCACGGTACCGCTCGACCTCAACACCGGTGTAAGACGCGCGCCGGGCTGGGTACACGACTTGTCGCCGGAGCCGGCAGTTCGCGAGATGCGGGAGCTGCGCTACGCCGAAGCCCTGTTGCGGGTTCTGACGGAAGGCGCCGGCCCGGAAGTGCTGGTGGATGTCGTGATCGCACTACGGCAATTCGCCGAAATCGAGACCAAGAAGTCTTTATTTGCGATGATGGCGCGGCGTGGCGAACAGCTTTGCCGCAGTTGCGGGGATGTCCGCGTGCGAGAGCAGGTGCTGAGAATCGCAACAGAAGCCGCCTGGAATCAGCGGGATGAGATCCTGATGGGTCGGTTCGTTCCTGACCTCACCACGCTTCTGGACGACCTGGGCCGCGCACAGGAGGCGGAGTCCTGGCGCCGGCGATGGAAGGAAGCCGAGACCCGGCAACTGTCGCTGCCTTTCGAGAATTCCCAGGATATTTCCGGACACGGTTAGCGGAATAAGGGCACTGTGCGACCCCTCGTCCCATGCACAATTGCCCTCGGGAAAGATACCTTATCTTTATTGTTTTGTCACAGTTGCAGAGCGAGATAGTCCTATAGTCCCGAAGGCCATGCTGCCTCGTCCTCCTATTACTTTCCCGCATGGTACCTGTGCCCACGTACTCTTTGCAGCCTGCTCGCCGGCGACTACATTCAGAATGTAGCCGCGAGCCGAAAACGCATGTAGTGCCTGGGTAAAGAGGCATCGGATCCGCGCTCCGGCTGATGAGACGGAAACCGTGCTCCGGCGGTGAAGAAGCGAACCGCACAGAGCCGCGATCTAAAGATCAACAAAAAGGAGTCTGACAAACACATGAGGACACGTGTCTCTCTCGCAGGTGTAGTGTTTCTGGCGGCGCTCGCACTTCCCGCAACCGCAGCCACCATATCGTTCAACTTCACTGGTTCCAGCAGCCAGGGCAGCATTGGAAACTCGCGCGTTTTTACCGATCAGAATGGATCGGGCATTACCGTCACCGCTACGGCGTTGTCCACCACCGGCAGCAACAGCACACTGGCCGCGGCCGCTCTCGGGCGCTACGGCGGCGGTCTTGGGGTCTGCAACTCGGTGGAATTCGGCGGAGGAGGTTGCACCTACACCACTACGCCGCCTGAACACGCGGTAACAAACAACAACTTCAATGACTTCGTACTGCTCGTTTTCAGCACTTCGGTGAACCTCGGCAACGTCTCCCTGAACGCCTACGGCGGAACCGACATCAGCTACTTCTCGGGCAATCTGACAGGAGCCGCGGCCGGCACCCAGGCGAATAGCGGGGCCTTAAGCGTGATCGGACTTGGGACCGCCGGTGGAGGTACTGGCGCGACATCCTACGCGCTGTCGGGCTCGGGCGTGACCGCCCTTCTCATTGGCGCGAAGCTGGGCGACACCAACGATGGATTCAAGATCTCGGGACTCACTGGGAATAACACGGTTGTTCCTGAGCCGGCCACCTATACTTTGCTGGGCAGTGCACTGCTTGCAATCGGACTGCTGCGCCGGCGGATGGTCCGCTAGGTATCACTGGCCTCCACCGGCGATCGCTCCAGCGCGACCCACTGTTGTTACCCTGTCCTCATGACACCAGTCGCGTTGACCATCGCCGGTTCGGACCCCAGTGGCGGGGCCGGCATACAGGCCGACCTCAAGACCTTTCATCAGTTCGGGGTATATGGCGAAGCGGTGATTACACTGCTCACAGTGCAGAATACGCAACGCGTAGATGCCGTCGAATGCCTGACTCCGGAGTTAATTGTTCGTCAGATTGAAGCAGTTATTCCCGATATCCCTCCTCTCGCATGTAAGACCGGCGCCCTGGGTAACGCAAGCATCATCGAAGCGTTATCCAAAGTGGCCGGTTCTTTTTCGTTTCCCCTCGTGATTGATCCGGTAATGATCAGCAAGCATGGAACTCCGCTGATGGCGGAGGAGTCGCGGCGCGTGCTGGCGGAGAAGCTGATCCCCTGCGCGTGGCTGCTGACTCCGAACCTGCACGAGGCCGAGGCTTTGACCGGGCTGTCCGTCGCCGGCCTGGAAGGTATGAGGGCGGCGGCCGTGCGCTTGCGCCAGATGGGGGCACGCAATGTGTTGGTGAAGGGTGGGCATCTTGCGGGGGACGCCGTCGATCTACTGCTAACGGAGCACGGTGAGTGGCACACCTACCGCGGCCAGCGGCATGATACTCCGCATACGCACGGAACGGGGTGCACTTATTCGGCCGCGATCACTGCATGCGTGGCGAAAGGGATGGAGTTAGCGGACGCCGTCCGGGTGAGTAAACGGTTTATCAGCGAGGCGATCCGCACGAATCCCGGCTTGGGGCACGGAGCGGGCCCGGTGAACCATCACGCTACGGTGTCTTCGGCTTCTGCCGTCTTGTAGGGCCTGCAAGAGCACGTGAACTCGAACCCAATCGGGCACGCGCGCGTCTTGGCCCGTTCAATATCAGTGTGCCATCGGTATTTATCGGTGGTTTGCCGCGGACCGAGCGAAAAGCCCTCACGCAGACTCTACTTCAGCTCGAGAATCTCTTTCTCTTTTGTCGTGGCGGCGGCGTCGAGCTTCTTCATCTCGCCGTCGGTGAGCTTCTGCACTTCATCAAGCCCGCGGCGCTCGTCATCCTCGCTGATCGTCTTGTCCTTGAGCAGTTTCTTCAGCGACTCGTTGGCATCGCGGCGGATGTTCCGCACAGCCACCCGATGATCCTCGGCGACGGTGTGCAGATGCTTCACCAGTTCCTTGCGCCGCTCCTGGGTGAGCGCCGGGATCGGCACACGGATGATCTTCCCGTCATTCATCGGATTGAGGCCAAGATCGGAAGAGCGGATCGCCTTCTCAATCGGGCCGATCTGCGAAACATCCCAGGGCTGGAGAGTGATCATCGCCGGCTCGGGGACGTGCAGGTTGGCCACCTGATTGAGCGGGGTGGGTGTGCCGTAGTAGTCGACGCGGATGTTGTCGAAAAGGCTGATGGTGGCGCGTCCGGTGCGCACGCCGGCCATGGCATGCATGAGATCGCCGATCACCTTTTCCATGCGCGTCCTGGCGCTGGCCTCCACTTCCTTAATGGACTTGAACTGAGAGGGTGGGCCCGAGGGGGCCGTGTTTTTATCACCAGGTTTCATTTTGAAGACCTCGTCCTGAACATACAATCAAAGTTCTATTGTTGCAAACCTTGGGCACTACAAAACTACTGCTGAATGCGGGTTCCGATGTTCTCGCCCATCGCCATCCGGAGGATGTTGCCCCTCACCGTGAGATTGAACACGACAATCGGAAGGTGATTGTCGCGGCACATCGCCACGGCGGAGGAATCCATGACGCGCAGATTCCTCGCCAGCACGTCCTGATAGGAGACCTGCGCAAACATCACCGCGTCGGTGTGCACCATCGGGTCCTTATCATAGACGCCATCGACGCGAGTGGCCTTGGCAACCACATCGGCATTGATTTCCAGGGCCCGCAGTGTGGCTGCGGTGTCGGTGGAGAAGTATGGATTGGATGTACCGGCGGCGAAGATCACCACCCGGCCCTTTTCCAGGTGCCGGACGGCGCGGCGCCGGATGTACGGCTCGGCCACCTGGTTCATCTGGATGGCCGTGAGAAGACGTGTCTGCACGCCCTGCTTTTCCAGCGCGTCCTGTAGTGCGATGCCGTTGATCACCGTGGCGAGCATCCCCATGTGGTCAGCGGCCACACGGTCCATGTTCTGCGCGGCGGCGGAAACTCCGCGAAAGAAATTGCCGCCTCCCACTACAAGGCCGAGTTGGATGTTGGCGCGCGCCAACTCAGCCAGTTCGGCAGCCATCGAATGAATGCGCTCCGGATCGATGCCAAACCGGCTTGGACCGGCCAGCACCTCCCCGCTGAGCTTGAGGAGAATTCTGCGGTAGGCTGCCATGAAACCGGCCTTGGCTCAGGCTTCGGTGGACTGGTTGTCGCCCACCTTGAAGCGGACAAACCGGGCCACGCTGATGTTCTCGCCCAGTTTGGCGATCTTGGCTTTGATGAGGTCTTCCACCTTCATCGCATTGTCGCGGATGAAGGGCTGTTCCAGCAGGCAGACCTCTTCGTAGAACTTGTTCATGCGGCCTTCGACGATCTTGTCGACCATCTTTTCAGGCTTGCCGTCGGCCAGCGCGCGGGCACGCTGGATGTCCTTCTCTTTGTCGATTGCCGCCTGGGTGACTTCCTCGCGGCGGATGAACTGCGGATCGGCGGCGGCGATCTGCATGGCGATATCCTTCACCAGTTCGCTGAAGTCGTCGGTTCGGGCCACGAAGTCGGATTCACAGTTCACTTCCACCAGCACGCCGAGTTGCGACCCCTGGTGAATATAAGAGCCAATGACGCCCTGCTTGGTGGCGCGCGTGGATTTCTTGGATGCGGACGCGATGCCACGCTTGCGTAGTACCACTTCCGCCTCCGCGATATCGCCTTTTGCTTCCACAAGGGCAGACTTACATTCCATCATCCCGGCGCCGGTGCGCTCACGGAGTTCTTTTACTAATTGCGCGGTAATTTCCGCCATAAGAATAATTCCTTCGCTCAACAGAAATTGCAGGGAATGGCCGGAGACGAACAGGTGGTCTCCGGCCGTTGCAGAAACCGGACTGCGTTAGCCGCGGAAACCGCCGATATCGTCGTCGGCATCGGGGCGGCGGCGGCCCTTGATGGGAAGGGCTGCCAGGTCCTCTTCGGACAGGCTTTCCGCCATGAGCTGTTGTGAGTAAGTCGGATCGAGATACTGTGTGAGGTCGGTGGGCTCACCGGAATCCTCTGTGGTTTCGCTGGTGGTAGTGGGGGTGAAGTCGGCTTCGGAGACGCGCTGGCGGCCTTCAATCACCGCTTCAGAGATCTTGTTGGTGAAGAGGCGGATGGCGCGGAGGGCGTCGTCATTGCCGGGGATCACGTAATCCACCATGTCGGGATCGCAGTTGGTGTCCACCACGGCCACAACCTGAATGCCGAGCTTCTTTGCTTCCGCCACGGCAATGGATTCCTTGTTCGAATCCACCACGAAGAGCAGGTCCGGAAGACCGGGCATGTCCTTGATACCGGCAAGATTCGATTGCAGGTGCTTGCGTTCGCGATCGAGGCGGATGACTTCCTTCTTGGCGCGCCCCACCCATCCGGCTTCGGCCAGTTCATCCAACTCCTTCAGGCGGTTGATCGAGCGTTTAACGGTGACGAAGTTAGTGAGCAATCCACCTAACCAGCGCTGGTTCACATAATACTGGCTGCAGCGGCTGGCTTCTTCCGCGATTGCTTCCTGCGCCTGGCGCTTGGTGCCGACAAACAGCACGGACTTACCCTGTCCGGCCACCTCTTCGACAAAGCGCATGGCGTCTTTAAAAAGTTTGAGTGTCTTTTGGAGATCTATGATATAGATCCCGTTGCGTTCGCCAAAGATGTACTCTTTCATCTTTGGATTCCAGCGCTTGGTCTGGTGCCCGAAGTGTACGCCGGCTTCGAGCAATTCCTTCATCGTAATGGACGGCAAAATATCTCCTTGATTTTCGAAAACTGCGCGTCCCCCTGGTGGCTCGCGGTCCAAAGCGAGATTTGCGAGTTAGACAGGCGGCACGCAAAGTAAAGGCCGCGTTTTTAGGCGCGGCCGAAACCGAGTGTTGCTCCCGGACCGGATCTCCTGACCCGGACCGCGCGAACGGCCTCGCGGACCGCCGCGGAAAACGCCAACCGGAGTTAGCGCTTGGAGAACTGGAACCTGCGGCGGGCGCCCTTCTGCCCATACTTCTTGCGCTCGTGGGCGCGAGGATCACGGGTGAGGAAGCCAAGGCTCTTGAGCTTGCCGCGCAGTTCAATGTTGAAATCACACAGCGCGCGCGCGATGCCGAGTCTCACCGCGCCGGCCTGACCGTTGATGCCACCGCCGTCGGCCAACACCAGTACGTCGAACTTGTCGGCGGTTTCGGTGGCGAGCATTGGCTGGCGGATGATGGCGCGGGCGGATGCCGTAGTGAAGTACGCATCGGCGTCACGGCCATTGACTGTAATGGTGCCCTTGCCGGGGCGGAGGAAGACACGGGCCACTCCGCTCTTGCGGCGGCCGGTTCCGAGATGTTGAATCAAACTTGCCAAACTGATTCTCCGTATAAAGGTCGTTGGGCCTAAACCGCCATCGGCTCCGGCTTCTGGGCCGTGTGCGGATGCTTATCGCCAGCGTAGACATTGAGTTTGCGGAACATCTGCTTGCCGAGCTTGGTCTTGGGCAGCATGCCGCGAATTGCGTCCTCCACCATCCGGATCGGCTTTTCGGCGCGGACCTTTTTGGCCTGCGTTTCCTTGAGCCCGCCGGGATAACCGGTATGGTGTTTATAGATCTTCTGTTCTTCCTTGGCGCCGGTGAGACGGACCTTTTCGGCGTTGATCACCACGATGTGATCGCCAGTGTCGAGGAAGGGAGTGTAGGAAGGCTTGTGCTTGCCAAGGAGCACAAAGGCGGCCTTGGAGGCGAGACGGCCGAGTACGGCGTCGTTGGCGTCAATCACGTACCAGGAGCGCTGAATTTCAGGCTTCGAAGGAAACTGCGTTTTCATACGAACAAATCTCCACAAATCGCTGCGCCGGCCGCATCAATTCTGACACGCATCAGCGCAAAAATAGGCCCCACAAGTTCACAAGGATTTGAGCCGCACGCAAGCACAACTCACGGTGCCGCCCCGGAGGACCCCAACAAATAACCTAGTCTATCGAAGGGAAAGCGCAGATGTCAAATGGGATAGCCTGTCTTGCCTATAGACTACGCCTGGAGCCGCCGGACAAACTCGGCGTGCTCGGGGGAGGCAAGGCCCTGGTTCAGGGTAGCTATGAGGCTCCGCCGGTCTTGCGTCCACAGCGCAGTGGCATTGAGCCAAAGCCCTGGAAAGACGCGCGAGCGGAAAATATCATCTTCACCAGGCTGGATCCGGCGGTAACGGCCTTTCACAACTTCGCGCCAGACAATCTCCTGTTTCTTTGTGACCGCCACGAGGTATTCGAGAACCCCATGCTTCAAGTAGAGATCGGACTTCACGCCGAGATCACGGGATGCGCTGGTATGACTGACCTCCACCACCAGTTCCGGGACACCGGAAAGCAGACCCTTCACGATGGTGGATCGGCCTCCGTGCTCCGGCAAGAGCCGCATGGTCAGGTCTGGCTGAGGAACATCCGCTGACCCCATCAGCCACGTCCCGTCCGATCCGGCGTCACAACCATCGGTGGCTGCGATGTAGATGAGAAGCCATCCGCTCAACATCAAATGAACGGCGTTATGTGGATAACCAACTGGCGAGGGCATGTACACGACTCCGTCGAGCAGCTCAGCGTGTTTGAGGTCCGGCATGGCTTCCCAGCGGCGCAGGAACTCCTCGCGGCTCAGACGGTCGCCCTCGCGCAACGGCGGCGGCAGGATAGGGGCTACGGTGGACATCGCTCGTTACAGCTTTAGCCTAGCATGCTAGACGGCGAATGAACTCGGCGTGCTCGTCCGAGGCGAGGCCCTGGTTCAGGGTGGCGATGAGGCCCTTTGTATCTTCCTTCCAGAGTGCGGCGGCATCCAACCAAAGCCCTGGAAAGACGCGCGAACGAAAAATGCCATCTTCACCAGGCTGGATCCGGCGGTAACGGCCTTTCACAACTTCGCGCCAGACTATGTCCTGTTTCTTTGTGACAACGACCAGGTATTCCCGGACACCGTACCTCAAGTAGAGATCGGACTTCACGCCGAGGTCGCGGGATGCGCTGGAATGACTGACCTCCACCACCAGTTCCGGGACACCGGAAAGCAGATCCTTCACGATGGTGGATCGGCCGCCTCGATCCGGCAGCAACCGCATGGTCAGGTCTGGCTGAGGAACATCCGCGGGTCCCATGAGCCAAGTGCCCTCGGATCCGGCGTTACATCCATCGGTGGCGGCGATGTAATTGAACAGCCATCCGCTCAAAAGCAAATGAGTGGCGTTGTGTGGATAACCAACAGGTGAGGGCATGTACACGACTCCGTCGAGCAGCTCAGCGTGCTTGAGGTCCGGCATGGCTTCCCAGCGGCGCAGAAACTCCTCGCGGCTCAGACGGTCGCCCTCGCGCAACGGCGGCGGCAGGATTGGGGCTACAGTGGACATCGCTCGTCTTCATTCTCAGACTATCACGCGCCCGGCTCCGTGGCGGCGCGGTAACCTGTATAAACCGATGGCGAGCGCCGCCGATTCCAAACGATGTCCTCCGCGGACCCTCGTGTCGATTGCCGGGCAAGAAGGTCGGGATCCTGCTCGTTGCCTACAACGCCGTGACAACGCTCACCAAGGTCCTCAACCGTATTCCTAATTCTCCAACATGACGGATGATTTCCACTTCGACACGGAAATCATTGTTAAGCTTCACCATCAGGGATTCCAGGGATTCCGGATTCGCGAGGCTCCAATTCCCACTTACTACGGCGATGAGATCTGTTACGTCATCGGCATGCGGTATGCGCTCGACGTGACAAAGCCGGTGCTGTGCGGTACAAGCGCACACTACCGTCGCTGGAGAAGGCGCCGGAATTCGCCGAGTATTGGACGCACTATCCGGTGAAGGAAACCGCTACTCAAGCCACGTCTATCTGCGGCATTGGGTGGGGAACCAGAAGAAGGTCCTGGATGTCGGCTGCGGTGAAGGGCATCAGGCGGCGGACGTGGGCGAACTGGGCAACCAGGTGACCGGCATCGATTGCGTGGATGCGCCGAAACGCGAAGCGGTGATGCGGCAATACGTGAAGGCCGATTTGTCGAAATGGTTGGTGCCGCCGGCGCAGCGGCTGGAGGAGCGTGAGTTCGACAAGATCCTGTTGATGGACATCATTGAGCATTTGCCCGATCCGGCTCAGGTGTTACGCGAGTGCGGGCCACTGCTGTCCAGCAAAGGTCAGGTGATCCTCTCGCTGCCCAATGTGGCGGACATCACGGTGCGGCTGGCGCTGTTGTTCGGGCGCTGGGGATTTCCGCGAAGAATCCGCTGATGCGCGCGGCGAACCTGATGCCGCGCGCGGTAGCAGCCTGACGCCTGAACTCTTTGGGTATCAGTGCATGTTTCTTCTGCGGCCGAAGCAATAACCAACTGCACGGGCGGCCCGAAAGCAGTGGCGATGTGGCGGCGCCGGATACGAAAAAGTCACCCGGCTGCTTGACGCCTGAGAGTACAGTTTCCAGCGGCTTCAATTCCCGGTTGTATTCGATCTCAATGTGTTGCAACGTCCGCTCCTTGGCAGGTCATTGAACGCCAAACGACTTCGCCCCCGGCACGAGGCGGTTCGCCACCGGGACGCGACAAGGAAGGCAAGTGCCTGCTCCCGACTACCGTGTTAAGTAGACCTCGACCGGGTCCGCCGGAGCGGGAGCGCGACGTGCGAATGTCAGGACTTCAGCGGGCCGGTGCGCCGGCAAAGAGTCCCACCAGATAGCCGACCCAACTGGGTCCGTTGAGCGCCGCTTCCAACGGAGTCGAGCGCTCCAAAGCTTTCTGCACTCCGAGCGTTTTTTGTACTTCTTCGGCCGTCTTTCCGTTGAGCGCATTGCTGATCTCGTTCTTCTTGCCGGCGGCGCTCTTGATCGGATCGGAAAGCTGTTCGGCCAGCCCGCCGAGTTTGTCCGGCGCCTTTGGCCCCTTCCAGGAAGGCAGCGAGCCCACCAGACAGTTCACGAACGTCTCGGCGACCATTCGGAACGCCGCCCCATAGTCCATTGCCAGTACGGTCTTGGCCTGCGACGGGCAGATGTTCTTCCCTTCCACCCAGTACGCCATGTTCTTGTTTTGGACAGACTGAATGCTGGACATCAGCCGTCCGAACTCCTCGGACCGCCCGTAGTACGGTTTCGGATCGCGCTTTGCCCAATAGGCTGCATCGGTGGGAAGCTCCTGCCAAACCTGAACGCGGCTGTTTGGGGACAACACGCATTTGTCCGGGGTCGTGGATTTCCAGACAATCACATCTCCCCAATGCGGATCCGTGGACCGGAAGCGCTTCACTTCCGTGCCTGTGGGCGGGATCCGAATCCATTCTTTGGCTGCGGCGGGCAGCCAGTGTGTCTGGAGGACTCCATCCAGAGCGAGGCTCTCGGTCCATTCCGCCTCAGCTTCGAACTGGGCAAACATCCTCTCGATGGCCGGGAGCCGGGCGCCTGTGGCGATGCGATCCTCGGTCAGTTGCTTCGGGTTTGGGACACTCATTTTCTTTCCTCACCCAGTACTGTGCAAACGTCCAGCAGAAATCGTCACCTTTTTTTTGCTTGCGTCACCAGCCACCGCGAAGGGGCCTTATTTCAGACGCTCGTCGCGCAGGCGAAGCACGGCCTCCTTATTGAATTCCTCGCCGGCGAATTCGATCTGCTTCACAGGCTTGCCGGGTGCTTTCTTCCGGGCGGCTCGAATCGCATCGGTCGCGTTCATGAACCGTAGTCGGCCGTCGCTGTTGCGAACGATCAACAGCACCGGCACCGAATTCTTGCGGGTCCAGTAGTCTTCATAGTGGGCCTTCATCGGGAATACCTCGGTTCCGCCGACGCGCCGCCGCAGATGAGAATCGCCCGACTTGAGCTGTACGCGGAACGTAACGCCAGTTGCTTTTTTCTTCGTGTTGCGGAATTCAATCTCGCCGTCTACGCCTTCATCAGGCTCCACTTGGATGCGATAAATCTGGTCGGCGCTGAACACGATGGTTTGCACTTCGCCAACCATCACTCCCTCTTTGGACGCTGATGTGATTTCCTCCGCGGCGCGCCGCCCGGCCTCGTCTGCTCCGGCTTCGCCCGCTTTGCTGGCGAGCTGCTGCTCCAGCACATCGAAAAGATCGATCACCCCCGGTTTGCCCGGGTCGCAGTAGTTGCAAACCAGCGTCGTTCGGCCCTTCGCCAGAGCGGCGTCGATGGCCTTGCGATCCGTCACCTCCTCTTTGCATTTCGGGCAAAAATAGTTCCGTAACCGCTCCACGTCCTTCGCCTTTGCGAGCAGGTGGTCGTGGATGAATTGCTGAAACGCTGCCTGGACGTCCACATCGAGCTGGTCGCCGAAGTAAATCTCCAGTTCGCCGCGCTCCCCTTCTTCCTTCATCGACAGCGCGGCGAGCTTGCCGCTGGCGATGTGAAAATCGACGGCTTGCCGGTAGAGCTTTGTACCGTTCTTGGTAAACAGGCCGCTGTAGTGCAGGCGGACCACCAATGTGCAATAGATTTCCTCTAGCGGGCCGGTGAAGCGGTAGACCACCGTCCGTCCTGGACGTGGCGGCGGCACGGACCGCGGCAGCCGGACGTAGTTGGGAAAGACGAGCATCGGGCCGGCGGGCGTCTCCTGCTTCCATGCCAGCGCCCGTTCGAGAAACAACGCCACCAGCCCGGGCAGAAGCTGCCGTTCGTCCTCCAGCGAAAGGCGCGGCGTCCCGTCATCGTTGGGGAGTTTTCCGTGCTGGATGATTTCCAGCGGGACGTGGCCCAGTTGGTTCTCCGCCTCGCCGGCCAGCTTTACCAGGGTGGAGGCGTAGCAGTTTAACCAGCTCGGCTGCAGAACGATCAGGTTGCCGTATGGCAGCCGATAGAGCACGCCTTCACCGGCCAGCAACCCGGTTACGGCACGCAGGTCCTCCGCCGTGAACGCCAGCCTGGGCGCTGCTTGCCGGACGCGGACTTCGAGATCCTCGGGGGTGGCGACGTGGGACTTGTTTTCACTGTCCCGCGCGGCCAGGATGGCATCCTTCAGCGCGGGGAAATTCTCCATCGTGCTGCGAAACTCCAGCCGGCCCCATTCTTCCTGCAGCAGGCGGGCGATGCACTGCCGCAGTTCGGCCGCACCGGGATGTTTTTTCAGCTTGGCGGCGGTTAAGATCGGGCCGGAGAGTTGGCGGGCGGCGGCCCACTCGCGGACCTCATGGAGCGTCAGTCGCAGGTTGGGGCGGTCGCAGCGTGCCGCAACCAGGATACCGGGCACGCCGCGCTTGGCCGCCAGTATTCCCAGCGCTCGTTGCCAGTAGCCGACGGTGTCGAACAAATCCGGCGACTGGGGATCGAAAACGAACAGCGCCAGCGACGTCTGCTCTATGAAAAGCTGATGGGTGAGACGGTAGTCAGGCTGGCCGGCGAGGTCCCACAGCCAGACTTCGCGAACAATCTCGTCCTGGTCGTGGCTAGGGCCGGCCGCCTCGGGGAGAACCAGCCGCTGAATCTCCATGCCGTGGGAGGACTCGGTTTTTTCCTTGTTTTGGAGGTTGCCTGGAATGACGGAAAACGAGGTGGCGAAGCAGATCGTGGAGATCAAATCCGTCGAGGCTGTCGCCCCCGTGCATAAGAAACAACTACTGACACATCTACGGCTGGCGGACAAGCGACTGGGCCTG
>JACQZR010000194.1 GCA_016213775.1 Acidobacteriota bacterium
CATCCCCTGCGCGGTCCACTCTTCCAGCAACTGGTAGATTTCGTACTTCGCGCCGATGTCGATGCCGCGTGTCGGTTCGTCCAGCAGCATCACACGTGGTTGGGTGAGCAGCCATTTGGCGAGCACCACTTTCTGCTGATTCCCGCCGGACAACTCGCCCACTTCATTGTCGAGCGAGGTGGATTTGATCCGCAGCTTGCCCGCCGCCCCGTGGGCTTGCTGCCGTTCGCGGCTATGGTCCCGCCACGTCCATCGCAGGGAAGCCAGTGTGATGTTGGCGGCGACGCTCATGGAGAGGACAAGGCCGGTGGTCTTGCGATCGTTGGTGACGTAGGCGGTGCGGACCGCGGAAGTGCGGAAAACCTCCGAGAGTAGTTCGGTGGCTCCGCAGCCCTCCAGTCCGGCGATGCCGAGGATCTCGCCGGTGTGCAACGCAGCGCCACCGGGCAGCCGCAGAACTTCTGTGCCGGGTTTGGCGGAACGCGTCGGAAAAGCCGCGTCCAGCTTCCGCCCCACCATCGCTTCAATGAGCGCGGCGGCCGGCAGATCCTGTGCGCCGGCGGTAACGACATGCCGTCCGTCGCGCAGTACCGTGATGCGGTCCGCGATGCGATACACCTCCTCCATGCGATGCGTGATGTAGACGATGCCGCATCCCCGCGCCTTCAATTCCCCGATGAGTTGGAAGAGCGTCTCCACCTCCGCGGCGGCGAGCGCGCTAGTAGGCTCATCCATCACAATGATGCGGGCATTGCGGCCGAGCGCCTTGGCGATCTCCACGAGTTGCTGTTGCCCGATAGCGAGCGCGCCCACCGGCGTATTCAGCACCACGTCCAACCGGACCATCTCCAGCAGACGCCGTGCGTCCACATGCGCCGCGCCATCCAGCAAAAACCCGAATCGCGACGGCGCGCGGCCCAGCAGCAGATTGTCCATCACGCTCATGGAAGGCACAAGCGAAAGCTCCTGATAAATCACCGCCGCCGTAACGCCCGTGGCAAACTCCACGCTGCCGCCGAAGTCCGCATACACGCCGGCGAGGATCTTCATCAGCGTACTCTTGCCCGCGCCATTCTCACCGGCGAGCAGATGGACTTCGCCCGCTCTCACATCGAAGCTCACATCGTCCAGCACCGGCGCCGCGCCGAAGGCTTTGCCGATCGCGCGCATCCGGACAAGCACGTCAGGGTTTGCCAACCGTGGGTCCCTCGACATTCTTCATTTGTGGAATGCGCTGCTCCACCGGGGGCAGCGGTTTGCGCAACCGATGCGGCCCTTGCTGATACCAGTAGGCAACGGTGTAGAAGTTGTCCGAGCGGTGATTGGCGTGGCCGTGCTCGATGGTCATCTTGAAGTATTTTTCAAACGGCACCGGCGAATCGAGATGGAAGCGGTAGACCATCCACTTTGCGCCACGATGATCGCCGCCGTTCAGCGGATTGCCGTACTGTTTGAATGCGAACGTGGGGTGCGTGGAGCCGAACGGAGAGATCCCGCATCCGCCATAGCACCAGGCACCCAGGTAGTAATCTTCCGACCCTGTGCCAGTGATAGCGGGCTTCGACTTGTCGTCGATGAACATCATCTCATCGCCTTCGCCCCACCAATCGCCTTGGTTCTGCAGGATGCTGTGCGTGACGCCGACGTAATGTCCCTTGCCCTCGGTTTCGACGATCACGTAGTTGGCGGCGCCATCGAGATTGGGCTTGGTGTTGATCTTCGGTTCGGAGTTCATCTTCCAATCGGTGGTCCAGCCGGGAGTGGGCGTTGCCTGGCGGTATTCGGCATAGAAGTAGGGCGCGTCGGCGGGGATGCTCTTGTGCTTCTGCCAGTCGATGTTGAAGTAGAACGAACCCACCGGCTGCGCGCCTTCATTGGTCACCGTGATGCGCGCCGAGCGTCGGAAGGGCATCGGAAAGTAGCAGTTCAACGCCTTCTGCGAACCCACCGAAAGCGGGCCCGATTCGTAGACGAAGTACTCGCCGAGGCCGAGTCCGAAGAAATCGCCGATGGGCGACTCGACGGCCGGAAGCGCGTCGCCGTCCCAGTACATGCGCAGCACAAGCTTCTTCAGGTGGAAGATCTCAGGCGTGGCGATTGTGATCCAGATGTGCGTGAGAATGCCGGGTCCGGCCACTTCGCCGAGCACGCGCGTTTCCCCGGGCTTGATCTGGTTCTTGCGGCCGCCATCGTCGTTGTCGCCGCCGCGGTCGTAGGAAGACAGGCGCTGTTGGGTGTAGGTCTTGGGCTGCATGAGGTGAGACAGATCGTCAGCCCGGACGGCAACAGCGAGAAGAAGAGGAAGAAAGAATCGCAGAGCCATAGAGGAACGATGCTATCGCAAAAACGGCCTGCGGTTCCAGCGCGGCTAATGCGTCATCGCATAGATGATGTAATTGAGGCCGATGCGGTACGACATCGCCGCGTAATGCTCCGGATAGCGCGGGCTATCTGCCCATTCCCAGGCATCGCCGAGGTCCATATTGGCGCACACCGCCACCATGATGCGGTTCTTGTCGTCGAAGATGCCGCGCCACTTCGCCTCATAGCCGTCCTGTTCATAGGTCCGCCCGCTGCGCCAGTATTGAATGCCGGGCACCTGCACCTTGTCATCGAGATCATAGAGCATGTGAAAAATCTGCTCCTTGTTGTCCAGATCCACAATGGGCCGGTCAGGGAAGACGCGATGCATGCTGGCGTAGAATACGTCCCACTCATAGGTGCCGTGGAAATCGTCCACCATGAGAAAGCCGCCCCGCTGCAAATACTCGCGAACACGCCTGGCTTGCGCATCATTCAATTCCCAGTGGCCCACTTCCACGGCGTAGATCCAGGGGTAGTTGAAGATCTCGTCGCTGTTGACGTCGACGATCTGTTCCATGGAGCGCGTGTGCAGCCGCGACAGCCGCCGCACGCCCTGCAGGAAATGACGGTCGGCATCCGGATAGTCCGTGGCCCAACTGCCGCCACCCCACCGCCGTCCATACCCGCCGCTGAACTGCGGATACCTCAACCTCGCAAACTGGTACTCTGTCTTCTCCCCGGCGTCTGCCGGTATCGGCGTCTCGCCTTCATCCGAGCGGCGGAAGCCGCGCTGCGCCTGAAGTACCGTGGCCAGTAGCAACACCGCAACCGCAACCGGCTTGAGGTAGAGATGCACGTCGCTAGTTTATCCTAATGGCGCGCCGTCGTGGATAGGGTGCAATAGGCATTGCGCGCCAAGGCGGTATGTGCTCTCATGGAAATGAGGGGATGTGTAGGCAAGGCATTCCCACACAGATAAGCGATCTTTCATGAAACGACGACCCAAAGAAGAGCCGGTTGTGATTTCCAAGGAAATCCTCGACCAAGCCAAACAGGCGATTAGCTTGGACAAGCCGAAGTTGGCCACGAAATGCACCGTCTGCGGAAGCGACTCGGCTCCGAATTCCACGGAAGGGCTCTGCTGGGTGTGTCGCCGTTTGAAGATCAGCGCATGGCGCGAAGCCGAACAGCAGGTTCCGGCGCAGGAATAACGCGCCATGAGCGACGAAAGCCGCAACGTATAGAACGCGCGATCGAACGGCAGGGTGAACACATCGCCATTGACCCACGCGGACCGCGACCAGGATTCAAACCGCATTCGCGCCCTTGTCGGAATCGCCGAGATTTACTCGCTTGGCGTGACTGACTCCGCCTAACTCTCGTTCAACAATTCCGAATACTCATCCGGGTCCAGACCCAGTTGTTCCAACTGACGGCCCATGTCTGGCCGCACCGCCGCCGGGGTGGAGCGGATCCATGCGGCGACGAGAGTGTTCACTCCCACTCGCGACAGCCCTTCTTCTTCAGCGATGCTTTCGGCGGCGCGCTTCAGTTGCGACTCGGTCTCGTCGCGGATGGGGCGTGGTGTGCGCGAGAGGATCTGTTGGAGTAGGTCTTCGGTGGCGTCGTTCCAGTTCATAGAGACAGTGCGGGGGCAGGTCTTCCCTGCCCCCTTACCTTTGCGATTTAGAAGTCGTACTTCAACGCGAATTGGATAATGCGGCTTGCGCTGTTGGTTGCTGTTATGCGGCCGAAGGTAGTCGCGTTGATATTCTGGTCGCCGAGAAAGAAGCTTACGCTGTTGGTAAGGTTGAAGAAGTCGGCGGTGAATTCCAGCGAGTGCCCTTCCTTAATTCTGGTGAGCTTGCGGATGCTGAGATCCAGATTGTAGAATCGCGGTCCCGTAAAGTAGCGGCGCTGTAGCGTGCCGATCTGTCCAGGTCCGGGGTTGTAGAAGGTCTGCCCGGAGAACGGCGCAGTGCCATCCGGAGCCACGCCACGGCCATCTACACCGATTGCCGACGCGGAGACGAAGTACGGGCCATTCGGAGTCTGGCGGAAAGCCACTACCTGGTCAAGAGCACTACGGTCGCCGAGCGTGATCGCAGTGTTCTCACCAGAGCGTCCGGCGCGGTTCAGCGTGCCTCGCGCGGAAGCAACGCCGAACGGCGAGCCACTCTGCAGCGTCAGAATGCCGGAAGTCATCCACCCGCCAATGATGCGGTTCACGACGCCGCTGGAGGAAGCCCACTTCTTGCCGTGGCCAAACGGCAGTTCATATGCGCCGCTTGACTTGAAGGCATGCGGCAAATCGAACGGCGTGCGGGAACGCTCGATCCCACCGTTGTTGAAATCGAGGAACGGCTCGAACCGCGTCTGCCCATCGCCCGCCGCATCCGATATCACCTTCGACCAGGTGTAGTTGGCATTGAGCTGCAAGCCCTTGGAGAAGCGCTTGTTGTAGTCGATCTGAAGGCCATGGTAGGTGGAATTGCTGTAGTTACTCACAAGGTTCGTTCCCAACGCGTTGGGGTTTGTGTAGAAGTTGAACGGGGCTTGCAGGCGGTTGACCTGGTAGGTATTGGCGAGTTCGCCCACCTGCCCTGTCTGGATCAGATTGCTGATGGTCGGATTTGTGAGCAGCGCGTTAGGCATCTGCGAGAACGTGGGAAGTGGCTGACTTCCGGGGATCGCTGGATTGTATACCGGGCTGAAAGCCCCGGTAGCGACCCGTGCGAGATTCCCATTGTTCTGGGCGCGGATAAAATCCTGAAGGAAGCCGCCCGGAGTGATCAGCACCTGGTTGTAGTCGAATGCGCGGAAGGCCTTTACGTCATGGTGGCCGATGTAACGGGCCTCCAGCACCCCACCCTTGACAAAGCGCTGCACGCTGAGGTTCCACTGCTGCACGTATGGCGAGCGAAGGTTCGGCTCGGGCAGCCCAAGCGCAGCCTGGGTGTTCACAGCATAGTTGTCAGCGAAAGTGCGTGGCACCTTGAACGCCGGCGTCGGAACCGCCGGAACAGAAGCGGCACGCGCCACCAGGTTCGACTGCGTCACACCCTGAGAAAGACCCGCGTTTGTGGCCGCGTTGTTGTCCAGGCTGCGGATAAACTCGTCGTTGGCATAGTTGATGCTGTAGCCTGCCCGAATCGAGGTCATACCGTCGCCTTTGACATCCCAGGCAATGCCGACATTCGGAGCGTAGTTGTTCAGGTCCTTGTTGTACCACGGACGTCCCACCGCGCTACCCGCGAAGTCGAGGGTCCCATTCCGGCTCAACAGCGTCTCGATCGGGTTATTGTTGATGAGTTGGGGAAGTAGCGACAGGCCTTTGGCTTCGTCAACCGGCGAGAAGTACTCCCAGCGCACGCCGAGATTCAATGTCACGCGCGGACGGATCTTCCATTTGTCCCCCGCATACCAGGCGTGATTGTTCAGTGTAAAGTTGCGCCGATTGGATGCCGCCCCTACAAAACCGGAAGTCCGGCTGGTGGCGTTGAAGGTCTGGCCCGATGACGTGATGAAGCCGGCGTGGAAACTGAGCAATGCGTTCGCTATGCCAAGGTCGGCCGCGCGCACTCCGGGCAATAGCGCCGTTGTCAATCCAAATGTGTTCGCCGTGCTGATGCCCATATTGTAGGTCGGGTAGATACCGGCGTCGTTGAAGCTCTCCACGCGAATGTACTGCGACTGGAAGCCGAACACCAATGTGTGCTTCCCACGCACATAGCTGAAGTTGTCCTGCAGATTGTAAGTATCCGTGTAACGGCCCTGCGGCAGCAGCGCCGTATTCACCGGATTGTTCACCAGCGGCGTGTTGATGATCGAAGTGCCGAAGTTCTCGCTGCTCAAGAACACACCCGGGGCAATGTTGTAGCCACCACGCAGCTCGTTCGTCATCGACGGGGTTGGGCTCCAGCGATAGGTCAGTGACAAAAGCTTGGTGTCGTTGTCATTGCTTACTTTGGGCGCCTTGCTATAGTCGTTGGCCAAGTCCGGACGGTCCAGTTGATCGGTGTTGAACAGGTAGGTCGCGCTAAAGACGTGCTTGGTCGAGGCCACCCAATCCAGCTTGCCCGTAAAGTTATTGCGGATGCGGTTGTTGCGCAGGTTGAACGAATACCCCGCGGTGTTGAGCCCGTCGCCAACGTCCGTCCGGTTGATGTTCTCCGGGCCCGGAATCTGAGCCAGAATCTGCTGCATCCGCGAATCCGCCTGCTGGCTGGCGGTTTGCAGCACATTGCGCTGCTGGAGGTTACCGGCGGTGTCGCGGTACGTAAAAATGCCCTGCCGGGCAGAGGCAGTAAAAATCGTGCGCGTGGCGGTGGCCTGCTGGTGCAGACGGAACGCCTCAAAGTTCGAATAGAAGAACAGCTTGTCGCGAATGATCCGCCCGCCGATCTTGCCGCCGAACTGGTTCTGGTTGAGGAACGGAAGCGCGACGCCGTTGCGGTTGTTGAACCACGAATTCGCCCGGAAGGCGTTGTTGCGGTTCAGCCAGTTCACTCCACCGTGAAAGTTGTTCGACCCCGAAGGCGTCACGAAATTCACCTGCGCCGATCCGTTTCCAAGCGAAACGTTCGTGTTGGAAGTGGAGATCGTGAATTCGGCCACCTGGTCCATCAGCAGCAGGTTCGGAAGGAAGTCCAGCGCGTTGGTCCGAATGAAGTTGTCCTGGATGTTGATGCCGTCGATGGAGACATTCGTGAACGAGGTGCGCAGGCCGTTAATCGTTGTGTTGGTGCGGCCGTTTGAACCGACACCTGCCTGCGTGGAGATCAACGCCAACGGGCTGCGATTCAACTGCGGCAGCCTGGCGATTTGCGCGTTCGTGATGTTGGTGGCCACCTCAACCGACGCCGTTTGCACGGACGAGGTTTCCGCCGACACTTCGACGCTTTCGGACACGGAAGAAACTTCCAGTTTGATCGCGGGCAGGGATAGTTCGGTGGCTGCGTCCACCTTCAGCCGTTTAATCACTTCTTTGCGGAATCCGGGAACCGAGACCGCAAGGTCGTAGAACTCCGCGCGCACGCCGGCAAAGAAGAAAAGCCCGCCCGACGATGTGGCAGTTGTTAAGACCGGAGATTTACCACCGGGCAGAAAAAGTTCCACTTGTGCATTCGGGATGGCAGCGCCGCTGGAATCGGACACCGAACCACTGATGCGGCCGGTGACTTGAGCGGAAGCAGTAAAATGCGCAAGTGCAAGAGCGAGAACGAGTAGAATCTGTTTCATTCTATCCCCCAAGACCATTTTTTGGAATACTCCGATTGTAGCATCAGGGTTCGTAATAGAAACACCTGTGTCATCGGGCAAAGCCAATGTTTACAAGTACGTTAACAAGTGGAACGGGAACGGGCTATTCCCTTTGATCGGCACAGCCATCAGGATTCTACAGTCTATCGAGGCTATTGCCGATGAGAGGCGGAGAGGGTGTAATGACTGATACCGCCACGGAGTTTGTCGATTTTTACGAGCTCCTGCAACTGAGTCCGAACGCTGACGCGGACACCATCCAGAGGGTGTTTCGCCTCCTGGCCCAACGCTATCATCCTGATAACAAAGACACAGGCAACGAACCAGTCTTCCAGCAACTCCTCAAGGCTTACCACACGCTGTGTGATGCCGCAGCGCGCGCCGCCTATGATGCCGCGCACCGGCAGCAGGCCCGGCTCAACTGGAAGACCTTCGATCAGACGGACGAGCCGAACTCCAAAGCCTCTGAGAGAAAGAAACGCGAAAGTATCCTCGGAATCCTGTACCGGAAGCGGCAGTTCAGCCCCGCTCAGCCTGGAATGAACGTCCGCGAGATGGAGGATGTCCTCGGCATAGCGCGGGAACATCTCGAGTTCGCGCTCTGGTTTCTGAAGGAAAAGGGCGAGCTCAAAACCGGCGACAACGGCCGCTATATCATCACAATCCAGGGCGCCATTTCCTATGAGGGCCAGCCGGTGATGTCCACGTCCAACCTACCGGAAGAAGCTCGCTTGTTGCCTGCGGCGCGGAACAAGGGCTACTAACCCGAAGTATCCCGTTCAGCCCTTCTGCATCTCGTAGTACTCGCCTACTTCCACCTTGCTGCCGTCGATCTGTGTGACCTGTGTGACACCATCGGTTGAACGGCGCGAGGATAATGTGCTAACAGTCGAACATGCGGTTCCTGCTCACGGTGCTTTGGCTTGTTTCAGGCGCTAGGGCTGGCTACGGGTGTTCTTGCCGTCCGCCGCTGCCTGCGGAGCGGCCACAGAGAACGGACGTGATCTTCGTCGGCGAATCCCAAGGGACATTTTACAACGAGACTCGCTTCCGGGTAGCTGAAGTACTCAAGGGAAAGGTGCCAGCGAGTGAATTCCTGATCATCAACTCTCCAGGCGGCGGAATGTGCATGGCGCACTTCAGCATTCGAAGGCCATACATAGTCTATGCAAGTGTGGACAAAACAAATCACAGGTTGATGACCAGCATGTGTGCCGGGAACGTCCCAGTCAGCGAGGCGCATCGTGAGTTGGACTGTCTGCGCGCTGCCCAGCGTGGAGCATCGCCAGTGCGATTGACGGGCCACGTACGGGGGATCTCGAACTCAAAGGGAGTGCCTGTGGTTCTGACGAACACGTCCGGTAAGTGGGGGACAGTTACGGATGAGGACGGTAACTACCGGTTTGACAATATCGCTAAAGGGCCGTATACCATTTCAGTTCCGTGGCCGACGCGCGCTCCACAGGCCCGTTCGGTTTTCGTGCTTGTTAACGCTTGCGAGGTGCAGGACATGCATGTGCAGGGATCAGGGAGAGTGAGCGGGACGATCACCGTACCAGACGGGGCGAGGGCAAGGGTCTCGATGCTTCTGATTGACCGAAAGCTCCAGGAACCGATACCGATCTATCCGGCCTTGCCGTCATTTTCCGCTCAGAACGTTCCAACTGGGGAGTATGTGCTTGGGGCCGACATAAGGGCGACCCACGATTGGTTCGGCCATTCGGAGCGTATCTACTACCCTGGAACAGGAACCATTGGCCAAGCGAAGGTAATTCGCGTCGGACCAGGGCAGCAGATTACCGGGCTGCACTGGAAGATCGATCCGGAACCAACTCGAGTGATCGAGGTAAAGGTCGCCGGAGGTTACGTTCGCGTATCATCGATTGTTCTTACGGAAATCGTATCGGGGGAGGATGTGGAGCGCCTGGCTGTCGGCGGAAGGATCGCCATCACGGTTTTGCGGAACCGGAGTTACCGTCTAGTTGCCCAATATCGCGACGGGATCCTGTACAAGCATTCCGAAGCCGTTGATATCTCCGAGGGCGGGGACCGCAGCATCGTGCTCGATGCTTCGCATCCTGGATTTGTAAATGAATGCGCGCGATGCCGAAGTGTGATGCGGCAATAGCATGAGAGGAACCGGATAGGTGTTGAACGTGTTCTCGGACGATGGTATTTCGGCAGAGAAGGCTTTGTCGAACCTGCCCAACGCCGATTAACGCCGATAGCCTCTTACACAGCAGCGTGATCAGCGAGAACCGCATCAAGCAGGCTCCATGGAAGGCAACAAGATCAAACTCAGGCGTAAGGCGGAGTCAAAGAGCAGCCATGCGGAGAGATCCATGGTCCGCGACTGTCGAAAGGCCACTCCACGATAGAAAAACTCAGATTGGGTCAACGCAAGACATTTCTACCTGTAAAATGCGAACAGGCCTATGGACTTGACAGTGCAGATTCCCGACGACCTTGCTCTTCGGCTCAGTGCAGGCGGAGAGGACTTGTCGCGCCGCGCTCTGGAGGCTTTGGCCGCGGCGGAATACAAGCACGACCGTCTCACGAAGCCTGAGTTGCAGCGGCTTCTGGGGATAGAGACAAGTTTTCAACTGGACGAATTCCTTA
>JACQZR010000195.1 GCA_016213775.1 Acidobacteriota bacterium
GGCGACACCATCGAGATGACGAACATCGTCTACATGGACTAACGCTGGCGCACTTCGTAGTCACCTAAACGTATTCCGTCAATCGTCAGCTCGCTGCGGAAGTGGGCCACCGCTTCGTAAGCCTTGATGTGTGCCTGCGCGTCCTGCACCTCGTTGTAGGCTAGGAGTTCTCCCATCCGAAACCAGCCGGTAGTGGCGTGCGTCATTGTCGAGAACAGGTTTTCAGCAGGCAGCGGGCTGTAGTGTCGTATCTGTGAGGAACGACCTGTCAACTCGCGCCCATCCCTGGTTATCAATCGTGATTCGTAGCCGCCAGGGTCTTTCAGCGGACTCTCGCAATACAGATAGAGCATGCGCTCGAGTTGCTTCGCGCGGCAAACTCCCAGACCGGCAACATTGGTGCTGCCATGCGGCAGAGTGAACTCGCCTTGCTGCGATTGCTTCACCCGCACCATGTAGAGTTGCGCCCTGACAATTACCGGGCGGTCCCTATATTTCCGGTAGTCTTCATCGTCCTTGACCGTGATGCTGATTGTGGGCCGATCCACGCGCGCCGGCGAGTAACCGAAATAGAAGTGGCTCGCTACGGCGGACTTCCATCTTGTGCCGTCTGTGAGTATTACCGAGGCTGTTTGACGGAGCGGGAGAACGGACTCGAAGCCCTCGGGTACCCTCAGCGCCAGATCGAAGCGGTGTTCCCCGGGAGCGACCCAGCCTCTTACGTCGGGAACCGTTGCAGGTCGCCGGTGTGTATCCAACTCGAAGGAGACGGGCGGCTCCGGCTGGCGGGAGAATCTCTCCTGAACGGCGAAGACGGTGGAGTACGGCGCCAGGTAGCATAGGAGCACCAGACCCAAGGCGAGAGCACACAGGCCGATTCTCCCCTGTCTGATCTTCCGCTTGCGGAAAAGCGCCAGGCAAAGAAACGAAAGGGTCAACAATACCAGGAGTCTACCGGCGGCCAGGATCACCCACGCCACCTCGCTGTGAATCACTAGGGGGCCGGGCACGTTGCCGAGTGCTACGACAATCACTCCGAGCGCGGCTGCCACCGAGAGATATTGCCCCAGGCTCCTGGTTACCAACGCGATCGCAAACAGCGGTAGCACCAGGGTGGAAAGCAGAATCGCCTGCTTCACGGCCAGCCCGCTCCAATAGGTGGCAACCGAGTAACCGTTGCGCGCCAGCACCAAACAGTCGAGAACCAGCACCGGCAGTTGAATCGCTACAGCGAGAAACAGTGCCTTCGCCACGAGCAACTGCATCCTGGGGATAGGCCGTGTCAGCCAGTAGCTGCGTTCGCTGGCCAGTGGTTCCTGAATTGCCACTCTCGAAATCACCACACCCCAAAGGATGATCATGAGCATGAAAGGTACTCCGCCCATGTGGCTTGGTTGTGAACCGAATCCCATGATCACGGCCGCCAGAACGTATCCCAGCAGCACCTGCCACCAGAGATGCCGCATGTCCTTCTTGAAGATGTGCAGAGCCAGTTGCATGATGTTCCTTTCAAGCGGCCTTTCGATTCGTGCGGGCGAGGGCTACAAAGATCCCGCGCAGGGCCATCGGCTGCACGTCTACTGAACGGGCGTTGGGGAAGGCCGCGCGAATGTGTGCGTCGAGAGCGGTGGCGTCATAGTGGGAGTCGACGAATCGCACCACGGCGGCGGAAGTCTGCGGCTGGAGCCAGGTGTCGGGCCATGGGGTGTTCGCGGGGGCCGGATCGCCGAGCGTCACTTCTACTTCGCGGAAGCGCGCGGCGAGCGATTGCGTTTCCTCGGAGATGCGGAGTTTGCCTTCATCGAGGTATCCAATGTGGCTTGCGCAGCTTTCTATTTCCGACAGGTCGTGCGAGGAGACGAGCACTGTCATGTTCTCGGCGTTTTCGAGGACGCCTTCGAGGAATTCGTCGCGCGACAGCGGGTCGAGTCCGCTGAAAGGCTCATCGAGGATGAGGAGTTCGGGGCGGTAGGCGAGCGACGAGGCGAGCGCGGCCTTCATGCGCATGCCGCGCGAGAGATGACGGAGTTGGCGGTCGGCGGGGAGGTGGAACTGCCTGATGAGCGTAGCGGCGAGTTGCGAGTCCCAGCGTGAGTAGAACGGGCTGAGGTATTGGAGGAATTGCTCCACCGTCATCCAGCCCGGCAATTGCTGATCCTCAGAGACGTAGCCGATACGTTCCAACTGCGCGGGGCCGAGCGCGCGCGAGTCCGCGCCAACGACGCTGGCCATGCCGCCGGAAGCCTCGACGATGTTGAGGAGAATGCGGATGGTAGTGGTCTTGCCCGCTCCATTCGGACCCACAAGGGCGAAGACCGCGCCTTGCTCCACGCGTAGATTGAGACCGTCCAGCACGCAATTCCTCCCGAAACGTTTTTGCAGGGAAATGGTTTCCACAGCCGCACTGCTCATTTGCGGGTTCCTCCTCTGGCGGGGGCCAGTGTTTTCCAGTGATCGGTGACGGCGTCGACGACCTGATCGACTTCCAGCCCCAGTTTTTTCGCCTCCACCACCAGGTGTTCGATCTCACCTTCCAAAAGCTGCTTACGCTCCGCGCGCGTCGATTCCGGCGGATCGGCGACGACGGTTCCGATACCGGCGCGCACTTCCAGCACGCCTTCGGCGATGAGGTGCGTCACCACTTTGTGCGCGGTGTTGGGATTGATCTTGAGATCCTTGCTCAGTGCGCGCACGGAAGGGAACGGGTCGCCCGCTCGCATCTGTCCGGAGATGAGGGCTTTCTTTGCCGCGTACACCACCTGTTCGTAGAGGGAAACGCCCGGTTGGAAGGTGAGGCGGAACGGAATCACAACTGTACTATGACACGTAGTACAGCCTGGGTCAAGGGAATTTTTCGCCGGTTTAGACGCCGGCGGCGGAGGCGCGGGCCTGCGCTGCCTGGATGAGCTTGTGATGGATCTTGCCGTTGCTTGCCACAACGCCATGCAGATTGCGCAAGTCCGCTCCGCCGTAGTGCAGCGCATGACCATTCATGTCAGTGAGGGAGCCGCCGGCTTCCTGCAGGATCACCTCTCCGGCGCAGGTGTCCCACTGATAGGTCCGCGTCCCAGCGTGAACGTAGGCATGCGCCGTGCCGCGGGCGATCATTCCGACCTTTGTTCCGAGGCTTCCGCGCGTGATCACCGTCCGCACTCCCATCCGTTCCATGACATCGTCCACGATAGGAGTGTGATGGGAACGGCTGCGTGCGAAGATCACACGGTCCGATTCCGTCTCGGGCGAGACGGACAGCCGCACGCGCTGATGATGCTCAAGTGCGAAAGCCCCCTCGCCGGCAATGGCGCAGATCATGCGCGGGGACGCCGGTTCGTAGATCACGCCCAGTTTGGGAACGCCGCCGATGGCAAGCCCGATCAGGACCGAAAACTCACCGCAGCCTTCGACGAACTCCTGCGTGCCGTCCAGCGGATCGAGAAACCAGACGCGCTGGCGGCGTGCCTGATACGGGTCTACTGGCTCTTCCTCGGAGATGATACCGTCCTGCGGGAACAGACGCCGCAACTCGGTCACCAGCATCTTGCTGGCGCAGTAATCAGCGGCTGTGACGGGGTCGTCACTCGCTTTCCAGCGAACGGGGTCGTCGGAACCGAAATGTTCCACCAGAATTGCACCGGCCCGGATGGCAAGCTCCTGGGCGGCTTCCAATTCGGCGGCGAGACTCAAAGGACGGGGGGCCGTATGTTGAGAAGACATCGTGGACCTCCGACACGATAGTAGACCCGTTGACGATAAAAGTCGAGCCCCTGCTACTGTAGAAACTGTCCCATGTCTGATCCACTGAAGGCCGCCACAGTTGCGGGAACACGAGAATACGGAGCGCGCTTCGCGCAATACGAGGCCGCGGGATTTTACCGCAAGGCGCAGGGGCTGACGGTGTCGAGTCTCGGCCTGGGCAGCTATCTCGGTGATATGACCGATGTGGCTGATGCCGCCTACACTGCTGCTGCCGCCGCGGCCCTGGATGGCGGTATCAACTTCATTGACACGTCGCTCAACTACCGCCAGCAACGGTCGGAGCGGGCGATTGGCGCCGCGCTCGCTGGACGCCGCCGCGAGGAGATTGTTCTCTGCACGAAGGCGGGTTTTCTTGTTCCGGATGCAATGCCGAATCATCTGCATGGTCACGATGTGGTGGCGCGTATGCATTGCATGACGCCGGGTTTTCTGGAAGATCAGCTCGGGCGCAGCCTTGCCAATCTCGGCGTGAGCTGCATTGACGTTTTCTACCTGCATAATCCGGAGACACAGTTGCGGTTCCTCGCGCCGGACGACTTTGACAAACGCTGCCGCGCCGCGTTTGAAAAGCTGGAAGCGCTCGCGGCGCAGGGGCGCATTCAATACTACGGAATGGCCACTTGGGATGGCTTTAGACAGAACGGCAACCCCGGAAGTCTGTCGCTCTACCGGCTGGCTGCGCTGGCGAGGGAGGTAGGCGGGGACGGGCACCGGTTCCGCTTCATTCAACTGCCGTTCAACATGGGGATGCCGCAAGCCTACGCGCAGCGCGCCGAGACGAAAGGCGGCGAACGGATGAGCGTGCTGCGGGCCGCGCTGGATCTCGGCATCACAGCGATTGCCAGTGCCACGCTACTGCAAACGAAGCTGATTGGGAACCAGCCCGAAGCGCTGGTGGAATACTTTGGGATGGATGACGACGCCTGCCGGGCGATTCAATTTACGCGGTCGGCTCCGGGGATCACCACGGCGCTGGTCGGGATGGGCAAGGCGGAGCACGTGGCGGCGAACCTTCGCCTGGCCGGGCAACGGCCGATGGAGCGTGAGCGGTTTGCGGCGCTTTATGGAGAATAGCCCGTGCTGATTCCACGACCACCGATCACACACGAAGTGGACGAATCCACAGTCGATGCGGTTGTTGCCGCGTGCCACAACCAGCCGGCAGTGTTTCTGATCTGGCCGCGCGAAGGCGAGCCGTACCTTTCCAAAACCACCGTGCTGCGGCGGCGCTTGTTGCGCTTGCTGGGGCCGCGCACCGGGCTTTCGCGGATGCTGCATTTGCGTTCACTGGCGCTTCGCATTGAGTACTGGCCATACGCGTCGCGCCTTGAAGCCAGCCTCATTCAATATGCACTGGCGCGCGAGCATTTTCCGGAAACATACCTGCGCATTCTGAAGCTGCGCAATCCGACGTATGTGAAGCTGGTCCTGTCGAATCCGTTTCCGCGTACGATGCTGACGACCCGCCTGAGCGGATCGGAATCGGTGCACTACGGGCCGTTTCGCACGCGGGCGGCGGCGGAGCAGTTTGAAGCGGCGTTCCTCGATTTTTTCCAACTGCGGCGCTGCCAGGAAGATCTGATTCCGTCTCCCGATCATCCGGGCTGCGTTTACGGGGAGATGAACAAGTGCCTGCGGCCGTGCCAGCTTGTGGTGACCGAGCAGGAGTACGCGAGCGAGGCGATGCGGATTGCGGCATTCCTGCGCAGCGACGGTGAGTCGCTGATCGAGTCGATTCGTGGCGCGCGCGACCGGTTGAGCGCGGACATGGAGTTTGAAGAAGCGGCCCGGATGCACAAGCGGCTGGAACGGGCGGAAACGGCGGCGGCGTTGCGGGGCGAACTGGCTACGGACATACAGCGGCTGTCGGGGATTGCAGTGCTGCCATCGGTGCAGCCGGATTGCGTCGCATTGTGGTTTTTCAGCGGCGGGGCCTGGCGAGCGGGAGTGGATCTCTCACTGGCGATGGTGGAAGGCCGGCCCGTGCCTCTTGACAGGCGCATCAAGGATACGGTGGCGGCGCTGCCTGCTCAGAAACGCGTCGCCTTGAAGGACCGTCAGGAACACATGGCCCTGCTGACTGCGTGGGTCTTCTCCTCGTGGCGCGACGGCGAATGGGTAGCATGCGAATCACTCGAAGCGATCCCGTATCGCAAACTGGTGAACGCAGTCCATCGCGTGGCAAAGGCCACGGGCGCCGTGATGCTTCTGCCGGAGAGTTCCTAGTTTTTCAAACGGGCCAGCAGCGCCTCTACCAAGTGCAGGCGGTGTTTCAACTCCTCGCGGTAGGCGCGCTTGTCGGTATGGCGGATTTCGATGGCAAGCCGACCATCTTCGCTTTCCAGCACTTCGGTCAATAGGTCGTGTTCGTCCTGGGAAAGGACTAAGGATTCGGTCGCTTCCATGGCAGCCACCTCCTGTACGGGCGATTCCACAATGCGCCGGCGGCGGGTGGTTGTCAAGGGGCTTCCTCGAGTTGATCCGCGAGGTTTGTGAGGGTGGTGGCGAGAGCGCGGGCGGCCTCTGGCTGCAGATCTATCAGGACCACGAATTTGCCCGTGAGCTTGCCTGTTTCCTTCACGCGCAACTTCACTTGGACTCGCTCCCCGAAGAGATGGCTGTTGACTGGTTCGCCGTGGATTGCATCCAGTTCAAGCACGCGGCCGCCACAGGTGGGCATGTCAGGAATGGCATCGCGCAACGCTTTGGGAAACATCATCGTGTTCGGCCAGCTCCTACGCTTGCCCACCATAGCCGTCTTTTTCATTACCGTCTTCCTCATGAACGCTCCTAGGGAAGGGCGAATGCCACGTAGGTTCCGCCCGAAGGCGCGCCTGATTTGCCGCCTCCAGCGCCGATGACGATGTACTGCTTGCCCTTCCATTCATACATGGCCGGAGTGGCATTACCGGATGCGGGCAGCGTGGTTTCCCAGAGCAGTTTGCCGGTGAGCTTGTCATAGGCGCGGAACTTCCGGTCATGGTTGGTGGCGCCGATGAAAAACAGCCCGCCGGCGGTGACAATGCCGCCGCCGTAATTCTCTGTTCCAGTGTTCTTGATGCCTTTGGCGGCGAGCGCGGGAAACTCGCCAAACGGTATCTTCCACGCGTAGTCGCCGGTATCGAGGTTGATTGCATTCAGCGTTCCCCACGGCGGAGCCACCGCCGGGTAGCCGTCGGGGTCGAGGAATTTGTTGTAGCCGTCGATGGTGTACTTCAAGTCCGTCGGATCCTTTGACGCGGGGGCCACGGTTTTTGCGGCGATATTCTCCTTTCGCACGACGTAGCGCAGCAGCGCCGAAACCGCGGAATCGCCGAGGTGAGCGAAACCAGGCATGCGGCCAGCCCCTTTGCGGAGGATCTCCTCCACCTGCGCTTCGGTGAATTTGGCCTGCATATTCTCGAGCGAAGGGAACTGCGGGGGACTGCCCTTGCCGTCATCGCCGTGACACGCGGCACAGTTGCGTACATACAATCGCTGCCCGTTGCTGTTGGCCTGCGAGGCGGCCTTGGGGACCAGCCGCAGAATCCACGCCATCTCGTTCGCGTTCACATAGAACAGACCAGTCTCCGGATCAAATGCCGGTCCGCCCCATTCGCCGCCGCCATCATAGCCTGGGAACACAATCGAACCTTCGAGCGAAGGCGGCGTAAACGGCCCGTCGTTGCGCAGTTTGCGGAGCCGCTCGAGCACAATGCGATTCGCTTCCGGAGTCCGTGTGGTGAGGATGTCTTCCGTTATTTGCTGCCGCGAAAACGGCTCCGGTTTCAACGGGACCACCTGCGTCCTGGCGAGCAGTTCTCCGTCGATGGTCGAGGGCGGCACCTGCCGTGTCTGGAGCGGAAAGAGCGATTCTCCGGTTTCGCGGTGGAACACAAATACGTGGCCCGATTTGGTGATCTGCGCCACGGCATCAATCAGCTTGCCGTTGCGCCGAACCGTCACCAGCGACGGCGCCGAGGGAAAGTCGCGATCCCACACGTCGTGCTTGATTGCCTGGAAATGCCACTTGCGTTCGCCGGTGCGGGCGTTCAGGCAGAGCAGCGTGTTGGAGAAGAGATTGTCGCCATGCCGGTCGGCGCCATAGAAATCGAACGCGGCCGATCCCGTGGGTACGAACACCAAGCCTCGTTTGCGGTCCAGCGCCATTCCTGCCCAGTTGTTCGCTCCGCCGGTGTGTTTCCATGTGTTCGGCGGCCATGTGTCGTAGCCGAATTCGCCGGGCCGGGGGATAGTGTGGAAGGTCCAGCGCTGTTTGCCCGTGCGTACATCGTAAGCCCGGATGTCTCCGGGTGCGGAGGGGTGCGCCTCGCCCACCTGACTGCCGAGGATCAGCATGTCCTCAAACACAACGCCCGGTGTGGTGACATTGAGATTCACACGTTCCACTGGCCGCCCGAGCCCTTCGCGCAAATCCACTTCGCCTTTGTTTCCAAACCCGTCGTCGAGTTGGCCTGTTTTGGCGTAGAGCGAGAACAGCGTGCCTTCGGCGGTGACGAAGATTCGCGACTGCTTTCCGTCTGTCCAATGCATGACACCGCGACTGCGGCGGCTGCGCGGCACACGACCGGGGATCGGTTCAAAGCTCCAGATCCGCCGGCCGGTTGTAGCATCCACCGCCGCCACGCGCAGCTTCGGGCTGGTGATGTACAACACGCCTTCCACCATGATCGGATTGCATTGCATCTCCGAGCCCGGGCCGGCGTCACCGGTATCGAATTGCCACGCCATGCGGAGCTTGGAGACGTTGGAGCGGTCAATCTGTTTGAGGGACGAATAGTGGATATTCTCCGCGCCGCCGCCGAAAGCCTCCCACGATTTGTATGTCGATGGAGCGCTGCGCTTCTGCGCCTGCGATGGCTGGCAGCAAGTGATGCAAAGGGCAAGGATGAAGACGCGTTTCATGGTAAAGAGAGGTGAACAGATATTGTACATTCCCACATCACGATTCTCCTTGTGGTGCCGATGAGCATATCGACAGTGTTGCGAGCAGTGTACAGAAGGTGAATATGATCATCGGACGCAAGATCACGTTAACATGCGCAATTCTTATCGGCTTCACGGCGATGGTTGGGGGTATTGCCGCTTACAACGTCGCCAAGATCCAAGCTTCGGCGACGGAAATGACCGTCGATTGCCTGCCGGGGATGAAACTCAGCTCCTTTCTCTACGCCCGTTTCCTGGGCATGAAGGGCGCTATGTTGCAGCGAATCAGCAGCCGCGGCGAACGTGCCGCTGAGGTGGATCGCGAACTGGCGACGGTTCAGGGGGAGTTTCAACGGACTCTCAAGGACTATGAGAAGACCATCACGCAGGAGGTAGACCGTCAGCTCTTCCAGAAGATCGAGCGGGTGTACGAGGAGCTCCAAGGCTCCTGGTCGCAGACGAAAACCACCTCGGCTGACGGGTTGGAGAGCGCTTACCGTACCCAGGTTAAGCCCGTTCAAGACCGTTTCGACGCTCAGGTTACCGAGATCGTGCAGTGGAACGAAACCAATGGACTAGCTGTTGCCCGGCGAGTGAGGGATGCAGCTTCCGCCACCTGGTTTTGGATGTGGATCATTCTGGGCATTGCTGTTGTCAGTGGTTCCGCGCTTACCTACTTCCTGGTCCACGGTTTGAACCGCGACCTCAACCGTACGGCGACCGCTCTCGGTGCGGCTGCTGAGCAGGTGGCTAGCGCAGCGGCGCAGGTTTCCAGTTCGAGCCAATCGCTGGCAAAGGGATCGAGTGAGCAGGCCGCATCGCTTGAAGAAACGTCGTCATCGAGCGAGGAGATCAACTCGATGGCTCACAAGAACGCCGAGAACTCGCAGTCGGCGACGGAGCTTGTGCGCCACTCGCAGGAGCGCTTCACCGAAGCGAATGCACGGCTCGAACAGATGGTGGTTGCGATGACGGACATCAATTCCGAGAGCGAGAAGATTTCCAAGATCATCAAAGTGATTGACGAGATTGCATTCCAGACGAACATCCTTGCATTGAATGCGGCGGTGGAGGCGGCACGGGCCGGTGAGGCCGGGATGGGTTTTGCCGTAGTGGCGGATGAGGTCCGCAACCTGGCGCAACGCTGCGCGCAGGCGGCCAAGGACACCGCGGCACTGATTGAAGAGTCGGTTGTGAAATCGAAGGAAGGCAAAGACAAGGTGGACCATGTGGCGGGCGCGATTAAGGCGATCACCAGCGAAGCCGACCGGATCAAGGTGCTTGTGGAAGAGGTGAGCGTTGGCAGCAAGGAGCAGACCAAGGGGATCGAACAGATCGCCAGAGCGATCACCCAGATGCAGAGGGTGACGCAATCGTCGGCGGCGAACGCGGAAGAGGGCGCAGCCGCGGCCGAGGAACTCAATGCGCAGTCCGAGTCATTACGGGCCGTTGTGAGCGAGCTCAACCGGATGGTGGGGAGTCAAGCCGGTGGTTGAGGGCTTTACTTAGGCGCGCGGACCGGTTGTCCAGGGGTGGTGTTCTGAACCTGCCCGTCCTCGACGGCAATGGTGCCGTTGACCAACACATAGCGGAAGCCTTCGGAGGGAATCGCGGGCTTCTCGTAGGTGGAGCGGTCGATGACGGTTCGCGGATCGAATACTGTCAGGTCCGCATCGGCCCCCACCTGCACGCGGCCTTTCTGCCGCATGGCGGGAATGCGTCCTTCCAGGCGCTGCACGGGCATCAGCGACATCTTGCGGATGGCCTCCATCCATGTCAACGCGTTCTCGTTGCGGACGTAGCGGCCGAGAATGCGTGCATAGGTGCCGGTGGAGCGAGGATGCCCGGTGCCATTGCGTAGAATGCCGTCGCTGGCGATCATTGTCAACGGACTTAGCACCGCGCGCCGGACCATCTCTTCCGTGTTGCTGAACATAATCACGCTGCCACCCTGCTTGCGGTATTTCGCGAACGTCTCCGCTGTGAGCCGCTCACCGGTTGCCGTCCACAACAGATCGTTGTAGCCGAGCCGCTTCTGCCAGCCATCATCGAAGACTGCCGACTGAATCTGTGTTTGCCCGGCGGAGTAGGGATAGCACTCGGTGGTGACATCCATGCCGCGCCGCTGCGCGCTTTCCACGATATCGAGAAAATGCGGCGTGTTAAATTTGCTTCCGCTACTGTTCAGGTGGACGACGTGCAGAGGGGCGCCGGTGGTGGCCGCATAGCCAATTACTTCATTGAGCCCTTCCACTCCAGCGCGCACGTGAACATACACCGGGGCTCGAAACCGCGCGGCGACGCGAAACATCGTCAGCAGTTCGACGGCGGTGGCCGCGGGTGTGTACATTACGCCCATGCCTACGCCCGGCGCACCTTGTTGTAAACCTTCCTCCAGACGGCGAGCCATTTCGCTGATGTCCTCGGGCTGCGCCGCCATGTGCGCTCCCTTGTCCGCAGGAAGGAAATTGCCCGAATCGCCGAGCCGCTTCATGCGGAGGGGAATGTGTCCGATTGTGGCTCCGTAGTGAATGAGCGCTTTGCCGGCCCGTTGGCGATAGAACGCGTCGATGTCCCCAGTGCCGACTTCGCATTCCAGGGCGGTAGTGACACCGTCGAGCGCTTTGAGGCGATAGTTCTCCTCGTCCTGGCCGTGCGAGTGCAGGTCAATGAAACCGGGCGCCACGATAAGTCCGGCGGCGTCGATGATTCGTTTGCCGGTGAGCGGCTGCGTGGACACTTCCGCGATCTTGCCACCACGGATCCCAACAGAGCGCACCGCATCCAGCCCCGAGTCGGGATCGAGCACACGCCCATTCCGCAGCACGATGTCGAACGGCTGCGCATAGACAGCAGCGCCGAAAAGCACCAGCAGCCAAGGCACTGTTACGAAACAATTCGGGATCGCTCCCTCACATATGCGAAACAGAGCCGCGCGCCTTAGCAAGCGGTTTTCGGACTTTTTCACAAACGTCAATGAGTGGTCTGGCATGTTTGTGCTTGACAGCAGCCAACTCATTTCACGGGCTCCAGGATCTGCACATCCTTGAACAGGATGTCGGTGACGCGCCGGTTGTGAATCTGTAGTGCAATACGGCCCTGCTTCTTGCCTTGCGCATCGTCGGGCAGTTCCAGCGTCTTGATGCCGTTGAGGTGGAACACGATTCGGTTGCCGTGCAGGCTGGCCACGAGTTCGTTCCAATCGTTCACTCGCATGGCGGCATTGTCGCCAGGTCCATCCACCCAGCGGCGTCCGCCGACCTCGAATAAACCGCCGGTGCCCTTCTTCTCATCGATCTCCACTTCGTAACCGGCGAGGTTGTCTTTGTCCGCGCGCACGAAAAAGCCGCTATTCGAGTCGCCCTTCGGATTGAGCTTGAAGAAGACCCTCACGGTGGCGTCCTTGATCGCGACGTCGGACATCATCACTCCGGTACGGGTCTCGCCTTCGACGCTTACGGCGTGAAACGCACCATCCTCGATGGTCCACTTGCCGGGTCCTTTCTGTGCCCAGCCGGCCGTTGTCTTGCCATCGAAGATTGGTTTCCAGTGGTGCCGCCCAAGGTCCTGAATGCGGATGTTGCGGAAGCGAACCTGAGCGGGTTTCTCTCCCTTGAATTGATGCACCTGCAACGCAATGAAGCCGGTCAAATCGGCCGAATCGACAAGGTCGGCGCAGGGGACGCCATTTACCCATGTACGAATGTGATCGCCGAATGCCTCCACGCGATACTGGTTCCACTCGTTGTCCTTGAGCGCCTTGCTCGCGGTGGGATGAGAAGAAATGTTGTGCAACCAGCCGCGGCGCGCTTCATCGTAGACGCCGCCCGATGCCCCGGATTTCGCGTTGGCGATCTCCACCTGGTATCCGTGGACGCGCCCCGCGGGATGCTTGCGCTCGACAATCTGCTTGCCGTTGTTGGTGAGCACTTTTGTGTCTGAGCCGTAGCGATGCGAGCGGATCTGAATTCCAGAGTTCAGGACCGGATCATCCAGAACTTCAAGTTCGAGCACGAAGTCGCCATACTCCTTCTCGGTGCAGAGAAAGCTGTTTGGCGAGCCTTCGGCTGTGGTCCCGACGATGGTGCCCTTTTCCACCTTGTAGGTAGCTTTTCCATTACATACGGTCCAGCCCTTGAGAGTCTTTCCATCGAAGAGTGGTTTGAAGTCGGCGGCGGCCGCGGGAAACGAAACAGCGAGAAGGAGTAGGAATATCATGGCGAATTTAGTATATTTCCCGCATGGGTATCCGAGCAAACCGCCCGCCGCTGTGCAGTCTGGTAACCTGCCCCGCAAGCTGATCGAAGTCCCTGCCCTGCCTGCCGGCCCAAACCCGTGACACGCTACTCGCAGCTCGGAAACTGCACCAGTACCGTGTTGCCTTTATAGCCCAACGTGTCCACCAATCCTGTCTTCGAAGTGAAATACCCTTCTGCGGTCATGCCTTTGAACGCCTTGAAAAACAGCACCTCGCGTGGAACCGCCGGCCGCGTTGCCGCCCGCCTTGCCGGGACGCTGAGCGCCGGCTTCAACAATTGGTCCGCCGTGTCTGATAACGGCCGGATCAGAGCGATCATTTCGGCTTCCGCCAGATCGCGAAACACCTTGCTATGCTTCTGTTGCGACTGTTGGTCGAGCCACGCGAGCCCATCGCGGAACACTTTCTTCCATTGGTTGCTGCTGTTCACCACGTAGTCAATGTAGGAAGGCACACCGGCTTCGACGGCGCCGGGCGTGCCGGTGGGCGGGATGATCAGATCGGCGAGCTTCTTCACGGTTTCGAATTCCTGCTCATTGAAGAAGGAAGGTTTGGCGGGAAGCGCAGCCTGCGCCGCCATCGCCGTCGGGTGGGCGTGCTCCTGCTGCCCGTACAACTCATCCGAGGAGAAGGGAAACGTGCAGGTGGCGCTGATTGCTCCGATGATCTTCAGATTGTCACGCCGTTGCTGCGCCATTTTACAGTTCTCCCTTTTTCATGCTGTTGCTGATGTAGTCCGCGGTCCGCGCCGCCAATGCCATCATCGTATGCGTCGGGTTCTTTTCTGAAGCCGATGGGATGACGCTGCCGTCCACCACAAACAGATTCTTCACATCGTGCGACTGGCACCACTGGTTCAACACGCTTGCCTTCGGGTCCGTGCCCATTCGGCAGCCACCCAGCTCGTGGTTGGTGCGAGGCTCCTCGCCAACCGCGAAGATCTCCGCGCCGGCCGCTTCCAGTATGCGTTTCGACCAGTCGGTCATGTCGCGAAAAATTCTCCAGTCGTTGTCGGAGTACGTCACGTTTCGACGCGCCAGCGGCAGGCCGTAACGGTCCTTCCGCTCCCAATCCATGTCGACGAACGTCCTGGCGTGCGGAAGCATCTCTCCGTAAGGCGAGAACGTGAGGAAGGCCGGATAGCGCTGCTGCACGGCGTTCTTGAAGTCCTTGCCGAAGCCCGGCACATCGCGCGCCCAACCCACTGCGCGGCGGTTCTGATAGTTGAATTGCATTCCGAAGCTGCGGGCGTAATCGCGTTTGCGGTTGTGCATGAACGAGGGTACGTAGGCATGGTCGAGGTAACCCTCGTCGTTGGTGGTGGGCTTGCCGATCAACTCGTGAAGGAAGCACTGTACGCCGCCGGTGAAATGGGGAATGAAGTGTTTGCCCAAGGCGCCGCTGGAGTTGGCCAGGCCGTTCGGATAGAGGCGTGATTTCGACATCATCAACAGGGCGACGCTCTGCACACAGCCGCAGGACAGCACCACGACGCGCCCCCGAACTTCTCCCTCTTCCTTCGTCTCACGATGGAGGTACCTGACGCCTGTCACGCGATTCTCGTTGGACACTATCACCTCGCGCACGATCGAGTTTCCAAAGACTTCCAGGTGCCCCGTCTTTAGCGCGGGATTGATATGCACGTCCGCGGAATTGTACTTGGCAACTACGTCGCAGCCGGCCATGCAGTTGCCGCAAAAGTGGCACGACGGCCGGCCGGCCATTGGACGGCTCAACGTACTTTTGCGCACGTGGATGACGCGGACACCCAGTTTCGCCGCGCCTCGCTTGACGATTACGTCGCTGCACTTCATTGGCACCGGGGGCAGGAAATCGCCATCGGGCAAATCCTCGAGTCCGTCGAGATTGCCGCACACGCCTACCTCGCGCTCAATCTTCGAGTAGTAAGGCGCGATATCTTTGTAGTGGAACGGCCAGTCCTCGCCCGCGCCCTCGAAGGTCTTTCCTTTGAAGTCGCGCTCGGATAGCCGCCACGCCACCGCATTCCAGGTCAGGCTCTTTCCACCGATCCCGCGCGTACGTTCCGAGTCAAACCCCGGCTTGCCCGGCTTCATCGTCGGAATGTGCCGGTTGGCGAATTCAAACGGCATGGCGTGCGTGTTGAAATCCGTCCGGGTGTTGATCCTCGGCCCGCCTTCCACTATCGCCACATCTACGCCTAGGTGCGCCAGGTGCGCCGCCAAAGTCCCGCCGGACGGGCCGGACCCCACCACCACTACGTCGTAAATCTTGCTGGGCATTCCTGGAGATTATATCGGGTCATGGGCCGCGGTGGAGGAAATCGCCTGGTGGGTCTTGCATCGCGAGACGGCGAGTATTGCCGGGGACTATATAGTGAAACTACAAGTCCGGTAATCTAATCATGCAAAAACACCCTAAGGGCACCAGCGCCCGAGTCCTCTTAAGCTCCGTCTTCGGTCCCTACGCACAAGACGACGAATTCGGCAGCCGTTCCATCAATCCCATGGAGCTGTATCACAATCAAGTCACCCGTGCCCAGGGTGCATTCTCTCTACGCATGTTCCACCGGTCGTGGGGCATCATGATGATCCAGGAGAACATCTCCGCCCCCAGCACTCTGCTGGACTTTCCGAAACGTGAGGACTTTGAGCGCGAGCTCAAAGAGAACCACTACGACGTCGTCGGCATCAGCAGCATCATTGTCAACATCGGCAAGGTACGCGAGATGTGCAAGACTGTTCGCCGCCTGTCGCCGCAATCCACCATTGTTGTCGGGGGCCACGTGACGGCTATCCCGGGTATCGAGCTGATGATCGACGCAGACCACATCGTCAAAGGTGACGGCATTGCCTGGATGCGCGAGTTCCTCGGCGAACCCGGCGGCGCGCCGGTGCGGCACCCGGCCATCGTGTCAGGCTTCGGCCTCCGCGTCATGGGCATCAACGTACCCATGAATAAGGGCACCACTGCGGCTACCATCATTCCTTCCGTCGGCTGCCCGATGGGCTGCAACTTCTGTACGACGTCGGCATTCTTCGGTGGCAAAGGAAAGGCGCTCCACTTTTACGCCACTGGCGACGAGCTTTTTGAAGTCATGCGCGATGCGGAACAGCGCATGCACGTGAAGTCGTTTTTCGTCATGGACGAGAACTTCCTGCTCAATCGCAAACGGGCGCTGGATCTGCTGGCGCGCATGAAGCAGGAGAAGAAGAGCTGGGCGTTCTACATCTTCAGTTCGGCAAACGCGATCCGCAAATATACGATGGAGGAGCTTGTGGAACTCGGCGTTTCCTGGACCTGGCTTGGCCTGGAATCCCCGCGATCGAGTTACGCCAAACTCAACGGAGTGGATACGCGCGCGCTCGCCAAGGAGATGGCTTCGCACGGTATCAAACTACTAGGCTCCACCATTGTCGGCCTCGAACATCACACGCCGGCCAACATACACGATGAGATAGAACACGCCGTCTCGCACAACACCGATTTCCACCAGTTCATGCTCTACACGCCGGTGCCCGGCACGCCGCTCTACTTCCAGATCAAGGACGAAGGGCGGTTGCTGGATGTGGATCTCGCCGACATCCACGGCCAGCACAAGTTCAACTTCCAACACGCCGCCATCTCACGAGACGAATCGAAGAAGTTCCTCGACTGGGCGTTCCAGCGCGACTATGAACGCAACGGTCCGAGTCTCTACCGCATCGCGCGCACCACGTTCCAGGGTTGGATGCGCTACCGCAATCATCCCGATCCTCGAATCCGCAAACGGTTTGAATGGGAGGTTCGGACGCTGAAGAACGTCTACGTGGCGGCTCTGTGGGCCATGGAACGCCGTCTGAAGAAGACCAACGATGCCGTAGCGGACAAAGTACGAGAACTGCGCCGCGACATGGAGAGCGAGTTCGGCCTGATGGCCCGAGCCGCAGAAGCTCTTCTTGGTCCCTATCTACTCTGGACCGCGAAGCGCGAGGACCGCCGTCTGGCGGCGGGGGCCACCTTTGAGCCGCCCACATTCGTCGACCGGCGGAACTGGTAAGTCCGCGTTTCTACCACTGCGCGGTGCGCATGTCGCCGTCCTTCAGAAAAGCTTCATGCATGCGGAAGGCCTGTGACATCTCAAACGGGGCATGACCGGTTCGCGCGCCGCCGCGCAGATAGCCGCGGAGCAACTCGCGGTAATCCGGATGGGCGCACCGCTCGATGATCAGCCTTGCGCGCTCATGCGGATCTTTGCCCCGCAGGTCGGCAACGCCGTGTTCAGTAGCGACAATCTGGACCGAATGCTCGTTGTGATCGACGTGGCTCACCAGCGGAACCACCGTCGAGATGCGTCCGCCCTTCTGCGTGGACGCGCAGGAAAACACCGATAAATAAGCGTTGCGCGTGAAGTCGCCCGATCCGCCGATCCCGTTCATCATCTGCTTGCCCAGCACGTGCGTGGAATTGACGTTCCCGAACAGATCCACTTCAATGGCCGTGTTCATGGAGATGATGCCCAGACGGCGCACGATCTCCGGGTGATTGGAAATTTCCTGCGGGCGCATGAGGACGCACTTGCGGAAGAAGTCGAGACGCGAGTTGAAGTGCCTCATTTGTTCCGCCGACAACGTGAGCGCGCAGGTGGAGGCGAAGGTGCAGCGCCCCGATTCGAGCAACGGAATAACGGAATCCTGCAGTACTTCGGTGTACATTTCAAACGGCGGGATCTCCGTGCTGTTGCCGAGCGCGCTCAACACCGAGTTGGCGATGTCGCCGACCCCCGATTGCAGCGGCAGAAAACGCTTCGGCACGCGCCCGGCGCGCATTTCGCTGATCAGGAATTGGGCGACGTTGTTGCCGATGGTTTCGGTTTCGGCGGTCGGGGGCGCAAACGGCGTGCACTCGTCGGGGAGGTCGGTCATCACCACGCCGGCGATCTTGGAAGGCGGCACCAGGCAGATGGGAGCGCCGGCGCGGTCGGCGGCGCTGAAGATGGGGATCTCGCTGCGGGCCGGCGGGTCCTGTGGCTCAAACAAGTCGTGCATGCCGAGCAGTTGCGGCGGATGCTGGGCGTTCCATTCGATGAGGATGCGCTCGGCGGCGCGCAGGTAGGTGGGCGTCGCGCCGGCTGACGCGGTAAGAACGATGCCGCCGCCCGGGGTGACATCGGCGGCTTCGACAATAGCCCAATGGACTCGTCCGAGGAATCCGTAGCGTACGCTCTGCGGCAGCATGGACAGGTGCATATCGACGAATCGCACTTTGCCCGAATTGATCTGTTTGCGCAGCAGCGGATCGGACTGATAGGGAGTGCGGAAGTGAATCGCCTCGGCTTTGGCGAGAGCGCCATCAAAGGAAGGGCCGGTGGAAGCGCCGGTGAGGACGCCCACGGTGAACGGCCTGCCCGCGGCGTGCTCAGCTTCCGCGCGTGCCGCCAGCGCGGTCGGGATGGCCTTCACAGAACCGGCCGGGGTAAAGCCGCTGCAGCCGAGCGTCTGGCCATGTTCGATGAGTTCCGCCGCTTCGTCAGCGGTCAGGGTGGGGAAGGGAAGTGTCATGTGTTTGGGTTCCTGTTTTTCGAAAATCATCAGCAACTGCCCGGCGGCGCGAAACGGACTCACCTCGCCCGCGAGCACTTGCCGCTCCAGTCCTGGCAGCGCGGAGGCAATGCGCGCATCGGCGTCGAACCTCTGGCGCAGTCCGCCGTTGATGACGTCCTGCATCCAGGCGAGCAACTGTTCTCGCCGCCGCCACTCGTGCTTTCCGTTCTGGCGCATGGCGGCTTCGTGTTGCAGCACGGCCTCCCAGACATCGGTAATTCCATCGCGCGTGCGCGAGGAGCACGTGAGCACACGGGGACGCCAGCCATCGTCCGATGAGGGGAAGTAATGAAGCGCCGTCTGCAACTCCACGCGCGCCTTCATCGCCTGGCGCATGTTGTCGCCGTCGGCCTTGTTCACCACGATGAGATCGGTCAGCTCGGTGATGCCGCGTTTGATTCCCTGCAACTCATCACCGGCTCCGGCGAGCGCGAGCAGCAGAAACGTGTCCACCATTCCGCGGACCGCGGTTTCCGACTGCCCCACGCCCACCGTCTCGATGAAGATGTTTCGAAAGCCCGCTGCTTCCAACAGCAGCATGGCCTCGCGAGTGCGGCGCGCGACGCCGCCCAACTGGCCGCCCGCTGGCGAGGGCCGGATGAAGGCCATGGGAGAAGCGGCCAGCCGCTCCATGCGCGTTTTGTCGCCGAGGATACTGCCGCCGCTGATCGGGCTCGTTGGATCAATCGACAGCACGGCGACCGGCTCGTTTCGCACGTCGATGAGGTGCATCCCGAGCGCTTCTATAAAGGTGCTTTTGCCTGCTCCGGGAGCGCCGCTGACGCCGATGCGCCGGGAGTTGCCGGTGTGCCCGAGACACCCTTCCACCACCTCCAGCGCAAGCGCTGCATCCGATGGCAGCGTGCTTTCCACCAGTGTGATGGCCCGCGCCAGCAATACCCGGTCGCGGCGCAGAATCCCTTCAATATATGCCGATGCAGGAAGCCTTCGAGGCAGCATTCCCACCTCATGCACTGACGCCGGCACATCGCCGCATCAGCACTTGCAGGATCTGTTGCGCCGCCTGCGGGATCACCGTCCCCGGCCCAAACACGCCCGCAACTCCGGCCTTGTATAGGAAGTCGTAATCCTTGGGAGGGATGACGCCGCCCACCACCACCACGATGTCGTCGCGGCCGAGGCGCTTGAGCGCCTCGATCACTTCGGGCACCAGTGTTTTGTGGCCGCCGGCGAGCGTAGACACACCGAGTACATGGACGTCGTTCTCGGCGGCATGGCGCGCGACTTCAGGCGGGGTTTGGAATAGCGGTCCGATATCGACGTCGAAGCCTTCGTCGGCGAAGGCGGTCGCGATAACCTTTGCCCCGCGGTCATGGCCGTCCTGGCCCATCTTGGCGACGAGGATGCGTGGCCGGCGGCCTTCCAGTTCGGCGAATTGCGCCACCATTTTGCGCGTCTGGAGAAACGTTTCATCGTGGGCGCTTTCCGCTGAGTAGACACCGGATATGGAACGCGACACCGCCTGATACCTCCCGAAGACTTCTTCCAAAGCCGCGCTGATCTCGCCAAGCGTGGCGCGCTCGCGAGCGGCCTGAACCGCGAGCTCCAACAGGTTGCCTTCGCCGGTGGCGGCGCAATGGGTGAGCGCGCGCAACGACTGTGCGACGCCCTCCGGATTGCGGAGGCGTTTGAGCTCAGCCAGGCGGTCCATCTGCGACCGGCACACCTGCTGGTTGTCCACCTCCAAAACATCGATGGGTGTTTCTGTTTGGGGCCGATATTTGTTCACCCCCACCAGTACATCGGTACGGGAATCGAGGCGCGCCTGCTTGCGCGCGGCTGCTTCTTCAATGCGCATCTTCGGTAAGCCGGTTTCAATTGCCTTGGCCATGCCGCCCAGCGATTCAACCTCTTCCATCAGCTTCCAGGCGCGCGCGGCCAGTTCGGAGGTCAACCGCTCGACGTAATAGGAGCCGCCCCACGGGTCAACCACTTTCGTGATGCCCAGCTCTTCCTGCAAAATCAGTTGCGTGTTACGGGCGATGCGGGCCGAGAAGTCGGTGGGAAGCGCGATGGCTTCATCCAGGGCGTTGGTGTGCAGGGACTGGGTGTGGCCGAAAGCGGCTGCGGCCGCTTCCACCATCGTGCGCACGATGTTGTTAAACGGATCCTGCGCCGTCAGGCTCCAGCCCGATGTCTGGCAGTGCGTGCGCAGCGCCATCGACTTTGGATTCTCGGGGTGGAACTGTTTCACGATCTTCGCCCACAGCAGCCGCGCGGCGCGCATCTTGGCGATCTCCATGAAGAAGTTCATGCCAATGCCCCAGAAGAAGCTCAGCCTCGGCGCAAAGTCGTCAATGGAGAGCCCGGCGCGCAGTCCGGTTCGCAGGTATTCCAATCCATCGGCCAGTGTGTAGGCGAGTTCCAGATCGGCGCTCGCTCCCGCCTCTTGCATGTGATAGCCGGAGATCGAGATGCAGTTGAACTTCGGCATGTTGCGCGAACAGTACTGGAAGATATCGCCGATGATGCGCATCGAAGGCTCCGGCGGATAGATGTAGGTGTTGCGCACCATGAACTCTTTGAGAATGTCGTTCTGAATGGTTCCGCTGAGCTTTGCGGCGTCGACTCCCTGCTCTTCGGCGGCGACGATGTAGAACGCCATGATAGGGAGCACCGCACCGTTCATCGTCATCGAGACCGACATTTGATCGAGCGGGATTCCCTCGAAGAGCTGTTTCATGTCGACAACGGAGTCGATGGCCACGCCGGCCTTGCCGACATCGCCCGCCACGCGCGGATGATCGGAATCGTAGCCGCGATGGGTGGCCAGGTCGAACGCCACGCTGAGGCCTTTCTGTCCGGCCGCGAGATTGCGGCGGTAGAAAGCGTTGGACTCTTCAGCGGTGGAGAAGCCGGCGTACTGGCGGATGGTCCAGGGTTGCATCACGTACATGGTGGAATAGGGCCCGCGGAGAAACGGCGGGAGCCCGGCGGCGTAGTCGAGGTGTTCCAGACCCTCGCAATCGTGGGACGTGTAGAAGGGGAGCACGTCGATCTGTTCGGCGGTTCGCCGGGTGGCTGACCTAATCGGCGGCACGGCGTGTTGGCGCGCCTCGGGCGCCTGGAGTTTGTACATTCCACCGTCGTGTGGGGCGGCCAATCCTGGCCGCGGCTGGCCTTTCAGGCCAGCCAAGCGACTTTCGGGCGCGAAAGCAATCTTTGTGAAGTCCGGTTTCGGCATCGTCATTTCTCCATCCCCAACCGCATCTGCCAGTCGCTCAGAACGCTCACCACGTCGGAGCCCAGGTGCACGAATCCGCTCACGCCCGCGGCTTCCAACGACGCGATGTGCTCCCTGGGATTGCCCGCGACAAGAACTGGTGTTTTTGTTTTGGGGCAGATGCGGGCGGCGAACTCCGTATATTCGGCGTCGGAACTGCACAGGACGATCAGGTCGGCCTCGGCGAGCTCGGTTGAGGCGGACGTCCGGAACCCGGCGCATCCAAAGAACCCCGTGCAGAATCCCGAACGCGCCCTGCGCATTTTGAGGTCGCCCGATTCGAGCAGCAGCACGCGAATCTCGCGTCCGGTGCGCTCGACGTGCTTCGCCGTGCGCTGGCGAAGCGCTTCAATCGGTCCTGCCAAACGTTCCCCGGCCTCAGCCCACGCGTTGGGAATCGCCGGGGCCGGATACTGATTGGTCCCCACCAACACTCGCCGCCGTTGTGACGCATACGACGCGCGCAGCGCCTCCGCCACCGGGTATGCGCTCAGCCCGCCTGCGGCTTCCACCTGTTGAAACAGTTTCCAAGCCTCGCCGGCCAATGATGCCGTGAGCGACTCCAGATAGTACGACCCGCCGCCCGCATCGGCCACACGGTCGAAATGACATTCTTCGCGCAGTATGTATTGGATGGTTTCGGCCAGCCGCTGCTCGAAGGCGAACGGCATCACTGTCAGCCAGTCGCATCCGCCCAACACCGCCGCCAGGGCCTCGGCGGTGGCGCGCAGAACATTGTTGTACGGATCGAGCAGCGTCTTGTTCAACAGCGAAGTGCGCACGTGGATGTGCAGATAACTGCTCTCTTCCTCGGCCGCGCCAAACGCCTTCACCACCTGCGCCCACAGCAGCCGCGCCGCCCGCAGCTTGGCGATTTCGAAAAAGAAATTCGATCCGGCCGCGAAGCGAAACACCATTTTCGGGGCGGCCAGATCCACTGGCTCGGCCGCACCCGCGAGCACTTCCACGCCGCGCGCGAGTGCGAAGGCGAGTTCCTGCACTGTTGTCGCGCCCTGCTCATGCCACACCGCCGCATCCACCTGCGCAGCGGGTTCGTGCTCGGGTGACACCATCTCCCATGGACGGCCATCGCCGCGGACAAACGGAGCCTGTCCTGGGGCAGCGTCGAGCCATGGCAGCGAAGACAGATTGTCGCGCGTGTAATAGGGCCGGATGGCCAGCCCCTCCGCGGTGCGCCAGACGAGGCGCTTCTCGTAATCGGCGCCCTTCAGATCCTTGACTATCGCCTCATCCCAAACCCGCGGTGAATGGGGCGGAAACAATTCGCGCAACCCGAGACTCATGACGGGTCCTCCACAATTTCGATGAGGTAACCGAATGGTGCGCCCTCCATCGACTTCGGGTGCACAAAGAAGACAGTGGTTCCGCGCGAACCCTTACGAGGCGAGGCATCGATGATCCGGAAGCCGCGTTCGCTCATCACGTCGAAGGCGTGTTGCGCGTTCAATACCCGGAAGGCCACGTGGGCTAAGCCGCCGCGCCCGCCATTCTTGGCCATCTGCTTTGCCACCGGTGATTCGGCCGAGAGTGGCTCCAATAGCTGGATGAGGTTTGGTCCCTCGCCGATCCGTAACAGCACCTCGCGCACCTGATCGGAGCCGAGCACATCCTCGCGATGGATCTCTGTGAAACCCAACGCCTGGTAGGCCTGCACCTGCGCTTCCAACTCGCCCATGGGGACGGAGACTGCCACATGATCGACAAACAAAAGTCCGGGTACATCAGAAGAATGCGTCATTATTCAAACTCCACTAGAACCTGTCCACCTTGCACTGCGTCGCCGGAGCCGGCGCACACCTTGGACACCTTGCCGGCGATGGGCGCCGTGATATTGGTTTCCATCTTCATGGCTTCGAGCACGAGCAGGACGTCGCCCACCTGGATCGACTGCCCGGCGTGAGTGGCCACCTTCACTACCGTACCCGCAATCGGGCTCCGGCAGACTTTGTCTTCCTTCGCTCCCGTGCCATTGCCGCCCAGCGGCGCAGGAGGCGGGGTGAATGCGGGCGCGCCCGCGGCCGGGACGCGCACTTGTGGCGGCACATAGCCTGGCGTCAAATAGGCCGGCCCTTCGGGTTCCGACGCTTCCACTTCCACTTCATATATCTTTTCATCCACTGTGATTTTGAGTTTCATCGGAGTGCCTTCCTATCCGTGGTATGTGTCCAACTGGTGCGATGCCTGGATTGACACGCGGCCCTGCTGGGCCCAGGGTGTCGATGTGAGTAACCGGATATGGCGGATGTGGCCGCGTTTGCCGAGGTATGCCGCCACTGCCGCGGCGATCACCAAAACAGTTTCCGGTGATAGCGTTTCGGGGGCGGATTCCGCGGCGGGAGCCGCCTGGCCGGCAGGGACGCCTTCCGCCGGGGCTGCCGCCTTCACTGGCGTGGCGGCCACGCCCTCCAACTGCTCCACGCGCAAGGTCAGCCGCGAGATCTGTTCGCGCAACTGCTCCATGACCTGCAAAAGTTCGTTCGATTCAAGTAGCGGTGTCATGCGTCATGCCTCCCTATAGCGGAATCAACCCGTGCTTCTTCGCTGGGCGCAACTCGCGTTTGGTCTGCAGGTATTCGAGCGCCTGGGCCACGTGCATCCGCGTCTCGGCCGGCTCGATCACGTCGTCCACCAGCCGCCGCGACGCCGCGGCATAAGGGTTCGAGAATGCTTCGCGGTATTTCGCAATCAGCTCCTTGCGCCGTGCCGCCTTGTCCGTCGCCTCATCAATCTCTTTGCGAAAGACGATTTCCGCCGCGCCCTCGGCGCCCATCACCGCCACTTCCGCGGTCGGCCAGGCAAGTACGCGGTCCGCGCCGAGGTCCTTGCTGCACATCGCCTCATGCGCCCCGCCATACGATTTGCGCAGAATCACCGTGATCTTGGGCACCGTCGCGGCAGAATAGGCAAACAGCATCTTCGCCCCATGGCGGATGATGCCGCCGTACTCCTGTTGCACGCCCGGTAAAAAGCCCGGCACATCCACAAAGGTGAGCAGCGGAATATTGAACGCGTTGCAGAAGCGGATGAACCGCGACGCCTTCGTTGCCGCATTGATATCCAGCGCTCCGGCAAGCACCGCCGGCTGATTGGCGATGATCCCCACCGGACGGCCGGTAATGTGCGCGAACCCGATCACGATGTTGCGCGCGAAGCCTTCCTGGATCTCGAGAAAATCGCTCTGATCCACGATGCCCGTAATGACGTGGCGCACATCGTAAGCCTGCTTGGCCTCATCGGGCACGATGGCGTTTAACTGCGGATTCGGATCGACGTTGCTGTCAGTGGACAGCTTCGGCGGATCTTCCAGATTGTTGTTCGGTAGAAAACTCAGCAGCCGTTTGCAGGTGTAGATGGCGTCTTCGTCGTTCTCGGCGATGAGGTGGATCACACCCGAGTACGCCATGTGCGCTTCCGGCCCGCCCAACTGGTCGGCGGTGACATCTTCGCCGGTCACTTGTTTGATCACCTGCGGCCCGGTGATGAACATCTGTGCCTGCCTCGTCTGAATGACAAAGTCAGTGAGCGCCGGGCTGTAGGCGGCTCCGCCGGCGCACGGCCCGCAGATCAACGAGATCTGCGGCACGCTGCCTGACAGCTTGACGTTGGTATGGAAAACCTTTCCATAACCCGAGAGGCTGTCGATGCCTTCCTGCACGCGCGCGCCGCCGGAATCATTCACGAACACAAACGGCGATCCCGTCTTGAGCGACAGTTCCATTGCCTCGGCGATCTTCAGGCTGTGGACTTCGCCTGCCGCGCCGCCCATCACCGTGAAGTCCTGGCTGGCGATGTGTACCAGCCTTCCGCCAATCGTTGCCGCGCCGGTGACCACGCCATCGGCCGGCAGTTCCTTGCCCTCCATTCCAAACTGCGTGGCGCGGTGTTGCGCATACAACCCCGACTCGAGAAAGCTTCCTGTATCCACCAGCGCGGCAATCCGCTCGCGCGCCGTCAATTTTCCTTGCGCATGATGCTTGTCAATGCGAGCCTTCCCGCCGCCGGCCAGCAAGCCTTCGCGCCGTTTGCGCATTTCTGTAATCCGTTCCTGCATGGACATGATTCGAATTCCTCTTATCTCGCGTGCCTCTTGGTTCCACAGCCGCCGTTCGGTCCGGCCCTAAGCCGGCGACACCGTCACGCGGTGCGTGCTGCCATTCAACTTCACGTCATAAGTGATGGGCTCTTTTACCGGTGGGTGCGCCGTCTGTTGTGGAGCGGCCGCAGGTGCGGGCTTGGCCGCCGGCGTTGCAGCCACATTCTTCGGCCCCTCGGCGCGATGAGTGAAAAACTTCGGCGCTACCTGCGGAAACATCGCGTAGGTGAGCACGTCTTCGTCCGACCCGTTGCAGCCATCCAGGGCAAGTGCCGCCGTCCGCAATTGCTCCCATTCCGGCTTCAACAGATCGGCCGGACGCCCTTGAATCAGATCCTTCTTAAATTGTTTGGAGGCCAGGCGCGTCACTTCGAGGCTCCGCTTCCCGATCGTCTCGCCGTAATACCCAAGAATCAAATCGCCGAACTCGCCGGTGAGCACCTTGTAGCGCCCCATGATGACGTTGAAGACGGCCTGCGTTCCGACAATCTGGCTCGACGGAGTCACCAGCGGTGGATAGCCGGCGTCGGCGCGCACGCGTGGTACCTCGGCGAGCACTTCCTTCAGCCGGGCTCCGGCGTTCTGCTGCTTGAGCTGGCTCTCCATATTGGAGATCATGCCACCCGGAATCTGACTGTCAAAGATCTCCGTTTCCACCCCGGTGATGTTCGACATAAACTGCGAGTACTTCGGCCGCACCATGGCAAAGTGATCCTTGATCCGCCGCAGCCGGTCTTTATCCAGCCGCGTGGTGTAGGCGGTGCCTTCCAGCATCTCCACCAAGCTCTCGGTCGGGTTGTGTCCCGGCCCGAGGCTTAACGAGCTGATCGCGGTATCGACGATATCGGCTCCGGCTTCGATCGCCTTCATCAGGCTGACCATTGTCACCCCGGTGGTGGCATGGACGTGCACATGAATCGGTGTATCCTCGCCGCAGGCTTCTTTGATACCGCGCACAATGTCATAGGCCGGTTGCGGCTTCAGCAGCGCCGCCATATCCTTTATACAAATCGAATTACAGCCGAGATCGAGCAACTCCTGCGCCATGTCGACGAATTCGGTGATGGTGTGCAGTGGACTGATCGTATAGCAGATGGTTCCCTGCGCGTGCTTTCCCGCACGCTCTACGGCACGCACCGCACGGCGGATGTTGCGGATGTCATTCAATGCGTCAAAGACGCGAAACACATCGATCCCGTTCTCGGCCGACTTCTCCACAAACCGGTCCACTACGGTGTCTTCATAGTGGCGGTAACCGAGCAGGTTTTGGCCGCGCAACAACATCTGCAGCCGCGAATTCGGCAACAGCTTGCGAAACGTGCGCAGTCGTTCCCACGGGTCTTCGTTGAGAAAGCGAATGCACGCATCATAGGTCGCCCCGCCCCAACATTCCACTGACCAGTACCCCGCATTATCAATGTCCTCACATGCCGGCGCCATGTCTTCCAGCGCCATGCGCGTCGCCAGCAGACTCTGGTGCGCGTCGCGGAGAATCAATTCCGTTACTTCTATCTGTTTGGGCATAGCTTTCCTTTGTATTCGTTCGGAGCTGTGATGGACAGAGACTCCTCTGCCGACAGGAATGGCTAACGGCCTACGCGGGCCATCTGCGAACTTAAGGTGTCTGGGATGGCAATATCCCCAGGGAGTCCCGTTATCGGTATTGGAAGGGCGAGCTTACATGCAAGCCTACTTGGATCGCCCGGATCGAGGACCCTTGCGTTTCCATCACATGTTGAATAAGCATGTCTTATGCCACACCGCCACCACTGCTTGGTTGTGTGTGCTCAATCATTTGTGACGCATGTAGCTTGGTGAGGGGCAGGTTGCCTGGGTGTTGCGGCATTTCCCACACCCAATCTCGCGTTACATTTTCTATTCCTTCGCGTCTATAAGGGCGTGACGACGCTGATCTGGGCCTTTGATTGCAACCAGTTTCCGATTGAAATTGAAACCGGCTTGGTCCTGGCTGCATCCACTGTAGCGAGGGCCGTCCCGCCTGCTGTGCCGGCGCTTCTGCCGGTACGCTATGCCCCTGTCTGAACACTGGAATCGTGACCGGGTCGCTCCATTTCGCCGTATCGCATATATAATGAAGCAAGGATGCCCTTTGGGGAGGTTTGGAAGACCACTATGAATTTCGTGACCAAAGCGCGCCAACAGAAATTTCTTGGCGCTAGTATGTTGCTGTTCACTTTGTCGATCGGAATCCTGATCGGCACGCTGGTGAATACCGGAGTGCACGCCGAAAAGGGGCAGGCTGCGCCCGACGCCACGCCTCTGGTCATTCCGAAAGCCACACAACTGCCGAACCAGTTCACTGACCTTGCCAAGCGTCTGGAGCCCTCGGTTGTCTACATCACCACCGACTATACGCCCAAGCAGGAGACCACCACCCGCCGCCGCCGCACGCCGCAGATGGAGGAGGATGAGGATCAGACCGAAGACCTCTTCCGGCGCTTCTTTGGCGGCCCGCAGATGCGGCTGCCCAACGGCCAGCGCCCCAAGCGCGAAGCCAGCGGATCGGGCGTCATTGTCGACAAGAACGGCTACATCGTCACCAATCAGCACGTGGTGGAAGGCGCCGATCACATCCGCGTCAAGCTCCACGGAGACTCGCGCGAATACAAAGCCAAGCTCATCGGCTCCGATTCGCTCACCGACATCGCTGTCATCAAGATCGAGGCAGGCAAGTCATTGCCGGCTGCCAAGATTAGCAACTCCGACGGTGTCCAGGTGGGCGATTGGGCCGTTGCCATCGGCTCTCCGCTGGGCTTTGAAGCTACTGTAACCGCAGGCATCATCAGCGCCCTTGGCCGCGACGTCCCCGGCGCAAAACAGTTCCAGCGATTCATTCAGACCGACGCAGCCATCAACCCCGGCAACAGCGGCGGCCCTCTCCTCAACATCAACGGCGAGATCATCGGCATCAACACGGCCATCGCCACCCAAAGCGGTGGCTATCAGGGGATCGGTTTCGCGCTCCCGGTGAATCAGGCCGTAAAGGTCTACAACCAGATCATCAGGAACGGCAAGGTCACCCGCGGGTCTATCGGAGTGAGCTGGCAGAAATCCGACAAACAGTCCGAAGTGATGAAGGCCATGGGCGTGGCGAACGGCGTGCTCATCGACACCGTGGAGCCAGGCGGACCCTCCGACAAGGCAGGCATCAAGCCCGAAGACATCATCATTTCGCTTGGCGGAGCCTCCGTAAAAGACGGCGACGACCTTGCCGGCCGCGTCTCGGAAATGCCTGTCGGCACCGAAACAAGCGTCACCGTGGATCGCAATGGCAAGAAGTTGGACTTCAAACTGAAGGTCGGCGATCGTGACCAGGTGTTCAGCCGCCTGGCCACCAACCGCCCTTCGGAAGCCGATGTGAAGCCGGAAGAGGGCGGCTCGCAGGCAAAATTCGGAGTTTCCATCCGCGGGCTGAACGATCAGGAGCGCGAAGAGCTCCCGCTCGACAATCGCCGTGGAATGAAAGTAACCCGAGTGGAACAGGATTCTTTTGCCGATGAGATTGGTATACAGGAAGGTGACGTGATTGTATCGATCAACAGAACCCCTGTGAATACAATGGAAGACGTGAGAAAGATTCAAGCTGCACTTAAACCCGGTTCGGCCGTCGCGTTCAAGATTATGCGGGGAATCGGGTTCTCCACCCGCGGTCAAAGAGCGCAAATGCAGAGTCTGGTACTTGCAGGAACGCTCCCAAACCAGTAAACTGGAATCTCCCGCCCGCCCAAGCCGCTGCATAGCGTTACCGTACCCCCGGCATCGCGTGCAGCGGCTACTAATTTCTACGCAGCCTTCTAGTAGGGCGGCCAATCCTGGCCGCGGCTGCCTTTCCAGTGTTCCATGTGGGGCAAGCTTTAGCTTGCGCGGAACTTTAGTTCCGCCTCGCAGGACTTCAGTCCCGCCTGCCTTACAACCTGCCCCACCCCATCACCCTCGCTGCATTGTCGTGATACACCTTCTTCAGGATCCCGTCGGGTAGCCCGATCCCGTAGATCCGCCACCGTCCCTGCGGAGGCACCTTCGCCGGCGCGTAGTCAAAATACTCATCCAGCGTCTCCAGAAAGCGGAAATAGATGTGGTAAAGCGCGGGGGTGAGATCCTGTTGCGGCACAGCGCGGCCGTTGGGCGTTGCATCGGTGCCGAACAGGATGCGGTCCTGAAACTCCTCAAAGAACCGCCGCGCACGGCGAGGTTGCCGTCCCAACTCCCCAATGCGCGCTCCGATTTCGACGTTCATGTTCGGATAGCGCTTCAGCCAGCCACTCACCTCATCCAGATTCTCAGGGCGGTTTGCCACATGCAGGCAGACGAACGTTGTGCGCGGATGGCCCTCAATGACCCGGTTGCGCGCGGCGAGCAGTTCGGCTTTCGGGGGGAAGTCCTTGCCATAAAACGACCACTCCGGATGATTCCCCAACTCGTCCCAACGCTCATTGAAGCGGTCGATTGGGGTGAAGAAGGCGTCCGGGTCGGAGGTGTGGATGAAGACCGGCATTTTGAGTTTTCCCGCGGCTTCCCACATCGGGTTCAGCCGCGGGTCGTCCACCTTCAACAGCGGCCCTTGCCGGCCCTCCTCACGCACCCCGAGCCCGAGGCTCTTCAGGACCTTCAATCCCACGGCTCCGGCCTGCCGGGCGCGTCCCAGTTCGGCAGCCTGCCAGTCCGGAAAGCCCGGTTCCCGCAGACGCGCCCAGGTTGGCTCCGTGCAGCTCAAAAAGCGTTTCGGGTCTTTGGCGTCTAACCCGGCGATGTTGCGCGTGAGCGCTTCCCCGTTGCCGCCGGTGAGATTCAGCATCGTACGGATGTTCAACTCGTCCATCCAGCGGGAGATCTGTTCCGGCGACAACCCGCCTGAGGTACTGCGGAGCGCCCCGCCGACATGAGTGTGTACATCAATCACGGGATATTTCGCCTTCCCGATTTTGGTTTCCCGCGCCGTCATCATGCTGCGCGGCTCAAACTCCGAGAGCCCGAGTTTGCCGCCGCTATCCTGGGCGTGGAGGCTGGCCGCAAGAGCCGGCAGCGCCTGAACGAGCTTTCGCCGTGTCGTCTTCATTTGGGTCTATTCTACTTGCTATCCTGCATGAACGCATGCTAATAACGGTTCAGCACCACATCCTGCAGCAGCAGGAAGACCTGTTCCCGGAGGCGCGCGGCAACTTCTCGTCGCTTCTATCCGGCATGACACTCGCCACCAAGATGATCCAGGCGAAAATCCGCCGCGCCGGGCTCGTCGATATTCTCGGCGCCGCTGGGGAAACCAACGTCCAGGGCGAAGCGCAACAGAAGCTGGACGTGTATGCCAATCAGGCGGTGCTGCACTGTCTGGGAGCCCGGGAAAGCGTCGCCATGATGGTTTCCGAGGAGAATGCCCAACCCATCACCCTCGACCGCTCCGAGACCGGCAAATACATCATTGTCTTCGACCCGCTCGACGGCTCCTCCAACATCGACGTGAATGTCAGTGTTGGGACGATTTTTTCCATTCTGCGGCGGCCGGATGGAGTCCATGGCGAAGCGGCGGTGTTGCAGCCGGGCTGGAAGCAGGTAGCCGCCGGCTATGTGCTGTACGGGTCGTCGACGATCTTTGTTTACACCGCCGGGCACGGGGTTTTCGGCTTTACTCTGGAACCCGAGATCGGGGCTTTCGTGCTTACCTTCCCGAATATGAAGATGCCGGCGCAGGGCGCGATGTACTCCGTCAACGAAGCCAACGTGGACACGTTCCCCGATTCCTGCAGGGCCTACCTGTCGCGATTGCGCGAGCGCGGCTACAGCTCGCGCTACATCGGATCACTGGTGGCCGACTTCCACCGCACATTGTTGAAAGGCGGCGTGTTTCTCTACCCGCCGACAAAGAAGAATCCGCAAGGCAAACTGCGGTTGTTGTATGAAGCCAACCCGCTGGCGTTTGTCGCTGAACAGGCCGGAGGGCAGGCCATCGCCGGCGGGTCGCGCATTATGGACATCGAGCCCCGGTCCATCCACGAGCGCACCCCACTGATTATCGGCAGCAAGGTGGAAGTGGGCGAGTACTACGAGATGCAGAAAGGCTGAGCGCGGTGGCATCTTCGTCGTAAGAGAGGCTTCCCAATCACCTGCCGGCGCATCTTCGAAAGCAGAATGCCTGAGGCACCCCTTCACATGCGTGGCGTTGATACGTGGCTATGACCAGCGCCTGTGTTTCGCCGCGCGTAAAGTGAGCGGAGCCGTGTACGTCAAAGCACACCAAGGCTGAATGCTTCAATGATTATCACGGAACTGCCGCAGCAGTTCATCCATCATCGCCTGCCGGTATCGGAAATTCGTTCCTTGAGCCGCGCAAAGCACTTCGCAAGATCAACGAGACCGCGCATTGCAGCCAGCCGCAAGACACCGAGGGTTTCCCGTCACCTCGAATCCTCGATGAAGTGCTAGAGCCACGCCTTTACGGTCGTCGATCAAAAGCAAATCAGCGCGTCTCCACAACGCAAACGTGATCGCCGCCCGCTTCCCCTTGCCTTACCTATCGAGTGTCGGATCAGCGAGCGCTTCTACCGCCACAACCTCAGTCCATGGTGGCAGACTAGCTGCCCAATTGCGGATCGCATTGGGAGCTGCCGGATGACGAAGCTCCTCGTAAACCGCCTCAGGTAGCAGAATCCTGCCGAACAACTGTGGGAGAACCTCTATTTGGTTGATGGACAGCAGGTAGAAAATAGGGCTGGTGTCCGCAATCACCACTCTCATCGGAATCCCAGCCGCTCGAGCCCCCTCTGCTCCCGCTCCGCATCCTCCATCGTGTATTCAATCCACACGTCATAAGACATAAGGAATTCGTCCAGTTGAAAACTTGTCTCTATCCCCAGAAGCCGCTGCAACTCAGGCTTCGTGAGACGGTCGTGCTTGTATTCCGCCGCGGCCAAAGCCTCCAGAGCGCGGCGCGACAAGTCCTCTCCGCCTGCA
>JACQZR010000198.1 GCA_016213775.1 Acidobacteriota bacterium
AAACAGTGGTATACAAAAACCAGCAGGCTGCCAAACAGCTTTGTGAACGATTCCATCGGCTTCTCCTTCGGTCCAGTCTTGACAACCAGACCATCGGCAGAATGCCGGTGGAATCAAAATTTCAAATATCTTTGGCTAGTAGTGAGACAGCGGGGGTGGCCGTTGCCGCTGGACGAGTCCACCGGGAGGAGTGTGATCCTCTACGGAAGAAAGCAGTCCGATGGGGTGGACAGCGGGCAGGCTCGATTCGCCGGCCGCGCCCCAGGCTAGCAATCCGTCCATCGACGTGGTGCGCATGGGCCCGATCCGGCAGGACACGCCGCAGACCTCGGGTCGCAATTGCTGGCTGGCTTCGCTATGCCGCGCGGCGGCCTTCTTGCGACAGCAGCAGTCTTTGCCCAACCTGCTGCATTTCATCTGGCACGCGGGCGATGCCCACAATTGGAGCAACGGCGCCAGCAGCGGCTGCCCCATCGCCAGCGCGAGCAACAGGGCAATGATGTGCGAACGAATCATCTATTCCAAACGTCTATTCCAAACGCCGCACAGCGATGGCTCCGTTCTCTTCCCAAGCGGCAATCGCACCGCCCTTGGGCAGCGCCACCACATTGGCGAACGATCCCGCGGCACTTAACGTTTCGGTCTTGCCATTGCTCCAGGATTCAATCTTTCCGCCCGAGCTCCAGGTGGCGTATATGCTGTTGCCCTGTGCCGAAAAAGCAATGTCCTTCCCTGTTCCGATCTTCATTTCATCCACACCCGGCAACGCCAGAAACAGATCGTCGGCCCGGCGCCAGGCGCTGGCGGGCTTGCCATTGACAAGAGCGACTCCGCCGCCGTCCATTGGACAGGCGTTCAGTTGCCAACGCCCCGAACCTTGCTTTTCCGCCGCCGCGGTTACGCGCCCATCGCGAATCCTGGCGAGATACATATCCCGCGCGCCACCTAAGGCGTTACGAAACAGCACGGCAAATTCTCCGTTGCCTAATGCCTGTAACGACGGATGGCAGCACTGGCAGATGGTTCCATCCGGCGATTGATACACCAGGGTATTCTTTGACCAGGTGCGGCCTGCATCCTTGGAGTAGGCGCCATACAGCCTGGTGCCGCTGTCCCGCAGATCCAGCCAGACCGCGGCCGCATTGCCTTGCTCATCAGCCGCGAACGCATGCAAGCCCTCGCGCGCCGAGCGCGGGGCGTCGTTCACGCGGATTGCCTCCGACCATGTCTTCCCCCGATCCGCCGACCGCCAGACGAACAGCTCGCCTTCGCTGCCAGGCTTGACATCGCCTTTGACGAAGGCTCCGATCGCACTCACCAGCATCGTCGATCCGCTCAGCGCAATGCGTGGGCCGCGATGCCGGCCGAGCGGAAGAACAGGCAGCTCTGCTACGACGCCAGGTTTCGAAAACGTCGCGCCACCGTCTGTGGACCAGGCGGAGTAGATGGTGCGTCCGCTGCCGTAAACAATGGCGGTGACATCGCCGGAGGCCGCCAGTTGCGGCTGCTTGTTGGGCTCCTGCGAAACAGGCGCGATGCGCACCAGAAAGAACAGAGTGAAGAGAGTAGTCAGCATGTATTGTCCCTCAATAGCGGAAGCGGAGTCCCAGTTGTAGCGTGCGCGGATCGCCGGCGGCTGTGATCTGCCCGAAAGCGGGCAGAGGGCTCGAAGGATATGTCCCGCCGCCAAACGTGCCGTTCTTACTCACGCCGTTCATGTGGTTGGTACTATTGTATCCTTCGATAAGCGCTTCCATGTTCAGACGCTCCTTCAACTGAAACGTCCTGCTCAGACGCGCCCCCAGGCTCAAAAAATCGAATCCTGTGCCTGCGTTGCGCGGGATGAACGCGCCGTTGCTCAAGGGCCTCGCATTGGTCCCTTGAATCGTCGTCGAACCGGCGGTGATGTTCAACGGCAGCGCCGAATAGTACTGCAGCATCGTGCTCAGTTGAAACCCGCGGGCGCGCACGGAGCCATGGAAGGCAACCCGGTGACGCTGATCATCATCCGAGCGTCCGTAGTCGCGCCAGATGTTGTGGTGGTCAATCGGCGAGGAGAAGAAGAACTCCCCGACGTTGTTGAATGCCTTTGAATAGGTGTAGGTGATGCGATAGCTTCCCCACCGCGACGGCCGCTGCACAAACGAGACATGAAGCCCGTCGTAATGCGAATCGGCCAGCGACGAGTAGCGGCTGTTGTTCGCATACGCCGACACCGGCCGGCATCCGTTGTTCGTACCGGCGGCAACGCATGCAGGGACGTTCTGGTTCACAGACGCGATCAGGTGCAGCCCGCGCAGCCGCTGATAGCCGATGCTCACTGTCGAACGATCGCCGACCTGCTGCTCCACCTCAAAGCTGCCCTGCTGCGAATAAGCGTTTTGCATGTCGCGATCCATCGTCGCCAGGTTGACCAGTGTCACCAGCGGCACGGGCGCGCCAAGGATATTCGGAAAAACCGGCGCTCCGGATTGCGCCGGCGAGAGGCTGACGCTCGACTGGCGCAGATTCGCGAAGTCCGTCGTGTTGCCCGCCGACAGCAGAGCATTCGCCAAAGCGCGCAAAGGCACGCGGTCATAAAACAACCCATAGCTGCCGCGGACGACAGTGCGGCGTGCGGCAAATGGCGTCCAGGCGAATCCCGCGCGCGGCGAGATGTTGTTGGTGTCGGTGCGGATGGTCTCCAGATACTGCAAGTCGTAACGGAACCCGGCGTTCAGCGTGAGACGGGAGTGCACCTTCCACTCGTCCTGTAGAAAGAACCCGGCGTTTGGATTTGTCTGCGCGATGGTTCTGACGCCGAACGTCTGCGTGAAGCCCGAGTTGTTGTACGCGCCGCTCAAAAAGTTGGCGAGCGAAGAGAACGTGTATGCCCCGCGGACGGTGCGCGGATAGGTGATCGTAGTGTTGTTGTAGAGGAAACTCACGCCGGTGCGGATGGCGTGCGCGCCCGCCTGGTGCGAGAGGTTGTCCACCAGTTCCACCAGGTGATTCACCCGTCCGGTGGGCGACCCCGACGATGTCCCAAATGACGCCACCCCCGAGATGCTCACCGCCGGCCCCACCGGATCCGTGGGCCGCGCCTGCAGGTTGCTGTGCGTGTACTGACCGCGCGTTTCGTTCACCGTGCGCGCCGAAACCGAATAGATGTTGCTCACCGCGATGGTGTGGTCCGTGTTGTTGAGGCTTGACGAGGCTGTGGGCGCATTGAGTGCGCCGGCCCCGCGCGAGTTCCGGCTACTCACATCGTAGAGGCTGTAGCGGACATTGAAGCTGTCGCGCGAAGTGAACTGATGATCCGCCTTGCCCAGCAGGGTCGTGTGGTGGACCGGATTCGGATACCGTCCTGTGCTGATGCGTGGCCCTTGATAGCCAACCGCCGACAGCCTCGCATTGACGGTATCCACATTGGACTGCGAAATCGTCACCAGGCCCGATTGATTCAACATCCGTTGTTCGAAATTCATAAACGCAAAGGTGTGGTCGCGGCGTAACGGGCCGCCGAGGCTCGCGCCATACTGCGCCTGTGTCAGCGGCAGCTTGTTGCGCGAAAGAGCATTGGTGGCGTTCAGGCGCTGGTTGCGGAAGTAGCCGTAGAGATCGCCATGCACCAGGTTGGTGCCGCTCTTGGTCACCATGCTGACGTATCCTCCGAGCGCGCGGCCGAACTCCGCCTGGCCGCCCGACGTCACCACCTGCAATTCCTGCACCACGTCCAATCCAAAGAAACTCCCACTCAATCCAGCGGCATCGTCATTGGCGGACAGCCCATCCGCGATGAAGCTGTTGGAAAAATTACGCTGGCTGCCGACCGAGATTCCCTGTCCTGGTACCGCCGAGGTTTCCGCGAAGAGCTGCGTGCTTGCCGTGTTGGTGGGCGACACGCCCGGCACCAGCAGCGCCAGATCGAGAAAACTACGCCCGTTCAGCGGCAGGCTGGCGACTTCCGTTTGCAGCACCGTCCCGGCAATCTGGCTGCGCGCGGCCTCCAATACCGCGGGCACGTCAGTGATCGTAAGATTTGTCTCGGTGGCGCCTACCGACATCGCGATGGGCAGTTCCAACGCGGACCCCGCACTCAACATCACCACTCGCGTGGCATCACCGAAGCCCTCGCGCTTCACTTTGATTTCCGTTGGGCCGAGGCGCAGATACGGGAAGCGATAGCGGCCTTCCTGGTCGGTTGTGGCGGCGGCTTTCTGATTCGTGAGCATATGGCGCGCCTCCACGGCCGCACCGGTTAGCGCCGCGCCAGTGGCGTCCAGAACCCGCCCGCTGACGCTTGCGTGGTGGATGGTTTCCTGCGCCGCCGCGAGGAACGGCAACGCGAGAGAACATGCCAGGATTCCCAGTTTTCCTGGTTTCATAAAGTGATACTCCTTCTTCTTGACCCGGACGATTGCAATGATCCACGGTTAAGCAGAAGGAGGAGGTCTTGGAAGGCGGGGAGTCTGTGCGGAAGTGGAGTGGGTGAGGCTCTCGCGATCTCTCGCCGGCAACGCGAGGGAAGGAACAATCACGGCGATGGAAGCAGTGGCCTCGGATGCGAAGAACTTCGTGGATTCCACAACGCTCGACTGTACACATTTGGCCCCGCATCCCTCGGTGGCTTGCAGCGACGCTTCGTGTCCATGCGATTTCGTTCGCGCGCAGTGCCCCTTGTCGCGTTTGCAGCAGGCCATCGCGCAGGAGGCTTCTTTTCCCGACAGCAGCGCGTAACCGGCCATGAGCGGATTGCCGAGAATGACAGCGAGCATCAACACGGACACCAGGCGGGCACACACCTGGCGGAGCGGCCGATGGCAGGCCATCCATGGACCCGGATTGTGGTGTGAGGAATTCACAGCTATCTCAACGAAACAGCCCTTCCAACGTGAAGGCGAAGGCGGTTAGGCGAGTGAGGAAGGCGGAGGACGTTGCCACTGGATGGCGCGTCCGCCGTGCACAACAAGGGACGGTTCATCAATGTGCGTGGCGTCGCCGGTCACAGGAGGTGCCGCTGTGTGCGCAGCCGCCTCGGGAGTGTATACCGTGCGAATCGATTGCACACCCGAAGCCCCGGAGCATTCCCTCTGGCAGGAACTGTTCGTGGAAGTGATGGCGCCACCGCTGCCCGAGCCCTTGCGGCAACAGCATTTCGATTTCAGCTTGCAGCATTTCATCCCGCTGCCGTGGGCGGCAAAGGCTGCTGCAAACGATGGAAGTTGGAGGAGAAAGACGAACAGGCAGAGAGCGGCGCACTTACGAACAAACTGATGTAACTGTGCCTCAGCCCGAATAGATTGCCCCTCTTCTGATGGCAGGATAGCACAGCCAGTTGGAACTGCGAAGCAAGAGTTCTTGTGTCAGTTGCCGCTTTGCGTGATCCTGACTGTCTTGTTGTTCACCTGGACGTATCCGCTGCGGGCGAGGGCCGTGCTCGGGTTGGCCGTCAGCTTCAGTGTCAGCACGCCGCTCGATTGTCCGGTTGCGTTCTGCACCGTGATCCAGTTGGTCAGGGACGTGGCTTTCCAGATGCATCCCGTGGTTGCGGTGACGCTCACCGAAACCGTAGTGACGCTGTTCTTCACCGTCGTCGAGGCAGGCACCGTCACCGATCCTATCTGGAAGTTCGCAGTCGCGGTCTGTGGCTGCGACATCGTCACTGCCGCCATGGTGCTGGTGACCGGCAGGATACCGGTCCAGCCGGCCAGGCAGTAGTTGCCTGCGGGATTCGCCATGATGTTCACCGTTGACCCGCTGGCGTAATAGCTGTCCACCGACGCCGGGCTCTTGCTCACCGATCCGGCCGCCGTGTTGTTTGCTTTCGCCGTAAGCAGATACTGGACGCTGAAATTCGCGGTATATGTAGTAGCCGCCGCCGGCGTGGTGACGGTGTGTTGCTGCGCCCCGCCATCACTCCAACTGGTGTACATGTACTTGCTGTTGCTGTTCCAGATCTGCGAGGGAGCAACAACGACATGCGAGGAGCCCGCGGTCCAGGAGCGCGTCGCCGGAGTCGTCAACTGCACGTTATCCACTACCACCACACGCCCTGCCGGTACCGTAGCGAATGTAACTGTCACTGTACCGGTTGTTCCGCCTCCAGTGCCGCCACCGCCGCCCGTCGCCGCGGGATAGATCGACTTTGCACCCGCAACGTCGCCTGCCGACAAGCCACTCCGCTGTCCAATCGGAATGCCGGCGGGAATGGTCACGATAGTCGGCTGCCCGTTGATTGAGAACGCGTACGCCGGATAGTGCATGATCGAGTTGTAGTCATACGGCGACGGGTTGACGCTGTTCGTCATGATCTGGAAGTTGTAGGACGCCGAGGGATTGATGTTTTGCGTCAGTACTTGCACGTAGGTGTTACGGTCCGTCCGGGTGTGCTCGTGGAACATGCCGATCGCGTGACCGGTTTCGTGAATCATGTTGCCAGTGGAGCAGTAGTCGCCGGTGTTGATGGGCTGCGCGCCGCCGACGCGGCCGACATAGCTGGAACAAGTAGTGGCTGCGGCTGGCCGGTATACGACGTAGTTCGTTTCCGTGGTACGAGGAATCAGTTTGATATATCCGGCCAGTTGCGTGTTCCAATGCGCAACGGCGTCGGTGATACGAGTCTGATTGGGCAGCGTTGGGTCAATCGCATAGGGAACAATGCCGCCTGGCCAGCGGTAGTAGGACCCGTTGATGAACACGCTCTCGCGGTCCAGCCGCGACTTGCCCTCGACGTATGGTTCCAACTCTTCGGCGCGGCCGAGCAGCATATCGCCTTCGAGTATGGCCTCGCCGTCCACCACCGCATGAGTCACTTTCATCCCGCGAAACAGCGACGTGCGGATCTCCGCGTCCGGCTTCACGATGGAATCCGTCCAGTCCTCGATGGTGTCGAGCACGGCGATTTCGCTCACTGTCACTGGGAGCGTGGCCACTTCTTCGGCCAATTGCAGCTCGACGATCACGGTTTCTCCGGGCACCGAGCGTGCCCAAAACTCACCTGCACCCAGCGGGCCCGCCCCGGTATAAGGACCGGCGATCCGCGTCACCTGCCCGTCTGCGCCGAGTCCGTACACAAACGCTCGCGAGCCTTCCGTCAGATGGAATTCATTGAAGTGCACGCGCAACGCCGCGGCACCCGGATTGTGGAATCGCAACAGAATTGTCGACGCCTCGCCGTCGCTATGGAAAATCGGCAAGGTCTCCTCGATGACGCCGGTGATTTGCCGGATGCGCCCTTCTGCGGCCAGCCGCTCGCCATCGCCTGCCGCCGTCCAGACAGGGGTCTGATCCAACCAACCGTTGGCGGGACCGCGCAGGTCCGTTACCTCCTGCGACAGAAGCAGCATGGCGCCGCACAACAGCGAAAAAAGCAAACGCCGCAATGTCATGAAAGGAGTCCTCCCGGATAGGCGGTGACGGCGGCTGAAGCTATTGAGGACCGACAACTTCTTGCCGTCTTCCCTTCTATCGGTCACCGCAAATGCGGGTAACGTGGGTCAGACACCTTAGAGGAATCGGTATTGGAGTTTACAACGATCTAAGGGAAACACCTAGCCGGACGCGCGCCGCCCGCACTATGACGAAAAGATCTCGCGCAGCCGCCGAGCCACCACCTGCGGCTCATTGCCCCGCATCATCCAAACCGAAATCAGCAACTTCCCTTTCGCTGGTTTTTGCACATGAATCGGCGGATCGCCGGCCTGGAGTTTCTCCAGCACCTGCTGGGACGTGAGCCCTCGCGCGGTCTCGTCCCATTCCACCATGACGTGAGGCAGTTCATTGGCGATCACTGGAATATGCCGGTCCGTCTGTACGCCGCTGACTCCTTTCAACGCGCCGCGGATGGTGGCCACACGCGCTTCCAACTCCTTCCACTCCGCCTTGTGATCCACCTTGAGGTAACGCTCCACCGCCGCGAGCAAACCGCAAAGCTCCTCCTTGCCGACCTTCATCCCGCGTCCAATCCCGCCGTAGGGCGACATGGCGGGATAGCTCGCGTCGATGAGGTCTTTGCGTCCCAGCAGCAGCCCGCTCGCCTGCGGTCCGCGCAGCGCTTTTCCTCCGGAGAAGATCACCAGATCGAAGCCCATGCGCGTGTACTTCATCAGGTTCTCCATGGGAGTGGCATCCGAGGCCGCGTCGTTCATAGTCGGAATGCCGCGTTCCTTGCCGACGCGAATGAACTCCTCCATCTTGATCGCGCCCTCGTGCTCGGCCTTGTTCAGAAAGAACAGCATGCCCGTGCGCTCATTGATCGCCGCATCGAGATCCTTGCGCGTCTCCACCGTGATCACCTTCGCTCCGGCCATTTCCATCTGATGCTCATAACCGGAACGATGCGTCTTCTGCTGGATCACCTCGTAGCGGATGCCGTCGCGATTGGGCAGTTGCCGCAGCTTGGCCGGATCGCCTTGGGACAAGCACGCCGCAGTGCCCACCGAGATTGCCGACGCCGCGCCGCATGTCACCATCGCGGCCGGCGCATGCAGCAGATCGGCAATGCGAGCCCCGACTTTGCGCTCCAACTCCGGCAGGGGAATGAAGTAGCGCGAGGCTTCCTCCATGGCGCGAACCACCTCGGGCGGCATGATGGAACCACCGAGCACGGTCACCACACCCACCCCGTTGATCACCGGCTTGACACCAAGGCTCGCGTACAAAGAGGAAGGCGAGGCTGCGGTGAGTCCAGTGGTGGCCGGGGCCGCGCCGGCGGCGGCCGGAGCGAGAGCGGCGGTCTTGAGAATGCGGCGGCGTGTCGTTTTCATGACCATCTATTATATGGCGTCCACATCGGATAAGATGGACGGTTTCCTCATGCGAACCATTTGCCTTTTGCTCTGGGCAGTTCTGCTGCCGGCACAACCCAGCTACGACATCGTCCTCAAGGGCGGCCATGTCATCGACCCAAAGAACAGGATCAGCGCGGTACGGGACGTCGCCATCAAGGACGGTGTCATTGCGGCGATCGCGCCCAACATCGCTGCCTCGCAAGCGCGCAAACTGATCAACGTGGCCGGGCTCTACGTCACCCCCGGGCTCATCGACCTCCACGCGCACGTCTACTCCGGCTCGGAAGGAAAGGGGCTCGCCGGTGGCGCGAGCAGCATCCACCCGGATGCCTTCGCGCTCAAGACAGGCGTCACGACACTCGTGGATGCGGGCTCCTCCGGCCGACGCAACTTTGCACATTTCAAGAAGACCGTCATCGACCCGGCGCGCAGCCGCGTGCTCGTGCTGCTCAACATTGGCGGCCACGGCATGCCCGGCGATGCGCAGGAACAGGACGTGAGCGACATGGATCCGAAAGCCGCGGCGGAGCTCGCCCGGCAGCATCCCGGCACCATCGTTGGCTTTAAGGTGGCGCACTATCGCGGACCTGACTGGACCCCGGTGGAACGCGGCGTCGAAGCCGGCACGCTCGCCAATCTTCCCATCATGATCGACTTCGGCGAGTTCCGGCCGGAGCGTCCCTTCCAGGATCTCGTCTTGAAGAAGTTGCGCCCCGGCGACATCTATACACACTGTTTCTACGCGCCTGTACCGATGGTGCAGGACGACGGCCGCATCATGCCTTACCTGTTCGACGCGCGCAAGCGGGGGGTGATCTTCGATGTCGGACATGGTGGTGCGGCCTTCGAATTCCGCCAGGCCGTCCCTGCCGTGAAGCAGGGTTTCCCACCCGATTCCATCTCCACCGATGTCCACTCCGGCAGCATTAACGCTGGCATGAAAGATCAACTCAACGTGATGTCGAAGTTCCTCAGCATGGGGATGCCGATGGACGATGTGATCCTGCGCAGCACTTGGAATCCGGCGCGCATTATTCACTTTGAATCGCTCGGACATCTGACCGTGGGTGCGATTGCGGACATCGCGGTGCTGCGGCTGGACAAGGGCCAGTACGGCTTTGTCGATTCCTACGGCGCCGGCATGGACGGCAACCAGCGCCTGGCCTGCGAACTCACGGTAGCTTCGGGCAAGGTGGTTTGGGACCTCAACGGGCGCACCCGCGACCGGTGGGACAAACTCGGCAAATATCAGGGTCTCGGTGAGCCATGGTGGGACGGCTCGCGCGGAGGCGGCCGCCCGCGCCCCGTTTCCCGCACGAAATAGTTTAAGGTGGATAGACATCGCATTATGAGCGCACAAGCCACGGCCGAACAGATCGGCATCAAATTCGAGAAACAGACACCGGGATACTTGAACCTCTGCATTCGCTCCGGCAATCAACTCATCAGCTCAGGCCACGTGAGCACGCTGAAGGGCAAGCTCGGAGCTGGCGTCACGACAGAGGAAGGCTACGCCGCCGCCCGCGACTGCGCGGAGAAGATCCTCAACTCCGTCTGGAACGCGCACGGAACCCTGGATGGATTGAAAGTGATCAAGGTGCTGGGATGCGTCAACTCGACCGGCGATTTCATCGAGCAGCACCTGGTGATCAACGGAGCGTCCGACCTGCTGCACCAGGTCTTCGGCAAGGATGGCGACGGCTATCACGCGCGCTCGGCGCTGGGCTTCGCCTCGTTGCCCACTGGAGCCGCAGTGGAAGTAGAAGCCATTTTCGAAATCAAAGCGTAGTCATGTTTAGCTGGGTTTAGCTGCAATGCTGCTCACGTAACTGAATGAGTGACGCGCCCTTCGTGGCGCACGCACTTTTGCGTGCCGCGTCGGCACTCTTGCCGACGCATGGCTTGCACCATGGGACAACTCGTCGAGAAGAGTCTCGACGCGGCACGCTGGCACCGTGCGCCACAACCTCATCGACTGTGTCCCGTTAACTGAACAGTATTGGGTTTACCTGAGGCTCGGATCGAGGATTTGCAGATTCGGAAAATAAGTCCGGTAAAATCCGCGGAGACGGGTCATGTCGTCGTTTCGCCGGGGCAGATGCAGTGGCAACCGGCCGGCCCGCCGTTGCCTGCCGGAGCACAGGTGGCGGCGTTGGATGGCGATGCATCAAAGGCCGGCGCGCAATATTCGATCGCGCTGAAGATGCCAGCGGGTTACAAGATTCCGCCGCACTGGCACCCAATGGACGCGAGCGTTCTGGTAATCAAGGGACGTTCGTGATGGGGCTCGGCGACAAGTTCGATCAAACCAAGGGGCATGCAATGACCGCGGGAACCTTCATGAGGATGTCGAAAGGAGTGCGTCACTTCGAGTGGACCAAGGGTGAAACGATCGTCCACGTGTATGGCTCCGGACCACTCGACACGATCTACGTGAATCCGGCCGATGATCCGACGCGGAAGAGCCCGACGAAGTAGCTCAGCCGCGAACCTATTTGTTGAATCAGTCGATTAGTGCGCTGACACGGCCAGCGGCCGCGGCTTTGATCACCATCACGAGGCGTCCACTCACAGTAGAGAGCGTACACTGGCAGTAGACCTATCCACCCATGGCAACACTACCGCAGCCATTTCTGACGCCGGAACAGTACCTGGAAGCGGAGCGCAGGGCAGAGTTCAAGAGCGAGTACGTGCAGCGCGAAGTTGTTCGCGGTGGCAGGCGCATCGCCCGTCCACGTGCAAGCAACCACCAACATCATTGCCCAGCTTCACTCCCAACTACGCCAAAAATGCCGCGTGTTCGGCCCGGACATGCGTGTCCATGTGCCCGCCACCGGGCTTTACAGTTACGCCGATATCTCTGTCACTTGCGAGAAGGCTGAATTTGACGGCCCCGAACTTGAAACGCTGCTCAACCCGAAACCGATCGTCGAAGTCCTCTCGGCGAGCACCGAAGCCTGGGACCGAGATGACAAGTTCCGCCACTACCGCAGCATCCCGTCTTTCGCGCAATACCTGCTGGTATCGACCAGACGCCCTATATTGGAACTCTACACCAAAGGCGAGACCGGCATCTGGAGCCTCACCGAGGCGCAAGGGCTGGACGCAACTATCTAACTTTCTTCCATCGGGACCTTGCTGGTATTGGCCGACGTGTACGAATGGATCGAGTTCTGAGAGGGCCGTGACCCTGCGTCGGCTGCATCGCCGCAATCTGGAATCGATCCGATGATCTGCGGTTTTCACTTAGTACCACCCGGTAGAAAGTTCTAGCGATTTTTTTCTCACTAACTGAGTGATTTCCTAAGGGGAAGCTCTTAGGCGGCGGTCCTGGACTGAGAGGCAGCGCCCAGGCTCCACAGGGCGAACAGGTGTTGGGGGGTGAAGTATTCCTTCGACCATGGCGATTCCGGATTCAACTGCACCTCTGTAAAGTATCCCAGCACAGGCTCGTAATCCCAGGACTTTACGCGCCCGTCCAAGCGGCAACCACGTGTTTCCACGAGAACTTGCGCACCGCGGATCAATGGAGCATCTGTCAAGACAACGACGCTACGCTCTCCGACTTTTTCCAGGTTGGCAGTCAAGGTTTGAGAATCGCCATATCGATTCTGAGTGGTCAAGACCGCCAGCTCCGAGCACAAGTAAGGGTGAGGAATAGACTGCATGGAACTATGAAGAGCATGTACCATGCCATGCCTCCTGACACAAGCGTGACAATCCCTTGATTGACGCGTGACCTTAGTCCGTACAATATGGATGAACCAGGAACGCTATGCCCCTGCCCAAACCTCCCTGGACTCCGGCCAAGATGCTCCGTCTATTCGCGGCTCTTTGTGCCGTGCCGCTCGCGGCCCTGGGGTACCTCGGCTGGAGTCTTGCCTATCGCTATGCAAGGTGGGACACCTGCGCTGCGCCCCGGGTCCGTGCTTCTGGTAGTTAACTGAAGGCGCAAGGCGCCGCGAACAATTGTTGAACTACTCTTGTTCACGATCTTCGATCCAAGAATCCAGCGCGAACGGCCCCGCACTAACACAGCACGCGCACGGTGTAGGGCTGGAAGGTCCGATCGGGCGTGACAATCGTCATGTTGTTCACGATCGCCTGGGCAATCAGCTTCAGGTCAAAAGGGTCCTTATGGAGAAGCGGTAACTTCTTCGCCGTGAGAGTCCTGTTAGCGCATTGGAAGACTGCCGATTGGATGCGGACCTCAGGAAACGGCACTGAGAAGGCCTCATTGGCTGGATCACAAAGCCCGCAAGTGCCTTAGAGACGATAGCTCGGAAGCATCCGCTTGGAACAACAAAAAGGAACAGTGTCCAGCAGCGGCTTCATTGGGGAAACAGAGGCTGTGCGTAAAATTCGGCGAGTTCATCGTCAGTGAGGGGGGACGAAGGCGCCAGATGCCCAACTCACCTTACCCTTCAAAAGCCCGGGCTTGCGAGCATCGGCAGGTAGTTCGGCGGCGACTCTGCACAGTTCGGCGATCGGGCGATTGTGACGGCAGATCGTCAACACTTCGCCCCGTTCCACTCGCTCCAGATAGCGCGAAAGCGAAAACAACAGTTGATCCTGCCGATGCCTGATATACTGGCGTCATTCTTCCGATGTCGCTGGTCCCTGGTACCAAACTCGGTCCTTATGAAATCACTGCCTTGATCGGCGAAGGCGGCATGGGTTCAGTCTACCGAGCACGCGACACCCGGCTCAACCGCACCGTCGCCATCAAGGTTTCGCAGGACCAGTTCTCGGAGCGCTTTGAGCGCGAGGCCCAACTCGTCGCGCAACTGAATCATCCCAACGTCTGCACACTCCATGACGTCGGCCCCAACTACCTGGTGATGGAGTTTGTCGACGGACCAACGCTCGCCGATCGCATGTCGAAAGGCCCAATGCCGTTGGAGGAAGCACTCCCCATCGCCCGCCAAATGGCGGATGCCATCGAGGCCGCGCACGAGAAGGGTATCATTCATCGCGACCTCAAACCGGAGAACGTGAAACTCACCGCCGATGGCGCGGTGAAGGTCCTCGACTTCGGCCTCGCCAAGGCGGCGGAAATCGCTCAGGATCCCGGCACCGCCCCCACCATCAAAGCCAGCGCCTCCCTCGCCGGATTCATTGTCGGCACGCCGGCGTACATGTCTCCGGAGCAGGCCGCCGGCAAGCCTGTTGATAAGCGCACCGATATTTGGGCCTACGGCGTAGTCCTATGGGAGATGGTCACTGGCAAGCGCCTGTTTGAAGGTGAAACCGTATCGCACACGCTGGCGGCCGTGCTCACACAACCACCCGATCTCAGCGCGGTACCAGCTCCACTGCGTCCCTTGCTGGCACGTTGCCTCGTCAAGGATGCCAAAGCGAGGATGCGGGATATCGGCGAGGCGCGATTGATGATCGAGAGCGGGCTCCCCACCGTCGCCGAACCCGTGGCTCCGGTTGTCGAACGTACACCGCGTGTGTGGATCGCGCTCGCCGCGACGCTGGCCCTTGCGCTGCTCGGTGTTGCATGGCTGCATTTCCGCGAAGCCGTACCCGAACGGCGCGTCATGAGATTCCAGATCCTGCCTCCGGAGGAGACCCAATTCGGGGACCTTGCCATGTCTCCGGACGGGCGCCGCATCGCATTTGTCACCATCGAAGCCGGCAAAACGCAACTCTGGATCCGCCCGTTCGACTCGCTCACTGCGCAGCCGTTACCAGGAACGGAGGGAGCCAGTTTTCCCTTCTGGTCCCCCGACAGCCGCTTCCTCGCCTTCTTCGCGGATAACAAGTTGAAGAAGATCGACCTGTCCGGTGGACCGCCGCAAACATTATGCGATACCGACCTCGGGCCGCGGGGCGGTTCCTGGAGCAAGGACGGCGTCATCCTATTCAGCCGATCCAACTCTTCCCCGCTGTTTCGCGTCCCTGCGGATGGGGGCGAGGCGAAGGCGGCCACGACCCTCAGCAAAGAACGCAGCCAGACCAGTCATCGCTGGCCGCATTTTCTTCCCGGCGGGAAGCACTATCTCTACTTTGCACGAGGGGTAAACGTCGACGCCCCCAAAGGTATCTTTCTCGGCACTCTGGATTCGTCTGAAGCAGTACCGCTCCTGGATGACTATTCCCCGGTGGAATACACCGAGAGTTCCACTGGAGAAGGCTTCCTGTTATTCGTCCGCAGCGGCAACCTGATGGCGCAACCCTTCCACCGCGGGAGGCTCAAGTTAACCGGCGGCCCCTTCCCGGTTGTTGAGCAGGTGGCGAACTCCTCCACTTCCCGTGCGCAGTTCTCCATTGCCGGAAACGGCATTCTGGTATTCAGCAAGGTAGCGCCGCTTTCGATTGAAGCCCGCCTTGCCTGGTTTGATCGCAGCGGAAAACGGCTCAACTATGTGGGGGAGACCGGCATCCTCGGAGGACGCGGAGCGTTCGCCCTTTCCCCGGACGGCGAGAATGTTGTATTGCCGCGTCCTCAGCGAGGGAGCCAGGGCCGTCATCTTTGGCGCCTCGACCTCGCACGGGACGTCATGACGAGAATGACCTTCGGTGACGAGGACGATTGGGATCCTGTCTGGTCACCGGATGGAGCCCGCATCGCCTATTCGCATCGCAACGGAAAGGGAGCCTGGGAAGTCCGCGTGAGGATGGCGGACGGCTCGGGCAAGGACGAAACCCTGTTGACGCAGGAGCACGCCATTCGTATTTCCGACTGGTCCCGCGACGGCAGGTTTCTCCTCTACTACGAATTGAATCCAAAGTCGCGTGCCGACATCTGGGTCATGCCGTTGACCGGCGCCAGAAAGCCTGTTCTCTTCCTCCAAACCCCTTTCGACGAAGGCCATGCAATCTTTTCTCCGGACGGAAAGTGGATCGCTTATGATTCGACGGAGAGTGGAACGGATGAAGTTTATGTGCAGCCGTTCCCGGCCACCGGTGCGAAGTGGCAGATTTCGAAAAGCGGAGGGGCCCGCTCGCGCTGGCGTGCCGACGGCAAGGAGTTGTTCTTTCGCGACGAGCATGGCAAGCTTTTCTCCGTGGACATCAAAACTGGTTCGGCTTTCGAAGCAGGGACACCAAAGGGCATGTTTCGACGCTCAGGCAGATCTGGCTTTGCAGTCACAAGCGATGGTCAGCGATTTCTGATGCCCGCCTCCGATTCTAGTGATGAGGAGATCAATCCAGCCACAGTCGTGGTGAATTGGTTGGATGCGGTGCGCCGATAATAGGCCGGTTTAGCTGAGGCTCGGATCGAGGATTTGCAGATTCGGAAAATAAGTCCGGTAAAATCCGCCGTCCCGTGAAACGAGCCTGGAGGCTTGATGCAGCGCGTGGGAACCGACCATGAAATCAGGCAGGATTCGTTCGCGTTTTCCACCAGCTTTGCGATATGCTCGCCATGCTCGCGCCGACTCGTAGAGCGCGTGCCTTGAGAGGCTTTCCACCTGGATCTCGTTTTCGTCCAGGAAGGAGTCGCAGTCCTTTTGGGAAGCGAAATGACAACACAACTCCGCGTACACAGTGTCGCAGATCACCAGTCCGCCAGCCGACGCGCTCGATTCCACCGTCGTCAGGGAACGTTCGAACCACAGCGGGTTCGGGATCAGGATGTCAAGGAGAATGTTGGTGTCGACAGCGCTGATCACCGGTCGCGGACCTCATCCATGAATTCGTCCACACTGGCAAAACCCATCTCGCGAAAACGGTCCGCGCAGTACCCGCTCCACTTACGGAGGTTGAGAGGCCTGCGGGCTTTGTGGAGGACAATTTCACCGCCAACCACCATGAATTCCACCTCAGTGTTGTGAGAGATGGCGAACTTGTCGCGGATGTGCTTAGGGATTGTGACTTGCCCGCGTTCCCCTACTTTCATACATATAGTATGACATGTATTTCATACCTGTCAGCAACAGACCCAAGCGTTGGCGTTCTCAGCCATCTTTGACTGGGCGCGCGAATGCGTGACACAAGCGTGACAATCCCTTGATTGACGCTGGACATCAGTCGGTGCATTATGGATGAACCGGAAGCGCATGCGCCTGCCAAATTCATCCTGGACTCCGGCCAAGATGCTCCGTCTGTTCGCGGCCCTTTGCGCCGTGCCACTCGCGGCTCTGGGGTTCCTCGGCTGGAGACTTCTCGATCAGGATCGAGTGATCGAATCCCAGCGAACACGCGAGGGACTCGAAAGCGCGGTCTCGATCTTTGTTCGTGAGATCGAGCGAGGTCTGCAAGTCTGGGACGACATCTTGCCAACCGCTTTGCAAGGCGGGACACCCGCACTCCGCCCCGGGTCCGTCCTCCTGGTGGTTAACCGGCAAGGGGTGGTCCAGCACCGGGGAGTCCATCTGCCCTATTACGAGGCGGTGGCATCCACGCGCAGTCTGCCCTCGGGTGTGTTCGACGCCGCCGAGACGGAGGAATTCCGCCCTGGTGGATTGCAGGCGGCTGCCGGCCTGTATCGCAATCTGACCTCAAGCACAAACCGGGAAGTCCGCGCTGCCGCGTTGACCCGTCTGGCCCGCGTCCTGCGAAAGCAACAACGCTGGCAGGACGCCATCGCCGTTTACGGTGAACTTGCCGCGATGGGTGATACACGAGTGTCCGGCTCGCCGGCCGAGCTGCTGGCCTTTCGAGAGCGCATCGCTTTGTGGATAGCAACCGGAGGAGAAACAGAAGCCATCCGCGAAGCGGCCTCACTCGGCGCTGCACTCGCCGGCGGGCGCTACATCATCGATCGCGCCACGTTCGAGTTCTTCCGCGAATCGGCTCCACAAACCACCGTTCCCACTGAGAGCCTTCGTCTCGCCGCGTCGGCTCAGCAACTGTGGCCGTTGTGGTTAGAGCAGCCCTCGGGGCGTACCGCGCTCACTCTCGATCGCCATGCGATGATCTCCGTCTGGCGCGGCAATCCAAGTGTCGGCGCGGCGATTCTGGGGGACATCGAGTCGCTCCTGCCCGCCGTGCCGCCAAACCTTCAGGCGAGTCTCTCTCTGGAAGACGCCTCGGGTCAGTTGGTTTGGGGAACAGTGCCGCCGCCAGGCGATCGAATCGCGAAACCCCTTCGCGATATCGGACTCCCGTTGACGCTCCGTGTCACTGCCATTTCATCTCCGGATGCGAACATTGTCTTCACCCGCCGCCGCAATCTGCTGATCGCCGGATTTGCGTTCCTGATCGGCGTCCTCGGCGTGGCCAGCTACTTCGTGTTCCGCGCCGTCAATCGCGAACTGAGCGTCGCCCGCCTGCAATCTGATTTCGTCTCCGCCGTCTCGCACGAATTCCGCACTCCACTCACTGCCATGTGCCATCTCACGGAAATGCTCGAAGATGGCCACGCCGCTCCCGATCGCCTTCCCGCCTACTATCGGACTCTGCGCAAAGAGACTCACCGGTTGCATGCCATGGTGGAGAGCCTGCTCGACTTCGGCCGGATGGAATCCGGGCGTCGCACATATCAAATGGAGGACACCAATGCCGCGGAGCTGGTGTCGGGCGTCCTCGACCACTTTCGCGAGCAAAGCCCGTCCATCGCGAGCCGCATTCATTGGCATAATCCCTCTGACGATTGCCGCGTTTCCGCCGACCAGGAAGCCATTGCCCTGGCGGTGCGGAACCTTGTCGACAACGCCATTAAGTACTCTCCCTCGCCCGCCCCGGTGAGTGTGCGCGTTGGGCGAACCGGCGCGCTCACCAGCATTTCCGTTGAAGATCAGGGCCCGGGCATCGCCAGGGAGGAACAACGCGAGGTATTCCGCAAATTCGTTCGCGGGTCATCCTCTAAAGACCAGAATGTGAAGGGCAGCGGCCTGGGGCTCGCCATCGCTGACCAGATCGTCAAAGCGCACGGCGGGCGCGTCGAATTGTCGAGTGAACCTGGGCACGGCAGCCGCTTCACCATACTCCTGCCTTCCTCTCCGGAGCAGTCATGAAACGAATCCTGATTGTGGAAGATGAGCCAAGCATTGCGATGGTGCTCGACGACGATCTTCGCCGTGAGGGATATCAAACCGAGGTCGTGTCCGATGGCGATACGGCCGTGACCAAAGCCCTCGCCGGCGACTATGACCTGATTCTCCTGGACGTCATGTTGCCCGGCAAAGACGGCTTCGAGGTGTGCCGCGAAGTGCGCGGCGGCGGCATCGAGACTCCGATTATCCTTCTCACGGCACGGACGCAGGAAGCCGAAAAGGTGCTCGGCCTTGAATCCGGCGCCGACGATTACGTCACCAAACCTTATAGCGCCCGCGAGTTGCGCGCGCGCGTCAAAGCACACCTCCGCCGCGGTTCCTCGCCTGTGCCGCAAATCTACGCATTCGGTGATGCCGAGCTCGATTTCGTCCGTTGCGAGTTGCGGCGTTCCGGAAGACACGTGGATCTTTCGGCGCTCGAATACAAGCTCCTTTGCGCGTTCGTCAGAAATTCCGGACGCGTGCTCACCCGTGCGCAGTTGCTCGACAAAGTGTGGGGCACGGGAACTAACGTGACGGATCGAGTTGTGGACAACCAGGTGACCAATCTGAGGAAGAAGATCGAGCCCCGCTTTCTCGTTTCGCTCCGCGGGATCGGCTACCGGTTCGATGGCGAAGGCGTGACGGAGCCATGACAATCGCCGGATCGTCGACGGATATTCGCACCGTATCGTGGCCTTCAGGAGGTTCACTGATGAACAGATTTTGCAGAATCGCCGCCACGCTGGCCACTGCCGGAAGTCTCCTTCTGGGACAATCTGCGCGCCCGGCCGATGTCCAATGGAAAGCCGCGCAGCACAAGGAAGAGATCGAAGGCGACATCAAAGGGGCGATTGAAGCCTACCGCAAGATCGCGCAGTCCACTGATCGCGGGCTTGCAGCGAAGGCGCTGGTGCGCATGGGACAGTGCTATGAAAAGATGGGTGATGCCGAAGCGCGTAAAGCGTATGAGCGCGTCCTGGCCAGCTACGCCGACCAACCGGATGCGGTTCGGGAGGCTCGCACGAGGCTTGACGCCTCTCGATCCCATGTCTCCTCCCATGTAACCTTGCGCCGCGTCTGGTCCGGCCCCGGGGTGAATACGTTCGGACGGGTGTCGCCGGATGGACGCTATCTCTCCTTTACTCATTGGGGCAATGGCGACCTGGCAATTCGCGATCTCTCCAGCGGCGAAACTCGCCTCGTTACGCATATGCCCAATGGGAACACGGACGGTGTCGAAACCTCGGTTTGGTCGCCCGATGGGAAACGCATTGCCTATGCATTTGAGACGAAAACCGGCTATCAGATTCGACTGATCAACATCGACGGGAGCGGCATGAGGACATTGTTCCGAACCACCGAGGACCGGTCAGTTGAACCGAACGGGTGGTCACCGGATGGAAAGCGAATCCTCACGGTGGCTTACGAGAAGAACCGGCGCACACGTCTGTTTTGGCTCAATGCGGCGGATGGGGCAATTCAGCCCATCACGCTCTCCTTCCTGCGATTGCCGGAGCACTCAAATGCCCTGAATCACCTGCATCTCTCCCCCGACGGCCGCTACATCGCCTTTACCAGCCCGAGTAAATTCACGCCCAATGGCGCCGTACGCATCATGCCGGTGGACGGTTCTCGGGAGATCATGCTTTCCGGCACGGCGGTTGAGGAGTTCCCGGTCGGCTGGAGCCCGGACAGCAAGCAAGTCCTATTCGCCAGTGCTCGGGCCGGCAACCTCGGTATTTGGTCCATCTCGCTTGCCGGCGACAAGCCGCAAGGTCCGCCGCGCATGATAATCCGCGATGTCGGCGGCTTGAACATTTACGGGATGGGAGTAACACGATCCGGCGCACTCCATTACGCAATTCGCACTGGCGCCAGCGATATCTATACCGCCTCAATGGACCCGGCAACGGGCAAAGTCACGTCGGAGCCCGCGGCCGTGCCATTGTCCCGGACCGGACATAATACTCTGCCAACCTGGTCGCCCGATGGCACGCAGATCCTTTTCACGTGGTTTCAACCCAGCACGCAAAGCACGCTTCGCGAGATTTCAGTGTTCTCGCCGGCAACTCGTCAGGAGAGGCGAATTCCTTCTCGAGTTACATTGGGTGGGGCACCTTGGTGCTGGCACGGCAGTGAATTCGTGCTTGCGAGGTCCGAAAGGGGCGGGACGATGAAGTTGAACGTACACACCGGCGAGGCGACGCTACTGTTTGAGGGCTTCCAGGCACGAAGCTGCTCGCAAGACCTGGTGGCGGATGTCAGGTCTTCGGGAATCATGGTCAAGAGAATTGACAACGGAGTGGAGACACTGGTCCACAAGTTCAGCCGCAATCCCGGAGCGGCCATCCCGTTTCTTTCGCACAACGGACGGAATGTGGCTTTCGTGGCGCGCACCGATGAAGGTTCGGCATTGAATGTTGCACCCACCAACGGCGGACCTGCACGGGAGTTGGCCCGAGTCAAGTTTCCCGCGGCCTTTCAGACCGTTCGCGGATTAACCTGGTCTCCCGACGATCGCTTCCTCTACTTCCTCAGAAAGAAGGATGGAACCGTCCCGTTTGAGATGTTCCGCATTCCTGTCGAAGGCGGACGCGAAGAGGCCGTGGGGCTGAAGGGTGAAGTGCGTGACATGGACATTTCACCCGATGGAGCACGAATCGCCTTCTCGCTTGGGGATCTCCAACAGCCGGAAGTGTGGGCGGTGGAAAATCCACTTACACTCGTGAAATGACCCTGGACATCGCCATACCGCATCTCGCCGCTGAATGGCCCGTCCTTCATCATCTCTTCACAAATCCTTCACCGTTCGCTCATTGCGAAACCGGCTATGGGAAGATACATTGTCCGGGAGAGTGCGATCTTGAAGCCCGAGCGGAAATTGTTGGCAGTGTTTCTTGGCGTGGCCCTGGCGCCGGCTTCCCTTGCCGTCTGGCTGGCGTTGAGACTGTTCCAACAGGATGTGGCCATGGAAACGGAGCGCCTGCGCGAGCTCCGCGATCGCTACGCCGATCAGGCCGTGCAATCGCTGGCAAGAAAGCTCGCCGAATGGGAGGACAGCGTGCGCAAACTACCTCCTGGCAGCGTTCATGCTGCTGGGGCCACGCTAGCAGCTAGCTTCTGTCGCGAAAGTACCATATTCAGCCGAACGGACCACTTGCTGACGTGCGTGGCTCGGCTGCTGTCGTTGATAACACGAGACTTCATTCCGGGCCGCGACGGTGACGGAGCGGTGGGCGGCGAAAAAAGACCCGTTTTGCGACAGAAACTAGCTGCGCTTTCTCCGATGGGCGTGCGGTGGCGGCCGGCGTTTTCGGACGCACTGGCCGCCGCAATTCGCCCGCATTGATCAATCGAGGCTATGGCCGAGCCTTCTTCTGGGATGGCCACGTGAAGACTCTCGAAGAGCAGGTCCTCCAACCAATTCAGGATCCGTCCTGCTAAACCCTTCTCAAAGGCAGCTAATGTGAATACGCTTGACCGCATCGCTCCTTGTGAACGTCGATCCCAACGTCCACTGCGGAGATCATGGAGGAGTATCCGGATATCGAGACCGAGCACGTAAGGCAGGCACTCGCCTACGCAGCAGCGCTCGCCAACGACGAGTTCCATCCGTTCGCTCCTTCGGCTGCATGAACGTTCTCCAGCACCGTTGACAGCGCGACCAGCCTGGCATCTTCAAATCCAGGGAATCCACCAGGCTGCAACCTCGTCCGCGGTTTTCACACTTCTGGCCGCATTCTATCTGTGCGATCCTGGAGGCGTATGGGCACAGGAAATGCCATTTCATTGCCTGAAGAACTCCTCACGGGCATACAGGATGCTGCGCAGGCGGAACACCGTACCGTCAATGATCTCGTGGCCGATGCGGTGCAACGCTATTTGGATGACCGCTCGTGGACCAGTCTGCTCGACTACGGCGCAGGACGCGCCCGTGCGCTTGGGATCAGCGAATCCGACATCGACCGGTTGATCGCCGAATCCCGGCAGGAACAGCTCCCCCGTTGATCAAAGCCACCCTCGACACCAGCGTTTATGTCAGGGCATTCCACTTCGGCGGTCCGGCTGTGCGCATCCTGGGAGCAGCGAAGTCTGGAACGATCCGCCTCGACATCTCCAGCGCGATCCTGGACGAGACTGCGCGGGTCTTGCGGGATAAGTTCCGCTGGGACGGTTACATGGTGCAACAGGCGAAACAGAAGTTAGAGTCCATCGGCAACCTTGTCGTGCCTGTTTCCACACTGCATGTCGTTCGGGAGGATCCGGCGGATGACCGAATACTGGAATGCGCCGCGGCGGCAAATTCGGACTTCATCGTCTCCCAGGACAAAGACCTACTTCGATTGGGGCAGTTTGCTAACGCGCGGGTAGTTACGATTCGAGAGTTTCTGCAAGTGCTGCTGGCTGAACGGTACTGACGTTCCAAGCAGGCTTGGCAATCGAACCAACCTTAAACCCCTACCTTCGCCCGGATTCTGAAACTCCTCGTACGGCGCCTTGAAATCCTCAATCCCGCCGCTTGAACAATTCCAGATCCGCGTCGCCACTTCATCAATTACGTCATGCTCGTGGGTCACCTGGCGTCGTTCCTTCGATCCCTCACCAATCGTCGCTGAATGGCCGTCCTTCATCATCTCTTCACAAATCCTTCACCGTTCGCTCATTGCGAAAACGGCCATGGGAAGATACAGTGTCCGGGAGAGTGCGATCTTGAAGCCCGAGCGGAAATTGTTGGCAGTGTTTCTCGGCGTGGCCCTGGCGCCGGCTTCCCTTGCCGCCTGGCTGGCGTTGAGACTGTTCCAACAGGATGTGGCAATGGAGACGGAGCGTCTGCGCGAGCTCCGCGATCGCTACGCCGATCAGGCTGTGCAATCGTTGTCAAGAAGACTCGCCGAATGGGAGGACACCGCGCGCAAACTACCTCCTGGCAGCGTTCATGCTGCCGGGGCCACGCTAGCCTACCTGCATCGTCAACTGCCGGAAGCACCCCAATCACTCTTTGCGGAAGGTGAAGAGGGGGAATTCCGGGCCGGCAAATCAGAGGAAGCCATCGCCATCTACCGGCCCATGACGAAATCGCCCACTCCAGAGACTCGTGCGGGAGCATGGTTGCGGCTCGGCAGAGTGCTGAGACGAACGGGCAGGCACGCCGAGGCAATCCAAGCCTTCCGCCAGCTTTCATTGGTTCCCAACGTGTCCGTCGAAGGGGCGCCCGCCTCTGCCGCGGGTCGATGGGCCATCTGCTCGCTGTTGGAAAAATCCGGCGCAACCAGCGAACTCCTCAAGGCGGCCAAAGAGCTCCGCGATCTGCTCGATTCCGCCCCTCTTCCGGCCAGCCGCGCCGTTTATGAAACCTACGCCGAAGACGCCGCCCGGTGGAGTGCAACAGCAAGGCCGGTGCTGCGCGAGGCCCTCGCCGATGCGGCTGCCGCCAAACCTGCTGGACGCGGCTCAGCAGTGTTTCGACAACACCTCATCACCTGGCTGTGCGTCGACAACCGCACGGTCCTGTTGCCTGAGGAGGCGATTGCCGCACTCCTTCCACGGAACCCGGTCCGTATCCGTTTCGCGGCCAACCCCGCGTCCGATGAGTTGGTGCGCCGCCCGGCCGATACCGGTTTGCCGTGGCCCATCGCGGTCTCCCTTGCCAATCCAGATGAAGTCAAGGAGGCGTTCTCTCAAAGGCGGAGTTTATTGCTCGCCTTGATGGCCGTAATGGGCCTGCTGATGCTCGCCGGTGGATACCTGGCCTGGCGTCTCATCCGCCGCGAATTGGCTCTTGGCCAAATGCAGGCGGATCTGGTTGCCGCGGTGTCCCATGAATTCCGGACTCCCCTCACCGCCATGCGTCAGGCATCCACAGCCCTCAGGGAAGGCCGTGTGGTGGATGAGTCCACCAGGCAAGCCTTCTACCACGCACTGTCCCGCGCCACCGAACGGTTGCACCGGCTGGTGGAGGCACTCCTCGATTTCCGCCGCATGGATGCGGAGGCCATGACGTACAACCTGCAACCGTCCGATCTGTCTGCGCTGGTGGAGGAAGTGACTCGCGAATTTGCTCCTGAAGCCGCTGACCAGGGTATCCACGTCCATGCGGAGTTGCCGGACCACCCCGTACCGGTAGAAGCGGACACGGAAGCTTTAGCGCGTGCCCTTTGGAACCTTCTCGATAACGCCGTCAAGTACAGGGGAGAGAGCCGGGAGGTCAAAGTGAGTGTCAGCCGTAATGGTTCGGCCGCCTGTCTGCGGGTGGCTGACAAAGGTATCGGAATACCCGAGTCCGAACAGCGCGAGGTTTTTCGAAAGTTCTATCGCGGTGAGGCCTCGCGCCGCAACCACATTCGCGGCACCGGCATCGGGCTGGCGATGGTCGCCCATATCGTGCGGGGTCATGGGGGACAAATCTTGCTCGACAGCCGGCCCGGTGAGGGAACCACCTTTACGATTCGAATCCCGCTGAGCAAGGGAGAGGAGTCCAATGGCGCGCATTCTGGTCGTTGAAGACGAACCCGACATAGCCATGATGCTGTCTGTAGACCTTCGACTGGAAGGACATGATGTCGAAACCGTGGCGGATGGTCATGCCGCGCTGCAACGTGGGCTCGAAAGCGGTTGGGATCTCATCGTTCTGGACGTCATGCTTCCTGGCAAGGACGGGTTCGACGTTTGCCGCGAGTTGCGGAAAGCCGGCACGCGAACGCCTGTCATCCTCCTGACCGCGCGGACGCATGAGGCAGAGAAGATCATGGGGCTCGACCTCGGGGCGGATGACTACATAACCAAGCCTTTCAATCCCCGCGAGCTTCGCGCCCGCATCCGCGCCGTGCTCCGTAGAACCAGCACCGATCTCGGCGAGATCGTGCGTTTCGGCGATGTGGAGATCCTCCAGGCTCGCGGCGAGGTGAGGGCCAAGGGCAGGCCCGTCGAATTGACTCCTGTTGAGTTCCGGCTCCTGCTGGCCCTGGCTCGCAACTCAGGCCGTGTGCTCAGCCGCGATCGCATCATCGATCTCGCCTGGGGGCCTGAAACCTACATTACCGAACGGGCCGTCGACGCGCACATTGTCAACCTGAGAAGGAAGATTGAGCCTGACGCTGCCGCCCCCCGTCACATCATCAGCGTCCGTGGAATGGGGTATAGATTCGATGAGTAATGCTTCATCGTTTCTTCACGGGACGCTCGACAGGCTTTCGCAGTGGATTCGTACTCTCGGTAACGGGAGGTTACACAACTCATGAGAATGCTGATTCTGATTCTCGCGGCCGCCGCCGCGATTGCCGCGCAGAACGAGACGGACATTGCGCTCCAACGCGCCATCCGCAAGGAAACCATTGAAGGCGACCTGAAGGGCGCCATTGAAGAGTACCGCAAGATCTCGCAGTCCACCGATCGCGGACTTGCCGCGAAGGCGCTCATTCGTATGGCAGACTGCTATCGCAAACTGGGCGACGTGGAGGCTGAGAAGATCTACGAGCGGGTGGTACGCGACTACGCCGATCAGAAAGAAGCGGTCGCGATCGCACGGGCTCGTGTGGGGGTTCCAGCATCGCCAGGTTCCGGCATCAGAACACGGCGGGTCTGGACCTTGCCCCCAATGACCGAGAACTTCGGAGGCGTGTCATCGGATGGTAGATACCTTCCGTATGTGAATTGGGTCCAAAGTGGTGACTTGTACATGCGAGATCTGGTCGCGGGCAGCGACCGCCGCCTGACTAACACAGGAACGGTCAGGCCTGGCGTCAAGAAATCGCAGGAGGAGAGGGCAGAGGAATGGGCATTCTCCCGGGATGGAAAGCAGTTAGCCTATGCGTGGCTTCGAAATGAAATATACGAACTTCGCCTGATCGATCTCCAAGGTAATGGCGTTCCGCAACCTCGACAACTCGTACGCAGCGAGGACATTAGCTGGATTGGACCGTACGATTGGTCTCCCGACGGCAAGACCATCGCCGTGGGCATCGAACGTAAGGACAAGAGTGCGCAAATCGGACTGGTATCCGTTGCCGATGGCTCGCTACGCATTCTCAAAACAATTGTTTGGCGTGGCGCTCATGCCATGTTTTTCTCGCGTGACGGACAGTTCCTGGCCTATGATCTCCCTTCCGCGGAAACCACTGAAGAGCGGGACGTGTTTCTTCTGGCCGTCGACGGGAGCCGCGAGGCCATATTGGTCAAACATCCCAGCCAGGATGCGCTACTCGGCTGGTCACCCGATGGGTCTCATTTGCTCTTTTCCAGCGATCGCACTGGCCGGCCGGGTTTGTGGGCCCTGCCCGTTGCTCGCGGTAAAGCGCAGGGACCTCCAGTCCTCCTGCGGAGCGATCTCTCAGCCGACAAGACGATGGGAATCACTGCAACAGGCGCTCTCCGTTACTCCACATCGGAGGTTTCCCTGGCGGACATTCAGTCCGCAACCTTCGACCTGAACAAAGGTGAGTTCCTCTCCACTCCCATCCAGGCAATCAATACATTTGTGGGGAGCAACGTGGCTCCCGATTGGTCCCCTGACGGCAAGACCATGTCCTACGCATCGCGGCGCAGTTCCGTTGGTTCACACTACTTCGTCCTCGGATTTCGATCCCTGGAATCGGGACACACCCGCGAAGTGCTCCCTTCCCCCAACTTCCAATACCTCTGGTCCCTTCGATGGCAGCCGGATGGAACGTCTTTGATTGCTTCCGGGCGTGATCACAAGGGACGGAACGGAGTCTTTCGTGTGAATGCGAAAACCGGCGAGACCTCCATTGTGGTGGAGGCGGATGGGGTGAATTTTGCGGTTGTCTCCTCCGACGGCAAGATGCTCTACTACTCCACAAAGAGGTCAGATAATGAAGTGCTCGTCAAACGAGATCTGGCCTCTGGCGAAGAGACCGAACTCCTTCGTCAGTCAAAGGTGTTGGCCATCAACCTCTCACCGGACGGGCGCTATATCGTAACCGCCAACAGGAATGCTCTCGGCATGTTCCTTGCCATGCAACTGGTGCCGGTCACCGGAGGTGAGCCCAGGGTCCTCCTCGACCCCAAGCACGAAGCATTCGGGCCTTTACTTGTGTGGGCTCCGGATAGCCGTTGGTTCATCACGAGAGGAATGAAGCGAACGAGCGACGGCAAGGCGGAACTATGGCGCGTCCCGATTGATGGGGGGCAACCTGTGAAGCTGGCAGGCTCTGTCGACTTCATGGCGCAAGGAACCTTCGCACTCCATCCGGACGGGCGCCAGGTCCTTTTTCAAGTAAAGGTGGAACGCCGGCCGCAAGAAGTTTGGGTTCTCGAAAACTTCCTTCCGGTCCTCAGTGAAAGCAAATAATGCTTCTCGCTGCCGTAATTGCCATTCCTCTGGGGCTGGACCTCTACCTCCCGGCCCCGGAGGACAATCCGCTCACCACGCAGAAGATCGAACTGGGGCGGCGTCTCTTCTTTGACCGCCGCCTCTCCCGCGACCAGACCATCTCGTGCGCTACCTGCCACGATCCAGTCCGCGCTTTCTCCGATGGCCGCGCCGTGGCTGCCGGCGTCTTCGGACGCATTGGCCGCCGCAATTCGCCCGCATTGATCAATCGAGGCTATGGCCGCGCCTTCTTCTGGGATGGCCACGTGAAGACTCTCGAAGAGCAGGTCCTCCAACCGATTCAGGATCCCAACGAAATGGATCTCACTCTCGCCGAGGCCTCCACGCGAACCGGGCTGTCCATCGCAGAAATCTCCCACGCGCTCGCCAGCTTCGTCCGTTCCATCCTCTCCGGCGACTCGTCCTACGACCGCTTCCTCAACGGCGACCGTGCCGCGCTCAACGCGGAGCAGCAGTTGGGCCTGCAGGTCTTCCGCGGCAAGGGCAATTGCACGTCGTGCCACGTCGGTCCCAACTTCACCGACGAGCAATTGCACAACACCGGAGTCGCTTGGCGTGACGGCAAACTCGCCGACCTGGGCGCGGGAAAAGGCAACTTCAAAACGCCTACATTGCGCGAAGTCTCCCGTACAGCGCCCTACATGTACGACGGCAGTCTCGCCACCCTTGAGGACGTGATCGAGTTCTACGACAAAGGCGGCCGCGCGAATCCCAACCTCGATTCGGAAATCCACTCGCTGCGATTGGCGGCCAATGAGAAGCGTGCACTGGCGGCGTTCCTTCGATCACTCACCAGATTCTAACCAAAGATTGCAGGAGGAGGGCAGATCCGGTCCGGGGTTCAATTCTGTCTCCGGGACCCAGCGAAGAGGCAGTGGCCTTCAGTTCCGCGCGATGCTTTCCTGTTCCAGGGCGCGGGCTGACAGACTGTGGCTGTGATTCCATCCAAGGAACTGGTGGTGGGGTGCCTAGGCGAAATCCCGAGGCCAGGTTTGAATCTCGCAGTGTTTCTGGTGGAATTACAGGAAGAACAACGCCGGATGTTCGTGACCCGTCGCGTGGGTCACGATCCGGTCATACACCCGGGCCCCGGAATCGCCATTCGTGAACACGAATAGCGCACTGCTGGTGGCCTGCTCCAGCAGCACGAAATTCTTGTATCCCCCGTTATCGCCCCATTGCCACAAATAGGTCCGGCCGGCGGCGCGCTCCACGGCCCAACCCAGCCCCCATCCGAGAAAATCGTTGATGGAGACCTGCTGCTTGCCGATCTCGGGATTCTTCATCGCCGCCGCAAGAAACCGCGAGTAATCCTCCGCGGAGGTTACCATGGTCGCCGCCCCATTCGGCGACATCCCGTTCGGCAGCACGGGGTCACCGGCCTGGCGTGCCGGGGCAGAGTAGTCGGCGTAGCGCAAATCCTCAACGGGCTTGCCGACCTTTGCCGCAAACGAGCGCATGGCGCGTCCGGCATTCTCCCATCCTTTGCGAAGCTGGCCCCTGCGGTCGTGCGGTGCGGCGGTTTTGGATACCAGATCCGGATCAGCAGTCAACATCGACGACGCCATCCCAAAAGGCTCAAACACCAGATTGCGCATCAGCCGCGCAAATCCCAGCCCTGTCACCTGCTCCATCACGCGCTGGAGATAGAAATACCCCTCGCCTGAATAACGGTACTTGGTGCCGGGCGCGAACTCCGGTACCAGATCGGGCACGGGCTTCCCGCGCTCCGCAAACCGCCAGTTCGGAAATCCCGACGAATGGCTCAGCACATGATTTGCCGTGACCGTGCGCGCCATCGCGTTCGGCAAATCGTCCACATACTCCACCAACGGCTTAGCGAAATCGAGCTTCCCTTGCGCCCGCAACGCAAACGCCGCAAACGCGGTTACCTGCTTGGTGAGGCTCGCCGCCTGAAACAGAGTGGACGCTGTCACGGGCGACTTTGCCTCAGCCGTGAGAAAGCCCAGTGGCATGATCCACGCCGGCTTGCCTTCCGACAACGAACCAATCACTGCCCCGGGCACGGACGCCATCTTCATGACGGCAGTGAGCTCGTTCAAATACGCCGCGGGAGGCCCCGACTTCCACTTCGGGCTGAGGAATCGCGTGGAGAACGCTTGCGCGAGAAAACTACGACGATACATGAGATGCAATACGGTTCCAAGACGAAAATGTTTCTTTGTAAGCAAACTTCGTTTTCGCACGTAACCTTTGGCCTCGCCGGTCGTAGAAGCCTTCATGAGGCGAACACTCATCCTTCTGTTCACCGCGGCAGCTCTGTTGACGCAGAGCCTCCCTGCCCTGGCCGCCCACGACAAAGAGACTCGTAAAGAGCTCAGGGACAGCGAAAGGGCGCGCCGCAAACAAGTGTCGGAGGAGCGCAAGGCAAACAAACGGGTCCAAGATACCAGGCTGAAGGAAAGACGACTCGCCGCTAAGGCACGCGCGAAAGAACGGCAAGAGAGGCGCATCAAGCACCAGGAAAAGGGCTTCAAGGAGTTCAAGTGGAAGCAGAAGCCCAAGTTCGTTTGATGGAATTGGTTATAGAATCCGAATGGCCTTGGGGCCGCGCACAGTGACATGTCCGATGCGCTTGGCGAGCGTGAACCGCTGTTCAAACACACGTGCATCGGAATCCGGCATGGAGATCAGCAATCCTCCAGAAGTCTGCGGATCATAGAATACCGTCTCGATATCGGCGTGGCCGGCATGCAACCGCGTCGAATCGATGTCGCCCGATGCAAACTCGCGGTTGTTGTTCAGGCCAGAGGGGATCGCGCCCTCGTGCACATACTTCAGCGTTCCCGGCAGGATGGGCACCGAAGCGAACTCGATTTCCAACGTGACTCCTGAACCGATGGCCATTTCGCGCGCGTGCCCGATCAGCCCGAAGCCGCTGATGTCTGTGCATGCATTCACCGTGAGCCCTTCCAGCGCTTCGGCCGCCTGTGCGTTCAATGTAAGCATCGAATCCATCGCATCGGCAAGCTTCATGGTATCCACAATGCCGCGCTTGAGCGCCGTGCCGATAATACCGGTCCCCAGCCGCTTGGTGAACAGCAACACATCGCCAGGCTTGGCGCCGGCGTTTCTCCAGATGCGGTCCGGATGAACGACGCCAGTCACTGCGTAGCCAAACTTGATCTCGTCGTCGTTGACGCTGTGGCCGCCGATCACCGGACAGCGCGCTTCGCTCATCTTGAATGCGCCGCCCTTAAGGATCTGTTCCAACTCGTCCATGTCGCCTTTGGATGGGTAGCAGACGATGGAGAGAGCGGAAATCGGACGGCCGCCCATCGCGTACACATCGCTGAGTGCGTTGGCGGCGGTAATGGCGCCGAAGGAGAACGGGTCGTCGACGATGGGAGTGAAGAAGTCCACTGTCTGCACCAGGGCACACTCCGGCGACAACCGGTAGACACCCGCGTCATCCGACGTTTCGTATCCCACCAGTACGCTTTCGTTCTCCACCCGCGGCAGAGCCCGCAAAATCCTGTCCAACAACTTTGGACTGAGTTTTGAGGCTCAACCGGCGGCTTTGGCGTTGGCCGTAAGGCGACCTGTTGACATGCGTTCTCAGAATAGCGCAACGGGTCCATTCCTTATCCTGGCGGCGTGAACCATTCCTGGCCATCTGCGTGCACAAGCCCATTGCATGACTCGCATCACTCAGGCTCTTTCGCAGCCGGTACTTCCTTCTCCCAGTGCGCCAGCCCGCGGCGCTCGAACGACTATCTCCAACAACCGAACGGCTTTTGCAAGGAATCCGCAGACGTCAAACGTAGCTTCCTCATTCTCATCGGCGGTGGATGCGGCAATGTCGAGCAAGGCGACGGCAACGACGAAAAATGGTCAAACCGCCAACAATTCGTCGTCAACCCCAATGGTGATTGTTTCCCCATTCAATCCGCTCGGGCTCCCGGTCTGTACCACGCCGGCGCCGACCACGGCGGAAGTGGCCGCGAACCCGCAGGCTTGGGTAGGCACTTCGTTTGATCCCGCCATTCAGGTGAAACCGGTCATTTGCCGCCCGGATACGTGGGAACCCTGACGAGCCGCCCGAGAAAACCGTCTCCCTGCCGGTCGCGGCTCGGTTTCGGCTGTGTTGATGCTCGCACACCCCTGGCATCCGTCGTCTGAGTGGTGTAAGATTGCCAGCATCCAGGATGCTCCTGGAGAAGGAGACATGGGCTTATGAGGATGTTCTCTGTTCTCGCCCTTCTGGCATTGACCCTTTCCGGTCAGGATTACCGCGCAAAGATCCAGGGGATCGTAACCGATTCCACCGACGCCGTCATGCCGTCGGCGCGAATCACCATCCGCAACATTAACACCGGCATCGCAGCCACTCGCGAAGCCGCAACCAATGGCGCCTACATCTTCGATAACGTCGAGCCCGGAACCTACGTCGTGTCGGCGGAGGCGCAGGGTTTCTCGCGCCAACAGCAGGAGGGCGTGCTCGTCCAGACCCGTGCCGACGTTACGGTGAACTTCCGGCTCCAGCCGGGCGCATTGGTGGAGACGGTAACTGTCACCTCGCAGGCGGTGGCGCTCCAGTTCAACAGTACGACGCGCGAGTTGACCGTCGATCGGAAGATGCTGATGGACCTTCCGGTGAAAGCGCGCAATCCGTTCACGCTGGCACTGCTCGATCCGGCGGTGGTGAGCCGCTACTCGGCGGAGAAGAACCCCTTCTTCATGTGGTCGTCTTCACAGATGGACGTCGGCGGCAGCACGAGCACCAAGAACGACCTTCTCCTCGACGGCGCGCCCCTGCAGATCGGGCCGAAGGGCTCCTATGCGCCACCGATGGACGCGGTCCAGGAGTTTTCCATCCAGCAGAACTCGGTCGACGCGGAGTTTGGTCATTCCGCCGGCGGTACCATGTCTGTCTCGATGAAATCGGGAACCAACGACATTCACGGAACGGGCTATTATTTCGGACGCAACCCGAAACTCAACGCCGTCGTTAATCCCATCACACGGACGCCGAATTTCGTACGCAACCACATCTGGGGCGGCACCGTCGGCGGACCGGTGAAGAAGAACCGCCTGTTCACGTTCTTCACCTACGAGGGATGGCGGACAAAAGAGCCCAGGGATGCCATACGCACCATGCCGACGGAGCTCGAGCGCGCCGGCGATTTCTCGAGATCGCTTACTCGCACCGGAACCCTGCGCACCATCTATGACCCGGTGACGACGGTGCTCAACGTTGGCACCAATAGCGCCACGCGGCTGCCGTTTGGCGGTAATATACTTCCCGCCAGCCGCTTCGATCCCACCGCCCGCCGCATCATGCAGGATCTGTGGGCGCCCAACAATCCGGGCGACGACTTGAGCGGATCGAATAACTTCAAAGCTTCCTATCCCTGGCCGATGATGAATGCCAATTTCTCGGACAAGACCGATTGGAACGTCACCGATAAATTCAAAGTCTTCGGGCGGTATTCCCAATTCCGCACTACCCTCGATCAAGGCAATTACACTCCCAACAAGTCGCGCGCGATGCCCAACGACAACGGCGGCATCATGAACTCGCGTAACATCGCCGGCGACGCGGTTTATACTCTGTCCCCGCGCACGGTTCTCAACATCAGGGCCAGCTACGCAATGCTCGAAGACGATTACTCCGCGCCCGAGTATGCGGTGGGAGAAAAGGGGCTGGCCGAGTTCTGGCCAAACAATCCCTGGTATTCCCCTTATGTGAAGGACATGCCGCTCGTTTATTACCCGAACGTCGTAATTAACGGGCAGACTTCGGCAAGTTACGGCAAAGGAAGCTACTGGTATCAGCACCCGCACCACTATTCCTTCAGCGGAAAGGTTTCGCAGCAGCGCGGCGCGCACTATCTGAAGGCGGGCGCCGAATACCGCTACCACGTGGGGATTGGGATCTTTCCCAACCTGATGAACTGGAATTTCTATCCGGACTCCACGGCGAACACCTATTTGTCGCCGAATACGGCACTGTCCGGCGATGCCCATGCTTCGTTCCTGCTGGGAGTTGTGGATAACCGCTCGGCGGCGCGGGGCTTCCCCTTCCAGACGATGCGGGTTCCATTCCTCGGCACATTCGTCCATGACGATTGGAAAATCACACGACGAATGACGCTCAACCTGGGATTGCGCTACGAATGGGAGTCCGGGCCCTACGATGACCGCGACATCTACTCGCGTTACCTGGATTTGTCGGCGCCCAACGCCGCAATACAGAGGACGCCCCCCTCTATTCCGGCGGATCTGCTGGCCCTCTCCACTCCCAAGTTCAACGGGGCCTGGGTGTTCACCGATAGTGACAACCGCAAACCGTGGGTGACGCAGAAGGCCATCTTCCTGCCGCGCGCCGGCTTGGCCATCCGGGTGAATGAGAAGACCGCTGTTAATATCGGCTACGCCCGTTACGCCGTGCCGGTGGTGGCCGGGAACGCGAACGGCGGATCTGCCACATTGCAGGCATGTCCCTGGTGCATTGGATTCAGCAGTCTGTCGAATCCACTCCCGTACGTGGAAGGCCGCCCTCAAGCGTACCTGTCCAACCCCTTTCCATCCAACAACCCACTGCAATTGCCCATCGCCAAGTCGCTGGGTCCTTACACCCAAGTGGGAAATGGCGCCAACTGGGCGTCGCAGGATTATAAGGCGCAGATCAACGACCGTATCAATTTCACCATCATGCGTGAAGTGCCGGGGCAGTTCAAGGTCGATGCAACCTGGTTCGTCAACATCGGCCGCTATGTTCCGCACGATATGGCAATGAATATGGCGGATCCGAACCTGGGCTACACTTACAAAGCTCAGCTCTCGCAAAACATCGCCAACCCGTTCTACAACTACCTGACCCGGTCGGAGTTCCCAGGCACGCTGCGCAATCCGTCCACTGTCTCGCGCGGCAGTCTGTTGACGCCTTACCCGCATTACGGAGGGTTGACCATGAACAATGTGGGCGACTGGCGATCCCGCTATCAGGCTCTGCAACTGCGCGTGCAGCGGACGTATTCGGCTGGAGCCAGCATCCTGGTGGCCTACAACTTCAACCGCGAGCGAGGCGAGAATTACTTCAACGCGCCCCAGCAGTATTTGAACCAGGTGTTCTGGCTTGGTTCGAATAATGCGCGCCACCGGCTTACCGTCGCGGGCGTTTATGATCTGCCGCTGGGGAAAGGACGGAAACTCGGCTCGGGCATGCATCCGGTGCTTAACGCCGCAATCGGTGGATGGCAGGTGAGTGGTATCTACACCTATCGTTCGGGCGAGTTTCTCCGGTTCCCGCAAGCCGACGTTGTTGGCGAGCCGTTCATTGACAGCCCCGGCCCGCAGAAATGGTTCAACACGGACTCCTACCGGGTACCAACACCTTTCACTCCCCGGCTGAATCCATTCCAGTATGAGGGCGTCACCGGACCCATCTTCTGGAACATGGACGGCACGGTCTCCAAGTCGTTCCCGATTCGCGAAAAGTACAAACTGGAGTTCCGCTTCGAAGCCTACAACCTCACCAATTCGCTCATGTGGGCCAACCCCAATATGGCGGTGGGGAACGCGCTGTTTGGGCGCTCCACTGCTCAGGCCACAACCAACCGCGGAAGGGAAATGCAGTACACGATGCGGTTCCATTTCTGATGGTCGCGCGCGGCCAGCATTGGCCGCTACTCAGACTCGCCCGTCATGCGGGCAGGATTTCCGGTTCCTTTTGATTTTGCGGCCGGGCTTGCTATTCTGGCACCATAATGTTCCGCTACAGGTTTCTCGTTTGCGTCCTCGCGGCGCCGGTATTTCTCTCTGCCCCTGTCCTGTTGGCCGAAGAAAAAGTGGATCTCTCCATCGTCCACCGTATTCGCGCAGAGGCTCTGCAGAACTCCAAAGTGATGGATCACATGTTCTATCTGACCGACGTCAACGGTCACAGGTTGACAGGCTCGTCCGGTTATAAGAAGGCCGCGGATTGGGCGGTGAAGCAGGCAGGCGCCTACGGTTTGTCGAATCCGCATTTGGAAAAATGGGGACCGTTTGGACGCGGTTGGGAGTACGAGCGGTTCGCGGCGCATATGATCGAGCCTGCATATTCTCCGCTGATCGGCTTTCCGTTGGCGTGGTCGCGGGGCACGGAGGGCGTCGTATCCGGGGAGCCTATGCTGGTGGTTCTGCGCTCGACGGAGGACCTGGAAAAGAATAAGGGCAAGTTGAAGGGCAAGATCATCATGATCGACACCCCGCGCGAAACACCGCAGCTTAGCAAGGCCCTGGCGCGGCGCTATACCGACGCGGAGTTGGATGATCTGGAGACTGCTCCGGAGCCCGGACAGTTGGGCTTTTTTGGCGGACGTCCGCCGAGCGGCACTCCGGGGGGACCTGGCGCGCAGCCTTCGGCTATGCGCAACTTTGAAGAAATGCGCAACTTCCGTACGCGCCGCGCCGAATTCCTGAATAAGGAAGGCGTACTGGCGGTGATCAGCACCGGCACGTCGGCGGATGGCGGAACGGTTTTCGGTTCGAGCGGCGGCAGTCAGGATCTGAAGAATCCAGTGCCTCCGCCAATGTTCGCATTGACGCCGGAACATTACAATCGCATCGTGCGGCTGCTGGAGAAGAAGATCCCGGTGAAGATTGAATTTGAAGTCAAGGCGCGCGTGGTGGAAGAGAATCTGGATTCCTGGAACGTGATCGCGGAGATTCCAGGCGGCAAGAAGAAAGATGAGATTGTGATGCTCGGCGGTCACCTGGATAGCTGGCATGGCGGCACTGGCGCCACCGACAACGCTGCTGGAAGCGCGGTGGTTCTGGAGGTTGTGCGGGTGTTGAAGTCGTTGAACGTGACGATGGATCGCACGATTCGAATGGCCTTATGGAGCGGCGAGGAAGAAGGACTGCTCGGTTCGCGCGCCTACGTCAAGGAGCGATTCGCCGATCCCACCAAGATGCAACTGACCACGGAGCACGGCAAAGTGGCCGGATACTTCAACCTGGATAATGGCACCGGCAAGATCCGCGGCGTGTATCTGCAAGGCAACGACATGGCCCGGCCGATTTTCACCAAATGGCTGGAGCCGTTCAAGGATCTGGGCGCAACTCGTATCAGCATCCGCAACACGGGCGGCACCGATCATCAGGCGTTCGACGCCGTGGGTATTCCCGGATTCCAGTTTATTCAGGAGCCGATGGAATACAGCACGCGCACGCACCATTCCAACATGGACGTATACGATCACATCTCCAAGGCCGACCTGATGCAAGCTTCGGCGGTGATGGCTTCGTTCGTTTATAACACCGCTATGCGCGATGAGATGCTCCCTCGCAAGCCGCTGCCGAAACCGCAACCGGAACGCGGCAGCCGTGGGGGGCGTAGCGGCGACCGGCCTTCTTCGGACAATCCGCGGTAACGATGCCGAAGCCGCTGGAAGGCCTTCGCGTCCTCGACTTTACGCACGCGCTGGCGGGGCCATATTGCACTATGCTTTTGGCCACCTATGGCGCCGATGTGTACAAGGTGGAAGGGACCGGGACCGAAGACATGGGACGCACGTGGGGCCCGCCGTTCCAAGGTGGGCAGGCGTCCTATTTTCTCGGCATCAACGCGGGCAAGCAGGCGCTGGCCATCAATCTGAAGTCAGCCGAGGGCATCGCATTGTGCCGCGAATTGATCGCGCATGCCGATGTGCTCATCGAGAACATGCGGCCCGGCACGATGACACGGCTCGGGCTCGGATGGGACGTCGCGCAGGGGTTGAATCCGCGATTGGTTTATTGTTCGATTTCTGGCCGCGGCCAATATGGACCGGGACGCGATGATCCAGCGATGGATCTGATTATGCAGGCAGCCTCAGGGCTCATCAGCATGACGGGAACGGCGGACGGTGACACCGCGCGTTGCGGCCATTCGGTGGCGGACATCACGAGCGGCATGTTTTCTCTGATCGGGATCTTGATGGCGCTGCGGGTGCGCGAGCAGACAGGGCGCGGGCAGTTTGTGGATGTGTCGATGCTGGATTCGATGATCTCGGCGATGGCATCGAACTTTGCGAATTTCCTCGGCAGCGGGGTGTCGCCCCGCCCATTGGGAACGGCGTTCTCCACGATCGTGCCCTACAAGGCGTTCCCCGCGAAAGATCGCGAGATGGTGATTGCGGCGGCGAGTGAGAAGTTGTGGCAAGGGTTCTGCGAGGCTGTCGAGCATCCGGAGTGGGCCGCGGATCCGCGGTTCGCCACGAATCCGCTGCGGGTGAAGAATCGCGAGATGCTGGAGCCGATGATTGATGAGGTCTTGCAGACGCGCACTGCCGGGGAATGGGGGCGATTGCTTGCGGCGCAGGGCGTCCCCAGTTCGCCGGTACGCACGTTGGACGAAGTCATACACGATCCGCAGGCCCAGGTACGGGAGATGTTCCCGGTGGTGGAGCATCCAACCGCCGGCCCCGTGGTGGTGACCGGTGCGCCCATCAAGTTCAGCGAAACTCCAGGGCAGGTGGAGCGCGCGGCGCCGCTGCCCGGGCAGCATACCAGGGAGGCGCTGATGCATCTGTTAGGATTGGATGCCGCGGCGATTGATTCGCTCATTGCACGTGGGGTTGTGAAATGACTCTTTTGATCCTTGCCTTGTTGGCCGCGCTGGCCGCCGCTCAGACGAAGCCATACTATCCGCCGCCCGATTCGCAAGGTGGATGGCGCACGTTGAAGTCGCCCGCGGAGGTTCGCAAGACGGCGGGGCTCGACGTGTCGCGCCTCGACCAAGCCTTTGACTACGCTACTCGCACCAGCCGCCATGGCGGGCTGTTGGTAGTGCGGCATGGGTGGCTTGCTTACGAGCGGTACTACGGTAAGGGCCATCGCGAGGCGAATCCGGCAATGGCTTCGGTGGGCAAAGGGTACACTTCCATCGCTTGTGGCATCATGCTGCGGGAACGGAAGGACCGCATTCCGCTGGGGTTGGAACAGAAAGTGTTCACCGAGGAGTTTCTGCCGCAGGCTTTCCCGTTGAATGATGCGGCGAAAGCGGAGATCAAACTGGGCCAGCTTCTGGCGATGACGTCGGGGATGCAGGAGGGGCGATCCGGAATGGTGAATGGCGAGACGCTGGCCCTGGCGGCTCGCAAGCAGCCGGATGCCGCGCTCGGTCAGGACGGCGTAGCTTTGCACGCGCCGTTATGGTGCAAGCCAGGCGGCGGTTATTCGTATTCGTCCGAATCGACGCACGTCGCGTCGATTGTGCTGCGCAATATCGTTGGGAAAGAGATGCAGGATTACATCGACGAGAAGCTCGCCAAACCGATGCAATGGGGCCGCTGGGGATATGCGCGGACGCGCAATGGAGTGACGCTGCCGCACACGCCGGGTGGCGGCAACATCGCGGTGCGCTCTACTGACGCATTGCGGTTCGCCTATCTGCTGCTGCACAAGGGCAAGTGGAACGGGAAGGATCTGGTGCCCGCCGATTACATCGACAAGTGCGCGAATCCGACGCCGTACAATCCGCACTCGCCCTTCACGCTACAGTTTGAATCGAATCGCGGCGGGCACGTGGCGGGTGCTCCGCGCGATGCCTGGTTCAAGTCAGGCGCGGGCGGTTTCGGGATCTACGTGATTCCCTCGCTCGACATGGTGATCTACAAGATGGCCGGCGATGATCCGCAGTATGATCCGGCGGCTACGGGACTGCCGCTGCTGTACAAGTACGACGGGTCGCGCGACAACTGGAAGCCGCAGACGAAGAATCAATTCTCAGACGGTCCGGTTGGCGTGGATGACGGTGTACGGCGGCTGCTCGAAATGGTGGTTGCGTCCGTCGTCAAGTAACGCTTCGCTTATCCCCGGGCAAAGCCGGGGGCCCTGGAGTTTCTACATTCCGCCGTCTTGTGGGGCGGGCAATCCTGCCCGCGGCTGGCCTTTCCAGGCCAGGGCCGGCTGAAAGCCGGCTAACCCCGGCAGAGCTGGGGGAACTCCCTTTGAATTAGGGCGCGGCGCATTTGAAACTGGTGGCGACGTCCGGACTTCCCTGCCCGGCGTACTTCGCCACCTGCGGGTACGCACATAATGGCCGCGAACGAACGGGTTTGCCTTTTTCGATTTGTTCGGCGATTATGGCGCCGGGCTTCACGCCTTTCTCCACCCAGGGCACGATGCGCACCAGCGGATCGAAGCACGCAGGCCCCACGCCACCGCTGCAATGGAACACGCCCGGCATCATGTAGAGCTGGAAGAAATCATGCGTGCCCGGGCCCATTTTCTTCAGCACGGATTCGTAGTAGCCGATGCCCATCAGGGGATTGAGCGCGGGGTCGGCCCAACCGAAGTACATCAGGATCTTGCCGCCGTGCGCGCGGAAACGGGAAAGATCGGGATCGGTGGCGTTCATCATGCGGCCCACCTCGTTGAAGAGATGCGCGTCGCGTTCGAGGTTGAATTTCGCCATGTCGTAGTTGGGGTCGGGCTTGGGGAAGATCATGTAGCGGAGCGCGCTCTCCGCGTAGTTCGCGGATTGGCTGAGGCCGTTGGCGCGAACCAGCCATCCATCCCAACCGCTGGTACCGTTGGGACCCGGGATTTCCGCGCCCACGGGCCAACCGTACATGACGCGTTTGCCGTTCAGCACAAGGTCGCCGTACATGTTTTCGAGCGTCTTGATTTGCCCTGATGTGAAGCACGTGGCGCTGTCGGCGGCATCGCAAACAGGGAGGTCGCGCGAAGGGCGGAAGTCGCAGGCACGCGGGTCTGTGATAAGTCCGTCCTTCAGGCCGTCGATGGCATCACACTTGGCGTACACCTTTTCAGCTAGCATTTTGAGTTTCTCCACCGGCAGGGGCGCTTTCTGGAGCGCCTGATAGGTGGCGATGGAGCGGAGCCGGCCACCGAAGTGATCGAGAGCGGGTGCGCCAACGATGATGCCGTCGAAGTCGTCGGGATAGCGCTGCGCGAGGATCAGACCCTGGCGTCCGCCGGTGGAACAGCCGTTGTAATAGGACTTCACCGGGCGGCTTCCGTAGTAGGCCGCGGCCACGCGCTTGGCTGATTCCGCCGTCACGTGCAGCGAGCGGAAGGCGTAATCGGCGAACTTCTGCGGGTTGGTGGTGAACGTCGCGAGCGGCTCTTTGGCGGCGTCATGGCCGGTGTTGGTTTGCGTCACCGCGAAGCCGGAACCAAGTGCGGCATTACGATGCGCGATGCGATTCGCCGCTTCGAGACTTTCGCCCGCGTAGCCGCCGTTGCCGAACATGTAAAGGCGGCGGTTCCAGTTGACGGGCAAGCTCACTTCGATACGAATCTCGGGCTGCACCAACACGAGCACGCGGCAGAAGGCGGGGACGTTGTTGGCTTCCGGCATGCTTTCAGCGGAAAGGATCGACAGGTCGTATCCGGTGAGTGAGTGGAGTGCGGAACAGGTGGATTTCGGAGCAACGGACTGTTCGCCGGCGGGTGGTTTCCATTCGCGAATGTGCGGCGCATTCTGGGCGAACGCGGCCGCGGCAACCAGGAGGAGGGATGCGAATCGCATCCGGGAATGATATCGCGAAATCATGCCATAATGCAGTTGTGCCGGTAGAAATCAAGACGATTGGCAATAGCGGGCAGATATCGCTGGGGAAAGAACATGCCGGCCGCACTGTCGTGGTTGAGGAAGTTGAGTCCGGCGTTTGGATGATTCGCACCGCTAAAGTAATCCCCGACAGCGAAATGTGGCTTCACACTCCGGAGGTTCGGGCCAGCCTCGACAGGGCGCTGGAATGGTCCGGAAAGACGGAGCGTTCGGAATCGGACTTGAACGCCCTGAAGCGAAAGGTCCGCAGAGGAAAGTAAGTGTCCGTCCGGTTGGATCTCAACAACCAGGAGTTCCAAGCACAGTGGTTTCGCATGGAGAAGGAAGAGCGCTACGCTGTGCTCCAGACCTGCGTCAAAATTGCGGGTCTCAGTTGGGACGAACTCTACCGGGATCGTGGCCTCCGACGGGAGATGATACAGAGCCGGCGGTCGACCGGCGGGTCGAGGTTCTATTCGATACGCATCACGCCTAAGCTGCGTGCCGTGGTGCAACGCCGCGGCGAGTTTCTTGAGTTTCTCACCCTACACGCGGATCACGACTCGGCGTATTAACTACCAACTGATCCTGCCGCCGAGGGTGATGCGGCGCTGCGTGTTTCCTGCACCAAGCGTTGTCACCTGGCCGAATGCGCCACTGGTCGGCGTAGTGTTGGGGGCCGCGAAAATCGGGGAGTTCAGCGCATCTACCGCTTCGGCTCGGAACTGAAGGCCCACACGCTCGGTGACGCGGAAATTCTTGAACGCTGAGAGATTCATGATGTTGAAACCGTCCGAGCGGATGCCGCTGAAGCGGAGCGGAAAGGTGCGAATGTTGTCGCTCAACTGGCGCTGCGAGTTGCGCTCGAAACCGGCGTCGATGTTGAACCAGCGGTCGACGGTGCGCTCGGATGCCGCGAGCGGAATGTCCTTGATGTTGCCGTAGAAGAGCGCGTTGCCGAAGCCCAATGGGAGACCGGTGGCGTATTGATAGATGGATTGGAATGACCAGCCGCCCGCGGCGAGATCCATCCACCGGCTGGCGTTGAGGAAACGGCGGCCCTTGCCGAGGGGGAGTTCGAAGACGGCGCTCATGGAGAGATTGTGCGTGCGGTCATTCGCCGACACCACATGCGTGGGCGCGGGATCGCTGGCGTTGAGGTAGTCGACGGCCTCCATCGCCTTCGAGTACGTATACGACATCTGCATCGTGTAGCCCTTGCTGAAGCGCTTTTCGGCGCGGAGA
>JACQZR010000203.1 GCA_016213775.1 Acidobacteriota bacterium
AGCCGATTCCTGGTTGCCTCAACACACCTCAGGCAGCGATAGGCTAAAGGCGAAGCGGAGAATCGACGATTTTCTTGAGTATGCCGGAATCCTTCGTCGACTACTTCGTTTGTGATCCTGTTCGGCCGGACTATGCGGTGCATGCCAGGATCGATGCGGAACTACGCAATTGCGACGGGCTGTGGAACCGGGGCGCCACCATGGCGATGCTGTTTCCCGGATATTTTGCGGCCTCGGATGCAGAACGGCTGGAGTGGATTCCGGCGGTGATGGAACGGTTGGAGTGGAATAGTAAACATGGCGGGCCGGGCGAACCGTTTGTAAGGTATCTCGGCGGAGGCAGCCAGACGGGTGGTGATTGTGCGCACCACTGGCGCGATGGCCGCTACCTTATCCGAAAGTTCGCAGCCTGCGCGATGGGACATCAACCCGCCGTTCGAGATGCCGGTGATGTAAACGCGTGCCGGGTCCGCGTTGTGCTTTGTCACCATACTGTCGATGAGGGCGGAGAGGAATTTGATGTCATCCACGTTCTCGCGGTGCGCCAGCCATGAGGGGATGTTGCGGCCGTCGTTCCATTTCTTCTGGTAGCCGTTCGGGTAGACGACGAGAATAGCGCCGAGGGTGTGGAAGGCGGAGGCCCGAACCATGCGAGCGGCGTCGCCGCCGGAGCCTTGCAGAACAAGGACGAGGGGCAGTCTCGACGGGCGCGCCGGCGGGGAATAGAGCAGGTAGGTTCGCGTGCGGCCATCGACCACGATGGATTCCTGCGACGGTTCGGCGGCCATCGACGCGCACACCGCCTTGACCAGGAGAGCAGCCAGCCGTCATCGCATGAGTTCCATTGTGCGCCAATGGAAGGTCGCTATAATGCGGCTAGTCACTCTCTCCAATGAAATCCATCTGGGCATTCCTTTTTGTATGCGTGATCGCCACAGCAGGCGAGTTGCAGGACGACCTCAAGGCGCGGCGCGCGCGGCTGCTGGACTCGCTGCAGAAGCAGTTTGGTCCAGCGGTGATGCTGATTGTGCGGAGCGCGCCAGAGCAGGTGTATTCGCGCGATGTGGAATTTGAATACCGGCAGGACAGCAACCTTTATTACCTGACGGCGATGGATCAAGCAGACACGACGGTGGTGTTGATGCCGGGCAATACGACGCGCAAGGAGATCCTCTTTGTGAAGCCGAAGAACGCCGCCCGGGAACACTGGACAGGCAAGGTGCTGACCATCGAGAAGGCGGCCGAGCATACGGGAATCGAGACAGTATACGCCAACACGGAACTGGAACCGTTTCTGGATTCCGTTTTGAGCGGCGACGCTTATCGTCCACGCCGGCCCGGCGATTTGCCGAGTGCGCCTCCGAAGGACCTCGAAGTCTTTCTTGGTGCGATCCGGTCCGGGACGGCGAAAGTGGCCTTGCCGTTGGATGTCAGGGCGCGGTTGGGCGCGCCGCCGACCAACGCGATGGAGTTCGCCAATCAGATGCGCGAGCGCTTTGCCGGCTTCACGGTGGTGGATGGTTCGCGCGCCATTTACGCGTTGCGGCAAGTGAAGACTTCCTATGAACGGAAGCTGCTGGAACAGAGCGCGGCCATCTCCAACGACGCGCACCTTGCGGGCATGCGCACAACAAAACCGGGAGTCTATGAGTATCAGGTGAAGGCCACAATGGAAGGCGTGTATCGCGATCGCGGGGCGTTTGGGTGGGGCTATCCCTCCATCATCGGGTCTGGCCCGAATGCGACGATTCTGCACTATTCGAAGGCGAGCCGGCGGATGGATAGCGGCGAACTGCTGCTGGTGGATGCGGCGGCGAACTATCAATACTACACGGTGGACATCACGCGGACGTATCCGGTGAGCGGCAGGTTCTCGCCTGAGCAGCGGGACATCTATCGCATCGTGTACAAGGCGCAGGAAGAGGCGATGAAGCTGGCGCGGCCTGGCGCGCGGCTGCGGGATTTGCACGCGCGGACGATCGAGGTGATCAAGGAAGGACTGCTGCAACTGGGGCTGATCAGCGACACGAACGGGGCGCAGTATCACACCTGGTACACGCACGGATCGACGCATTACATCGGGATTGATGTGCATGACGTGGGCGATCAGGAGGTGCCGCCGGCGCCGGGACACGCCTTCACCATCGAGCCGGGCATCTATATTCAGGAGACGGCTTTGGACACGCTGCCGAACACGCCGGAGAACGCGGCGTTCAAGGTGAAGGTGAAGCCGGCGTTTGAGAAGTACAAGAACATCGGCGTGCGGATTGAAGATTCGTTCCTGCTCACCGGGGCGGGTCTGGTGCAATTGTCCAAGCCGGTGCCGCGCACGATTGAGGAGATCGAGGCGTTCCTAAAAAAGTAGGCGCGCTACACTGGTCAATAGCATGAGCATTGTTCGCGCTGGGTTCCTGATCTGCTGCTTCAGTGCAGCTTTGGCCGGCCAGAATGGCCAAGGTATCGCTCCTGTCTGGGATGTGCGTTCGATGCTTCGCCAGTTGGTGGAGCAAACGCAGAGTTTCAGTGCCGCGATAGAGCGGCTGAAGGTGCAGGAATGGATCTCCGCCGGGGCATCGAGCACCTATGCCCGGCAGCAGGATGTAGTGAAGACGCAGGCCGGTTATCTGAGGACGGTGGCGGTCAAGCTGGCCGAGGATCCGGAGAAGCTGTCGTTGGCGCTGGACGCCTATTTCCGGCTGCAATCGATGGAGACGTTCGCCATATCGCTGGCCGAAGCGGCGGGGAGGTATCAAGATTCGCAGGCGGCGCAGCAGGTGCAGGAACTGGTGAGCAGGAACTCAGCGACGGCGACCAAACTGCGTCAGTACGTGATGGATCTTTCCGTCACCAAGGAACAGGAATACACCATAGTGGAGAAGGAAGCGCACCGTTGCCAGGCGATGCTGAATCAGCCGCCTCCGGTGGGACGGCCGGCGACCAAGGGGAAAAAGTGAGCGAGATTCTAACCTACACTTGCACCATTTGCGCAGAGGAATCGACTTCCATCTGCGTGTTTTGCACGAAAGACTCGTGCCCGAATCATCTCTGCGCGAAATGCAATCGTTGCAGTGATTGCTGTGAATGCGACAACTACCGCGGCAGGCTAGGTCACAGTGCCGTGCGCCAAGGTCTTGACAATGAGGGCCAGCAGGTTCCAGGCCACGAGAATGGCAAAGAGGAGGTTCATGCGGCTGAGGAGGACGCGACGGTCCACGCGCCAGCAGTACAGGCCGAGGGCGAGAGCCACGAGCTTGACGGCGAGAAGCGCGGCGAAGGGGTTTGAGAAATTTCTGAGGGCGAAGCGCACCACGGGATTACCCTCTTCCACTCCGTGCAGGAGAAAGGCAATCGTTGTCAGCAAATCCAGAAGTTGCAGATAGCTGTAGGCGACGAGAGATTGGGTCATTTGCTCGCGCAGAATCCTTTTGCTGACCCAATGTAGCGCTCCCTGGTGGATAGTCTCAATGGTGATGTCGGCCCAGTACGGTACGGATTTTTGCTGGTACGATCCAGGCAGTACTCACACGCAAAATGTGACTGCCGTCCACAATGACGTTAGCCACCAGTGTTCCGATATGATAAAAGGATCACCTTAAGGAGCCGCAAGATTGGAGCAAACGCCATCCTCACGTCCATCATTCCGATTCAGCCGTAAGCAGTCCATCGCCCTTGTCGCCGCATGCACTATTTTTGGAGCGACCGCGCAGATGCTCATCAAAACGGGAGCAGAGCAGTTGAAGGGGGCGGGGCCAATTGCGATGTTGATGAACCCCTATGTATTCGGCGGCTATAGTTTGTACGGGCTTTTTACGGTTTCCCTGACGCTCGCCTTGCGGGATGGGGAGCTTTCGATTCTCTATCCGGTGATCTCGCTGACTTACGTTTGGGTGACGATTCTTTCCAGCGTCATATTCCATGAAGCCATCACGGTGACGAAACTGCTTGGCATTTCGGTAATCGTGGCCGGAGTTGCCGTGTTGGGTATGGGTGGGAAGAAGCAGTGACGACACCCGTCTCCTCGATGCTGCTGGTGTTGGTGGCAGCATTTCTGGGCAGCTTTGGCGCGGTGTTTCTGAAGGCCGGGGCAACGCGGCTGCATCGCAACATTTCCTCACTGCTGTACAACTATCATTTGATGGCGGGGGTGGCGCTCTACATCGCCTCTTCGTATTTTTTTGTGTTGGGGGTGCGGCAGGGGGAACTGAGTGTGTTGTACCCGATGGTGTCGCTCGGTTCGGTCGGAACGCTGATCTGGAGCCGGATCTTTTTTGGGGAGCCGTTCACGCGCGAGAAGTTCATCGGGCTGGGGATGATTCTTTCGGGGATTATCCTGTTGTTCGCCGGCAGCCGCGTCTGAGCGGGGCCGCAACAGCCGTCCCAGGCAAGTGACCCGAAAGCAATCTGATTGCGCAACAAGAAGATAGATGCGATAGGATCGTCTATCTTCCTATGCACGAAAACCGGGACCGCCTTTCCGGCGAGACACTGACGGGCAGGGCCCAATCGTCATCGGGGACCGGGAGCCAGGTGCGGTTGGCGCCGGCACCGGGGCGTTGGAGGCGTGCGGCTCGCGATAGTGTCGCAGGGCAAACGCATCGTTGCGGTGACGGCGCAGGTAGTGGAGCGCGTGATCGGTGTAAATGTCGGGAGTGGGCCTCGGAACTGCGTCTGCTTGCCTTCCGCTTCCAGCAGCGGGTCGATGGGGCCTGAGCCGCCCCCAAGGAAACCGGCGAAGTATTCAATGCCGTAGGGGGTGGGGTGGAATTCGGGTTTGAACCGAGGTGCCACTTGCCTACAAGTCCCGTGCGATAGCGGGCTACGCGGAGCAGTTTGGGCCAGACGGGGAGATTGCGAGGGAGTCCATTGGCGGCGTCCGTTTCAGGGGAGAGGTAGTCTTCGATGCCGGTTTCGAGGGTGTAGCGGCTCGTCATCAGACTCGCACACGCGGGGCTGCAAACGGGCGTGGTGACGAAGCTGCTCGTGAAGTAAGCGCGTTCGCGGGCGAGACGGTCGAGTTTGGGGGCAGGCGTCGCGGTTGCCAGAGTGGCCGAGGGTCCAGACGGCCTGGTCGTCAGAGTAGAGGAAGACGATGTTGGGCTTGCGGGCCGCGGCGCGGAGTAGGGGCGTCGCGACGGAGGCAAGGAAAGCGCGGCGGGTGGGGAGCCATGGAGGTGATTGTAGTCTGTGTGAAGCCAAGCTTTGCCAACAAATTTGTTGACAACGGATTTGTTGGCTCCTAAACTATTGTCATGAAGCAACATTCTCTCAAACGAGCCACTGGCAACTGGGTCACGGGGGACCAGTTCTGGGATCGCGAGGAGGAACTTGCGCTTTTCCTGGAACGCCTGGAGGAAGGCGCAAATCTATTGCTCACCGCACCACGTCGTATCGGAAAGACAAGTTTGCTGAAAGAGGCCATGCTCCGTCTGGAAGGGCGGTACGTTTGCCTGTTCGCCGACTTGCAGAAAGCTGAGAGCGCGGCTGATGCAATTGCTGAGATATGCCTCGCAACTGCTTCGTTTGAAGACACTTGGGGAAAGGTCAAGAGATTATTCAGCAATGTTCTCCCGGACAACATGGACGTCAAATACAAGGACATCAGCGTTCATTTGCGGAGTGGATTGAATGCGGCGAATTGGCGTGGGAGAGGCGATGAGGTTCTGGATTCGCTCGCCGGAGCGGACAAACCCGTCGCCATCTTTCTGGACGAAGTGGCAATCCTGGTGAACCGCTTGCTGCGCGGGCCGGATTATCAGGTAACCGCTGAGCGCAAGAAGGATGTGGATGCGCTGCTGTCGTGGTTGCGGGCAGCTTGCCTCCGGCACCAAGGCAGGATCCGGTTCGTGGTGACCGGCTCCATCGGCCTGGAGCCGCTAGTCCGGCAGGCAGGATTGAGCGCAACGCTCAACGCCTTCACCCCGTTCACCATTGGACCGTGGAGGCGAGAGATTGCCGCGGGCTGTTTGCATGCCCTGGCCAATGGCTACGAGGTGACAATTGGGACTGAGGCGATGGACCAGATGCTGGATCAGCTTGGTGTTTTCATTCCGCATCACGTGCAGATGTTCTTCGATCACGTGTACCAGGAAGCCCGCCTGGCCAAAACGCAGGAAGTGACCGTGGCGATGGTCAACGAGGTGTACCAGCATTCCATGCTGGGCATCCGCGGGCATGTCGAGTTGAGTCATATGGAAGAGCGGTTGAAGATGGCGTTGGGACCGAAGCTGGACGTTCTGGCGCTGGATTTGCTGACCGAAGCCGCGGTACATGGAGATCTCACTGAAGGCTCGGCGCGCGCGTTGGCGATGGAGCAGTTTGGGACGGACTGGGCCGGGCCGTTGCGAGATGTGCTGGGAATCCTGGAGCATGACGGCTACTTGCGGCCGGCTGATGAGCGGTATGTGTTCGAATCGAAGCTGTTGCGGGAATGGTGGCGGGCGCGGTTCCGCTTTGCGTATGTTCCCGTGGCACAGAGGCAGAAGTGATGCCGGTATTCAAGAACAATCCAGGGATTCTCGGCGATGACGATTTGGTAAAGGGGTTCGTCGTCAGGCGGGAAACCCTGGATCTGCTCCTGGAATGCCTGCGTGAGAATGCGGCGGCCGCGTGCAACCGGCATCTGCTGCTCCTCGGGCCGCGCGGCATTGGCAAGACCACGCTGGTACGGCGGTGCGCGGCGGAGGTGCGGACCGATGAAGCATACGGCGCGAAGTGGCTGCCTGTGGTGTTCGGCGAGGAGAGCTATCAGGTCACGTCGGCGGGCGAGTTCTGGTTGGAGGCGCTCATACGGTTAGGCGATGAGATCCGCACTGAGGCGTGGCGGCAATCGGTGGAGGAACTCCGGGGAGAGTCGAAGGACGCGCGGTTGCGCGAGCGGGCGCTGGCGCAGTTGTTGGACTACGCCGATGGGCAGGGCAAACGGCTGTTGCTGGTGGTGGAGAACCTGCACATGCTGTGCGAGCAGATTGGGGACCGGGCGGCTTGGGAGTTGCGCCATACGCTGTTGAACGAACCACGGATCATGCTGATGGGGACTGCCACGAGCCGGTTCGGGGCGATCGCCGATCAGGGGCAGGCGTGGTTTGATTTGTTCGGGCCGATTGAGTTGAAGCCGCTGGATTTGGAGGAGGGCCGGACGCTGTGGCGGGCGGTGGCGGAGGAGGAACTGCCGCCGGGACCGGCGCGGGCGATTCGGATTCTGACGGGCGGCAATCCGCGGCTGGTGACCGTGATGGCTGGATTCGCGGCCAAGCATTCGTTTCGCGAGTTGATGCTGCAGCTTGTGCAGTTGATTGACGCGCATACGGAGTATTTCAAGGGGCACCTGGACGTGCTGCCCACCAAGGAACGGAAGGTGTTTGTCGGCCTGTTGGAGCACTGGGATCCCGTGTCCGCGTCAGAGTTGGCACGGATCAGCCGGATGAAGGTCAACGAGGTGAGCGCGCTGCTGAACCGGCTGGTGGGCCGGGGTGCGGTGGAAATGGCGGGGTCGAATCCGCGGAAGAAGTTATATCAGGTTTCGGAGCGGCTGTATAACATTTACTATTTGATGCGGCGGCGGGGGGAGCCAGCGGACCGGGTTCGGGCGGCGGTGAGTTTTCTGGTGACGTTTTATGAGGGGGAGGGGTTGGCGGGGGTGATTGGGGATGTGGCGAGGGAGGCGGCGGGGTTGCCGAAGGGGGAGGCGGGGGATCACTACATTGCGCTCGGAGAACTGTTGAAACGGGCACCCAAGAAGATCTTATTGCCAACCGCGCTTCGGTTTCCGATTGCGGTTTTTGCAAGGCTGGACTGGAGCAGTTTAGTTGGGTCGGTGGCGCTTGAATCTTGGGAGTTGGAGATGCCCCGTCAGCTTGCGAACGAGTATCCGGACGCGAGCCTACCTTGGTTTGCGTTAAGTGGGGCACTGTGGAGAGTGGGCAGGCATGAAGAGGCGCTTGAAGCAGTGGAGCGGGCATTGGCGATTGAATCCACTTTCGCGCCCGGGTGGGCTCACCGAGGAACGATTCTTCGTGAATGTGGCCGACCCGAAGCCGCCATCGCGTCCTTTCGGCGAGCAGTAGAACTGGATCCGACAAACTCGAAGTTGTGGCTCTCTCTGGGTGAATCAGTTTCAAAACTGGGATTGCCAGAGGAGGTGGAAGCGGTTTGGACGGAGGCCTTGCGCCTACACCCTGAGCTAGCCGATTATGCAGTCTATTTGCTTCGAGTCAGGGAACGGATGGGGGTTGCTCCGGCGAAATTGATGCGGGAAGCGGAAGATTGGCTGGGTAAAGCGAACCGGAGTGCGTTGAGTCTAGTTGCGATGGCCGATTTTGCATTTAGCCTTTGTGCTCCGGAAATAGGACGGCAATGGGCCCAGGAAGCGTACGCCAAAGCGCCAAATGGGTCTACCTATGTGGTCCTCTGCGCAGTTTACTTGGCAAAACGGAACTGGGCTTCCGCGTTGGCAGTATGCGGTCCGTGGCTGGATAGTTACGATGCGTCCCCGAAAGAGACCGACCTTCTGCTTGCATTCCTGGCCGTGTTGGTTCGCGCCGAGCAGGGCACCGCAGCCCTAGCGGCCTTGCAGCGTTCCAGCGCAAACAGCAAACTGGAACCGCTCACGATCGGCCTGCGGATGTACCTGGGAGAGGAGCCCGTTGTCGCCAAGGAACTCCTGGAAATCGGCAAAGACATCGCCGCGAAAATCGCCGGACTCAGCCGTCCACCGGACCGCCAACTGGCCGCGTCTACTTCTTGATACTCGTCAAATACGCCATGATCTTCAAGATCTCATCCTGCGTAACCCGGCTCCCAAAGGCCTGCATCGCTCCCGTAGCCCCGGCGTAAATCACCTCGAAGGCACCAACATCGGTGGAAGTCCGCGCATAACTATACGTGCTATCCACTAAGTTCGACCCGATACGGCCCGTTCCATCCTCTAAGTGACACGCCCCACACCATTTCATATATACGGCTTTGCCTGCGGCAATGGCGGCCGTGTTGCCGCGATACGGATTCTTCCCGGTCCGCACAAACTGCCGCACCTGATCGGTGATCGTCTCGTTCGGATGCATGTTCAGCGCGATCGGCTTGTCGTCCAGCGGATGCCGGAATTGAGGCGCTCCGCCGACACCGGGCGTCACTTGCGAAACCTGCTGCTGGACGGTACGGGCAACCTCCGCGCCGGGCGGCACAGCGTTCGCCGGAACGATCTTCCAGAGCGCACCGGGAGGGTTGGCCATCGGGCCACGATCGGAGGTGTAGAAGCAGTAGCAGTTCACCGCATAAACTGAGCCGTCCTCGCCGTTGCCTCCAGCCGTAAACTGCAGCGCGGTGTGGGCCAGTTCCTCTAACTGCCACTTAGTCCCGTCCCAACCCAATCCAAAAACGCGGCCGGAACACCAGTCGCCCACCAGATACACGCCCTTCATTCCGCCATAATTGGCCACACCCAATCCTTCAATCGAGCAGCCGTGGCCTCCCTTCAGCGGCTGCGCGCCCGGATACGGAACCTCATGCGGATACTCTCCCGCGGGCAGCACACCCACGGTCGGGCAGACATCATTGGGGCCTGACATCGGATGGCACCAGCTCCCTTGCATCCGATTCCATCCGTAATTCTCGCCGCCCTTGCTCTCCTTGGGCTGATAGAGAATCTCTTCCCAGTGGTTCTGGCCGACGTCGGCAACAAACATGTCGCCGGTCTTCGGATCAAACGAAAACTCATACGGATTGCGCACTCCATACGACCAGATCTCCGGACGCACGCGCATTCGAATCTTGGCAAAGTCCACTTCCGTCACGCCGAACAACTGCATCAACCGCTCATCACGCGCCCGTGCAAAAGGATTCGTCGGCGGGATCTTGTATGGGATCGTGTCGTTGTCTTCCGTGTTCACGTCGATGCGCAGCATCTTCGCCAGCAGCGTGCTGATGTCCTGCCCGGCATCCAGTGGATCGCCTTCCCATCCGCCATCGCCGGAAGCAATGTACAGATACCCATCGGGGCCAAATTCGATCTGTCCGCCGTTGTGGTTGTAATAAGGCTGCTCGATGCGCATGATCACCTTTGCGGTGCCATTGATGCGCTCCGGCGTCATCACGTTTGGCGATCGCGGGTCCACCTGAAAGCGCACAATCACGCCATCGCCATTGAACGGCAGCGAAGCGTAGTGCACATAGAAATACCCGTTCTGCCGGAACCGCGGGTGGAACGCCAACGAGTATAGCCCCTGCTCCACGAAGCCGGTCTGCACATCGCTGCCCAGCGGATTGATCTTGGTGAGATCAAGAAAAGGTTCCTTCTGCCGCGATCCGTCCTTGTTCACAATCTGCACGCGGCCGACGCGCTCCACGACAAAGATGCGCCCCGTGCCATCACTGGGACTGGCCACATTCGTCGGATCATAGAACCCGTCGGCAACTTTCACCAGCGCGATCTTCACGTTGCCCGGCAGCTTGCCCCCGGGACGCGCGACATCCTTCTTGGTCTTGGGAACAACGGGCCGTGACGACTGCGCATTCACCCAGACGGCGCAACCCAGCACCGCCGTGCAGGCGAGGACGTACTTCGTGGAATGGAGTCTTTTCATAAAGGATCGATTCGAAACAAGGTATCACAACTGCGGCGCTTACGGTTTCCTTACCGAACGCTTACCTGTCCCTCATCGCCACAGAATCGTATTCGGCACGTTCCCCAGTGCAGGCGGCAAGCCGCCGAAAACAATCAACCAATAAGGAACGACCAATGAACACCAATCTCACGAAAATGACCCTGGCAGCCGCGGCTGCCGTGCTACTGGCCACCATCACCCCGTCGCACCTCAGCGCGCAGCCTCCCGCGCAGGGACCGGCGCCGGCATCCAGCAATGCGAACGACCTCGGTGTCGACCTTATCACTGCCGTGGTGAGGAACAAGGTCAAGGAGACCGTTGCCACGACAAACGCGAATCTGGCCACCAACCCAAGCTATCGCGCCGTGTTAAGCCCCAGCCAGCAGCACAGCCTGCCGTATATGCGCCTCAGCACTTACCTGGACCGTCCCAATCAGTTCTACGCCAACGTTCCCTACCACATCACCTACAAAGTGACGGGCATCAAGGCGAAAATCGCCGGCGTGTGGGTCCCCTACCCGTTCTCACGCACTCTATCGCAGACCATCAACGTGCAAACCACCTGCGAGGGATGGTACACCGGCAAGGGAACCCTGGCGCTCACGGCGCTGATCGAAAGGCCATACCTGGAGGGGGACCACAGTTTTATTGAGGATGCCATAGGATTCCTCCTGATGAACTTCATTCCCGATTACGTCGACAGCCAGATCCGAGGTGCACTGTCCGGCATGACCGGCGCCGTCATCCCTTCATCCGTTCCACTCCCTTGCGCCACGCTGGGTGTCGCCACCACGGCAATGGGCTTCAGCTTTGATTCCATCCGATTCGATCCTCCGAACGCCTTGCAGGTAAACACCGCCTTTCTGCCGAAGATCACCGTGCGCGTGGTTCAGGTGAAGCGGTTGACAGTGCACAAGCTGACAGGCGAGGTGGTTGGCGACGTGGTGGAAACTCCGGAACTGGAATTCTGGGCGGGACACTCGGTCACCGGACTCCAGATGGCGTCCATGGTGGAGGGCCAGACGTGGTTTCCTTCAGTCGCCTCGTCAGTACCTACGCCAGTGCCCAGCGGAACCGGCCTGCTGGTGCTCATCGGCAACCTGTTGTATAACGGCGGGATTCGCGAAGATAACTCCTATGCCACTTACTCCAAGGCCACCAATTACGGCAACGGAACCCAGACCTTCAATGTCATGAAGACCTGGTTCGATCCGCCCTTGCTCCCGGGTGGAAAGCCGGTGAAGCGGACGGCGCCAGGCTATCAGATAACGGTGCAGATCAGTGTTCCGACGACGCTGACGCTCAGCCGGTAAGAAGCACGGCAACCGCGCCGGACGTCTCCTCACCAGGATGCGTCCGGCGCTCTGCCGTCTCAAGTACTTGTTTGAGGAAGGGACAGCTTCCACGGGCTCGAATGGACTGGTCGGCACGACGGAAGGCAGCCGTGCGTAGACATGCGGGTTTGCCTCGATGCACGATAGCCGAACGTGCTCGGCCGCGCCTGCCCCGGATAGCCGGCATCCAGCAGGCGCGCAATGTTCGGATGCTGTAAGCTCGCGAGAGTCTGCCGCTCGTTACGAATGCGCTGGTAGAGTTGCGCGGAATTCGCGCCACTGCGGCGCGATCTTCACCGCCACGCGTTGTTGAAACCCGCCTTCCCGTTCGGCTTCGTAAACGATACCCATGCCGCCGCGACCCACCTCGCGAACGCGGTAGGGTCCAAAGCGGTGCGGCACACACGCGGCAGCCGCCCCTTCGGCGACCACGCCGATGGCATCAGCCACACGCGGCCCGCCGCGGAAGCTACCTGCTCAGGGTGCTGTGGATCTTTCCAGATACTTCTCCCAACTCATAAGCGATCTGGTCTCCGGATACCGAGAAACCAAACATCGCGCGCGAAACGTTTTTCAAACTGCGGGCGGCACTGTGAAAGTGAGCAACCGCCTTGGGCTCGCCAACAGGCTGTTTGCTCAACTCATCCACAGCTTGCGTCCAGATGCAGCGATAGCCGTCGCGATAGGAGGCATAGTACACTCGGTCGCCACGGGCCGACCACCCGGCCGGCCCGTTGAATGCGTCATCGGCGCTCAGGGTCACCCAGCGTTCGGGCGGCCGCGCGCTCTCCGGATCGAATGGGGCTGCCATCACTCGCGACACATCGGGCGCCGTGCGAGCGGAGAAGAGAATCCACCGTCCGTCGGGAGAAAAGCGCGCCTGATACAGATTCCACTCCGGGTGAACAAGGAAGGGCTTGTCCCGCTCGGCGGGCAAACTCGCCATGCCGATCGTGCTCACCGCGCCGTCGCTCATCGTGAGCAAGAAACGCCCGTTGGGCGAAACATCCCATGGAAACATACATCGCGCGCATACCGTTTCGCTAGAGCCTCCGCCGAAGGGTAGACGGAAGAGGGGCTCTCTCGAAGGTCCGCCTCCCACGAACACGTGGCGTGCCGCTCCGTCCACGGCCATCCACGGAGGAAGTTCGGCGCTCGATTCCAGTATCTTTTCTCCTACTTCTTCCAGCGTCTTGGTGTGAAGTGTCCACCGGTTGTGATAGGAACTGTAGGCGAGTTGCCGCCCTTGATTGGCCAACCGGGGCATACAGAAGGTTCCCGGACAGATAAAATTCATCCGGGCTGGTTCGATGGCCATCCCGTTGTCTTTCACGCGCAGGGTCCAAATACTCGTCTGCAGCGAAGTGGTGGCGTAGATCAACCGGTCGTGCAATCTCGCCGGCCGGCTCGATCGCTTCGGCAACGCCGAGACTACTACTGGCTTCTCAGCCACCCAGCTCTTCGGAGACAAGGTCATCTCCACCAGCGATAAATCGTTCCGCTCCGAAGTCAGAAATGATATGACCCCTGAGTCCCGCCACTCCAACGGCTCCCATGCGTCCAGTTCCGTCCCATCCGAGTAGTGCAGCATTTTCGACAGTCCACCATCCAATCGAACGAGCCATAACGTGGGACGTGGATTCTTCGCCGAATGATTGGGACCCATCACCAGCAGGGCACGGCCATCAGGTGACCACACCGGCGTGAACGCGGAAGGCAGATCGGCGCCCACTTGCCTCGGCATGCCACCATCCGAAGACACCACGAATACTTTCGCTGCCCCCGCCCTCACCAGATCGTTGCTGCCTTCCGGTCCGGTCCAATAAGCGATCCATTTGCCGTCGGGTGAGTAACGCGGACGGCGTCCTAAATCCGCGATCCGCCGCGGCGATCCCCCGGCGGTCGGCACGATGAAGAGTTGCCCGCCCTGCGCATCGGCCCGGTAGACAATATTGGCGCCATCCGGAGAAAACGAGGGGTCCTGCGCACCGGATTCCGCCGCGGTGAGTTGCCGGGCGGTTCCTCCGGCAAGTGGTTGCACCCATATGTCCATCGCCCCCTCACCCTCCTTGCTGCCGGAGAAGGCGAGCCATTTACCATCGGATGACACCGCCGGTTGCACGGCAAGGTAAAACTCCGGTGTGAGAATCTGCTGCAGTGGTTCAGCCTGCTTCTGTTGAGGCCAAAAGGTCCAGCCCAACGCAACGCAAAGGATCGCCACCGCGCCCGCCGTGGCCCACTTCACCCCAGGCACGACCCGGCTGGCGCGAGATCCTAGGCGTCCGCGGCGAGCATCCTCTCGCAATGATTCGATCGCCAGGGAGAGTTCCTTCGCCGACGCGTAGCGGTCTTCCGGCTGCTTGCCCAGGCAGCGCCCCATCACTGCTTGTACTTGTTCCGGGATTCCCTGCACCGGTGGAGGATCCCGGTGCAGGATCGCCGCCAGCGTCGCGATGGGATTCGCCGCTTCAAATGCCGGCGCGCCTGAAATCATCTCATACAACACCGCGCCGAACGAAAACACATCCGAACGTGCATCCACCTCCAGCCCCTGCGCCTGTTCCGGAGACATGTAGGGGGCTGTACCCAGCAACATCCCAGTGTAGGTGCGGCTGGTTGCCAGCCCGCTCGCCACGCTCCAGCGGCATAAGCCAAAGTCCAACAGCTTCACTTTTCCTTCTGGGCTTACCATAAGGTTCTGCGGTTTGATGTCGCGGTGAACAAGGCCGGCATCGTGTGACGCGGCCAGTGCGGCTGCTATCTGCGCGGCATAGTCGAGCGCTGTTTCCAGCGGCAAGGCCCTCTGGCGGATCGCTGCGCTCAGCAGTTCTCCTTCCACCAGTTCCATTACCAGCAGGTGACGCTCTTGCGGGTCGCGCTCCACTCCATAGACCCGCACGATATTCGGATGCCGCAACCTGCACAGCGCATCGCATTCCCGCTGAAAGCGCCTGCGCAGGGCCGGATTCGCCAGCGCCTCCGGACGCAGCACCTTAATGGCGCATGGAGCCTCCTGGCCTCGCCTCGCACGGTAGACGATTCCCATGCCACCTTCGCCAAGCACGCCTTCTAACCTGTATCCGCAAAGGACCGCGCCCACCTCGATCGCCACCGGGCCAGGGCGATTCTCGAGGAATTCCGTATCTTCCTCGTAGACGGTCAACAATCGGCGTACTTCTGCTTCGAGCGCGCTATCCGCGTCGCCTGCCTGGCGCAAAAGCGCTTCGCGGTCACTGCTGCCGGCCTCCAATACCTGGTTGAACAGAGATTCCAGCTTCTCCCAGCGAGGGGCGTTCATCGGATACTCTGACCTTCAAGCTGTTGCCTCAGCCAAGTCTTCGCGAATACCCACTGTCTCTTCACAGTGGATTCCGAAAGATCAAGCAGAGAGGCAATCTCCGCAATCGTAAGTCCGCCGAAGACGCGCATCTCCACGACGCGGCAGGCTTGCGTGCTTTCTACTTCCAACCGCCGCAACGCATCCTCCAGATAGAACGCATCCACGCCAATGCCACCCGCAATCCCGCTGTGCAGAGTTACCCGTTGGCCGTCCGCGCGGCGCTTCGAAGCGTTGCGCCGCCGCGCATGCGACCAGATCACCTGCCGCATGACCATCGCCGCGACCCCGACGAAGTGAGAGCGGCTCTTCCAGTACACGCCGTCCCAGCATGCCAAACGGATATAGGCCTCATGAACCAACGCCGCTGGTTCCAGTGTCCGCCCGCGCTGTTCGCCCCGCAAATACGCCGCCGCCAGCCGCCTCAATTCGCTGTAGGCGAGCTTCACACCGGCAGTAGCAGAAAGCTCGGTTGATGCGGACATGTGAGCAAGTATACAAAATTATTTCTGGTTTGTTGACCCACTACAGCCACTAATTGCATTTTCCCTACTAGAACGGCTCGAGATACTCATTCATCCTGCTGAGCCTAAATGGTGACTGGGAAATGCGAGACATATTGCGTGTTCTTGTTGTTGCCGGACTGTCTCCGGCAACCGCCGCGAAGAATTCGAATCCCCCAATAGGACATATGTCTGTGTCCGGTATCCCTGCCGACGTACTTTCAAAATATTTCTCCTTGGGCAAAGGAAAACTCGCGCTGGTCTCGTTATTGTAAGCAACACGCTGTCCTTGGCGCTGTGGAAGCCGCGACGAATACTCACGGCGGGCGCCTTCGTCAGGAACCCTGAATATTTTCCATCCTGGAGGGCTGATGAAACGTTCGATTCTGCTGATGACCATCTTCGCCGGCGTTGCGCTGGCGCAAACGAAAACTCCGGACATTGTCTTGTACGGCATATCCGAAGTGAAACCGGAAATGGTGCACGAATGGTATGCGGCACAGACCGCGTTGCGCGACGTGTTCCGCAACGGCGGGCAGGAATTCCGATACGTCTATGCGCCTGTCTTCGCCACCAAATACATCACCATCACGCCGATTCCCGATCTTTCGCAATGGGACGAAGGGATTCCAGTGCAGAAGATGATGGGTGGTGAGGCATTCGAGAAATGGGCGACGCAAGCACGCAAAGGCTACACCAGCCTCACACGTGTTGCCGCGCGCTTCACGGGACTTGCCATCAGGGACGCGCCTGGGGGCACGCTGCCGATTCTGGTGTTGACCCGCAGCATCGTGGACCCCGATCGAACCGCGGAGTTTGAAGCAAGGCTCAAGGACGTGGTGATGCCGGCGCTGCGCAAAGCGGGTGTAAAACGGATGACGGTGAGGCGGGTCATTTTCGGCGGAGCGCCCACCGAGTATTTCATCACCCGCAGCCATTCCAGAATGGCCGAAGCGGACCGCGCTAACGAGGTGGTCCGCCAGTTGCCGCGAAAGCCCGGATTGGTCCTCTCAAGTGAACGCACCGTCTACCGGTTATACCAGCCGGCCAGCTTCACTAAGTAGACCGCCCGCGATCCCATCATCGTCAACCAACGGAGGGCCTATGCGATTCCTCAGTCCCACGTGTGTCTATGCCGCCTCCCTCGCGCTGGTGGCTCTCGTGCAATCCCCCGGCCAGACCGGAACGGAACTCCAGCTCATGGGCCGCTATGAGGAGGCGGCGGCAGCCTATCAGGCGGAGTTGGCCGCATTACCGGCGGGCGGGGAGCAGCGCCAGCGGGCAACGATACTAACCGGCCTGGCGATTCTAGAGGGACGCCGGAATCGCCTGGCGGAATCGGATAACTACTTTCGCCAGGCACTAACGATTACCGAAGCACTGCCCAATAGCGAACAGGACTTGGCCATCATACTCAGTAACCTCGGCAACCTCCGCTCCCGGCAGGGGCTGCTCGACGAGAGCGAACGTTGTCACCGCCGGGCACTTCAACTCCTGGAGAAACGTAACCTGGCAGGCTCGGAATGGGGGCTGGGGTGCCTCGGGAATCTCGGCCAGGTGCTGGTGCGCAAGGGACGCTACGCCGAGGCGGAACCACTCCTGCTCCAAGCGCTGCGCGGGCAGGAAGAACGCGGGATTGCCGGCAACACGGAGTTGATCCCGGTTTGTGCCAATCTCGCGGTGCTCTACTGCCGCCTGGCCCGAATGGACGAAGCAAAGATCTACGCGACGCGCGCGTTGCAGTTCACTGAGCGGATATTGGGCAAGGACCATCCGGACTACGCGCAGCGCCTGTTCGGGATGGCACAGATTCTGTTGGAGGATGGGCGGAATCGCGAGGCTTCAGCCCTGTACCATCAGGCGCTGGAGCGGACCACGGCAATCTTCGGAGCAGACCATCCCACCGTCGCAACCACCCTCAGCGATCTCGCGGTCCTGGAAATCCGCGAGAAGCGATACCGTGCGGCCGAAGGCCACCTGGAACGGGCACTGGCAATTCAGGAGCGTGTTCTGCCGCGTGGCCATCCCGATATTGGGAGCACGCTGGGGAATCTGGCACTATGTGCCCTACGCCAATCTTTCCTGCTGAAAGCCGCCACGCTACAGGAACGCGCGCTGGCTATCCACCTCCACACTCTGGGCCGCGACCATACTCACGTGGCTGTGTCGCTACACCGTCTCTCGGAAGTGCACTTCAAGCTGGAGTACTTCAAGGAGGCCGCGAAGGAGGCCCGCGAAGCGGTGCGTATCATGGAGAAAGCCTATGGGCCACAGCACCCGGAGCTAATCCGGGTGCTGGATCACCTTGCCGCCACGACGCACGCGTTGGGCAACAAGAGTGAAACCACGCGGATCATGCTCCGCACACTGCGCCTCGCCGCATTACACTACGGCCCTAACGACGATCGCGTCACTCACCTTCAGGACCGCTATGCGCCGTTCCTGCCTAAGTCGAAACGAACGACATTCCGCTAGCGCTCCTACGGATTCCGCACAAACACGTTGATCCCCTGTGCGGTCACCAGCGGGAAAGTGGTGACTGTGCCGCGATCGTTGGTAACGCGGATGCCGAGGATATGCGGGCCGTTGGCCAGCACCTTGGTGTTGAAGTCCACCTGGAACCCGATATTGGGGCACGCGGTCGCATCGGTCAGGGTGGCGCATTCCTCCGGACGCGGCGAGCCGTAGGGCAGTCCATAGCCGACGCCGTCGATCACCAACGTTGCTCCAGTGATGCGGCCCACCGGATCCCACGCGTGACCGCTGATACGGACGACACCGTTGAGCGTATCGTTCGCCTGCGGCGTAACAAGGACGCCCTTCGACGGACCCGTATTTTCGTTGCGTACAGTAAACGGCAGAGGCGTCCCGATCAATGTGAACCGGCCAGCCTCATCCAGCACACGAATTTGCATTGTGTGCGCGCCATTGGCCAGGAACACCGCGCCGTTGCGCGTGTTGAGCAGGAAGCTAAACCCAACCGCGGGACAATTCGCGGCAGGGTTGGCCGCGCAGACGTCGGGCCGGGCGAGGTTGTAGCTTGCGCGGCCATACGTCACTCCATCCACCAGCACATCAATAGCGTTGATCATCAGATCCCTGGCGAACGCGTATCCGCTGACCGTCACTATTTGGGACACCGACTCGCCGACGCGCGGTGTCTCAATTGCCCCCTCGGGCAGACGTGCCGCTTCGCCGGACAGAATAAACGGCACCGGCTGCGACGGGAAGCCGGTGGTCGTCGCGCGCCAGTTGGTGGCTCGCATCTCGATCGTGTGCGGACCCGGTGCGATGTTGAACGCCTTGGGATCGATCACACGGCGGAACCCGACGTTCGGACACCGCGGCAGGTTGCTCGTGCGGCAGTAATCGGGGCGCGCCAGCGTCGCGGCCGTATTGCCGATAGCACGTCCATCGATGAGGATGTCCAGTCGCGGCTGGCCGAGGGAAAGCTCCGATTCATACGCAACGCCCTGCACCGTGATCACGCCATCCACCACCTGCCCGGGCGCTGGAAGTTCCAGAACACCATCTGACCCGCCAAGGTTGCCGAAAGGCGGATGCCACATCACCGTTGGGGCATTTTCCAAATTGCCGCTGCCGTCGAGTGTCGGGTAGACGGCGTAGTTCTCATGGCCGTTGGAGAGGCCGATAACAGGCGCTTCGGTGGGACAACCGGTGAAAGCTTGCCCTCCCGCCGCGAGGTTCTTATTCCCCGAACCATAGCGGAACTGGATGCGGCCATCGGCGTAGAGCGTGGCCGCGAAGTTTACCGGATCGGGAGCCTGGAATCCTGAGAACGGAAACGTCTCGCCGGCCCAGCGGGATGTGATGGAGTCCGGTGTGGTGCTGACATAGACGTTCTCGTTTGGCTGCGTCGATCCGCTGGTGCGAATGTCGAAATACATCGGCGCGATGGCGGGGATCGTGGCAAGGCTCGCGCCACTAAAACACTGATCCGAAATCGGCGTGAAGGACAGCAGACCGCCGGCATATACGAAGACCAGCCTTTGCTTGTTCTCGAAGAAGGGGAAGTCGAACGGGAGCGTGTATCGCAGCGCTGAATACGGCCCGGCCCGGAGATTGAGCGCCGTCTCGTTAGGGAACGTCAGCGGCGAGTTGAGAACGAGTTGCGATATGTACCCGTAGCTGGTCTCCGCCGTCACGGTTGCTTCGCCTTTGCCTCCGCCTGTGTCATCATCCGCGTAGGCGGCGGTGATCGTGTCGCCGGGAACAATTCCTATGAAGGTATTGCCGGCCGCTGATGCGCCCACATTCGTGTTCACCGTTCCGAGAAAGACGGGACCGCGGCGCCGCAGCGTGATCTGCTCGCGGTCGCCGGAGGAGGAGCGTACCGTCACGACAACCCGGTCGTTGTGGTTGTTGGCATCCTGCAGCACGATGCGCACAGGCTCAGCAATCACATAGCTGGTCTCGTAGAAACGCATCGATGCCTTGTTGGACGGGACGTCGAAGCTCGCCGAGACGTGCAGCGACTTGCCGCTGCCGGATTGGGCCAGTGCGCCCATACCGCGTTTGGCGAAACCGCGCCAGATAGCGTCCTGACCTTCGCCCTTGAAATCCACCGTGTCGGCAAGGAGGATAGCGTCGCGCATGTCAATCATGGAAGCGGCGGGTACAGCAAGCTTCATTCCATCCACAACCAGCAATCTTGTACGGCGGCGTCCTTCTTTCTCTCCAAATTGCTTGATCAGATTGGCGCGCATTTCCCACAACGCTTCCACGAAGATCTCGCCATCACCGTGAACCTCAGGCGTTCCACGAACACGTCCGAGATCCGCATACGTGAGCGGGTTGATGTTGACATCCGTGGAGTAAGGGCGCGTGCGGAGACCCCGGCCGATCTGGAAGAAGATGTACTCGGAGCCAGGATAACTGCCATCGAGCGGAGCCCCATCCGGAACGTTGAATTCCAGTGCAAAGAAATCGCTCAATGCTTCTCCCATCGCGCCACCTTGGAACGTCGTGTACATCTGGCGCGCCAGACGGGCACTCACGCCGTGTGTGTATTCATGAAAGACAACATCGGAGTCGAGCGAACCATCCGTGAAGAAACCCGGAAGCTGTCCGGCGCTACCCGGGTTGATGTACATGTTCATCCGCGGCGCCGTTCCGTCTTCCGTGTTAATGCTGAAGCTGGCGTTGTTGAGAGACGGAAGAACCTGCGCAGCCGAACCGAACTGCGCGTACGAGTACACAGGGTCGCCGCCCATCCCCTGCCCGCTGTAGTTCACGGCCTGGAAGTTGCCCGCCGCTTCGTCGAAGCCGATCGCATAAAAGAGATCGTGAACGCGATTCGTCAGATAGAACAGACTCGTAATCGACGCATCCGGAAACGCAGTTGGCGAAGGCGCGTTCAGCCCCACTTCCAACGGAAAGCTGAAATCCAGATTGGGCGCAACCGCTGTCCGCGGGCGGAACGGACAATTGTCCGGGCCAACGACGCAGCCAAGGCCGAGCGGGTTCAGTCCGGTGACGGTGTTGTTGCCCGCGGTTTCGTTGCCGGCCACCCAGCCTTTCGGAGAAGCAGCGGGATCGCCGGCGAAAGAGACGAGTTTGCGGGGTACCCATTGGACCTCGCCTTCGCGCGGATAGCCCGGACGCGGGTTTGCGATGGGGCTCCATTCGTAAACCAGACCCTGCGGCTTGGCGGGACTCTGCTGCAACGTGAGACTGCGCTGCGCCAGCACGCGACGTCCTTCCGGCTCCACCACTAAATCCTCCGTTGTGATTCCGTCGGCGGCTGTGACGGTAAAGCGCCACGCCGGTGTAAGTTGACCCTTGATGGCGTGCCAGACGAGCGTGCCCGCAATGTCATCGCCCATCGGTCCGCCGTGGAACCGCACACGGCGCCCATCGGCGGAAGCATCTTTCTGGAAAGGTTGAAACCGCTCGGCGGCCTTCGAATCCACGGCAGCGGCAGCCGCGCGGACCGCCCGGTGAGCGGACGATGGCAGCGGCGCCGCCACCGGATCGTACAGCGCCCCTCCAGCGTTCAGCACACGCCCGTCGCGGTCAATATTGATCACCCATTCCGCGTTCTCCACATCGATGCCTTGGAATCGCTGCCGGTAGATAAGATGCGTCACGCCGTTGTGCGCGGTCCGGTATTCTTTGTGCAAATAAACACCGTCAAGGCCTTGCGGCGTGATCTCGATATCACGGCGCCACGCCCGTAGAAAGTCGCGCCCAATCTCGCGCGGCGCCAGTGACGACGTTTCCGTGAGGTGCGCTCCCGGCCGCAGTAAATGGTGGGTTGCAGGTCTGTCCTGGGCTAACAGAGACGGAAAATATGCAGTAAGTGATAGGATTAGGAAAAACATATTGCTGAAGGACTAGAACTTAGCACATTTTCTCCGCAAGCGCCGGATGCACACCCCGGGGTATCCTTAAATCTACCTCCGCATGATCGAGTGCACCAACCTCAGCAAATCCTACCAGGCCACTCCGGTAGTGGATTCCTTAACGTTTTCCCTTCCCGCCGGCAGCATTTGCGCGTTCCTCGGACCCAATGGCGCCGGCAAATCGACCACGGTGAAAATGCTCACCGGCCTGCTACGCCCAACATCCGGTTGCGCAACCGTTGCCGGACTCGACGTCGCCTCCGCGCCACAAATGCTGAAACAGCAGATCGGCGTTCTGCCGGAACACCTCGGCTTGTTTGATTACCTTACGGTGGAGGAGCACCTGCACATGGCCGGACCCGTGTACGGACTCAGCGCTTCGGAAACACGCCGCCGGTCCGATGATCTGCTGCGCGCGCTCGCTCTCGAGCATGGCCGCGAGACATTCGCCGATCACTGCTCGCACGGCATGCGCAAGAAGACCGCACTCGCGATGGCGCTGCTACACAATCCGCGCGTATTGTTCCTGGATGAGCCCTTCGAAGGGATCGACCCCGTCACCGCAAAGACGATCCACGATCTGCTCGAACGGCTCGCCTCACGCGGCGTGACGGTGTTCTTCACCTCGCACATACTTTCCATTGTCGAGCGCATGGCTACCCACTACATCCTCATCCGCCGTGGACGCATGGTCTGGAGTTCGAAAGCGGAAGACCTGCCATCCTCAATCGAAGAGATGTATTTCGAGATGGTCGAAGCGCCCCGCACCGAAGAACTTCCCTGGCTCGGAGCTACTTCTTGAAGAGGATCGTCCCTGTTCTGCGAGCGATCGCGGCAGTCGAATGGCGCGAACTTCGCTCGCTCAACGCCATCGCCGCCAACAATTTCTTCCTGTTTTGCTTTTTGCTCTTCGCCATGCAGCCGCCGAGCGCCGTGTTTCTACAGGTCATCCTCGGTCTTCTGCTCTTCTTCCCTCTCAGCGTCGATCCGCTTCGAAAAATCCCCGCGGAGCGTCTGGAACTGCTCCCACTCGACCACGGCGAAATGCTGCGCCTGCGGTTGCTGAGCGTGTTTCTGAGCCCGGTTCTGTGGCTGCTGCTCGCGATCACACTCTACGGCGGCGCGCGGTTTCGCGGGCTTTCGGTAAAGTTACTCGGCCTGGCGCTGCTCGCCAACGTCGCTGTGCTTGTCTCGGGCCGGCTTTTTTCCGCCATCCCGCGTCTCTACTTACTGCGCGACATTCCGGAGCTTCCAGGCAAACTCGGCGGGCTGATTCAAAAGAACGTACGCGAGATGCTCTGCGTCCTCGACACTTACGCCGCGGCGATCCTCGCCTTTTCCGGCATCATTTACCGCGTGACGGCGAGTGAACCTAACCCCGACTTACTCCATGGAATCACCATGCTGGCGCTGCTGGCCTTGAGCACTTACGGCCAGCGGCTGTTCGCACTCGATGCCCGCGCGGGCTTCGTACGCTACCGCCTGATGCCGCTACGAGGATGGGAAATCCTGCTGTCCAAGGATATTGCCTTCCTCCTGATCAGCGGAATCATTGCCGCGCCACTTGCTCCGGCGGGCGGTATAGCGGCGGCCCTCGCAATCCTCACCATTGGCCATCATGCCTCGGTAACATCTCCCGTCCCCCAGGCGCGTTGGCGTTTTATCGCAGGCGCATCCTTCACTCACGGGTTTCTACAAACAGTTACGCTGTTTGGGGCAGGAACGATGGCTTTTCGATCCACGTCCTACCTCCAAACAGCGTTAGTGCTAGCGGTCTGCGGGTTCTGTTGGCTGATCTCACTTACTTACTGCGGCTGGGTATTCGACCGCCGCCTCTAAGTCACCACCGGCGGAATCCGCCATGTCGATGACCCCATCGCGGCCCCATCCATATCGACACGCCGCCATAATACGGATAGTACGGATAGGGGTTATACCAATACGGCGGCGGCGCGGGAGCAGCCACCCGGCGCTGCATCCGCGGTGCGCTCTCCGACCCATAATCAGCCTGCTGCACGTAGCGGAACGCCTGCGGCGCGCGATCGGTCAGCACCGTCACTGGAGCTTCCATGCGGAACGTCAGCACGCTCTCGGGATAGATCTGGGTGGCCCGTCCTCGCGTGGTCAACACGCCAATGACGCCTGCCAGAGCGCCGGCGCCAGCGCCGATGCCCGCCCCGGCGCCTCCGCCCGCGGCTGCTCCAATAGCTGCGCCAACACCGGTGGTGGTGGCGATGCCGGCCGCGTCACGGCCCTGCGACGTCCCCGCCGTCTGCGCTAGCAGCGAGGTCTGGACTTGCATCTGCGTACCGTCCGCCAGGCTGATATCGGTAAGCTGCACGCCCAGTTTCGAGGTGCCCTGCACACGGCCGGCCTTCTGCGCTTCCACCACGCGCCCGGTCACGGTCTGGCCGCGCCGTGCAACCACAATGCCGTCCACCACTACCGGTTTGAAGAGCGTGGCGGTGAAAATTTGCCCCTGCTGGCTATGATCGCTCGACAACCAGTCATTGATGCGAACCGTGAGGTATGTCCCTGTCTGGATAGTCAACTGCCCTGGCACGTCCCGTTGCACGCGCTCCGGCGGTTGGTCGCTATCAGACGGCGTGTATGCGGGCGCCGCGGCTGGGGTGGTGCGCCGTTCTCCAAACTTGCGCCAGCCGCCATTGGCTGCGGGAGCCGGAACTTGTGGCGCTGCTGCCGGCTCTGGCGGCGCGGTCTCAGTTTGTGCCTGCGCGGCGGGTACCAACGCCATCAGCGCTGCAAAAGCAAGCGCGGCGCATCCCGTCGCCAAAGGCCGTCCGAGTATGTATCTGTTTTCTTTCATATGTATTGCCCCGTAGTCTGAGGATGCCTCCATCTACAGGGAAATGCACATTAACTGCCAAACCAGAATCGCCACTAAACTATTGATTCTACGTGGCAATTCAGTCCCTCCCGCTGGCTCGAATCCACCGCATTGGTGGTTTTGGGCCACCGGACTATTTAGCGAGCCAGCCGACCGAACATCTCCAGCAACGCGGCTGTGATCTTGCGCGACGCTTCCTTCTCCAGCCGGTTGGTGCCGAGCCATGTCTCGTAGCCGCCCAACTCATGCTGTTCCGGCGTCGGCAGGTACCCGTAGTGCCCGTTGGCAAGTTCCATCGTGAAGGTAGTGCGCAACGGGCTCTTCGCCTTGATCGCCAGTCCGGTCTCAGTGAACACTTCACACGGAATCGCCGCGATGCCGAGATCACCGATGCGCATCGTCTGCAGCAGAACGTCAGCGAACTCGGGGGCCTTCGAAAGTTCAATCGCGCGCTCCGCGTAGGCCTTGGCCCGTGCCGGTAGTTTCTTCTCGTCCGGCTCGGCGAGGTACTGCTGTGCGCGCTCCAGTTGCGCCGCCGTGGGCTTGCGGTAGCGCAGCGGAAGCTCCCTTTCCTCCATACCGATCCGCGCCACGCCGCTGTACTTCGTTTCCCGATAGGCCTTCATGGCGCTGTCCGCGAGTTTACCGGCCACGATGCGTATCTTCTCCATCGGCTCGCGCCGCGGGTCGGCGTTGTGGAAATTGATGTTGTTGACGTCACCGCTTGTTCCATTAGAAAGCGCCGCGACAAACGCCGGCGACGCGCCCTCGGCCGCGAGGCGTTCCTTCATCAGCCGCGCGAATTCCCCAAAGTAATCCGCCGACACCGTCAGCCGGGGCGTGTTGCCCACATAGTGTAGCGAGTAGTTGGCAAGCAGACCAAGCGGCTTGCCGGCCTTCGTCTTGATACTCACAACTGTGAAGCCCGGATCCGTGCCTCCCGCCGGCCGGATGAGATTCCCGTCGCGCGGCGGGTTCATGCGGACCTGGTCCGTCCGTTCCCCGAACGGATTCAGCGGCATCGACTCCGGCTTCACAAACCAGCGGCGGTTGTGCAGTTCCTCCGGTTCCTCATGCACCGTCCAGCCAATCAGCGCGGGTTCGCGCCGCCGGTGCGCTTCCGTCACCGCCTCAACCATCCTGTCCTCGAGCAGCTTCTGATAGGCGAGTTCTTCCACGCTGGCGCCTTCGGGTTTCGACGGCGGCGCGCTGTGCGAGTGTGTTGCCGCCATCAGCATGTGCGACGTGGGGATGCCGGTTGCCTTGGACGCCCGTGCTTTGGCGCGATCGTAGAGCGGCCGCGGCAGGTAGCAACTGTCGATCACGACGATCGCAGTTTTCCTCGATCCATCGTCGAAGACAAACGCTCGCGCGTGCAGCGGGTCGGAAGCTCTGTCGGCATAGATGCGATCGAACCCGCCGATCAGCCGCACCGGCCACTTTTGCGGCGTGATGTCGGCGGCGTAGACGCCGCCTCGGAATTCGGCCGCGCAGGCGAGCGGAATCAGCAGCAGGAGCGGAAGCAGTCGAATCATCTTGCGCCGATGATATCACCTACGACGGATTAGTCAGAGGCCGCGGGTCGAAGTACGCACGCGAGCTGCACACAAGACCATCCACAACGGTAAAGAGTTCCATCACAGGGATGACTCCCGCCACGGTGTGCGCGTCCCACTGCACGATCACCGACTGGCCGTCCACCCACGAACGCAGAATGTGGATGTCCTGAATGATGTTCGGCATCGGTGCGACAAACTCGAGGAACGCCGCCTTGCCTTCCTGAGGACCATTGGTCAGCGGATCTTCAAACCGGATTCCGTCCGCTACGGGGAATCCATCGGCGTTCCCGCAGCGCAAGCAGTCCAGATAGCAGTGCGCGGCTTCCAATGGTGTACGAGTAAGGGTTTCCATGCCTCCTGATACGCATCTCGCCTAACGCCGGATTCATTTGCGTCTTGGTTTGCTCGCCCGTTTGGGTGCCGGCTATGCGCCGGTACACTTTGTCCACCATCGCCACACTCACCAGCAGTTGCAGGAAATAGCCGCCTGCCTGGGCATAGGCCGCCCCCAAAACACCGTAGCGCGGAATCAGCCACCACGCCGCTGCGCAGATAGTCGCCCCGACCGCCAGGTGCATCGGAACCTGTTCCTTGATGTACCGCGCGGACGACAAAGAATAGCCCGCGCAAGTGGCCAGCACCGAGAACGCGCTCCCCACCATCAGCCATTGGAATGCTTCCGTCTGGGTGGCGAACTTCGGACCGTACAACAAACCCAGCGCCTCCCTCCCCCAAAACAAGGCAAAGCCAATCCCGCCCGCACTGATGATGCCTCCCAATACCGCCAGTTTCCCGGCACGCCTCATGTACCCGTTGGCATCCCCATTCACCGAACAGCGTGCCATCGCCGGCCCACTCGCCTGCCCCATCGCAATCACAAGGGTGTTGGCGGCCAGGGCCACATACGACAGCGCAGAGAACAAACCCACCTCCCGCTCGCCATGGAAGTGCGCCAGCCAGAACCGGCACAGACTGCCATTCAACGACACGAGCATCAGGATGAAACCAAGCGGTCCGGCTTCCACCAGAATCTCTCTCGATTGCCGCAGCACCTTCGACCGCGACACGCTTTCGCGTATCCGGTGAAACGAATCCCACAACTTGCCCCGCCACACCCCCGAACGCCCCAGCGCCGGGATGTCGAATATCACCAACACGGAAAACGACCAGACGCACGCGCCCAGCACTGCCCACACCGCGCTCTTGAGATAGAACACAATCGCCGTCATCACCACCAGCGAACCCAACCAGCGCAACATCAGCGACTGCGCCACCACATCCATGCGTTCATATTGATGCAGCCGCCCCTGGATCACCTCGCTCGTTGCCTCAATCGCCTTCGAAGCCGTCAATCCGGCAATCACCGCCGCCGTCTGCCGGCTGTAGTTCCCGGACAGCGCCACAGCAGTACAAACCACAAAAGCCACCGCGGAAGTCATCATCCGGATCGTGAAGTAGTCAAGGAAATCGAAGTCCTCCCGAACGTCGGTGACTTGCAGCGCGCGCAGATTCAGGCTGGCCAGCAAAAACAACGGCGCCACCACCGCCAGACCCAGCGAATACTGCCCCACCATCGGCGCGTCCCCCAGCCGGGCCAGAATGACGATGAAGGCCCATTGCGCCCCTGCAAACGCCAGATTGCCGCTCAGCGCCCATAGGAAGTTCACCCGAACATGCAACCTGCGCATTTACTCTCCATGCGGTTCCATCGTCACCGCGTTGGCCTAACTGAAGACTTCCACCAATGTTTTCATTTGTATGGGGAAAGCCACCGAGTTCCGTCTTGTATACTGCCCTTGTTGACACATATTCTCCTGATCCCATTACTGGCAGCGATTGCCCCCGCGCAACCCACCATCTACGCCCCTGACGCAAGGCGCCTCAATACCGCGCAACTCATCGCCTCCACCGCGCACGTCCGTGCTCTCTCCATGGATCAGCTTCGCGCACTCGTTCCCCGGCAATCGGGCCTCTACTTCGTCGGCTGCCCCAATTGCCAGGCCGGCCGTCAGGAACATCAACTCATCTGGAACCCGGCGGACCCTGACGCGGTCCAGTGCCAATACTGCAAACACCGCTATCCGAGCGCGAAATACCCGGAAAACGACCGCCTTCGAGTCCAATCCCCACGCGGCGAAACGCACGACTATCCCTATTGGGAAGACGCCTCCGGCTACCGCTACTTCTTTGGCGCCCGCCGCGACGATCTCGTAAAGGACTACCTCTCCACGCAAGCCCGCAACCTCGCGCTGCTGTACGCGGGCACCGGAGACAAGCAACACGCGCAACGCGCCGCGGCAATCCTGCAGCGCTTCGCTGAGGTCTTCCCCAACTGGTGCTTCCACTACGACTATCCGTTCAGGCAAAAACAAATCTTCCCCGGAATGTTCGCCCCGGAAAAATACGTCCCCGAACTGCGCGGCGCGCGCTGGAGCTGGTGGGCCTACAACGACATGCCCGCAGCCCTTCTGGAAACCTACGACCTCATTTCCCCGGCCGCGGTTCTCACACCTGCCGAACGCAGTGCCATCGAAACGAACTTATTCCGCCTCGCCGCCGACGAGCTGATGAGTTTCCGCGAGCCGAACTCCAACATGAGCCCCACCATGTGGGCCCACCTGGTTCGCGCCGGCCGCATCCTCCGCGAGCCGCGCTACACCGATTCGGCCCTGTCGCGCATCCCCACGCTGATCGCGCTCAAGTTCTACTACGACGGCTCCTGGGCGGAAGGCGCGCCTTCCTACGCGCGCCAGACTGTTCGTAATTTGAAGCAGGTGGTCACGCTGGCCGGATCGGCGCGGATGCCGGTGGAACTGCTATTGGCCGAAGAAGCCATCGCGAAAATGCGCCTCCCGAACGGACGTCCTGCGCCGATGCACGACACCTGGTCCACCGATCGCGATGAACCGCTCGCCAGGAGCCAGCCCACGCTGCTCCCCGCCCTTGGCCACGGAATCCTCGGCGGCGGCGCCGGCGATCGGCAATGGCAGGCCCACCTTACCTGGTCGGGCGGCTACGGCCACCAGCACGCTGACCATCTCTCGCTGCTCCTCTTCGCACGCGGCAAAGAACTGCTCTCCGACCTCGGCTACACCCACACGCGTTACCGCCCCTGGACCCTCGCTACAGTCGCCCACAACACCGTCGTCATCGACGAGCGGAATCAAAACATGCAGCAGGGAGACGGCGCGCTCCTCGACTTCGACACCTCCCACCCGCGTGTGCAACTCATCATGGCATCAGGCGAACGCGCCTACCCGCAACTCGCGAAACTCTATAGCCGCACACTCATCTCCGTGGACGGCGCCTACCTGATCGACCGCTTCGAAGTGGAAGGCGGCTCCATCCACGACTATTTCCTTCACGGCGACGCTGACAACGGCGGCATCGCGCAAATCGAAGGACCGTCCACCCCCATCCCACCAATCCCCAATTGGAAGCCCACAGCCAACGAGGGCGAGATCTCGCGCATCTACGAACCCACATACGCTTTCGGCTTTCTAAGCGAGCAACGCAAGCACTCCATCGCAACAGCGCGAGTCGTGCCGGTCGCCATGCCGCAAAGCCTCCGCGTGCACTTTCTCGCCGAAGCCGGAGACGAACTCATCACCGGCGCCAACCCGTCCATCCGCGGCGCAGGTGAAGACGACGCCCGCCTCGATCAGCACCAGCGGGGGTTCTTCCGTGCCCGCCGGCACGCATCGAAGAGCACCTTCCTCGCCGTGATCGAAATCGCCCCCGGCGTCACCGCCGTGGAAGCCGCCCCGAACGGCCTGCGCATTCGCATCAATGACCGCACCGACGAAGTCCAATTCGCGCCCGGCGTCGTCCGCATACCGAACCTGAACTACTCGACCAAGCCATCACGCGGAGGCGACTTGAAGGCCATCGAAGACGGCTGGTTCGTCACGCAAACCAACCAGCGTCCTCCCAAAGGCAAGCTCGTGAGGTTGATCACAGAGGACGGCTGGGTGTACCCATTCGAAACCCCCGTCCGCGGCGCCCTTGACTGGAACGCATCCACCGGGACCATGAAACTGGAAAGGTTCCCCCACCGTTCCCATCAAGGCAAAGTACGCGTCGAATGGCGCGACTAATTGCACTGAACTCAAGAGCGACCGGAGGCGGTGGGCTAGCTGTTGAGGGTGACCAGGCGACCCGTAGGATGAGCGGCTGGCGTGGCTCAGCGGGCTTGGGTGTCGGGCGGCTTCGGTTCGTTCTGTAATTAGGCAGCGCGCGCTTCGGCGAGCTCACGGGCTGGCGATGAAGGGCGATCATGTTGCGGAGCCGCCGGCCTCCATGATTCGCTCCAACAGCGATGGAATTTCGAAGACCGCCCGATTCGTCAGCTTATGAGTATTTGCCCGGTAAAGATCGAGGGTGTTTCCCGCAAGCAGTTGCCGCACCGCCTTATCGACATCGCGAAAGCTCGACAACACCAACCCGGTCTCGTTCTCCGTCAGCCACTCGGCGTTGTACCGCTCTTGAGGAAGGGTCCATGCATTGCGCTCCACAATGGCCGGCAGACGCATGTGCATCGCCTCGCTCAAACTGCCCGGGCCAGGTTTTCCGATCATGAAATCCGATAGGTGCATGAACGCCGGAATCTCCGTCGTGAACCCTTCCACGTGCACCGGCATCGGCCACTTGCGGTCGCTCAACCGCCTCCGCAACGCATCGTTCTTCCCGCAAATCGCTATGAACTGCGCCGCCGTCTGATCCTCAGCGAGCCGCTGCAGAATCGACTCCATCACAGTCGACCCCTGCCCCCCAAACAAAATCAGCCCGGTCGGCCTCTCCGGTTCCAGCCGCAGTTTCCTCCGTTCGGCAACGCGGTCCATCATCACCGGTTCATAGAAACGCGGATTCAAAACCATGCCCGAAACCCGCAGCACTTTCTCCCGCGCATACCCCATCGCCATCGCCTGCCGCACCGCTCTCTCCGATCCGCAAATCCAATACTGATCCTGCCCTGGCTCCATCCAGAAATGTGGCGGGTAATCGGCAAGGTCCGTCAGAATCGTCACCAGCGGCGTCTTCGGTAGCGCCGCCTGCAATGATTGGTAGAGCGCACGGGCGAAATTCGGAATCACCGAAACCACCATGTCCGGCTTCGATTCCTCCCAGAATTTCTTCAGTTCGCTCACCTGCGCCGGATGGTACAACCGGATCAGTGTGTGCATGATCACCAGCATCTGTGGCGAACCCAGCGTCCAACCCTTCTTCAAAATCAGTTTGTACACATCCTGCAGCCGGATGCCGGAGATCTTGCGGAATATGTCCAGGTGATCGAGGATTTCCTGGAAATTCACCAGCCGCACGTCCCACCCTCGTTGTTTCTCGATCACCGACTTCAGCGCCGTAGCCGCGGCCCGGTGCCCACCTCCCGCGTCGAAGAACACGAAATCCACTTTCCGCGGACGCTCTTGCATTCTCGTGCCAGATTAGCAGACACTTTGTCAGCCAGGCCACCCAAAACAATTCGATTCACGAATGTTTTTTCCACCGTTGACGGCGATGTAACAAAACCGAGTCACACTGAAGCTGTCGAAAGACGGGTACACTCGTAGAGAGGGGCGAACCTTGGCAGTCCTTAGTTTCATTCTGTCGCGTGACCACTCGCTGATGCGGAGAGTGAACCGCTGGCATGCGCCCCGTTGGATCCGCCTGTGGATGATCTGCGCCACTCGCGGAGGCGACGGCTGGCTTTGGTATCCCATTCTAATCGCGATGCTCCTGTTCGGCGGTGAACCCAAGTACCGCGCCGTTGCCTCTGCGGCGTTGTCCGTGGCCTTGGGCATCGTTCTGTTCCTCTGGATGAAGCAGCTCACCGGCCGCCGGCGCCCCTGCCACATTGAACCGCATTGCTGGGCCAGCTTGATGCCTCCTGATCAGTTCTCATTCCCCTCGGGCCACACGATTACGGCGTTCTGCATGGCGGTCAGCCTCACGCAGTTCTATCCGGGCCTCGCTGTCGGATTGTACTTCTGCGCATTCAGCATTGCCGCTTCCCGCATCCTGCTCGGCATGCACTTTCTCAGCGACGTGATCGCCGGCGCGATCCTCGGCTCCGGACTCGCCTACGTGGTCTACGGTTTCTTCGTCTAGACGCACTTCCCACACGCGCCGCGCGGCTGTAAACTGTTGTCATGACCCTCACCCGTCGCGGTTTCCTCGCCACCAGCGCTCTCGCCGCGCTCCCCGCCGCCGCCAAGAACCACAGCTTCAAAATCGGAGTTACGGATTGGAATCTCCGGTTAACCGGCAAGCTCGAAGCAGTCGCCGTCGCGCGCAAACTCGGCTTCGCCGGCGTCCAGGTGAGCCTTGGCCGCAAAGCCGCCGATAAGCTCCCGCTCGACAACGCCGAAGTGATCGCCCAGTACATCACCGCCGGCAAGAAAGAAGGCATTCGTCTCGCGGGCACCTGCCTCGACATCCTCCACGTCAACTACCTCAAGAACGACAAGCTCGGGCAGAAGTGGATCGCCGACGGCATCCCGATCACCAAAAAGCTCGATGCCAAGGTGATGCTGCTTCCGTTCTTCGGCAAAGGCGCGCTGGAGACCCAGCAGGAAAAGGAATACGTCGGCGACGTACTCCGCGAGCTCGGCCCCGAAGCCGAAAAGGCGGGCGTCCAACTCGGACTGGAGGACACCATCTCCGCCGAAGACAACGTCCGCATCATGGAGCGGTCCCGCTCCAAGGCCGTCCTTACCTATTACGACGTCGGCAACTCCACGCGCGCCGGTTTCGACCCTATCCGCGAGATCCGCTGGCTGGGCAAGAAGCGCATCTGCCAAGTCCACCTCAAGGACAATCCCGGCTATCTCGGCGAAGGGAAGATCGACTTCCCCGGCGTCCTCAAAGCCCTTCGCGACATCGGCTACGACGCCTTCGCCGTCCTCGAAACCGACTCGCCCTCCAAGAACGTCGAAGCCGACATGAAGCGCAACCTCACCTACCTCATGAAGACGCTTGATGGACGCGGCTGAGTGCGCTACATCGTTTTCCTGATCACCCTCCGGCTGGGCGCGCAGCCGGAGGTGGACCGTTACCTCAACGATCTCGCCGCCCGGGCAATGGCCCGCCGCACCAGCGAGATCTCTACTCTGACCCGCGACTCGCTGACACAACGCCAAGCCGCCATCCGCCAAAAGATCCTCGCCTCCATCGGCGGCCTGCCCACCACCAAGGCGCCACTCAACCCGCGCATCACCGGCACCTTCAAACGCCAAGGCTACCGCGTGGAGAACGTCATCTTCGAAAGCCTTCCGAAGTTCTACGTCACCGCCAACCTCTATCTGCCCGACTCTGGCTCCGCCCCCCACCCGGCGCTCATCGGAGTCGCCGGCCACAGCGCCAACGGCAAAGCATCGGCCACGTATCAGCACGTCTGGATCACTCTCGCCAAGCGCGGCTTTGTCGTCCTCGCCATCGACCCGATGGGTCAGGGCGAACGTAGCGAAATGCTCGATGACGCCACCGGTCTTTCACGCCCCGGCATCGGCACTGCCGAGCACACCACCAGCGGCCTGCAATGCCTGCTCGCCGGCAACCACATCGCCCGCTACGAGATCTACGATGGCATGCGCTCCCTCGACTACCTGCTCACTCGCAAGGAAGTCGATCCGGCGCGAATCGCCGTTGCCGGCAACTCCGGCGGAGGCACGCAATCGGCCTATCTCGCGGCGCTCGAACCGCGGCTCGCCGCGGCCGTATCCTCCTGCTACATGACCTCGTGGCATCAGTTGTGGACCAAGCCTGGCCCGCAAGACGCCGAACAGGTTTTCCCCAACTTCCTGCGCGACGGCCTCGACTTCGCCGACTTCGCCTTCTCCTTCGCGCCCCGTCCCTTCCTGATGACTACGGCCATCCAGGATTTCTTCCCGATTGACGGAGCCCGCGCTGCTTACCAGGAAATCCGCAGCGCCTACACTACGCAGGATGCGGCAGCCAAAGCCGGATACTTCGAGTATGACGACACGCACGGCTGGTCAAAGCCCCGCCGCGAAGCCGCCTATCGCTGGCTTGAAAAATGGCTCCTCGGCCGCGACGCCGCGCCGCAGGAGGATCCCGTCGAAACCGAGCCCGAGCAGTTACTTTACGCCACCGCCACAGGTCAACTGCGCACCAGTATGGGCGGCGAGACCACGCAGTCGCTCAATGCCAAGGATGCCCTCGCCATACACGCACGCCGTACCGCCACGCGTTCCCTTGATCGCAGTACTGTTATTAACCGCGCCGCCATCCCCGCAGCCGCCCCGGCGTTCCACAATTTCACACTGCATCTCCCGCGGAACACCAGCGGCAAGGCCCCGGCCATCATCGCCCTGAACGCTACCAAAGAGGATCTCGCCGACCTGCACGCGTCGGGCAGCGCCATCCTCTCCGCGCAATTCGCCATCAGCACTGTGGGCCGCTCCGAAAGCGGCTACACATCTCCGTACCAGATGGCCAGCCGGGCGTTCGTTCTCGGCCAAACGGTAGTCGGCCTCCAGACCGCCGATCTGCTCCGTGTCATCGCAGAGCTCAAAGCCAACCCCGCAATCGACGCCTCGCGCATCCGCATCTACGCGCGCGGCAACTCCGCCGTCGCCGCTCTCCACGCAGCCTACCTGTCGAGCGACGTGCAGAGCCTCGCCACTGAGGCGATGCCTCTTTCGTGGTTCGCCATCACGCAAGCGAGGATGCATCGCGGTCTGCCGGAGATCATCATCCCCGGCGTGCTCAAGGACTACGATTTGCCCGACCTTGCACGCGCCATCGCCCCGCGCAAGCTCCTGATGGTGGACACGCGCGATCCCATGGGCATCCCGCTATTGATGAGCAAAGTGAAAGCCGAGTACCCGCGCGCCGAAGTGCGCTATCGCCCCGAAGGCTGGCGCTTCAGCAAGGTGTATCAGGGCTGGTAAGCTACCGCGCGATAGCCTGCCAATGCAGGCCGCTACCTGCGCCTCTTCCAGCAGCCACAGCGTTCTCTTTGGTCGGACCGGCGCTTTCGACTTTCGGCCCGGCACCATCTCCAGCACCTACATCGGGTGTTCACCTCAGGCTCACCCCTGAGAGCAGGGCACTAAGGAAGGCCGTCGGGTTCCAGTTAGCGTTGTTCAGACGTTCGAGGCGTTTGTTTTGACAAGTTTCTAGTCTAGCAAGTGAGGAACCCGCGAGGCAAAATCGGTATCTTGCGCAACTCGGCGGCTTTGAATTGTTTGCCATCTTTGGGGAGCATCTGCGTGATATTCGGGCGACGACGGAACCCCGTAAAAAGGGAGTAGTCGAGCATGTACGCTTCATATCGCTCACCGGCTTTGTGTGGCGTAATCGTTTGATGCAGCAGATGCAACAACCGCAGGTCGCTCAGAGTCTGAACGGCCCTATAACCCTCAGTTGCTTCACTTCTGATCAGAAAAGCATTAATCTTCTTCTTATCCAGACAGTGACCTTCGATTGCTGTCAACGCATTCCTTAAGGAGTTCTCTTCGTTTCTGGCATCTTCCTCTAGATCGACCATTTTCTGCTGTCCGAATTCACCGATTACCAGATTCGCGTCCGTTAGCTCCACCCTACGCCGCTTAGAGCGCGAAGCGTGCTCGATGGAGCGCGAGAACATCTGAAGAAAATCTCGCGGCACCCCGGCATTGGCCCACACGAGACGATGGAAAGCCAGATCTGCGATGGCGGAACTGATCTTGTCGATACCTACGAGTCTGAGGAAGTTGTTGAGGATACGCTTCAAGTGGTCTTCCGCCGCAGCGGGATCTACCAGGGTTAAGTCAAGTGAGATCACTTGTGCGTCTCCGGGGCTCTGCAACCCCTTCTTTGTTCTCGGATCGTATGCTCGCAAAAGCGATCGAAGGCCGGCAACCTTCAGCCATCCCTTGGCACCCTTGAGCGCGCCGTGAATGGCTTCAAGTACTTCAGGTTGCTGACTGCTTTCGACGAGGTGGAAATCGTCCAAGAAGACAAACAAATCGCTGGCAATGCGGTCAGTAACATTGATGATAGCTCTTCGGAAGGCGGCACTGGCCCTATCGGGAAGAATTCTGCCAGCCAAGAGGTCATCCGCAAACTCCTCGAGTGTCGTTCGGCTATCACCCTCCGCGGGATACCGCGAGATCAGTGTTTTTGCGATCAGCACCGACAGATCTGCCATGATGTCCATGCGCACATCTTTATCTATGCGGTGGGCGTATGGCTGCATATCCAAAATCACGGAGATACTTGGAGATCTGTCGAGCAACTCCTTCGCCTTGAGAATGAGTGTGCTTTTCCCCACACCACGCCTTCCAACAATCAAGTGAGTAGCTGGCTGGATGGCCTGGGTCTCCTCGTTGTTCTGAAAAGGGACGTACTGCCCAGGGAAGATTTGTGTCGCAGACTGCCCGCTAATCGCCCGAGTGGATCGACCCAATATGCCACGCAGCACCCCAGCCTCCATCGAATCAGGGAAACCTGCTGGTGTTTCGACGTGCAAACCCAACAAACCATGAAACTGGTTACTATCTGGGAGGTTCTTGAATGTCGCACGCAAGGCGTGCTCATATATCGGAGCGTGTCGTCCGACCTTGAACTTCAGAAACTCCTCGTGACCGACAAGTTCGATCATAGTCTGAACATCTGGCAGGCCTAGAGATTGCGCAAAGAGATTTGCTGCGGCGCTTCGCGCCTGATCCTGTTCCATTGTGTCTCCAATCGCATTCATACTTTAAGTCCGTATTCGGAAACCAAGAACCCTTCGGCGACTTCGATGAACGCTTTTGCAGCCGCCAGACACTCAGGCGGAGTTAGTTGATTCTCAAGGAGCGAATCCGACCAGTTGTCGTAATCGGCCCGCAGTCTATGCTCATAGAGTTGCGGGAGCTTCGCGACCCAGGAATCCACATCCGGAAAACTGTCCGGTAGTTCGGCGACTTTCTTGTGATCATCCCCCCTCAAGCTCACGAAGCCACGTACCACATATCTGACAGCCTTTGAGGCGTTATAGGCAGCGTAGTATGCCCTTGAGTACACTGATCGTGGGCTGGAGCTTGGATCCATTCCCAGAGCCTCCGTGTAGTGCGCGCGTGCCAGTTCAAACCACCGGCGAGCAACCGCATGGACGTGGGCGTCCAATGTCCGCAGGTCATTCCTCATACTCAACGAGGTCAGTGTCGTCTTGAACTCCGCATGGTTTCTCAAGAGCTCAAGAGCCAAACGTTCATCTGTCGAGTTAGGCATCGGAGATCTTTCATCATTGTATCAGCGAAGGATGGCGCAGATTGCGGATACAAAATGGATGGCATCGCTAGGCAACGAACATACGCAAAAACATGCTGCCAGGAACACATTCTTGGGACAGATCTCCATCAGCTTGGTGACCGCCAGTCAGATCCCGGCCGCCCCGTTCATCGACAGGCTGAACTGGTCCATCTGGTCCGACCGCAACAAGTGCCTGATGCTGCTCACGCTGCTCACACACGATCGCGACCCGGAGGTGCTCGCCCGCCTCAGGCCCAAAGCTCTCCCAGCCCTAATCGAGATGGCGCAGTGGCGGAATCCGGGACATTCCTCCGGCCCGATTCTTCTCCTGGGACGCATTGCCGGGATCGATGAGAGTGAGTTCGGCAAGCTGGTGGGAAAGGGGGCTGCCGGCGCGGTCCTTGCAGCCGTACTGAGGCTGTCGTAGATCTTCCCGCGGAACTTCCTCCTCCATCCGGGTGTCTACTTCGCCATGCGCCTGCCCGCGATCGCACTGCTCGCCCATGCAACCACGGTAACCGCCGCTGAACCGCGACAGGCCGTCGTTCTGCCATGACGATGGAGAAGAATCTACCGCTGGTGCGGGTGACGGTAAATGGTGAGCCCCTTACGTTCATTCTGGATTCCGCCGCCGCGGGCTGCGTTATTGACCGCGAGCGCGCCGCGTCGCTTGGTCTCACGGCGTCGGGAATTGCATGAGTTCCGGAAGTGGAGGGGAACAGCGGGTGGCGACACTCGCCGGTGTGCATCTCAACCTGGGAGGGATCGAAATCCGGTCTTATGCATTTGATATGAAGTCGCTTGCCTTCAAGGGGCCGGTCGGCGGTATTCTTGGCTTCCCATTGTTCGGCAAGTACGTTGTCGAAATCGACTACCCCGGCTCCCGTGTGCGAATTTTCCACCCGGATACGTACCAGCCATCACCACAGGCTGCCGTCCTTCCTTTGCGCATGACCACCGGTCCTGTCGTGCGCGGCAGCATACGCGTGCGCGGCAAAGAGCCAATCGAGGTCGATATGCATCTCGACACTGGCAGCGCACACATTCTCACCGTGTGCTCCCCATTTGTGGATCGTCATAAGTTGATCGAGTCCGCGGATGACTGGGTTCCGGGGACCACCCGTGGATTCGGGGGACCCGCCGCTGACATCACCGGACGCATAGAGGAAGTTCGCATCGCGCGTTTCGCGGCCGAGATGCCGGTCGTGCGTTTCTTGCGACAAACCACCGGAAGTTTCGGCTCTGAGCTGCACTACTCCGCGAACCTCGGCAGTGCGTTCCTCAAAGTGACATTCGATATTCCGGGCTCGAGGTTGTTCCTGGAATCGAGATTGTTCCTGAGATGACCCACGCGGTAGAGCCTCTAGGAGTGTGTCCGAGAAAGGAAGAATTCACTACATTGACCACAACAGCTTGCAGGCGGGCGCTGTACCTTCTACAAGATGTGACTTGCAAATTGAATTCTCGGACGGGCTCCTAGATCACCGGGTTCTTCTTCCGCACCACCACCGCCGCCGGCTTCAGAAATCCTTCCACCATCTCCTCCGGAATCGTCAATGACATCCGGAACTGCGTGCCACTCGCTTTCAACTCCATCTTGTCCAGCAACCGCGCAGCCTCGCCAGCCCGTTTGTCATTCTGGCTATTGAGCTGAAGCATACCCGCGAGGAACTTCACCACGTCCACCATCGCCGTCGCGTCTTTCTCTGACCGCATCGTCGCTTCCGTCATGATCTCAATATTGGTGCCGAACCGCACTCCGCCGAGCACGCTCTCCATCGACTTCATGAAATCGCCCGCCATCATGCCGCCCAACTGCGGATCCTTTACGTCGTCGGCCAGCCGCGCCAGCGACGCCGATACCATCCAAGCATCGTACTTCGTGCTCATGTCCATGATGCGGTTGGCAACCTTCGGATCCATCACCCCCGCCATCGAAGACTTGTGCCGGTCGATCGCAGCCTTCACCATCTCCAGGTCGCCCGCTACAGCAGTGGACCCATCCAGCACAGCCAGCGCGCCCTCGGAGTGGCCCCCGTTACCCGCCATCAGGTTCACACCCTGATGCAACTGCGTTCGCATGCCATGCTTCGCTGTGAACTCCTGGATCCTGGCGACGTCGAACCGGCCGCGCGCGACTACCAGCGTCTTCCCATGGCCCTTGGCATTCGACGACGCAACCACCAGCTCCGACAAATCACGCCGCGGGTCAAACCCCGTCGCGGTGATGAACTCGTTCATGTTCTTCTCTTCGGTCTTCATTTGGTCCAGCAGGAACTGTCCAAAGCGGGAGGAACGAACCTGGTCAGCACGAATCCCGGCTATAAAAGCGGAATCGGCGGGAAGCGTCCGCAGGAGCCCGGCATCGGCGGCAAACAGGCTCAAAGCGGAAAAGGCGGCGGCGAAAAATAGGCGGCGAATCTGCATTGCGATCTCCTCACCCACTCTAACGCGACTTTGCTGCGAAAAGTTCAACTATCTTTCATCTCACGAATTCAACAACGGCCACAGCGAACAAAAAGCGATCATTTGCGTGCGGCCGTGGGTCCGAATACCATCCGCGCCGCCAATAGCAGAGTCTCGGTGTCGGGCGGGGTGACGTACACACCGCGCAAGGTCTCCTCCACAAGCCGTGGTTTGCGGCCTTTGCGGTCCTCCAAGAGCACCCCCGCTATCGGGATCTCCACGTCCGCGCATCTCCATCGGAAGCTCTCGCTCACCATGTGGAGGTCCTTTACCATTTCCTCAAACAGGCGAGGCGAATTCAGCCGGCCCGAATATCAGATGCAGATTCCCATTGCAGTTGGTTCCTGATAAATAGTGCGCCCACCAGCGGTTTCTCTCAGTTTTTTTCGATCCGGAGCCCTACACCACAAATCCGCCGCTAACGTTGATACTCTGCCCCGTAATAAACCCCCCATCCTCGGAACAAAGAAACAGCACCACCCCGGCCGTGTCCTCTGGCACCCCCATCCGGCCCAGCGGATGACGCCGCCGCGCATTCTCATACACCGCCGGATCGGAAAAATGTCCTGCCGTCATGTCCGTCGTCACATACCCGGGAGAAATCGCATTCACCAGAATGCGGCGCGGCGCCAGTTCCAACGCCCAGTTACGCGTCAACGCGTCCACCGCCGCCTTGGTCGCACCATATAAACTCCGTCCCCCCGCCACTCCAATCCGCCCCGCCACCGAAGAGATGTTGATCACCCGTGCCCCGTGTGCCAGCAACGGCGACGCGCAGTTCAACACCCAGAAGGGTCCCTTGAGATTCGTATCCACGATCTCGTTCATCACCGCAACAGTCGACCCGCCCACCGGACTCGCCCTCCACACCCCCGCGCAAATCACCAGTACATCCAGCTTCACCCCCGCCAGTTGCGCGAACATCGCCTCGATCTGCTCCGGCTGCGCAATATCGGCCTGCACCACGCGCGCCTTCCCGCCGAGCAGTCCCCGCACCTCGTCCGCGGCTTTACGGTTGCGATGGTAGTGCACGATCACTTCCGCCCCCTCCGCACCCAGCCGCAAACAAATCCCGCGCCCGATTCCCCGCGATCCGCCAATCACCAACGCCGTTTTGCCGTGCAGCATCAATACACCCCAAATAGCGAATAAAACGCAATTACCAAAAACACCATCGCCGTCTTCAAACAAGTAATTGCGAAGATATCCCGATATGACTCCCGGTGCGTCATCCCAGTTACGGCCAGCAATGTAATAATCGCCCCATTATGCGGCAGCGAATCCATCCCCCCGCTTGCCATAGCCGTCACCCGGTGCAGCACCTCCGCTGGAATCCCCGCCGCCTGCGCCCTCTCCAGGTACGTCTGCCCCATGCTCGCCAGCGCAATCGACATCCCGCCCGACGCGGACCCCGTAATTCCAGCCAGCGTTGTCGTCGTCACGGCCGCATTCACCAGCGGCTGTGAGATCGCCTGCGACAAAAACGCATTCACCGTCTGAAACCCCGCCAGCGACGCGATCACCGCGCCAAACCCGTACTCCGAGCCTGTATTCAATGTCGCCAGCATCGCCCCGCCCACCGCCTGCTGCGTCTCCTGATGAAACCTCGCCCGCAACCGGCCCCACGCCGTCACCGCCACAAACAGAATCGCCAGCGCCGCCTCCACGCTCCACAACGCGGCCACCTGCCCGATATCCACCGGCCCCGTCTTGGCAACCCCAACCGCCGCGAAGTCGAAGGTCTTCCCATACACCGCCGGAATCCACGATGTATTGAGCTTGTTCAGAACCCCGACAATCAACAACGGCGCAACCGCCAGCCAGGGATTCGGCAGTGCGCCATCCGAGACCACATGCGGCTCATTCCGATGGCCCTCCCCATACCCCTCGCCCGTCTTCGCTGCCTGGCGCCGGCGCCACTCCAGATACGCCATGCCGCTCGCAAACACCAGCGTTCCGCCAAACAATCCCAGCCACGGCGCGGCCCAAGCGTTCGTATGGAAAAACGCCGTCGGGATGATGTTCTGTATCTGTGGCGAACCCGGCAGCGCGTCCATCGTGAACGTCCCCAGCCCCAGAACCAGCGTCGCTGGTATCAGCCGTTTCGGAATATCTGCCACCCGGAACATCTCCGCCGCGAACGGGTACACTGCGAACACCACCACGAACAACGACACGCCCCCATAGGTCAACATCGCCGCCACTCCGACAATCGCCAACATCGCATGGCGCGCCCCGATCAGCCCGATCAGCGCCTGCAGCAGCGCCCGCGCGAACCCCGACACTTCCATCAATTTCCCAAACACCGCCCCCAACAAAAACACCGGAAAGTACAGCTTCACGAAACTCGCCAGGCGCTCCATGAAAATCCCCGAATAGAACGGAAACACGAGCGTCGGCGAAGTGAGAGCCGCCGCCAGCAGCGCAGCCACCGGCGCAAACAGAATCACACTGAACCCGCGATACGCCACCACAATCAACAGTGCCAGCGCGGCCAGGATAATGAGTACGTCCATTCGGGTGACCAGTATACGCCCCTTCTGCCAAAATAGAGAAATTCATGGCGGAATCACCCATCACACCCCGCGATCGCGACTTTGCTCAGTGGTATCAGGACATCGTTCTCCAGGGCGATATGGCCGAGCCTGCCGAAGTCGTCATGATTCCACGGTGGCGGCGAACACGGCGTACACCTATTCTGTGGGGGCGGTGGATTTGCATGGGAACGTGAGTCCCGACAGCAATGTCGCGATTACGGCTCCAGGAACGCCGCGTTGGGTGCCAAGTCCACTCCCCTGTCGGCTCTTACGACTGATTCTCGCTCAGCACTTGCAGCAAGATTGTTGCTGGAACATGACTTTCCGTCCAGGCGATTCGTTACCCATGGGTTGCGATCGTCTCATGAGCCCGCCCGTTCCCCTCGAGTCTATGTCTTTGCCTCAGCGGAAACGGACACCAATGGACACCAGGAAGAGGGTAGGAGGCTACAAAGCCGGAAAGAGGGCCGGAAACCGGTGACACAACCCGCGCCATTCGGGTGCATACTCTATGGGGACTATCCCGGGGGGCATTCTGGGCCATCGAACGGATGTGGAGCTGATCGACGAGATCCGGCGCGGCGGCGCCGAAGCGCTGGGTGTGCTGTTCGATCGCTATGCGACGCTGGTTTTCGACATCGCCAGAAAGGTCCTGAACGACAGGGGAGAAGCCGAGGATCTGATGCAGGATGTTTTTATCGAGGTGTACCGGAAGGCAGAACTGTATCAGCCCGGCAAAGGCAGTGTGAAGGTCTGGCTGATGCAGTATGCCTACCACCGCAGCTTCAACCGGAGGAAGTATCTCGCCCTGAGAAGTTTCTACGACGCCTCTCCCGCCGCAGCGCTCGCGGACAGCGAACTGGCGGGCGGCTGGGGAGGGCGTGACGGACTCACGTTCCATGACTGGGTGCAGGTTTTGAAACGGGGGATGACAGAGCTGAGCGACAAGGAGAAACGGATCATCACGCTCGTTGCCTTTGACGGACTTACCGTGCGCGAGGCTTCTGAGCGCGTTCGCGAGTCTTATGTGAATGGCCGGAATCATTACTACCGGGGACTAAGAAAATTGAGGGGATTCCTGAGGCACGAAGCGCCGGAGCCAAGAGAGGTGAACAATGGCTGTTCATGAAGTTTTCGAACAGCTTTGCGCGCTCGCGGCTGCCGGAGAGGTCACACCGGAAGAGTTCCGGAAGCTTCAAGAGCATTTACATGAATGCCCCAGTTGCCGCGCCTGCTACCGCGATTTTCACTCGATCGTTGGCGAGGGACTCCCAGTACTGGATGAGCCCCGCACCGCCGGCTGGCGGCTTGACGGTCGAGCGATGAAGAGGCGGTTCGTCGAACGGGCAGTCCAGGAGGGCATACCGCTTGCAGAGAGCCGCCGGCAGACCACTTGGCCGCGATGGATCCCAGCGCCCGCCGCTACGGTGGCCCTGGTGCTACTCGGGTGGCCGGCCTACCACTTCCACGTGCAGCGCACCGAAGCCGACGAAAAGATTGTGGGTTTGTCTCAGAGGATCGCCGAGATGGAGCGCCTGGTTGCCGAAAAGCGCGAACCGCTGCCCACTAAGGTGGCACCGCTGCCCGCACCGCCGCCGCCCGGTCCATCGGCTGGCGAGCTCGAACTCGCCAGGCAACTCGCCGCGCTTCGTGACGAGCGCGATGCCGCACTGCAGGACAGAGGTAGCTTGAAGGAGCGAGCTTCAGCCCTCTCCGCGGAGTTGGAGCAGCTTCGCCGGGAGTCGGGCGGGGCCCGGGCAGAGACCGAGCGCCTCGAACGCGGCCTTCAGCAGGCCCAACTCAGCCTCGCACGCGCGAACCAGGATTTGGAATCACTCCGTGGCGTGCTCTCGGCCGACAGAAGAACGATCGCTGAGCAGCGAAGCCGGCTCGATCAGATCGCGGCGAGAATGCGCGAGCAGGCCGAAATCCTCGATCGTGAGCGCGAGCTTCTGGCCGCCGCAGGGGATATCCGCGATCTGATGGGAGCTCGCGACATGCGAATCGCTGAGGTAGCGGACATCGGCGGTCCCCGCCGGCGCGGAATGCCTGGACGCGTCTTCTACTCGCGGGAAAAGCTGATCTATTACGCGTTCGACTTGGACAACCGGGGCGACATCAGGAAGCTCGCGTTCCAGGTGTGGGGAAAACGGGAGGGACGTTCCCAGCCGCCACGGAGCCTCGGCTTTCTCAGCCTGGACGATGCCGGCCAAAAGCGCTGGGTTTTGCGGAACGAAGATCCGGCTTTGCTGGCGCAAATCGACCAGGTGTTTGTCACCGTCGAGCCTCCAGGGGGCAGCAGGCAGCCGACCGGTCGCGGGATTCTCTTCGCCAGCCTGATCCAGCCGTGACACAATTCTCCGCTTGCGGCTGCATACTCAGATGAACGAGGAGGGGGGGAACGATGCGAATCCCAGGCATGCTGATTCTGCTGGCGACCTCACTGTGCGCTGGCCCGACCGCCACCCTGACGGGCCGAGTCACGGACACAACAGGCGCGGTGATGACCGGCGCTGAAGTGCAGGCGATCAACGTGGAGACCGGGGTCAGGATCACCACGGTTACTAACGAGGAGGGACTCTATCGGATTCTGCATTTGCAGCCGGGAATCTACCGCCTGATGTTCCGGAAACTCGGCTTTCAGACCATCGTCAAGCCGGGTCTTGAACTGCGAGTCGACGATATCATCCAGTTGAATTTCGAAATGCAGATCGGCTCGGTGGAGCAGAGCGTCACTGTCGAGGAGGGCACGCCGCTGGTTGAGGCGGAAACGGGAACGCTGAGCCAGGTCATCGATCGCAACGTGATGGCTGAGCTGCCTTCGTTGGCGCGCAATCCCTACGATTTCGTGGCCCTCAGCGCGGGCGCCGTCCCGTCTCTGAATGCCAGCGGGAGTGGCGGGTCAGGCTTTCGAGGCGTGGGAATCGCGATCAACGGCCAGCGTGCAGAAGCTGCGAGTTTCCTGCTCGATGGCAGCGACAACACCGACACACCGTCGACCAATCCCGGGCAGACGGTGCCCAGTGAGGCCGTGCGCGAGTACCGCATCCTCACCAACAGCTTCACGGCCGAGTACGGACGCAATGCCGGGTTTGTGGCAAACCTGGTGACCAAAAGCGGGACCAATGAATTCCACGGCTCGGCGTACGACTACGCGCGCAACTCCCGCTTGGCCGCCAACAGCTTCGAGAATAATGCGCGAAGCAACCCGCGGGCCGTTTTCAACCGCCACCAGCCTGGCGGGTCGCTGGGCGGCCCAATCATGCAGGACAAGGTATTCTTCTTCGGGTCGTTCGAGTCCATCCTGGTGCGCAGCTCGGACTCGAGCACCTACAGCGTTCCCACGCCGCAGCTCGTGGCGATCAGCTCGCCGGCGACCCAGGCCATCTTCCGCAAGTACCCGCTGCCGGCGAACTTGTCGAGTACCGAAGTGACGGCGCGGACGGTGCGCCCTTTCGGCGGGGGCTCGCCGGTGACACTGCCGGTATTTGCGGCGGTCTCGCGCATCGGGCCGATTGAGGCCGGCGCGGGGCAGCCCCAAAACACAAACCTCGGCACCTTGCGTGTGGACTCAGCGCTGGGCGCCCGGATAATGCTCGTCGGCCGCTACGCCATTCAGGATGTGGATCAATTCGCCAGCGTGCGCCAGCCCTATACCGCTGACCTCGACCTGCCTACGTTCACGCGCAACCAAAGTGCGACGCTAAGGCTGACGCGGATGTGGTCGGCCGGCGTCGTGAGCGAGTCCCGGCTGGTGTACAACCGGTATTCCACGGTGCAGCCTGAGGCGGGACTCAACGGCCTTTTCTATACCTTCACAATACAAAACGAGGCGACCGCCCAGTTGCCTACAGGCCGGCAGAGCATTGGCGGACCGCGAAATCTCTACGAGATTCACCAAACTGCCAACTGGGTGCTCGGGAGACACAACTGGAAGCTTGGCGGACAGGCTGTCCACTACCGCGATACTAGAGAGGTAACGGCTGGTCCTATCTTCGCCGGCGTGCGGCCTCGCTTTCCCGATCTCCAGGGATTTGTCGACGGCCGGCTCAGCAGGGTTGACGTCGAGTTCGATTTCTTTGCGAATGGCCGGCTACCGGGCGACCTGGTGCAAGGACCCGTCGTGCCCGCCGACCGGCGCGGTCACTCGCGCTACAAGGACTTGTCCTGGTTCGTCCAGGACACCTGGAAGGTGACGCCCCGGCTCACGTTGACACCAGGCATCCGTTGGGAGTTCTTCGGAAGACCGTACAGCGTTGGCCACGAAAGAACGCGGCAGGTCAATTACTATCTTGGAGAAGGCGCCACGTACTTCGAGCGTTTCGCCAACGGAAGCTTTCTCCGCACCGTCGACGCTCCCGGGAAATATCGGGGCCATTACGCGCTGCCGGACCGCAACAACTTCGGACCGCGGCTGGGTGTGGTCTATGAACTGAGCGGCGACGGTAAGACGGTGGCCCGGGCCGGCGGCGGGATCTTCTTCAACCGTGGCTACGGAGTTGGCGTTAACACTCTTACGGGCCAGGTTTCATTTCTCAATGTCCCCTTCACTCCGGAGATGCTCGAAAACGCCTACTCCATCCCTGGGCAGGCCACCGGCGTAGCGCCGAACATCGGCCGTCAAGATCAGGACGTCAAGGTTGCCTACACAAGCGCTTGGAACGCCACGATCGAGCGTGAGTGGGGTTCCAAAGTAGTGCTGTCCGCTTCCTACGTCGGATCGAGCGGCTCGGGGTTAGTGCTGCGCGCCCGCGAAAATGGGCTGTTCAGCGGGCGTTACGTGGGCCGGCCGAATCAGCGCCTCCTCCCCAACTACGGCGCCATTACCACCATCAAGAACCTGGCACACTCCAGCTACCACGCTCTTCAACTCAGGGCCAGCAGCCGGCATATCCCTTGTCTGGGACTCCAATTCGGCGCCAACTATACCTGGGGTCACTCCATTGACAACTCCAGCGCCGCTGATGCCGAGGGTAGTGGATTCACTCAAGGCGCACCTGTTGACCCCACCCGGCCGCGGATCGACCGGGGCAACTCCAGCTTCGACCAGAGACACCGGTTCGTAGCGCACTGGATCTGGGCATTACCCGCCGGCCGGAACGGCTCGGGTCTGGCGAAGCACCTTGCCGGCGGCTGGCAGGTAAGCGGCATCGCCTCGTTTCAAACCGGGCAACCCTTCTATATGTATGACTGGGGAACCCTGGACCGCGACGGTGTCTCTGGGCGTCCGAGGGTAGCGGGGCGTTTGCCCGAGGTGCTGGGAGCGGCCGAAATGATCCCCGATCCATTGAGCCCCAACAGATTCCTGTATCTGCCCGCAAACCAGATCCGCAACCGCGACGGGAGTTGCATCCCGAACGCGACGCCGTTCGCCTGCCTCGCCTCCGTCTACGATCCGCTCGACGATCTGCTGCCGCGAAACGCCTACACTCGCCCCGGCCTGCACTTCCAGGACGTCGCGGTCAGCAAGAACATTCGTGTGCGTGAATCGGTGCGGGTGCAGCTTCGCGCCGAGTTCTACAACCTGTTCAACCATGCCAATCGGGAGTTGGTGCCTGGCGCTGGCGGGGTGCCTGGCGGCTTCCAACTGAGCAGCCCCGCGTTCGCCGGCGGGAGCGTGGCCGGCGTCATCGCCCAGTACGGGGGCACGCCGCGGCAGGTAGTGTTCGCGGCGAAGATCCTCTTCTAATGCTTGCAGAACCACATACAAGGAGACTCGTCCAATGAACCGAAGAAGCCTGATGTGCCAATCCGTATTCGCCACCGCCGCAACGTTGCTCGGAGCCCGCCACGGGCGCGCGCAATCGCGTGGCTCCAAAGCTCTGATCGGCGCCTGGGACGTCACAACAATCTACCTGGATGGTGACCAGCCGCCAAACATCCCGCTGACATCACGCAGACTGGTCACGTTTGCAGAGGGGGGAACCGTATTTGACAACAGTGGATTGCCAGGAGAGATTCCGGCAGAGGGCGTCTGGGAATTCGCCGGCGCCAACATATTCGAGGGCACTTGGGTACGCTTGATTCGTGATGCCCAGGGCCAAGTCGTCGGCACGAACAGAGTGCGTTCGCAAATTCGCCTCACAACAGAAGACGAATATGAGAATGAGGCCAAAATCGATGTCTTCAATCTCGCGGGCGCGACGTTGTTTAGCTGGCGAGCGAGAGGCCAAGGCCGCCGCATCAAGCTGGACTCATTCGAGTAGGCATATTCATTCACCTGAGCATGCCTTGCCTGGTGCAGAATCATCAGTGATTGCCGCTTTCCGCCGCGCATGAGGGCTAATGCCTTTGGGCTACTGCCTCGGCAACACGCCGGCTGTGTAGTGGGGGATTCGATCTTTGTGAGTTTCCTCTCAGGCAGATCTGCGAGGCGGCACCCCCACCGTACCTCGGCTTGTCGTAGTTGAACTTTCGACCAACTCGACCATTGGAGTGAGTTCTCCGACCGGCCACGTACAACACCAGCCGGATCAGCAGCAACTGAGACCGTCACTACTTCGTGACCGCACGGTACACCAGGCTCACTTCTCGGCATCGCAGTTCCTGGTCGTCAGTGAACGAGTGCTATGGGCTATTGGCAGAACCCCCAGGGGTCCCGTACTCCCGGCCCTGCTACTTCCGGTACCCCTGCCAAACATACTCCAAAGCCAGCGGCAGCGTCGCCGACTTCACCCCCCGATCGCAATGCCCCGCATTCCTGGCAAACACAAACTGGTACGGGTATCCCTTCTCCGCCAGCACCTTCGCCATCCGCTCATTCGCCAGCACCCAATCGTGGTAATTGTCCCGCGTGTTCAAGTTGTCCCGGTCACTAACATGCATCCAGATCCGCAGCGGCTTTCGCGCGGTACTCGGAATCAGCGTCTCATGGAAATCCCATGCCCCATGCGGCGTTTCCGCATTATACGGCCACTGCTGATACACAAACGTCCCCGAATAACTCAGCACCCGGTGATACAGATCCGTCCGGTACCACGCCATCGCCATCGCCGCCGAGCCCCCTGAACTGCACCCCATTGTCGCTCGCCCCTCCGGGTCCTTAGTCAGCTTCACTCCGTACTGCTTCTCCACCAGCGGCAACACCTCGGTCTCCACAAACTGCGCATACAGCCCGGACATCGTGTCGTACTCCAACCCCCGCTGGCTCCCCTGCGCGTCACCGCTCCCATTCCCGATCGAAATCGCAATCATCACCGGCACCCGCTTTTCGTGGATCAGGTTGTCCAGCGCCACGAACAGTAACTTATCCGGCCCGTCAGCGCCCACGATAAATGGCGCAACCGTCCCTTTGACATACTGCTTGGGAACATACACCGCCACCGTCCGCTTATAAGGCGCTGGATTACTTCTCACCAGAAGCTTGCCCGGATTGTCCGGATCAGGCTGCGCGAACGTCCCAGGCTCCCGCGCCACCCCCGGATAGATTTTGCTGTCCTTCGACTCCATGACGAACGTGTGCACGTCGCCCTGCGGCACACCTTCGCGCACCGTCATCCCGGGCGCAGGCGCGTACGTTGGTCCAATGATGAAGTTCCCGTTCGCGGTCGCCGCCGGCACCGCCCCATCCGGCAGTTCCCTCGCCGCCACATAACCCGGCGTGTGCGGATCACGTGCCGGGGCCGGAGGCCGCGCTGGCCGCTTCGTTGGCGGATTCTGTGCGCTGAGCGCGCCCGTCAACAGTGCGAGCGCACAAAACAATCGAATGTGTGGATGCATGCGGTACCTTCCAGAGAGGGAATGTCTCACGATGGTATCGCATTTCGAACAACTCGTGCGCCTGTAGGGCGGGCGCCCTCGTCCGCGCGCGACCCCCTGGTCGCGCTTTGGTAAGCGCCTTATTCTCCGCTTGGAGCAGCCTTGCCCGCCGTACCCGCCGCATCCGCCCGCTTGCCCAACGCCAGCGTCGCCCGCAGCAGACGAATCTTCGCCCGGTTCGCAGTCTTATACTTGCGCAGCCGGTTATGGCGCGACTTATCTCCAGTTAGCTTCGACATGGTGCCTCTTCCGCCCCAGACTTACTCGTGTACTTGCTCAGTCGCGGCGCTCGGTATCTCTTCCGTTACCGTTTCACCGGGTTCGCCTTCCATTGCGGCGATCTCCAGATCCGCCAAAGTGCCCTTTTGATGTTTCTTTTCCAGCCGTTTCGCGAACTTCTCCTGCCGCTTCTCCTGGCGCTGCTGTTCCTTTTGCCGTTTTTTGAATGTTGTCGATCCTCGACCAGCCATTGTTTTCTCCTCAACGGCCGGGCAGGGTTAGATCAGCGAGCAGCTCCGCGCGGCCGGATTTTCAATTTCACCACTGGACTTGGCCCGTTTCCAGAACCCGTCCAGTGTCTCGCGTAAACACTACCAGCGCGGCTCGCGACGCTGACGTGCAAAGCCGCCGCCACCGCCAGATGACCTTCCGCCACCATCCTTGGGGCGGGCTTCGTTCACCTTCATCGCGCGGCCCGCGACTTCCTGTCCATCGAGCTCCTGAATCGCCCGGTCCGCCGCACCGGCGTCTTCCATCTCCACAAATCCGAACCCGCGGGCGCGTCCTGTGTCACGGTCAACAATCAGATTCACGCGTTGCACTGCGCCATAGGCTTCGAACAGACGGCGTACCGAATCTTCGGTTGCTCCAAAATCCAGATTACCGACAAAAATATTCTTCATGCGTTGTCTCCTGAACGTGAGAAGTCAGGCTAGACAAGGCAGAGTTCTCTGCCCGGCGGTTGCGGGACTTTTCAGATGATCAAACTTAGTATAGCAGCCCTGGGCCGGTCTTTGTTGCCCTTCCACCATTTCCCTTTGCATCGGCCTGACGCATCCGGGCCACTACGGACGCGCCGGCCCCCGCCACGCCGCACCCGCATTGTTCCCAGCCGGCCGCTTTGGCGGCTTCTTCTTCTGATCCGCCGCTTCCTTCACTTCCGCCAGGTGTGTTGCCCTCTGGTGCATCTCTTCTTCCGTATAGGTGAAGGCCACCCGCTCCTCACCAACTGCCATCCGCTCCAGCACCCCGCGGCAAAGCAACGGCAACTCCTGCAACCGGATCCCGTGTTTGTGTGCCAGCGCCAGATCCGTACGCACCGCATACATACTCTCGCTGCGGTCCGCCGCGATCCCCCGGAATCCGAATACCCGGTAGACGCCTTCCGTCCGGAACCCCGTCAGCACAAACTGCCGCCGCTCGCTCCGTTCCGCCACGCGACCCGCCGCTGCCTCCGTAACCGTTCCACTCAGGGTTGCATCGCTTTCCATGGCTACCTTTCTCCCATACGGTTCAACTTCGGTTCGTACTCCATCACCAGACGGTCCTGCCGCCCCGGCCGCTTGCCTCCCTCACACAGTTCAAACACGAACCCTGTCGGCTCTTTTCGCATCAACGCCGTTCCCGGATTGTTCAGGTGCAGCAGCAGCGCCTCGCACAAATTCTCCGCTTCCCCTATATAGATCCACTCGCGCGAATTCGTAATTCCATACACACCAGGCAAGTCAGGCGCGTATCCCCGCACACTGGCCGCCGTGAATGGCCGTGGAGTAAACGGTTCAAACGGCAACTGCCACCTCCGTCTTCCTATCCAAACTTCAGAAACGCTACTGATTTATACGCCATGCCGCGGCGTCTTGGCCGGGGCAGTGCGCTTGGTTTGTCCGGGATTGACAATGAGCCGTAGCCTTCCCAACAGGGCTTTGGCTTGTGTGGTCTGAGCGATATCCGGCCTGTGGCCGGGTAGCTTCGGGTCGATGAACTCGCGGCGAAAAAGCTGATCTTCGGCGAGGCTTGTCAGAAGCGTGAGTTCATCCAGGGTCAGCTTCAACGTGATGGTTGTCATGAGTGCGGTAACTTTTTCGCTTCTTCCATGGTAATTTGGTTAACCGCCTGTTGTCAAGTTTCGCCCCTCCAGCTACACTGTGGGTTAACTGCCAGCGGTACACTTCAACCCTCAAATGGAACTGTCGCTCGTTATCAAACGCCGTCTCAAGGAAATCGCCCGCGACCAACGTGACCTCGCCCTTGCCGCTCACGTCACCGAGTCTTATATCTCCCAACTGCTCGGCGGTAAGAAAACTCCTCCGGCCCCCCTCCGCACGGACGTCTACCACCGGATGGAGAGCTTCCTCGGCCTTCCTCCCGGCGACCTCGCCAAACTCGCTGACCTTCACCGCAGAGAGATTCTCCGCAAGCGTGCCGCCGACCCGCCGCAACCCCTCTTTCAGGATTTTCGCAACCTCGTCCTGCGCAAGTGCAACCCTGCCACCTCCCGCCAGCTCAAAGCTGTTTTTGAAAAGGAGCCCTTCGGCGAGCTCGAACGCCTGGTCTCCCAGAAACTACTGGATGTCGCCAAAGTCGCCGCCAAGGAAGAGGTGGAAAGCGAGCAATGGATGCGCACTGTAGCGCGCCTCAGCGGCCGCACTTACGAGCAGATGCGCGTCCTCATCCTCGACTTCCTCGATACCGACATCTTCCACGTCTCCCTGGACAACTGTGTCGCCTTCATGGACCCCCTCATCGACGGCTGGGACATCGACATGGAGACCTTCAGCATGGAGATCGTGCTCAACCGCCGCCTTGCCCTTGGCCATATGAAGCGCTTCGAATTCGTCCAACGCGAGTACGAAAGCCCCTACCACATCGAGCCCGGGTTCGCTGACTTCCTGAAAGACTCCAACTTTTCCGGCGATATCACCGAGGAGGAAATCGAGTTCCTCAAATCCCTCCGCTTCCGCGAGAAACGCCCCAACGCCCTCTATTACTACCGCGAACTCCAGAATCTCCGCGACCCCCTCCACTTCCGCCCGGCCCCCCTGCCCGTCGAACAATAAGGAGTTGGTGGCCATAAGGTTCTTCTGTTTCCTGCTTAGGGATCACACAATAATAACTTCACATCTGGGTGCAGCCTAATTGTGGCGCACGCTTCAGCGTGCCCTGGGGTTTGTACATTCGCCGTCTTGTGGGGCGGCCAATCCTGGCCGCGGCTGGCCTTTCCAGGCCAGCCAACGCGGGACTTCACTCCCGCCTGCGTCGGCACTCATGCCGACGCCTTGTTTTCCGCTGTGAAGAGGCGTCGAGATAAACCGCGAAGTTGTTTTTGAGCCAACCCTTAATTGTGGCGCCGCCGGCACCACCAGACCCAGTATCCGGTCCGGTCAATGTAACCGTTGCGCGTGAAGGTATGGACCTCCGCGAGCCCGTTGCGAAACTCGCGGGCCGAGAGGAACTTGCCGGGGAAGGCGCGTTCACCGGTGCGGTCTATATAACAAGAGCCGCCGTGGGGGTCGCAGGTGACTGCCGCGAGACCCTCGGAGAAAGGCCGGGCGAGGAAGTAACTGGGTTCGATGACAATGTTGCCGTTGCCGTCAACGTACCCAAAGTAAGAGTACCGATCCAAGTCGGCATAGACGTCGAAGGTCGCGCGATCTTCACATGGGGCGGAAAGGGACTGGAAGCGGTGTTTAGCGATGATGTTCCCCGCGCGGTCGACGAGACCCACTGGGCCGTCCTCGGGATCGCCGAAGCGGACATTACCGCGGCCGCAACGGAAGGACCCCGCGCGGGCAAACGTCGGCGAAACCGCGAAGTCGCCCTGAGCGTTGATGTAGCCGTAGCGACCGCCAACGGAGACAGGTGCGATACCCTCGGAAAAGGCCCCGGCGTCGTCGAAGCGGCACTCGATGACCACTTGGCCGGATTTGTCGATATAGCCCCATTTTTCCTGTTTGCGAACGGCAGCGAGACCTTCAGAGAAGTTGTGGGCTTCGTCGTAATCGGGGCCGATAAGCAACTGCCCGATACTGTCGATGAAGCCGTAGTATAAATAGGAGCCGCAGCCGACGGCGATTTTCGCTCTGCCCTCCTGGAAGGAGCCGAGGAACGGATAGTTCAACTTCAATGAGAAATTGCCATCAGGTGTGATATAACCCTCGGCCCGTGTGTCTTGATTCACGGCGACGGCAGCGAGCCCCTCGGAGAAATCGCTCGCATAGCGGAACCGCGGCTCAATGACCACGGTACCGGAATCGTCGATCCAGCCATACAGTCGGCCATTGGGTATGCAGGTACGAAACAGTGCCATGACGGATTGTCCTTTTTGTCTATTCTTAGATTGATTAACGAGTTAAATGTCCAGTCACTCAATAAGCGCCGCCACAAGGCGAGTCGGCGGCGAAGCCAGGGACTTCAGGTCGAGTTGGGAGTTCAAAGTCATCTGGAGCGAGCCGGTGATGATCTGCAGCGGACCGGCAACAGTGTCGCCCGGCAGTACGCCGAGGATGGTAGTCCAAGCGCCGCGGGGACCGTAGATGGTTCCGTAGAGGTTGGTTCCTGCCCGGCCGGAGAATTGCGAAGCTGTGATCACCATTTCCTGCGAACCGGGGACGGAGAGCACGCGGCTGCAAGGCCCGCCGCAACTGAGGTCGAGCCGGCCATCAGACTTGTACTTGAGCGTGGTGTTGTTCTGGTCCTGCCAGATTAGGACAGGCGCAAAGGGCTTCAGTTCCTGGGGGATGCTCGAATGATCGCGGTTCAACCCGTGGAGGGTGATCTGCGGATTGACGCCGGTGGCTATGCCCGCTTTGACTTGGGGAAAACTAATTCCGCTGAGTGCCGCGGGTAACTGCAGTCCCGGGTAGTTACTGTCAGTGAAAATAAAGATCTCGCCGGCATCACTATTCCTTGTGGCGACACCGCCCACCAGCGGAGTGAGGTCCTGGATTCTGGAGTTAATGCCGACGCTGAGTCCGATTCCTGGGCCGCCGGCGACCGGCTGAGCGCCTGCGAAGACATAGCGACCGGGGCTGAACGTCACGGAACTGAGCGCACCTGTGACAAGTCCGCCATAGAAAACGTAATTGCAGAATCCAGAGCAGCCGCTGCCATCGGAGAAAATCACGTTGCCGGTGACGACTATCGGTGTGCCCGTAGGGCTGCCCCCGACACCCAGCAGGCTGGGAGTGGTGGCGAAGTAGTTACCGGGCGGCAGCACTGTAGGTGCACCGGGAAGCAGACTGCCCACGATGATGCCACCGGGGACTGGATGATCGGGTAAACCTGTGGGAGCCGGCGGTTGGCCCTTCCCGGCCATCGGATCAGTGAAGTCATCGCCGTCCGGAAACCCGTTCGTCGGAGAGGGGGTCCAGGAAGCGGAGCCAATGACGGTTTGCACGCCACCCGAACCTAATATATAGGTAAAGGGTGCATTCACCGTGGCGCTTCCCGCGACAGTGCCAGCGGCGATCTGTGGCAACCCGAAACCATCTCCATTCGAGGACGCCATGTAGATCCCGCCATCGGCGTTCAGGGTATTGGCGCCCAGGGCAAGGAAGTCTTCGCCGCACACAACGCCGAGATTCAGCAGGGAAGCAAAACAATCCTGCTTGCGGTTGAGCAGGTAGAGGGATGCGCCGGAGTTGACGCGCCGCAGGGCGGCAGTGGCGCGTGCGCTTGGCGTGAAGCCGGCGTTACCGAAAATGCCCGAGAACCAGGCCGGCAGAGATTGCTGCGTGCGGACCTGGACCCAGTAGTCAACCGGAACCGAGTTGACTCCCGGAGCGTGGCTGCTGTCGGAGGCCGCGACTTCCACCTTCTTCTGGCTGGACGTTGTGTTGGCGAAGCCGTTGATGGACGCATACTGGCATGCCGCTAGAAGGTTACCCGTTCCCGGGCACTCGGCGAATTCCTGACACCCGAGGGGCCCACATTGCGCGCTCCCTCCAGCGCCAACGAGTTCGGCGGCTTTCCGGGCGCCTGCCAATGCCGCCGCGTCAGCCGCCGTTTGCGCATGCCGGTTGACGTAGTAGGCCCAGCCGACATCGAGCATCAGACCCATCATCCCGAGGAGGACTGCCAGGACGAGAGAGAAGAGGACTAAAGCCTGTCCACGTTGGTGGTACTGATTGGTGGTGCGTAGCATCGTTTGAATCTCCATATATAAATAGGTTGTGGCTGGCGCTAGAATTGGATCGCCTCTGTCGATTTCGCCGAGAGGCGGAGGTTATTGAGGGTCTGCCCTGGCCATATAACGGCGAGGACGCTGGAGAACCCGTAGCTGGCGGTGATGGTCACGGGCAGCCCGGCAGCGTTGTGCCCAGCGGCTGGCCACGGCGAGACATCGGTGAGGCAGTGTGCTGCCGGCGAACACGTGCGGGTCGACTGGCCCGCGTTCAGAGTGATTTGAAGATTGTTGCCGTCGAGGCCGACACCATTGCGCAGCATCAGGCGGGAAACGTCACCCACCGTGGCGATGCAATCGGCGGAAGCCTCTGCACACCGTGCACCGTGAACTATGGCATAGCGGGTAGCGGCTTTGGTGGCTGATGTGAGCGTGTGATAGGTCCACATCCAGCGCGCGACTTCCATGGTGACGGCGACACCGAAAAAGAAAGGGAGAAGGACAAGGGCGAGTTCGAGGACCGCCGAGCCGCGGTTTCCCGCGCGCCTGGTTGCATTGCCCTTCGGCAGAGGAATACGGTTGGTCTTCATTGAGCACCTCCGACGCGCATCTGGCAGATACGGCGAACGTCGCCAGTACCGCCAAGAGGAAAACGGAACAACTCGGGCATCCGGTAAGTGACGGCGACCACTGTGGTGGCGCCCTCGCCCGCCGGCGTAGCGATGGAGCAGGCGTTACGCGCATCGCAGAGCTGGCTGGTGACCGTGAGTGGGCTTCCGGAGCAGTTCCCCGCGGATGCGGATCCGATGGAAGGAAGACCACGCAACGACTCCAGCGTCATCGCACACGCGGCGGCCTGGTCAGTGGCACTCTCGAGTCCTCCGGAATTGCGGAGCGCAGCCGCGCGGGCGGCGTTTTCCACGGAGAGGAAAGCGTAAGCATACAGGGCGAGATCGAGGCCCGCATGCAACATCATCAGCAGAAGCGGCGCGATCAGGGCAAACTCAACGATTGAGTTGCCACGGCGGCCGCGGAATTTCGTGATCATCTGTTTGCTTCTCATCTCAGGCACTCCTTGAGAAAAAATGCGCAAGGACAACTCCCGCTGTCCTTGCGCGACAGTAACAACCATGCGGCTACCGCATGTCTCTCTCTCCCCAGCGTGATAGCCCCGCCGATGGCAAATCTGCCCGGCTACCCGGTGAGAAGAAGCGATCCACCGCCCGGGGATGGTGCTGACTGTTGACCCGAGTACGGCGATTGATTCGAACTGGATGATTTGGAAAGAGAATTTTTTAAGGAATTTTTCCTTTGAAATATCCATCCCAAAATCAATTATCTGATTTACTGTAGTACACCCTTAGAAACAGGATCAGTACCCAAGTGAGCGGCGTACCGCACGACAATAAGTGTCTTCATGGCACGAGGCGAAACTCCTCGACTAATGCCAGGCGGCGACCCCCGTTGGAGGCGCTCGGAGACCGGTTTCTTCAGCCTTACCTACCGCACTGGAAAACTAGGGGTTGCTCTGATTCCTTGCTGAACCATTGATGCTTTATCGTGCCAGTTAGTTGGCTAACTGAAAGGAACCAGCGTTTTATGAAAATGAAAACAATCACACTGCTTGGACTACTGTCAAGCGCTATGGCCGCGTATGGCACGCCGGCCTGTACCAACAACACCCTCGCCTTCTATCAGGCGAACTATAACAGCGGCTGTCTGATCGGAACCGATTACGTGGCCTCAAACTTCAGCTATCTCACGGTTGGGGTTCTCAGCACACCGGTTACCCCGAGCGACATTCAGGTAACACCGTCGCTGGGCGTCAATGGACCGAATCTGGGGTTTGGGGCCACCTGGTCGGCGAATGGCGTGGGGCTGTCAGAGTCGGCGATCCTGTTCCAGATGGACGTGGTTGCGGGAGCGCCTTTCGCCTTCAACGGCGTTACCTTGGGGGCCACTGGGAGCGTTTCCGGACTCATCGCCGGCGCATCGGTGACGGAGGTGGACTGCCTGGGAGGCCTGCTGAACGTCCGCAGTCTACCGTACACGGGACTGGCAAGCGTAGGCTGTCTGGGCGGCGGGATCGAGGCAGGCACTTCGCTTGCCTTGTCTCCTGGAATCGGAGTGTCGGCGCAAGCACAGGTGGTCTTCTCCCCCATCGCCTTCCACGTGGATGTTCTGAAAAACATCGCGGTAACGGGCGTCCTCGGATCGGCGTCAGTGACTTCCGTCAGCCAGGCATTCAGCACCGAATCTGCTTCCAATCCGGTCCCGGAACCCAGCACGGCCCTGTTTCTCTGCTTCGGTCTTGGCGCCATTTTGACAGGAAGAGTCGTGCGTATGCCGGCTATTAGCAAACTCCTCTCCGAGCGGCGGAGATAGCGTAGTTATCTGCTGTCGTGTGGGGCGGCCAATCCTGGACGGCCATAAACCAGGTTTGACCGCCCCGTGGGACTACTCTCCCCAGTGGACCATTACTTTCTCCAGTAAGGTACTGAGGTTAGAATTGTCTAGAAAATATCTCATATATTCCGCACCATCCCTATTTTTCACGCCTACACCGGCTCTTATTCCGCGATGGACGGAATAAACCGTTCGCGATGCCACAATGAGGCCTTAAAGAGAGATTCCAGCATCATGCGCACGCACGTGAGTGAAACATCCGATACTCTGCATTTCACGCCTTCGCAGTCCGCGGCGTCGGGCCATTGGGATGGTGCGAAGGAACTCCCGCAGTGCTTTCTCGCCAGGATGAAGGCAGGCGATGCGGATGCCTTTTCGAACCTCTACCAGATTTACCACCGCCGCGTATTCGGCATCATTCTCAAGATAGTGGAAAACCCCGACATCGCCGAGGACCTGGCACAGGAGAGCTTTCTCAAGCTCTGGCGGAGCGCCTCCAACCTCAAACTCGAATACGATCTTGTAGGTCCATGGCTGATGCGTGTTGCCCGCAACTGTGCACTGGACTACCGAAAGTCCACTATTAGCTTCCGGATCGAGCAGATCGTTCCCGATCAAGCCACTTCCAGCGGGCTCGCCGAGCAGACCGCGGTCTGGAAGCGTCACCGGCTGCAGCAGGCATTTCTCCAATTGCCTCCCGAGCAGAAGGATGTGATCCTGCTCTCCTTCTTTCAGGGGCTCTCGCAAAGCGAGATCGCGGAACGCCTGGGCCAACCACTTGGCACTATCAAAGGAAGAGTGCGATTGGGTTTGGCGAAACTCCGCTCGGCAATGGAGGGCAATGAGTCTCCTCAGGACCCCGCCCGGATGAGATGACATTCATACTCCGCGCCGCCCGAATTCCGATGGAATGAACCCGCTACTCCGGATCTCCCGCTGCTTCCAAGGCGTTCAGCCTCTTGTCTCGGGTTCTTGCCGTGGACAGCTTCGCTGGTGTTGAATCCCCCAACATATCAGGCCTTTCTCCTAATTGTCTGCTAGTACCTACTTGCATAAATCAGCGTATTTTGGCTTGGGACCGGTCTGATGAACTACGGCCTTCGTCCATTCGAAGGGCGCTGCCGCCTTGTTGTAGGCGACGACAAATTTGTCGATCGCTTCGCGGACCTGCTTGGGCG
>JACQZR010000035.1 GCA_016213775.1 Acidobacteriota bacterium
CGTCGACGGAGTAGCCGATGTCTCCAGTGGTCAACCAGACCTCGGCACCGCCCTCGTCATTGCCACCTCTTCGCCCTATTGTTGTCAATAACTTGCGTTTCGGAGAGGTTGTTGCAAACTCGGGTTTCTGGGGAGCCACCTCTAAAACTACGAGCCAGACAGGGCCATTTTTGTTGATGGCATCACCGCGCGCTTGTAGCCCGCATATCTCTCACACTCCAAAACATTTCCGTCTGTCCACGTTTTCTCCAGTTCGAGACTCATCCGCTTGGAGTGCGCCCTCAACCCCCAGGGTTGAGACCGCCGTCCAGGAATTCTCCTCCGAAATCTCCGCATTCTCCGGTTGACGCCCCAAAGTTGTTGACGCCGGGGTTGAGACCGCAACCCGAGTTGTACATTTTCGAACTCCGCTGAGTATTGATTGGTGAGGGGTGTCATCGCCCCATCACCAGACAGCGGGAAGGCCGCCAAGCGGGACTCGTTGTGGGTGCCGGATTCCAGTTCGGGCAGCCACTCCGGCCGGCCGGGCGCCCGTCCTTCTACAGTCCGTGCTCCCAAACAGTTACGCCGCACCGAGCCGTCTCCTTGGGAGGACTGACATGCGGATTCCAGACCAGTTGACAGACGAGGCCATCGTCGAGGTGGCGTCCCTGCTTGCGACCGCTTATGAGCGGTACGCCAAGGTGAGGCGCGTCCAGGTCGAAGGCCAGGATACCGGCGCGCAAGAAGAACTTGATAACCGGCGCGAGTCGAGCCCTCATGGACAGTAGTTGACGGACTGGAGAACGCGGAGATGAGTGCAACCATCGACATGCCGGCGGAGATCCGCAGCCTGGCGGCAATGACCGTTGAGCAACTGCAACAGCGGTACGTGGACTTGTTTGGAGAGCGAAGCCGCACTCCCCATCGCCAGTATCTGTTCCGCAAGATCGCCTGGCACCTGCAGGCGCGAATTTCGGGTGGGCTGTCCGAGGAGACGCGGCAAGTCGCTCTCGGCATCGCGCGCGAAGCAGAACTGCGGACCCGGATCGCCCAGAACGCCTCGCGCCGCCGGGGTGGCATTCCGCTTGATCGCACTGTCACGACGTCGATTGCCCAAACTCACGACGCACGGCTCCCGATGCCTGGCGCTTTGCTGATGAAGGAGTTCAAGGGCCGAACCATCGTCGTCAAGGTGCTTGACGAAGGCTTCGAGTACGAAGACCAGCGATTCAGTTCCCTCAGCGCGATCGCGCGGGAGATCAGCGGAACGAAGTGGAATGGGTTCAACTTTTTTGGCTTAAACAAGGAGGCCAGCATTGTCCAACGATGATCGCCAGAAGAACGGACGCACCGTTATCAGGTGCGCGATCTACACGAGGAAGTCCACCGAGGAAGGATTGGAGCAGGCTTTCAACACGCTCGACGCGCAGCGCGACGCTGGCGAAGCTTACATCCAGAGCCAAAAGCATGAGGGCTGGGTCGCGTTGCCCGAACGCTACGACGACGGCGGGTACACCGGCGCCAACATGGACCGCCCTGCTTTGAAGCGCCTGCTGGAGGCGATCGAGCTCGGCGTCGTGAATTGCGTCATCGTATACAAAGTGGATCGCCTGACGCGCGCGCTGCTCGACTTCTCCCGGATCATAGAGGTATTTGACAAGCACGGCGTCAGTTTCGTTTCGGTCACGCAGCAGTTCAACACCACGAACTCCCTGGGCCGGCTGACGCTCAACATACTCCTTTCATTTGCTCAATTCGAACGCGAGATGATCGCCGAGCGGACTCGGGACAAGATGGGCGCTGCGCGGCGGCGTGGGAAGTGGGTCGGTGGTAATCCAGTGCTGGGTTACGATGTGAGCCCAAAGGGAGGCTCTCTGGTGATCAATGAATCCGAGGCGCAGCGCGTGCGTGAGATCTTCAACATGTATCTGGAATTTGGTTCGCTGATTCCAGTGATCGAAGAGCTCAACCGGCGCGGGTGGCGAATGAAGGCATGGGTGACTCGTGAAGGGCGTAATGCCGGTGGGAAGATCTTCGTCAAGAACAGCCTCTATAACATGCTGACCAATATCATCTACACGGGGAAAGTCGGCTTCGACGGCCAGGTGTACGAAGGCGAGCATGCGCGGATTGTGGACGACGGTGTCTGGAACCGGGTACAGGAGGGTCTGAATCGAAACGGCAGGCGCGGCGGCCGGAACATCTCAAACAAGCACGGGGCGATCCTGAAAGGACTCGTGCGTTGCGCCAGTTGCGACGCCGGCATGACTCACACGTACACGAAAAAGCGGAATCGGCTCTATCGCTACTACGTGTGCGTGACTGCGCACCAGCGTGGATGGAGCGCGTGCGAGACACGCTCGGTGTCGGCTCCGGAACTGGAACACGCCGTGGTCGAGCAGATCCGTGGGATTGCTGGTGATCCGGCGATCTTCGCGGAGGTCGTTCGACAACTTGGCGAACAACGGAGGGAGACGGCGGTCAACCTTGGTGAGGAAAGGGCAGCACTGGATCGCGATCTGCGGCGAGTGGCCCGTGAGATGTCCAGTCTGACAACTGAGGCGGCGCAAGCAGGAGCGCCGGCGAGTGCGGAGCGTCTCGCGGATTTGCACGAGCGCCTTGCCAGCTTAGAAGGACGCTTGGGACGGATTCGGCTCCAACTGGCCGAGACTGCCTCATCAAGCGTTGATGCCACTGATCTCCGAGACGCCCTCGCGAAATTTGACCCACTATGGGAACACATGAACAGTCACGAGCAGGCGCAATTGGTTCACGCGCTCGTCGAGCAGGTCCGCTATGACGGCCGGACCGGTACCGTCACGCTGGGTTTCCGCTCGGCAGGGATCAAGCAGATGTGTGGCCTGGATTCAATCAATAGGGAGACGAGCAGTGCATCCATCGAACTCCGTTGAGATCGAATTTCGTCTGCGCAAGAAAGGGGGAAGGTTCACCCCACGTGCGTCAGCAGCCTCTGTAGGCGGAGGAAAGACGCCACGATTGACGCAAGTACTGGCGCTGGCCATTCAGCTTGATGACATGATCCGTCGCGGCGAGGCAGCGAGTTTCGCGGATTTGGCGCGGCTTGGATGCCTCACCTGCGAGCGAATCAGCCAGATCATGAAGCTGCTTTGGCTGGCTCCAGAGATCCAACGAGAGATTCTGTCTCTACCGCATACGCACCGGCGGTTTCCAGTCGGCGAGGTGGCGGCTCGCAGGATCGCCGAAACACCCCTCTGGGATGAACAGAATGAAGCATGGCGTAAGCTCAAGGAAATAAATCGGTTAGCGTAGCAGCGATCCAGAGGCTCTACCCTGTCAAGAGCTAAATCACACAAAATTACTAAGCGGATCAGCAACTTGGGATCTGATTTTGTTCGCTGTTTATTCGCCATGCTACACTGACCATTCAGCGGCAACAATGGTTGGTAAATTACGGGCTCCGGCGCCCGAGTTCTTGTAGCTGCCATGCTGCGGAACGCCCGCTGACGTTGAGGAAGCACGGAGCCCAATACACTCCTGGAGCGCCCGTACATGCAGTATAACCCCCGGTCTTTTTTTCGCCAGGTTCCGAACTTTTTGCTGGCGCGTTTCTTTTCCCGCTACTCAATCTTTTTCGGCATTCCATGGCGCCTTCTCAAGGAAGCCGACGTCGAGCCGGTCCTTGATCGCTGGCAGCAGATGCCCGAATCCGATCGGCAGCCACTTGCGAATCTGTTCCGCCAAATTCACGACCTTGCGAATGCCCAAGGGACAACCGCTCTAATCGAGTCGGCCCGTGGTTGCGGCCTCGATATCCTCACCGAAATTCGTGCGATGAAGAACGCGCATGCGCGGGCGTTCTGGTGCATGCTGGAACATCCCGAGATTCTCGGAGACGCCAGAACTCTGGCTCATATCGATGCACTTCCGCTCCGGTCCTGGGAAAAATGGATCGACCTGCCGGTGCGGCCGAATTCCGTGAATGACATCGATGTCGCGAATCTGGAGCACTCCATCGCCGAGTATTTTCAGAACCGTGATGGTCGCGGCGAGCGCTGCCGGGTTGAGCACCGGCGGCGGCCCGGAAACATCGATTGCTTCTTCGCGTATCCAGCGGATTACGCGGACGAGATCATTGGCTACGGTGAAGATGGAATGTTCGCGCGGACGCAGTGGCAGGGAGCGTTCGAGGTTGTGTATGCACTCGACGGCGGGGCTCGCACGCTCGAGTTGTACGCCGAGGGAGGGAGACAGGTCCGGCAGGAGCTGTCGGAGTTATTCATTCGGGTGGTGCTGGAGGAGAACCATCCACTCCATCCGGCGGCGAGGACCCCATATCGCATGGATGTCTTCAAGAACCGGCATCTCACGTTCCCCACAGATCCGGCCGACACCGTTACGGTTCGCTTGAAAGGATTGCGGTTTCAAGTGAGTGGCAACACTGAAGGCATCATCGCCGTGGATGCGGGAAGGCATGGACGCTCATCGGCATACTCCCTTCTGGAAAAGGCCGTCGACCAGGAACGAGTGCCGCTTGAGAAATGCATGGTTCTGGATGCCACGCTGCAGGCGGTGTTTCAGGTTCCGGCGAATCGACCGCGGAGCGTCACGTTCAAGGTATCGCCGTGGAGTTGCACACTCGGCGACAGCGTCGAGGAAGAGAAACTGAAGCGCTATCTGAAGCAGTGGCAGATTGAACATGAGCGCTGCGCTTAGGGAGCTTTGGTTTCGAGCGGGAGTGGAAGAACCAGTCTTCTCTTCCGATGAAACCCGGTGTTGGGCAAAGCCAGAGTTCAATCAACTGCTGAGCCTCGGGCTGCTGCGTGAAACGTCGCAGGCGCAAGGCGTTCTGTGCGATTGCATGGAGGCGCACTGGGAGGAAGTATTCTGGGCGCCGGATGTGCGGGAACCATCGGGCACGCGTGCATACATTGCGTGCCCCGTGGAGTCGGTGGTGGTGCACGTCAATCCGGAGCGACTTCGCCGATGGGCTGTAGATCCGCAGGCGCTTGCGAGTGTTTTGGCGGGTTCGCTGAAACTATCGGGGTTGATTGAACCTCTGCCCGGCGGCCGCCAGTGGGCGTTGGGACGCCGCCACATGGCCGGGCGGTTTCGTGAGTTCTTCCTCGCTTCCATTGAGGAAGGGCAACTCGACAACCGGATCATGGATTCGCCAGCGCCTGTTGTTCTCGTGCCATACCGGTATAGGAACGGAGGTTCGACGCGATTGCCAATGTTTTCGCTTTCGTCGGTGACCACATTGGCCGACGGTGGTCTCATCCTGGATCTGGCTTACATCGAAGACGCCCTTCCTGCCGAACGGTCGTCGACAAAGGCGAAAGCTGTCCAGAGTTTCCAGGTGCCCGAGGATGCGCGCTGGGAAGAACTTGCACTGGAGATCCGCGATGCGACAGTTGTTATGTCAATCCGCAACTCCTGGCAGGAACTGAGCCTCGAAGAGTGCGGTCTGACGGATGAACGCCAGGAGGGGTCGACGGGCGATCGGGCACTCCAGACGCTTCGTGTCTTGGCGCGGCACAACGGCGTGTTCACTTCCAACGAAGCATCCGGGCATGAGGGCACGCCATTTCGAAGCCAGATCAGCAACCTGCGAAAACGATTGCAGGCGAAGTTTCCGATCGAAGGGAATCCGATCCTCTACCACGGGAAGGCTCGCTGCTACCGGTGCGCTTTCCAGGTTCGGTTAGGGGCTGACGCCGGTTTTGCAACACCATACGGCTCGACGTGGGCCGACTTTCAGTTCAGTGAGATCGCCGGCGGGATCATTCTGGTTTCCGTCAAGAGCAAAGAACTGTTCCGAGCATTCGGACAGAAGAACGACCGCGCGGGGCGCCCATCGATCGAAGCCGCCGAGCGGGATGGACTGATTTCCCGCGAATACCGGTTGGTGGCCTTGGGTCTCGCGGATCCCACCGGGCGCGCGATGCCGGAAGGACAGGCATTGCTTGATTTTCTGCGCCAGTCCGGCAAACTCGTAAGACGACCGGACGATATCGCTGTGTTGCGCCTGGCAAAGCAGCTCCAGGCATGGACCGGGTTGGACAGTTCCCCCTTCCAATACAGCCCGACCACGAAGCGGTGGATCGCCAACTTCGAATGCTCCAGCGTGCGGGGAGGTAAGCAGGCCATGATCGCGCCACGATGCACATCTACGAGCACCCTACTATGAGTTCCCCCAGGCGGTGACCTCGCGCTAACATCCGACTGAAGGTTGCGCAAGAGCCACATCACCGGATTCGAGTCCGACGGCGACAGGGCCTATAATAGCCTGAGGCTGCGATGCAGGCGTGTGATACTACTTGTGCGACCCTATGACCATTGAAACGAATTCACAAGAATTCCAACTTCTCTTGCGTCAGTTCGAGAAGGGTAACGTTGTGCTCTTCGCAGGAGCTGGGTTTTCTCTTGGAGCAAAGAATTCGCTGGGCACAGATCCACCTCTTGGTTCCGACTTGGCGCGAGTGCTTACTAAGGAGTGCGGTTGGCCGGACAGCGGTGAAGACCTGCCCACGGTCTACGACCAAGCACAGAAACACCTGGGGTCCAAGGGGCTCAACGAAGTGCTCGCCAGACATTATCGCGACTGCAAGCCCGCGACTTGGCATTCTCAGTTGGCCTCGCTGTTCTGGTACCGAATCTACACAACAAACATCGACGATGTGATTGAGCAGGTCTATCGAGACCGTCCGGCGCAGAAGAGCGATCTTGTCACGTGCCCCGCGCCGTATGAGGATCATGATCTTTGGCACGAGCGCGTCCAGTGCGTCCATCTGCACGGATCGGTTCTCGATCCGGCGAAGGGTTACACGTTCACTCTCGAAGATTTCGCGGGACAAACCGCCCAACCCAATCCGTGGTACCAAGCCATGGCTGACGACATGATGTCGCGAACTTTCCTGTTCGTTGGGACGCGCCTCAACGAGCCGCCCTTTTACCATTACCTCAGCCTGCGGAGCCAACGCGGGCGCGGGACCCAGGAGGTTAGAGCAAAGGCGTTTGTGGTTTCGCCAAACGTCAGCACGATCCGGCGGCGTCAATTAGAAGATCACGGTTTCGTGGTCTTTGAAGCCACGGGAGAAGAGCTCTTCGAAACTCTCTTGCCGCTTGTCAACAACGTCGTGCCCGACAGGCTAACCTTGCTGAAGAATCGCTATCCTCATCAGGTGGCTGCGATATCCCAAGGGCTCCTGGAGCAGCAGTCGGAGCTCCTGAGGCAGTTCGACTTCGTGACACCCGACCCGCTCCCCACCGGAGCGAGAGATCGCAACAAGAGTCTGTTCTTTGACGGAGCTGAGCCGACGTGGGACGACATCGTTAAGGGTCTCGATGCGCAAAGGGAGGCGATGGCCGATTTTCTGACCCGCATCCAATCCGTGAACAATGATATCGGCGTCTTTCTACTGGTTGGACACGCCGGTTCGGGGAAGAGCACCTTGCTGAAGCGGATGGCGTTTGAAATGAGTCGGGCGGGGCATACGGTGTATTTCATGAAATCGCCGGAGCGCCTCAACAGAAAGCCCATCAGCGACTTTCTTAATTCCGTACGAGACAAGAGGACGCTTTTCTTTTTCGATGAAGCTGTCGTTCAGCTCGAGGTGCTGGAGGATCTCCTCAAAGGGCACCCGGAGTGGAAAGTGACGTTCATCCTGGCCGATCGACCGCACGCCGTGCTGCCGCGCCTAGCTCGTTTGGAATACCTGAAGCCGATGGTGCTCGACATGCCTTTTCTCAACCGGACGGATAGTGAGTCAATTATCAGGAAGCTTTCCGACTTCGGTCAATTGGGCTCATTGCAGGGAAGGTCACGTGCCGAGCAACTGCGAGAGTTCCTGAGCAGGTCCAAGAAGCAACTGCTGGTTGCAATGAAGGAGGCCACTCTCGGACGCGGATTCGACGCAATCCTGACGAACGAGTTTTACACACTGGCCAGCGACGGAGCGCGCTTGGTCTACGCCATAACGTGCCTAACCTACATGCATGGCGCTCCGGTGCGTCGCCGGCATCTCCTTGCCTGCCTGGAAGGGAGCGATTTCGAGAGAGCGACTGTCTTGGCCAGTCATCTGCGCGAGGTCGTGGTGCCCTGGAGGGAGGGCTCGGATTTTCTCTGCCCCCGGCACCGCGTTATAGCGCATCAGGTTGCTACGGAGTCCGCTCCTCTGGGGGTGAGGCAGGAAGCCGTCATCAGCATCCTCCTCCAGTTGAGTCCCGATATTACACCGCAAAATATTGCGCGCCGGACGCCGGAATATATCGCCTACCGTGGGCTGATTAATCTTGACAACATGTTGTTGCTCTTTGGCGAGGATTACGAGACAGTTTCCTACATATACGACGAGCTGAAGGCGTACTACGGGGATCAGTTCTTGTTTTGGCTTCAGTTTGGGAGAGCAGAGCTGTATTTCGATCACTTTGCAATCGCCGAGAACTACTTGAATCAATCCCTGGGAATCCGGGACGCCGCCAGCGGCAATTTCCAGGCCCTGCACCACATGGCCGTGCTCTTCTTGAAGCGTGCACTGTCAATTGAGGACCTCGCATTGGCTGAAGCGGACATCAAGCGCGGCGAGGTAATTCTCTTGGGCCAGATTCGCGAGCGTGGGCACCTCGATACCTATCCATACGAGGCCCTGGTGAGCCACAAGCTGAAATGGCTCCTGAGAAAGCAAGGTCCGAGGATGAGGGAGGAAATGGAAGCGCTTGTCACAATCGCACGGGAAGGACACAACAGGCATCCGTACGACGATAGGATGCGAGACGTGTACCAGAAGGTCTATCGAGATTATCTAATGCTGGCGGTCCCGCACCCAAATTGAAGATGGTTCGCGTGGGGGGATCCGGAGAGTTGGAGGCCCGACTAACCTGCTTCGTGTCGTACGGGCGCTGGGTTTCATCGAAGCAACCTCGTAAGCGATCCGATTGGCCGAGACGCCTGCCAGGAAAACTGCCACTCTGCTTCCTGATTAGCATTGTGTTGACTGGGTGCCGCTTAACCTGCCTCGACAGGCGCCGTTGCCGCCGCTCGTCAATCCCTCGGACAAACACCACACCTCAGTAGGCGTCAATCACCAGGGGTAAGGTATCGACGCGCATTGTTGCTGTCCAGAGTGCCGAGGTGTGAATATTCGCAGTCGCTAGCGCTCTCTCTCGAAAAGATCTGCCAACTCTATTCCACCTGATTTCTTGCACTTTGCTGTTTGCATGCTCCGTTTCTGGCCTGCAGTGTGAATATTCCCACCGCAGGTAACAGAGGCAAAGATGAGTTCACCAGAATCTGTTACTGCAGACGGCAATGGGCAAAACCCAGTGCCTACCAGCCCGCCAACCCCACCAAAGGACGCCGAAGGCATTATGCGCGAAGCGTTTGACGACATCGCCCTTGTAATCGGCGGTGTCGCGGTTCTCCACCATCTTGATGACGACTTGACCTGGACGCTCATGAGCCGGCTCGACAGGATCCGGGTTCGGATTTTGCGAGACCTGAAGGGGCTGCCTCCGCGAGAGCTTTTCGCGAAGCACGCGGCGCCGCCCAGAGTTCACGCAGCCGTTGAAGAATTCCTGCTGCGTAACCGCACCGAGATGGGCGAGTGAGGTTGCCATGACGGAAGCCACACAGTTCGCCCAACTCTCTGCCCCGCGGCAAGCGCTGCTGCGGCTCATTCAAACACTCGGCTTCGGTTACATCGAGGGCCTTGAGGTGCGGTCCGGTGAGCCGGTTTTCAATCCATCCCCGATCGTCATGGCCGAAAGAAAACTGGACGCCGAGAACGCAGCTCATCAGGAGGCCGATCTCGCAGGGCTGATGCTTCGCGGGGAAGTCGTTCGGCTGATGGAGGAACTTGACCGGCTCGGCAACGGGACCATCGATCGAATCGACGTGCGCTACGGTGTTCCGCGCCGCGTCCTGATCGAGTGGCCACTGCGAGAGGTGCGCCGATGAGTACCGCGGCCATACCTTCACTCCCCGACCTAACCACCTACCTGCTGCACCAGACGGCCTGCCGGGCCAGCTACCTGATGGGGACGGGTGGTTTCACTTCCGACAACTGGGGCGATCTACGCCAGGAAATGTTGCTCGACTGCCTTCAACGCCTGCCTCGATTCAATCCGGATCGTGGTGACGTACATGGATTCGTTCGGGGTGTGGTTCGTAACCGATCCTTTCAGTTGGTGTCGCGCCAGGCCCGCGAACTGGCTTATCAGGAGCCAACGCCGGACGCTGAACCTGCTGGCGACGCTCAAGATCTGGATTGGATGGCCTGCCAGATGGCGATGGAGCCCCATTCGGATCCGACTACGCGTTTCAACCTTGGGATCGACGTAGAGCAGGTGCTGCAGAAACTCCCCGAACCCCTCCGCATCCTGGCTGACCAACTGGCGTGGATGAGCATCACCGAGATCTGTCACGTGAGCGGCCGTCCACGCTCAACAGTGAATCACATGATGGGACGAATCCGCCGCGCCTTTGAAGAAGCGGGCATCACTCCAGCCGGCATAGCCGCACGAGGAGGAACGCGATGAGCCCAACGCCGATAGTGTCCACATACTCAATGTGGTCGCTGTTCCGGAACTGCCGCAAAGCAGTGGACTGGCGCTACCTCCAGCAGCTCGTCCCGCTGGAACACGACCGCAATCTGCACTTCGGCTCGCTCATCCACGAATGCCTCCAGGCCTGGCATGAGCGGCGGGACCTGGCCGAAGTGCTCGCGCTCATCGACAAGCTATGCCCCAAGCGGCTCTATGACGAGGGCCAGCGGCGGGACTGGCATAACGCCACGGCCATGATGAAGGCCTATACGGCGCGGTATGCGGTTGAAGAGTTCGAAGTGGTGGCGCTGGAGAAGACGTTCCAAGGTCCGATCGTCAATCCGGCCACCAGCGCGGCATCCCGCAGTTTCGTCCTCGCCGGCAAGGTTGACGGCATCGTGCGCGTCGGGGACGACTACTTCCTCCTGGAACATAAAACCGCTTCGCAACTCGACGCCGATTATCTGGAGCGGCTGTGGACGGACTTCCAGATCACCATCTACGCCTACTACGTGGAGCAGACGATGGGCATCACCATCACTGGCATCCTTTACAACATCCTCGTCAAAGCGAGGCTCCAGCAGAGCAAAGGCGAGACGGAGGAAGAGTACGAGGCGCGCCGCGCGGAACTGCTGGCGAAGTCGAAGACCGGCAAGACAACCGCGAAGCGGAAGCTGCCGGAAACAGATGAGGAGTTCCAGGAGCGGCTCGCTGAAAAGTACACCGATCCGGCAATGTTCCACCGGGAGACGCTCTACCTCTCTCGTGACCGCTTCGACATTCTGCGCAGCGAACTTTGGGAGCTGACCAAGGCATTCCTCGACGCCCGCCGCCGCGGCGTTTTCTATCAAAACACCGGCTTCTGCTTCAACTTTCACAGGCCGTGCGCGTACTTCGCGCTGTGCCGCTCGAACGGTAATCCCAACGTCATCGAGAACTTCTACCAACGGGTAGAGCCCAACGAGGAGTTGCGGGTGCTACCCAACGATCCCACTGAGACCGCTTTCTAAAAGGAGACCACGCAACCATGCCGTTACTGCCGACAACAAAAACTCAACCGAAGCCCGACCTGGCCGACCTCACAGTGCTGGTGTATGGGCAAACGAAAATCGGGAAGAGTACCCTCTGCTCGCAAGCCGATGGTGCGCTCTTCCTGGCCACCGAACCGGGTTTGAACGCGCTGGATGTCTATCAGGTGCCCATTCAGTCCTGGGAGGAACTGCGTAACGCCTGCGGCGAGATTGAGAAAGGGGATCATCCCTTCAAGACCATCATCATCGACACGATCGACAACGCCTACAAGTTCTGCACCGATTACATCGTGAAGAAATGCAAGATCGAGCACGAATCCGATCTTGGCTACGGCAAGGGCTATGCGCTGGTCAACAACGAGTTTCAGCGCGTCCTCACCAAGCTCGCTTTCCTGTCTTACGGGCTGTTCCTCATCTCGCACGCCAAGGAGATCGAGGTAGACTCGCGCACCGGCAAGCGCATGTGCGTGGTGCCGACGCTGCCGGACAAGGCCCGCAAGATCGTGCTCGGGATGGCCGACATGGTGCTGTTCTGCGACCTCGAAGCCATCCCAGGCGAAAAAGGGGAACAGAGCATGCGGCGCGTGATCCGCACCAAGCCGAGCCTTTACTACGAGGCCGGCGACCGCACAGGCCGGTTGCCCGAAACGCTGGAACTCGACTTCGGCAAATTCAGGGAGTCCTACAACGCAGCGACGGTGACCGCGCCCACGGCCAAGGCTGTGGAGCCCAACCTTATGGCTCAGGCAGCAGAAAAGCAGTAATTCATCACAACCAGGAGAACAGCACATGGCTAACAACTCGATCGATTTGACTCAGTTTGACGACGACTTCCGGAGTGAGACTCCGGCGGAGCGCTCGGACATGGAGAGCGTTCCGGACGGGAAGTATCAGGTCGTTGTTGAGAAGGTGGAGATCACCGAAGCGCACACCACCGGCAACCCGATGCTGAAGTGGACGCTCCGCGTGATCGCGCCGAAGTTCGTCAACCGGCTGATGTGGCGCAACAGTGTCTTCACCGCCAACACGCTGAAGTTCGTGAAGACCGACCTGCACATCTGCGGTCTGGACCTGGAGAAGCTGTCGGAGTTGCCGAAGAAACTCCACCTGCTGCTCGACGTGAAGTTGGAGGTCACCAAGAAGACCAAGGGCGACAACGAGAACATCTACTTCAACAGCCGCATCGTAAATGACCGAACGCCGAGCAAGTTCCGGCAGGAGGCAGGCGACGCTCTTGTCCCGTTCTAACCAGGGACCGGCGACGATCGTCATCGACTCGCGCGAACAGGAACCGTATTCGTTCGATTCCCGGCTGGCAACCGCAGTGCGGCGGGCATTGCCAGCCGGGGACTACTCCGTGGACGGGATGGAGATGTGTGTCGCCGTGGAACGGAAGACGCTGGACGATTTCGTCTCCACGGTGATCCACAGCAGGGAACGCTTTCGTGCTGAGTTGCAGAAGCTTGCCGCGTATCGGGCGGCTTGCGTCGTGGTGGAGGCAGGCATCACCGATATTCTGCAGCGGAGTTACCGGGGCGCGGCGCACCCCAACGCGGTGCTGGGGAACGCTCTGTCGATCATCCTCGACTACCGGATCCCGGTCTTCTTCTGTGCGAATCGCCAGGCTGCCTGCCACTTTGTGCAGACCTACTTGCTCGCCGCGCACGCGAGGTGGAATACATGACAGCAGAGCGCACCAGCATCCGTGGCGTCGTGGAGACGGTCTTCTACTCGGGGCCGGCTTTTTCGGCCGGCCGCCTTCGAACGGCCAACGGGGCCATCGTGAAGTTCGCCGGCAAAGTGTTCGTTCGGGAGAACGACCCGGTTCGACTGGAGGGCCACTGGCTGAATCACCCCAAGTATGGGCGCCAGTTCGAAGCCGAGTTCATGGGTCACGACCTGGAGATGGACCCGGATGGGTTGGCGAACTTCCTGGCGAATCACCCGGAGGTGAAGGGGATCGGTCCGGTGAAGGCGCGTTTGATCGCCGACGAGTTCGGGCGCGGCTTCGATGCGGCGATCCGGGCCAGCCCTGAGGCGGTGGCGGCCGCCGCGAAGGCGCCGGTGGAGGCGATCCTGGATCTCCAAAGGATCTGGATTGCCAACGGCGACTTCAACGCCGCGATGACCTACCTGTCGCGATTCGGGCTCACCCATCACCAAGTCACCACGCTTGTGGGCAAGTTCGGCAGCCAAGTGGTGCCGATCCTGGAGAAAGATCCCTATGTGCTGATGCGGGAGATCACCGGCTACGGCTTCAAACGGGTCGACAAGATTGCCCGCAAAATGGGAACGCCGAAGGACCTGCCCTCGCGGCTTCGCGCCGGGCTCCATTATTGCGTGTTGGACGCACTCGACGACGGCGACTGCTGGGTCGAGTACGAAGACTTGCTTGACCGCGCCAACACGCTCCTGGTGATGGACACCCTCGACAGCCGCGAGGTGATTGAGAGTCATCTCGAAGCTCTGATTGCCGAGGGGCGGCTTCTCTCGCAGCCATTCGAGCGGTTGGTAGTTGCCGATCCGGAGATTCACCGCATGGAGACGGAACTCGCCGAAGTCCTCCGGACTGCACGCGAACCGAGTCCGCACACCGTTACTGACTTGGATCTCTTGCTCGATGCCGAGGGCGGCGAACTGAATCCGGAACAGAGGGACGCGGTCAAGACCGCGTTAAGTTCCTCCATTTCCTTGATGACCGGCGGCGCAGGTAGCGGCAAGACGTACGCGGTCTCGACCATCACCAGCATTGCGGAGCGGCTGGAGCTGAAAGTTGTGCTTGCCGCACCCACGGGTAAAGCTGCCAAGCGTCTCGAAGAAGTCGTTGGCCATGAGGCAAGCACCATTCATCGGTTGTTGGGCTTCAACGGGCACGCGTACTCGCGCGACGCTCTCAATCCGATCGAGGCCGACATCCTCGTTGTGGATGAGGTCTCGATGGTGGACGTACCACTTGCCTGGCGGTTGTTTCAGGCTATGGATCGTGCGCGCACCGCAATCGTCCTGGTCGGAGACCACAACCAGTTGCCGCCGGTGGGCCCGGGCAATCTTCTTCGCGACCTGGTGCGGTCGGGTGCGATTCCCACGACTGTCCTGACCAGAATTATTAGACAGGCCGGTGTGCTGAAGGAGAATTCAACGGCCATTCTGTCTGGTCAGGTGCGGGCTACATCCGAAGTCCAACTCGGCGCCCGGCGGCCGTGGTACGTGATCGACAAGTTCACGGATCGCGATGACGTGCGCCGGATGCTGCTACTCCTCTTTGAAGAGGTGCTTCACGAGCGTCTCGGTTACGACCTGATCCGCGATGTCCAGGTGCTCACGCCCACGCACAAGGGCCCGCTTGGAACGGTCGAGCTGAACATTGAGCTCCAGCGGCTTTTGCAACAAAAGCTGTATCGGCTCGATGTGCCCGATGTGGAACCGGGCCACCGTCCACGCCTCTACACCGGCGACAAGGTGATTCAGATGAAGAATGACTACGAGTTGGGCGTCATGAACGGCGCGATGGGCGTCGTCGTGAACGCCAAGCCGGACGGCAGCCTTTGCGTCGATTTTGACGGCCGGCTCGTAGAGATTAAGTGCGCCAGCCATGCGCTCGGCAATCTCCAGTTGGCGTATGCGACCTCCATCCACAAAGTGCAGGGATCGGAGTTCCCCTGCGCCGTTATCATCGCCCACAAGTCGCATTCGTTCATGCATCACCGCAATCTGCTCTACACAGCAGTGACGCGCGCGAAGGAGAGCGTGATCATCCTGGGCGATCGGTGGGGCATCGGCAACTGCGCCACAAAACGCCAAGTGGACCTCCGCAATACATTTCTTTCCTTTCTGCTGCATCCGGAGACACGGCAGTGACTGCGCCTCCGGTAGATGTCCACACTTACTACCGGCAGGTCACTGATGTGGACATCGGCGAGATCGCCCGCGAACTCCTCGGCGATCGCATCACGCAGGAATCGCGGCAGACCCTGTTCTGCGACTGCCCAAACCACCGGAGCCAGTCTCACCGTTCGCTTCACGTCTGGCTCGACAAGCAGGGCTGGTTTTGCCACGCCTGCGTCACCGGCGGCGATGTGCTGCAGTTGGTCGAGTTCGTCCGGTTCGGCGTGGTCACCCGCGGGCAGTCTGGCTCTATGCCGGATTCTCACCGGCAGGCGCGCGACTTCCTGGCGGCACGCGTTCGACTGCCGCCGTTGTCGAAGCTCGCTTCGGGCAGCCCGGAGCAGGCCGAGGAAGCTCACAAGCTCACTCTTCGCGTACGCGAGGCGCTGACCGCGTTTGCAGACTCGTATCACCAGCGCCTAGTCGGGAATCCGGAAGTCCTCGCTTGGTTTCGTGGGAAATATGGAATCAGCGAGGAGACGATCAGCAGGCTCCAGATCGGGTACGCGGAGAATGGCGCGCCTAGCGTGGCGCGCACGTTGATGGACGGGCCTGGGGCCTTCACCATGCGCGAACTGGCAGCCACCTCCGTGTTCCGGCCCACGGCGCAGGACGGGCTGGTCCCCTTTTTCGATGGCCGTATCGTCTTCCCGTATTGGAGTCGCGGGCACGTCGTCTTCATGATTGGACGGAGCACGCCTTGGACACCGGATCACGAATGGGAGAAGTCGAAGTACAAGAAGCTGGCGATCCACAACGACCGCAACAACAGCCACGTTTCGCCATACATCCGGAACGACGTCCTCTACAACGAGGATGTGCTGCTTGCCCGGCCGGAGCGGGTCATCATCACTGAAGGGGTTACGGACTGCATTTCCCTGATGGAGCACGGATTCCCGGTGGTGTCGCCGGTAACAGTGCAGATCCGCGAGGCCGACTGGGAACGGTTGCTGCCGAAACTCGCAGGCGTGAAGACCGTCTACATCTGCCAGGACAACGAAATATCCGAGGCCGGAATGCAGGGCGCGCTGAAGACGGCGCGCATCCTGGCGCAGCATGGAATCGCCACACGCGTGGCCGTCTTGCCTCTTGGCAAAAAGCAGCAGGCCGCCCGCGAGAAACTCGCCAGCCTACCTGGCGGTAGCGATGAGGCCGACGCGTTGATGGCCGACGCGAAGATCGATGTCAACGAGTTCTTCGCGTCCGGCAAGACGGCGGCCGACTTCGAAGCCATCCTCGTGGCGTCGCGGAGCCCGCTCGAACTGGCGATCTCGAAACTCAGTACCGAGACCCCGGATGCTGATCTCAGCCGGTTGCTCAAGCCGATCCTGTCGGAAGTCGGCCAGCTCGATCCGATTGAACAGGATCGGCATCTCAGGCTGATCCAAACGGGATGCGGCAAAGTCCGCATGCCGGTCACCACGTTGCGGAAGCAGTTGAAGGTGGTGGAGATCGCCCGGCCCCGAGGCAGCTCCGGAGTGTTCGGCGGCGCGGAGCTGCCCGGGGGCGCGCAGCGTAGCGGACCGGAGTCAGCGCCGCTGCGAGGCATCCAGGTCAACAATCGGCAGTTGCGAGACGTCATTGCCGATGCCTGGGCCGCCATTCACGCCATCAATCAGGCCGAGGGGCCGGACGGCGTCGAAAGGCCGTTCCTTTTCCAAAACGGCGGCGCACTTGTCCGCATCGCCGGGGCGGGCGCGCACACGAGAATCGAGGCGCTTGGCGAAACGGCGATGTACGGAATCCTGGCCCGAAGCGCCGACTGGCATAACGTGACTCAGGAGGCGGTGCTTGCTGCCCCACCGTCGAGAGACACCGCCCGCGACATGTTGGTCAACCCTGACCCGGAGCTTCCGCCGCTCGATTCCGTGGTTCGCACCCCGACGTTCGGGAAAGACGCGACGCTGATCACCTCTCCCGGTTACCATCGCGCGGACGCGCTTTGGATGTTCCGCGATGATTCCTTGGAAATCCCGGACGTCCCGGCTGATCCGACACGCGAACAGGTGGCGCGCGCGCGAGCCCTCCTGGTGGATGAACTGCTCGTGGACTTCCCGTTCGTAAAGGAGTCGGACCGGGCACATGCCATTGCGGCAGTCCTTCTCCCCTTCCTGCGCCGCATGATTAGCGGCCTCGCTCCGATTCACCTGATTGAAGCCCCGACCCAGGGCTCTGGCAAGGGACTGCTGGCCAGCTTGATCAGCATCGTTTCGACTGGCCTGCCGGCCGAAGGCAGGACAGTACCGGAGAGCGAAGACGAAGTCCGGAAGATGATCACGGCGGAGTTGGTCACGGGCCGGCCAATTATCCTCCTCGACAACCTCAGCGAGAAACGGGTGCTGGAGTCGTCCGCGCTGGCTTCTGTCGTGACCGTGCCGTGGTGGACGGACCGGCTCCTGGGCGAATCCGAAATGCTGCACCTCCACAACAATGCCCTCTGGCTGATGACTGGCAACAACCCGCGGCTTTCCGACGAATTGAGCCGGCGCTGCATCCGGTTGCGCATCGATCCGAGAATCGACATGCCGTGGCTGCGAGGCGGATTCAAACACCCGCTCATAACTGAATGGGCCCAAGAGAATCGTTCGGCACTCGTTCACGCGGCGCTCACGCTGATTCAGGCTTGGATCGCGGCCGGCAGGTCACTGCACGAAACGCGCCTGGGATCGTTCGAGAAATGGTCGGAGGTTATGGGCGGCGTGCTTGAGGTTGCGGGTATCCCCGGCTTCCTCGGCAATCTCAACGAGCTATACGAGGCATCGGACAGCGACGGCCAGATGTGGCGCGAGTTGACCGCGACTTGGTGGGAGGCATACCGCGATGAACCAAAGAAGGTCAGCGACCTGACTCAATTTTGCGAGGAGCGCGACTTGATGCTCACCGTGCGCGGTGACGGATCGGCGCGTTCGCAACAAACGCGGCTGGGTAAAGCCCTGGGCACGAAACGGGATCGGGTATTCAACGGGCTCACGATAAAGCGGATCAGTCAGGGAGAACGAAAACACGGCGTCCTCTACGCGCTTGCGCCAGCGAACGGCAGCAACCCGCCGAACGGGCCGTCTCGTCGCGACCCGGATCTCTTCGACCTGCTGAAGGGGAACGTTGGAGACGTGGAGGGGAACGTTGCCGAAAAACGTTCCCCTTTGCTCGACCCAATAGATCCAATCACTTCCAGAGATTTGGGGAACGTGGGGAACGTGGGGAACCTTTTTCCTTCCTCGCGGGAGGAGAAGAACAAACACGATGTACACGCAGAGAGAGAAAACATTATGGAGGAGGGCGGCAAAACTGGCCCCAACGTTCCCCACGTTCCCCTGAAGTCTGCAACCGAAACAAAAGACAGCGCTTCTGTTAGGGGAACGTTTGGCGTGAACGTTCCCCTAACGTTCCCCCGAGGTTCCCCGACTGGCGCGATCGATCTGGCCGCGCTGCCAGATGCCGACGACACCCTACCTCCATGATCCGAGCCTCGCCACCAACCGAAAAACATCAGGCGTTCAAATTCAGCAGGAGAGCAACAATGAGCATGGCATTACAGGAGCAGTGTGCGGCGACGATTTCGTCGGCGGATGGGGACTCGCCGAGTTGGCTGTTTGTGTCTACGTCCCTCGCGACATGGACCACGGCGAACCCGGAACAATTCGCGCGTGACTTCCAGATCAACGACACGGTGTACCGCCGGCTCGATCCCGATTATTACGCCTGGCTGCGGTCGAAGATGCAGATCGCGAAGATGCTCTCCGACGCCGGACGGCTTGGTCGTGATGAGTTCGAGGACCTTCGGCAAAGATTCAATGCGATTCAACAGTGGGCGGTTGAATCCTTTGGTGAGTCACAATTGCTGGACGCAATCCATCTTCTTGATGCCCGCGACTACGCGCCGCCAATCCCAGAGCCGGACAATCACGGTTGCAGGCCACGAGCCGACGACGATGCGGCTGACGCGCTTGCCATGGTGGATTCGATTCGTGATGCGGCAATTGCGCTTGGTTGGAAGCGTGACGCTCTGTATCGCATGCCCGTGGGCCGGCGTTCCTCCTTGCTGACGGAATCCGGCCTGGTTTGCTACATCCGCAAAGCTTGGCGGATTGGTGAAGTCACACGTCAGTCGATCGAGTTGATCGGCCCGCCACCGTTTCACGTCCGTCAGCGATTCTACAACCCGGACATCGAACAGCCGTGGGAACGCCGAAACAGAAACGAGGCGAAATGATTTTTTCAGGGTGGGTTGTACAAATCGGCGGTCTTCTGAGTATTGATTGACAGGAGGATGGGTTCGACAGGCAAGCGGAAAGCGCAACCTTCGAAACTCCTCCACTCCATACGAGCGCCGGGACTCTCGTGAAACTCCATCCCGCAGGATCAAAGCTACCCGTGTATCTCTATGCCGAACGGAATCCCACTCTACACTGCTGAAGGAGAACTCGCTGACCGGATCAGCGAACAGCGCATGACGCGCCTTGAGCGCCTCGGTTTGATTCAGGTCGTTCGGCACAAGAAGGGACGCATCGCGCGTTGTATCCTGCTTCGACGCCCGGACGCGCCCAACCCCATGAAGGCTGCGGACTACCTCGGTACACGATACAGCTTTAGAGAGCATCTGGAAGGCGGGCACATCGCATGGTCGCTGAAGAAACTCGGACACGGTGATGAACTCCGTCCCGTGTTTCTGCAGGTCGTAACCGACTGTCTGGTGAACGCTTGAGAGCACGGAAGCGAGGCAAGGGCGGCAGGCATGTCGCCATCGAGCGTGGCCTCAGCCCAACACGTAGCGGATGGCCATTTCGGCGTGAACTGCGGGAATTGGCGTCCCTGTGCTTCGGGGTAGGACGACGGCCTTCACCGCCGCCGAACGGTCTCGTGAAGGGGCCAAGGCGATGCGAGGCGTGATCACACCGGAGAGGCCGACGGGGCGCGCCCGAGGTGGCGGGTGGGACATCCAGCCAACCCAGGGCCAGACGTCGCGACACGGGCCACACGGGTGCCAAAGGGTGGCATGCGACGCCAAACGTGCACTTTCGGACCAAATCTTGGGTCCTCCCTGGGCACTTTTTCCAGCGGGTTGAATGGTCCCCCACAGACTTCAGTTAGACGGGAAGAAAGAGGTGGTCGGGGCGGGTGGTCACGCAGGTGGTCATACGGATGCGTAGGTCTGTTGCTGAACTCGCAAAATACGGGATCGATGCCGAGGCTGTCTTTGCCGAGATGGACGCTGCACTTGCAGAGCAGACGCAGACCTTTCTTGGGAACCTTCGGGAGGACGTTGCTCTCATCTTGCTCGGCGGTATCCCCGAGTCCTGCTTTGAGACGTGCAAGTTTTGTGGAGAGCGCAAGTCGACGCTTACCGAATTTCAGTTCCACCACGATCGCCTTGGAAGGCGGGTCAGGAATACGACATGCAAGCCTTGTGTCGCCGAACAGCACCAGCAGTACATCGACCGTGATAAAGAAATCAGATCGCTCCGCAGGCGGTTGGCCGTTATCGAGAAGCCCAGCGTCACATGCATTCGCTGCAGCCAGAAGAAGCCGCCGACTGCCTTTCCGCTGAAGGGCCGGACTTGCCTGTTTTGCCGGGTTGAGATTCTTGAGACCTCGAATCAGTCGCTCCGTGATCGGTTTGCCTGCCAACCCGATGGTCCCCGGGTTGACGTTCGTCGGCGCCAGGCCCGCGGAGAATATGCCGGCAAGCGGCTCCAACAAGCGATCAACCAATCGGACGGGACACTGACGGTCGAGTTTCTGGGCCGAATGTTTGCCGAGGCCGAGGGCAAGCCGTGCCCATATTGCGGGGAATACATGAACCGGCGCACGAAGTCCCTCGATCACATGGTTCCGCTCAACAAAGGCGGACTGCACGGGACGGTCAACGTGATCATCTGTTGCAGTCGGTGTAACTCCGCAAAGCGTGATCGGAGTTTCGATGATTGGGTTTCCCGGCTGCAGGAACCCTACACGTCGGTGATGATCGCCGAATACGAACAGAGGTATGGTTCGGCATCGAGCCAGTCCCTTCTGCCGATCCAGTACGTTCCTGTTTCCAAGCCACTCGGGATTCAATGATGAATCTCCCCTCGCAGATTGAACTTCGGTCGATACGCGCGCTGTTGCCCTATCCTCGGAACTCACGCACGCACTCCGACGAGCAGGTGGCGCAGGTCGCCGCGTCGATCATGGAGTTCGGATGGACGTCCCCGATTCTGGTGGACGCCGATGGCGGAGTGATCGCCGGCCACGCGCGCCTCCTAGCCGCCCGCAAGTTGGGCATGGAGGAAGTGCCGGTCATCGTGCTGGCGCACCTGACGCCGGCCCAACGGCGGGCGCTGGTAATCGCGGACAACCGGCTGGCCCTCAACGCGGGTTGGAACGAGGAGATGCTCCGTGAGGAAATGTCGTCGCTCGAGTTGGATGGCTTCAACCTGTCGCTGGTTGGGTTCTCCGATGACGAACTCGCCGCGATACTGGCCGATGACGACGCAGAGGTTGCCACCGACGTCGAGGAAGAAGAAGCTCTTGCCGAACCTCCCGCGCAGCCGGTTACGATGCCCGGGGATATGTGGTTGATCGGACGTCACCGTCTGATCTGTGGCGACTGCCGGGACACCGCAGTCGTCGAGAGGTTGATGGCCGGCGTCAGTGCGAACTTGGCAATCACGTCGCCACCGTACGCGACGCAGCGCGAGTACGATCCCTCGAGTGGGTTCAAGCCGATCCCTCCGGACGAGTACGTGGAGTGGTTCCGTGCGGTGGCTGCCGGCGTCGAGTTAGTTCTGGCACCGGACGGATCCTACTTCCTGAACATCAAGGCGCACGCCGACGAGGGCGAGCGGAATCTGTACGTGATGGATTTGGTGCTGGCACACCGGCGCCAGTGGGGCTGGCGCTTCGTGGATGAATTCTGCTGGCGGAAAACTGACAATGGCGTGCCTGGCGGTTGGCAAAACCGCTTCAAGAATGCATGGGAACCTGTGTTCCACTTCTGCCGCCAGCAGCAGATCAAGTTCCGTGCGGAGGCCGTGAGTCACGAGTCGGAGGACTGCTTCGACTACTCGCCCGACAATCCCAAATCGAACTCCGGGAGCGGCCTTCTGGGAACCGGCGCGCGCGGAGATGCCGCCGGAAAGCCGGGAGCCGGTGACAACGGCGGACGACATCAGGGAGCGGCACGCCCCAGCAACGTGATCGAGGTGAAGACGGAGAGCAGCCAGGGATCGCACTCGGCACCATTCCCACGCGCGCTGGTCGAGTTCTTCGTGAAAGCGTTTTCCGATCCCGGCGACGTGGTCCTCGATCCTTTCATGGGTTCGGGAACCACGTTGGCCGCAGCCCAAGTGCTGGGCCGCGTGGGCTACGGTTGCGAGATCTCACCGGCGTACTGCGATGTGATCCTGCGCCGGATCGAGCATCTGGCCGAAACAGAACCGGTCCTCGCGGAGACCGGCGAAAAGTTCAGTGAAGTCGCAGCGGGCCGGGGTGTCCCGGCGGTCGAGGGTGGCGATCTGCGCCAGCGCGACTCGAAGTCCATTCGCCGCAAACTCAACGGCATGCCTTGCTACGGAGCCAAAGGCAAGCCGTAAACGAAGTTCAACTCAAACCAAAGGAGACAGACAAGTATGCCCGAAGTAGCCACTCCGAACCAGGGCGAACGCGAGTTCGAGACCGGGTCGGACGAATCCTTCAAGAGCACCAACGCCACCGGCGGCGCTGCCCACAACGAAAACCAGCGGGTGACGTACGCCAACATCAAGCGGACCTATGACGTGTACCAGGATCTGGATATCCAATCCGCACGACAGGCTCTCACCGAGCAGACGCGGCTGAACCAGATCGCATCCCAAGCTCTGCAGAACGCGGTCGAGACCGCCAACATGGTGGGAAAGCGGAGCATCGAACTCAATAACCTGGCACACGACTCGTTCTGGAATCCTGTCGCCGCCGGTGCGGGAATGAACCTGACCGCGGGCGCCGTTCCCGCCAACCGGGCGACCGACGTGAGCGCCGCCGGCGTGAGCGTGGATGCTCAGGCCGTGGCCGCGGCCGTGGCCAAGCAAGTGGACGCGACCATCACGCCGGTGCTCGCCACCCTTCAGCAGATCGTCCAGGCGCTGGCCACAGCGACCACTGCGATCGGCAACGTCGTGAACCAGGCGCAGCCGAAGACGACTGCGTAGCCTCTTCCTCCGAACCGGGGCGTGTCTCTTCGCGAGCCGCCCCGGATTTTTCGATGGAGACACGAAACCGATGAATACTCTGCTGATCGTTCTCAAGATTTTCCCCTTGGTTCTGGCAGCGGTCCAAGCCGTCGAGCAAGCGATCCCGCTGCCCGGCCAGGGAAACAAGAAGCTTGAACTCGTGCTCGACGTGCTCAAGTCCGCCTATGACGGGAGCACGGATCTGGCTAAGCAGTTCAGTTGGGACAAGCTCGTCGCGCTGGTCGTGCCGATGGTCGGCAAGATCGTCGATCTGAACAATGCTCTGGGGCTGTTCCAGAAGCCCACTCAACCCAAAACCACATGACGAACCTGCAGGTGGTGACGTGGCCGGTCGAGAAGCTGATTCCATACGCCCGGAATGCGCGCACGCATAGTGCGGAACAGGTCGCCCAAGTCGCGGCATCGATCGCCGAATTTGGGTGGACAAATCCAATTCTGGCCGGCGCAGATGGAATCGTTATCGCCGGCCACGCCCGCCTGCTCGCTGCTCGCAAATTGGGCATGACCGAAGTCCCGGTCATCGTCCTCGATCACCTAACTGAATCCCAGCGCCGCGCGTTGGTGCTGGCCGACAACCGGCTGGCACTCAACGCCGGATGGGATGAAGAGATGCTCCGCGTGGAGATGGCTGCGCTCGAGGAAGACGGTTTCAACCTCGAGTTGGTCGGATTCACCGATGACGAGATTGCAGATCTGCTTCGCGACCC
>JACQZR010000199.1 GCA_016213775.1 Acidobacteriota bacterium
ACCTCGCGGCTACGCCTTGCGTTTCGCTACGGTTGCCTGTCATCGGCTCCGGTTGGCTCCTTTCATCCAACAAGATTCTGCCCATGCTGGGCACACTAGGGCGGCCAATCCTGGCCGCGGCTGGCCTTTCCAGGCCAGCCTATCAGAATCGAAGCCGGCCGCTGAACACTTCTGAACACTTTTCCGGCGTTCTCCACCGGCCCGGTTCCCGTCAGAATCGAAGCCAAACCACGCCGCCGCGCACCGGCCACTGAACACTTCTGGACACTTTCCCGCGTTTTCCACCGACCCGGTTCCCGTCAGAATCGAAGCCAATCTCAACGCCGCGCACCGGCCACTGAACACTTCTGGACACTTTCCCGCGTTTTCCGTCGACCGGTTCCCGTCAAAAACGAAGCCGGGATTTCGCGCAAAGCGTGCCAGAATAGAAACAAGCAATGCTCACGGCAACGGCTTACGACACGCACGTGGAACAGCTCTTTTCCCGAATCCGCCAACTGCATTCCGCCTTTACCGATGCCGGTATTCCTTATCGGCTTGTGGGTGGTCTGGCTGTCTTCCTACACGTCTCCCAGCGGGATCCCCTGCGAGCGCGCCTCACAGCAGATGTTGACGCAGCAGTTGATCGCAGCCATCTACCTCGAATCATCCAAGCTGCGAACGAGCTACGTTGGGTCCACCGACACGTTGCGGGTGTGGACATGTTGGTGGATGTCGAGCAGCCGAAAGCCCGGTCAGCCGTCCATCTGGTCTTCCTCAATGAGAAAGTCCGGCCCGATTACGCCGCCGCAGTTCCAGCGTCGGTGCCGCAACGTACCAGCGAAGGTATTCTCCTCGCACCGGTAGCCGACCTCGTCCTGATGAAGCTAACCAGTTTCCGACTGAAAGATCGCGTCCACATACAGGATCTCGACGCCGTCGGCTTGATCGCCCCGGAAATCGAAGAGACACTGCCCGAACTCCTACGCGCTCGGCTCGCAGAAGTCCGCGCTACCGAATAACTACTCCCCTGCCCGCAGTAGCCGCAGCAACAACCCGGACATCCCGCTCACACCGAGTAGCGCAACCGCCTTCCCCTGCACACGCAATTCCAGGCTCACGCCTGCATTCCGCAGCGCTTCATGAAGCATGCCGGTTATCTGCTCCCGGCTCTTTGCCTTGGCCCAAGGCTTCCAAAACTGGAGGGCTTCACCCAAGCTCGGGAACTCGAGAACGATGTGCTTCCCTTCCCCGGTGATAGTGACGACTTCTGACATCACATTCATCTTATCGACAGTTCTCCGTTGGCGGGCTAGTGGCGGCGACGGGAAATCTTCGGCTACCTTCGCGATTCCACCGACATCTGCATCCCATATCGTGGTCGCAACGTGATCTGCGCGTGCTTCTCCACACGATGACCCGGAGATAGCCTTAACCGCCACCGCCGTCCTATGGCGGCCAGTGCCAGCACCCCCTCCATCCACGCGAACCGCTCGCCGATACACAGCCTCACACCGCCGCCAAATGGAAGATAGGCGAACTTTGGCCTTGCCGGATCTTCTTCCAGAAAGCGTTCTGGAACAAAGGCGTCCGCATTCCGCCAATACCGTGGGTTCCGATGCATCACATACGGGCTCATCAGAAGGATGGTCCCCGCCGGAACATCGTAACCGCCCAGTTGAATCACCTGCTTCGTCTTCCGCCCGATGCCCCACGCCGGCGGGAACAGCCGCAACGATTCGGCGAATACCGCCTGCGTATACACCAGAGCGGCATAGTCCTCGGCCCTCGGAGGACGGTCCCCAAGCACCGTATCCAGCTCTCGATGGAATGCCGCCTCCGCCCTCGAATCCTGCGACAGCAGATACCACGTCCATGTCAGTGCATTTGCCGTTGTCTCGTGTCCGGCAATAAACAAAGTCAGGGCCTCATCCCGCACCTGGCGGTCGCTCATCCCGCCTCCACCGTCTTCATCGTCGGCAAGCATCAACATCGACAGCAGATCACCCGCGTCCACACCGCTGCGCCTCCGCTCTTCGATGATCCGGTAGATCGTCTGATCCAACACCTGACGCGCCCGGTGGAACCGCCGCGAAGCAGGAAACGGTAGATGCAGCAGTGCCTCGCTGAACGGCAACACCGCGATATCGAACAAGCTCAGGACATCCGTCATCGCCTTGCCTATGGCGTCTGCGTCGCCCTCGACATCGGCGCTGAACAGCGTCTTGCCCACTATCAGCAGAGCCAGCCGCATCATGTCACGGTGGATGTCGCGAGTCTCACCGGCCGTCCATCGGTCTGCATAGCGGGTCGATAGCTCGGCCATCGTAGCCGCGTACGCCATCAACCGGTCGCGGTGAAACGCTGGCTGTACCAGCCGCCGTTGGCGCAGGTGAAACTCACCATCGCTGGTCAGCAGACCTTCGCCCAGGAGAACCTTCGCGCGTTCCAGAACACGGCTCTTCCGCATCGACGCATGCTGGTTCACCAGAACGTCCTGAATCAGATTCGGGTCATTGACAAAGATGACGTCCTGATTCCCGAGCCGGAAGTACGCAAGCTCACCATGCTCGCGGGCAATCCTCATGAGGAAGTCCATCTGGTTCCTGAGGAACGGGCGCAACACCCCGATGATTGGAGTGCCCTTCGGTCCGGGCGGCAAGCTGGCGGCAGCAGCGGCCATAGCGGGCTATTTCAGCACGCGGAAGGGCAGCCGCAAATTCGTGTCGATCACCACTCCAAGGAACGCAACACACATCTCGTCCTGTGTTCCTTCGCCCCACTTGATGGTCTTCAGTGGATTGTTCGGGTTCCGCGGATTGCCCTCCGAGTTGTCCCATACGCAGGACAGCTTGATCCGCGAGCCGGCCGGAATGGTCTGCGGCTCTTTGTAATCATAGAAGCCCTGCCATTTGAAATCCCAATCGTCGATGTAAATCAGCGACTTGTCATCCTGCTTCACTGTGGCATCCACTTTGATCTTCCGGCCCAACAGATGCATATGCGGAAAGATGTTGTATACCTTCAGATCGAAAGGCGTCAAAGTCGTCAGCGCGTCCTCGTAGTTCGCATTGCCGGGCGGGATCGTGAATGTGTCATTCACCACCGGGATGTACAACAACTGCCTGTCATTCGTACCCTTCGACAGGTACAAGCCTACTTTGGTCACGTCCTCACCTGTGCGGCCCACTGGAAAGTAGTGCACCTGCATGATCAGCCGGCCGCCTCTGGGAATCTGAACGGATACGCCATCCGGAAGAAACTTGGGTACTGTTCCGGGAGCCCAGCCACCGAGCATGAAGCTCAAGGAAGTGATTGGAAAGCCCGGTCCGCCAAAGCAAGTGTAGCCCGGTCCGTCCTCGGCCTCATCCAGCTTCAGACTCTGGCCGTTGGTGTCCAGGAACATGATCACATGGTGTACAATCTGCCGGTTCCCGGGCAGCACATCAACGGCCCGCACGTTCATCGCCCTATCGAAAGGGTTGGAGACGACGAAGCACCGGTAGTCGTCCTGGCCGCGCGGCGGCATGTACGCTTCCGCCATTTTGACTACCATGTCCGGCTCACCCAGTCGCCATTCGCCTGTCGGTGTGCTGGGTTCGGTTGTCTCCGCTGGATCCCCCAGTGGAGCGCCGGCGTCAACCCAACTCATTAGAGTCTGCTTCTCAGCATCAGAGAGGACGTTGACATCCTTGAACTCGCCGTAGCCGGCGACAGGCTTCCACGGCGGCATGATCTTCTCATTCACCACTCGCTTGATGTCCTCGGCCCAGGTGGCTGCATCGTCGTAGCTCAGCAGCGCAAACGGCGCGATGTCGTTGGGACGATGGCAGCTCTGACAGTGCGACTCCAGGATCGGCGCAACTTCTTTGTAGGTTGGCTGAGCGCTAAGCTGGATTGCGGTTAGAGACAGAACTGTTGCGAGAATTCGTACCCAGAGCATCGACGCACCCCTAGCTTTCACTATACACGATGCCTTCAGGCAAGCACGGTCGCAATGTCGAACCGCAGCTTCGCATGCGCCTCGCGCAGACTCTGCTCCACAAACAAAGGCTCGGCGCCGGCCGCAAACAGGAAGCCCAGATAGCCGGAGGCTTCCGGATACACTTTGACGCGCTGGCCATCCACCGCCGACAAGAGCACATCCGTGATGCCCGGAACTCCCCTCGCTTCCTCCACGCCCGCCACCCCGCGGTAGATGCCCGCCTTCGGAATGGGGATCATCATCATTCCGGTGGCCGGAGTCGCCAGTCGAAGATCAGGCAAGGCTTCTCTGCAGGCATGCCTCAGGATCAGTTCTTCCAGAGTCCACCCGTTGGCAAACTGCATCGCCCGGGCGCAGTAGCCCCCAATAGGCCGCGGCGCGATCTCCAATATCCACGTCCCTTCGTGATTGTGGCGTGCCTCCGCATGAATCGGCCCGTGGCGCAAACCCAACGCCGCAACGCCTCGCCGGATCGTATCCACGACGTCCTGCTGCACACCGGCAGCGTGACGCGAAGGCGTCACATAGATCGTCTCTTCAAAGTAAGGTCCGATCAACGCATCCGGCTTGTCAAAGAGGGCAATCGGCGCAAACTCGCCCTTGGTGACGATACCCTCCAGCGCGAACTCCTCGCCGCTGATGTAGTCCTCCACGCGTATGAACTGGTTCCGCGAATCGCTTCTCCGGGCAAGTTCCGGCTCGGCCAGAATCGCCGAAATCTGCTGGAACGCCCAAACAAACTCCTCGCTGTTGTTCGCGCGAATGACACCCCGGCTTCCGGATAGTCCAAGTGGTTTCAGTACACAGGGGAATCGCGTTCCCTTTGCTGCTTTGGCCGCGTCGCTGCCGGTTTCCCACAGCCGTCCTTCAGGCTGTGGGAGGCCCGCCGTCTGAAAATATTGCCGCGCGAAGTGTTTGTTGTTCGCCGCATCCACCGCATAGGGCGGATGGAATTCGATTCCAAACGCTTGCCCGGCAAGGGCCGCTAAGAAAGTTGTCCGGTCTCCAACCGCCGCAATCGCCGTGAATGGTCCGCGCTCCGCTGACGCGGTCTGAATGGTCTCCAGAGAGCCCGCGGGATCCTCAAAGCGGACGGGAATCGCGTTATCGCCCCAGGGATCTTCGAGATGTTTGCAACGGTCCGAAGCAAGCGTCACATCCAGACCCAGCTTCAGCGCAGCCTCCCGGAACATCCGCGTCTGATAGCCAGTGGTTGTCGCCAGCAGCAATAGGTGATCAGCCATTGCCAATCAGCGTATCAGTTCCACGGAAAATGTCGACACCCCTAGCGGCACCTTTACGATGAGCGGCGTCCGTGCCGCGTCCTTCCCAATAAAGGCTTCGATCTCGATCTCGGAGGCAGGTCCCTTAACCCGCGCGATGATGCGGTCGCTGTCCTCCATTGCATCGCCAATTCGCACCTTCTGTGAACCCTTGTACTCCACACGCACACGATACGCCGCGCCGTAGAATATGTCCTGGGCGGGCGGCACTCGGCCAAGGCCGAGTTCCCGCCGCAAGTGGAACAAAAACGCCAGCACATCCTTGGCGCACGCCGGAACCGTGAGCTTCGACTTTCCCCCGCCGATGGTCTCCCGGATGGCAGTGCCTGCGCCCTGATCGAACGTGATGCGCTCGCGGGTCTTCCGCTTCCCGTGTTGTGTGTCCTTCTCAAATGTCATCGAGCATAGGTCCTTGGTAACCGAGGACAGGAACTTGTCCAGAACGCGGAATCCCGGTAGCGCGGCTTCAAATTGCAACTCGATTTCAAGGCCTTTCTCTGAAGGGGTGCTTTTGATGTACCCCTCACCGAGACTGAGTCCGCTTGGCCAGTTGATGGAGTAGTGCAATGATTCTGGCGCGGGCGCTGCCGGGAGAGATAGACCAGAGATGAGCAACAGGGCGAGTTTCTTCACGTGGGGCGATACTGCTACGATTGATCCAATATTCTGACCGACAGTTTAGCCTATTCCTGAGAGGAACGTGCACATGAAATCGCTTTCCATTCGATTGATCGCAGCCACCGTAGCCGCCGGTGGACTCTATGTTGCCATGACCCAGCAGGCCGCTCAGCCGCTCACGGTGGAGAAGCTCACCGATGATCTCAGCGTTATCGTTGGCAGCGGCGGCAACGTCGCGGTCCTCAAAACCGACGAGGGTACAGTGCTTGTGGATGACAAGTTCGACCGTAACGTTCCCGAGATCCTCGAAAAGGCCAAGTCGGTTTCCGATAAGCCGATCCGCTACGTCGTCAACACGCACCATCACGGCGATCACAGCGGCGGCAACACGACTCTCATCAAGACCACCGAAATCGTTGCTCATGACAACGTCTACGCCAACATGACCAAGGGCAATCAGCCTGGCGCGCCGCGCATCACGTTCAGCGACAAGATGTCCCTACGCCTTGGCGGCAAGGAGCTCCGTGCCCACCACTTCGGCCGCGGCCACACCAACGGCGATGCCGTAGTGCTCTTTCCGGCGCAGCGGGTGCTCCACACCGGCGACCTCTTTGTTTCCGGAACGCCATTCATGGACTACGCCAACGGCGCCAGCGGCGTTGAGTGGACTTCGACGTTGGACAAGACTCTCGAACTGGATTTTGACCGCGTGATTCCGGGTCACGGCCCTATCATGACCAAAGCGCAGTTGCGCGAATGGGTCCACTCTTTCAAGAAGATCAAGGACAAGGTATCGGAAATGAAGCGCTCCGGCAAGTCCGTCGAGGAAGTGGTGAAGACCCTTAACGTGGAAGAGTTCGGCTGGAAAGCCAGTGGGCTCTGGGCCAAGGGGCTGCCCGGCCTGTACGCGGAACTGCGCTAAGCCTCGATCTCTTCAGAGAGTGCCACGTCTCTCAGCCAGTAGGTCATGAGGCGAATCATCTCGACAAACGGCAAAGAGTTTTCGTCGAAGCCGAACAGGGTCGCGCTAGCCGGCAGGTCGCGTTGAAACCGGACGTAGAGCTCCTTGACGTGGATAGGCCCAGGTAGTGGCTCCTCGGTTAACGAGCCAAGCCAGCTTCGGACTCTCTCAATAGCAACATCGGCACGGCTTTCGTGAGACTCCGGGTCTTGCCCGGCAATATCGGACAAAAAGCGCTGATAGCGATATCGCTCGCGGTCGAATATAAGCGCAGCTTTCCTCTGCTGGCGCCGATCGCCGAACCGAGTGGCGCCGAGATACAAGCCCAGCTCAAACGGCATGTTGAAACGAGGCAAGCCTGACGCGCCCGCCTCGGTCCGCGAAATGTCATGGATGCCAAGATCGCACTCTTTGATGAGCTCACAAATCTTCAGGAAGCGGACCTTCTCTGCTCCCGTGTCTTCGAGGGAACAACGAGGGGTAAACTCGCAGGCCAAGCAGGTGAAACAGATGGCCCGGAACAGCGGCGCGTATTCGTCATCGAAAGGGCAGTTGATGAAGATGTCGCGATTAAGACGTTGGGCAGCTCTCTTGCTTGTCACGTTCTCTGCGCTCTGTGGCAACCGCCTTCACCACGCGACGGATCTCAGCAGCAGGAATAGTTCCGCGATAGGGGAGCCGCTTGGGAGGCCGAACAGGCCCGTACACTTCCTTCACCTCCACCCTTTGCTGCGTCGCTGCTGTCGAGGCGCTCATTGCTATAGACATCCTAACAAACCTATCGGCAAAAAAGGCGACAGCTTGAGTCTCCTGTTCTATACGTCGAGGTTGCGGACGTCTAATGCGTTCTCTTCAATGAACTTTCGGCGGTTTTCGACATCCTCGCCCATCAGCGTGGAGAATACCTCCTCGCACTCCACTAGGTCCTGCAAAGTGACCTTGAGCAGGGTCCGGGTTTCGGCATTCATCGTAGTGTCCCAAAGCTGTTCGGCGTTCATTTCGCCAAGACCTTTGTAGCGTTGGACATTAGCGTCGCGCATGCCTTCGCCCTTGACGTAAGCCAGCAAATCGCGCCAGTTGAGCTGTGTATCGCGATTGTTTTCCCGTACTACAGCAAATGGCGGCTGGTTGTACTTCTCAATCTGCTTGGCTTGCGCACGGAGCTTCCGGTACTCTGCGCTGCTGGCCATCTCGACGCCGATCTTTCGTTCCGCGTTGGTGTTGTCCCGGTAAGTGACCATCCACGCCGAATGCTCCTCGTCCCTGATAACCTCGGGCAGGAGTTTTATTTCCTTCAGCTTAGCCGTCAATGGGGAACTGTTGGCTTCGTCTGTAAAGTCAGCCTTAGTATCCACTTTGAGTTCGGGGTTGCTCAACACCTCTGTCACGCGGGTGTCACGGGTCCAGCGGTCGACCTTTTTCCACACCTGCTGATACTCATCGAGCAGCATAAGGAAATTGCGCAGTTCGCCGCCTTCCAGACGGGTACTATCGGCAAGTTGTACATGGACATTCTCGGTCGCGCGGCGGAGTATTTCACGCGTGAACTCTTTATCGTCCTTGATGTACTTTTCCGACTTTCCCTTCTTGATGCGATAGAGCGGCGGTTGCGCGACAAAGACGTGGCCGCGGGTGATCAATTCCTGCATGTGGCGGAAGAAGAAGGTCAACAGAAGAGTCCGGATGTGGGAACCGTCCACATCGGCATCCGTCATGATAATGATCTTGTGGTAGCGAAGGCGGGCGACATCGAAATCATCCTTGCCGATGCCGGTACCGATTGCGGTGATCATGGCGCGGATTTCTTCGTGGCTCAACATCTTGTCGTAGCGGGCCTTTTCCACGTTCAGGATCTTGCCTTTCAGCGGAAGGATGGCCTGGTAGCGCCGGTCCCGGCCGCCTTTGGCGGTACCGCCGGCGGACTCCCCTTCGACGAGGAAGATCTCGCAGCGTTCGGGATCCCGTTCCTGACAGTCGGCGAGCTTGCCGGGAAGTCCACCGGAATCAAGGGCGCCTTTCCGGCGGGTGAGATCGCGGGCTTTGCGCGCAGCTTCACGAGCACGAGAGGCTTCGATCGCCTTGCCCACGATCTTGCGCATGACGGAGGGATTCTTGTCGAAGAATTCCCCGAGTTTCTCGTTAATGAGTTGGCGGACATGCCCTTCAATGTCGCTGTTGAGCTTGCCCTTGGTCTGCCCTTCAAATTGCGGCTGCGGCAGTTTCACGCTAACCACCGCGGTGAGACCTTCGCGGACATCGTCTCCGCTGAGGTTTTCTTTCACGTCCTTGAACAGACCACCTGACTGACCGGCGGCGTTGATGGTGCGAGTGAGCGCGCTGCGGAAACCGCTCAAATGGGTTCCGCCATCCACCGTGTTGATGTTATTGGCGAAGCTAAAAACGGATTCGGAGTAACTGTCGTTGTACTGCAAGGCCACTTCCATGCCGATTGCGCCGCCGTTGGGGAGTTCGCGCTCCCCCTCAAAGTGGATCGGCTTTTCGTGGAGGACGTTCTTGCCGCGGTTGAGGTGCTTGATGAACTCGGAGATACCGCCTTCGTAGTGGAAGTCATGCTTGCGTACCGGGTCGACACGTTCATCGGTCAGCGTGATAATCAGGCCCTTGTTGAGAAACGCGAGTTCCCGAAGCCGCTGTGAGAGAGTATCGAAGTTGAAGACGGTGGCATCCATGATGGTACCATCGGGTTTGAACGTAACCCTGGTTCCCGTCTTGCGGCCGGCCTTGCCCATGCGCGTGAGTGGGCCTTGCGGGATGCCGCGTGCGTAGTCCTGTTCCCAAGTGAAACCACCGCGCCAGATTTCCAGCTTGAGCGTTTCCGAAAGGGCGTTCACGCAACTCACGCCCACGCCGTGTAGACCACCGGACACCTTGTACGTATTGGAATCGAACTTGCCCCCGGCATGAAGCTTGGTCATGACGATTTCGGCAGCAGAGACACCATATTCCTCTTTGATGTCGACGGGGATACCGCGGCCGTCATCGTGCACGGTGACGGAATTGTCGATGTGGATAAAGGCGTGGATTTCCTTGCAGTATCCGGCGAGGGCTTCGTCCACGGAGTTGTCGACGACTTCATAGACAAGGTGATGCAGGCCTGACTCGCTAGTGGAGCCAATGTACATGGCTGGACGAAGGCGGACGGCTTCCAGACCTTCGAGCACGCGAATACTTGAACTATCGTAAACTTCCGGCGAACTCATTCACACTCCTTGCAAGGGGATATCGAGCAGACAGTGGGTGAGAGGTGGCATCAAATGCGCATGGGCATCACCACGTATCGGTAGAGCATTCCGCCTTCATTGGCGACGGGCCGCATCTCGCCGGCACTGTTGGGCTCCTTGAAGCGAAAAACCACCTGTTCTTCGCTGACCACACGGAGGAAGTCGAGCAGGTATTGGGCATTGAAACTGATTTCGATCTCTTCGCCTTCATAGGTGACGTTGAGGGATTCCTCGGATTCCCCAGTATCGGAAAGCGAGGAGAAGACCTTGGCCTCACCGGGCATGAAACGAACACGGACCGCGTGCGAGCGCTCGTCGGCGAACTGCATGACCCGTTCCAGGGCGGCGCGGAGTTCCTCGCGAGCCATCGAGATGGAGTGAGGCTGATCCTTGGGAAGAACACGTTCGAAGTCGGGGAAATTGCCGGTGAGCTTTCGACTGATTAGCAGACGGTCGCCAAGTTGAAAAAAGAGGTGATTGTCATCACCTGAGAACTTCAGCTTGGCGTCCGGTTCCGCGCTCTGGGCGAGTTTGAGGACCTCACTCATGGCCTTGCGGGGGAGAAGCGCTTTGAAGGCAGATTCGAGACCGGGAATGGTCTCGTCCTTCTCAACCATCGCCAGGCGGTGCCCGTCCGTCGCCACCATGGTTATCGTGCCCGGCTTGAGCAGCAGGAGCGAGCCGTTGAGCGTGAAGCGCGATTCCTCCTGAGAGATGGAGAAGATGGTCCGCTGGATCATCGCCGACAGCGTGCCAACCGGGATCTCGGCGAGCACATCCGGCATGGATGGAAGAGCCGGGTAGCTGTCGCGGGACATGCCGGCGATGCGTGTCTTTGAACGCCCACAGGTGAGGCTGGCCCAGTGGTTGTCGGCGAACTTCACGGTGACGTCAGAGTCCGGAAGGAGGCGGACGTAATCGAGCAGCTTGCGGGCCGGGATGGTACCAGCACCCCGCTTGTTCACGCGCCCGGCGCAGGAACAGCGTACACCGAGCTCGAGGTCAGTTGCGGTGAACGTGACCCGATCGTCGGCGGCTTCCACAAGGACGTTGGAGAGGATAGGGATAGTGGTTTTCTTCTCCACTACACCCTGTGAGAGAGTGAGTTCGCGCACGAGGTCGGACTTGCTAACGGTGAATTCCATGATGGCTAGCTCCGTGCATCCCTTTACGGTTGCTGGTCAAACACAACGTTTCTTTTTGTAACCGCAACCGTAGGGCCTGTGGAAATGTTAGTTTCTTTCTAAATTATACAAAATCAAACTGCTTGCTGTCTCTTGGGGCTGTGAAAAACTTGCCACTGCCCGGTCTGTTTTTCCACTGCCTCCCGATTTCCGCAGCCGCTCACAGGCGACGCAACCGGCGAACTGTGGAAAACCAATATAAGTCTAATTGAATGAGTCGCTTATACTCTGGATCAACTTGTTCAAATCTGAATCCTTGTGGCGCAGGTCCTCGATCTTCTGGATGGAGTGCAGAACGGTGGTGTGATGTTTGCCGCCGAAGACGCGGCCGATTTCGGGGAGCGAGGCATGGGTGAGCTCCTTGATCACGTACATGGCGATCTGGCGAGGGTAGGCGATCTGCTGGGCGTTGGACTTCTGCTTAAGCTGAGAGGGCTGGAGATTGAAGCGCTCGGCCACCTGGCGGATGACAGCCTCGATACTGACCTTGCGTTCGGTGTTTTGAACGAGGTGCTTGAGCATCTGTTGGGCCATGTTGAGGGTAATGGGGCTGCCCGTCATAGTAGAGTACGCCATAAGCTTTATGAGGGCGCCTTCGAGTTCGCGGACGTTGGACTTGGTCTTGGTGGCGATGAAGATCCGGACGTCCTCAGGGAGGCGAATGCCCTCGGCCTCGGCTTTCTTGTCGAGGATCGCCATTTTCGTTTCGAGGTCGGGGGGTTGCATGTCGACCATAAGTCCCCATTCGAAACGGGAGCGAAGGCGGTCCACGAGGCCAGGGATATTTTTGGGAGAAGAATCGCTGGAGATGACGATCTGCTTCTGGTGCTCGTAGAGTTCGTTAAACGTATGGAAGAATTCATCCTGAGTGCGTTCTTTACCACCTAGGATCTGGATGTCATCTACCAGTAGAATATCGGCGGTCCGGTAATACTGCTGGAACAGAGGCATGCGCTCCGTTTTGATGCAGTTGATCATTTCATTCATAAAGCGCTCGCTGGAGGTGTAGACGATCCGGCAACTGGCGCGCTGCTGAACGAGGTGAAGACCAATGGCATGCATGAGATGAGTCTTGCCCATGCCAACTCCGCCGTAGATGAAGAGGGGGTTGTAGCTGCGAGAGGGGTTGGCGGAGACGGCCTTTGCGGCAGCGTGGGCGAACTGGTTGCAGGAACCAACTACAAATGTCTCAAACGTGAATTTGGTATTGAGTTGAGCGCCAGGCCCAAGCATTGTTGCGCCGACCTGGATTCCAGGAGACGGCAAACTGTTTGCATAGATGGCTGAATCGGTAACCTCGTCACGGCGGACAGGTCCTTCAGTGACGTAGGCCTTCTGTGAAACGCGATAGACGACGTCACGGAAAGGCAACTGGAGTTCCCGGGCGGCGCCGAGAACTTTATCCTTATAGTCAACCTCCATCCAATCCTTGGAAGATTCATTGGGCACTTTGACCGTGAGTGTATGACCTTCCAATGCTTCCTGAGTCGTGTTACTGACCCAATTCTGATACGCCTCGGCTGGCAATTCCAAGGCCAGCTTCTGCTTGATTTGCTCCCAATAATTCATGGCAACTGCTACCTGACGCTCTCAAACCACAGGATTCCCACATGTTTTCCACATGCTGTGGAAAATCAATTCCTGCATTCGTTTTTGTGGAACATTCGAGTCAGCCGCCGGGAGGCTGGGGGAAGGCACCCGGCGATGATCGGATCACCCGCGGACCATCAGTCTAGCACACTTGAGACAGCAGGGAGATGGGTAGTTTGTGGAAAATTTATTGTAATGTTTTCATACAGTTAAAGATGTATATACTTACTACAAGTGTAGATTATACATAAGAGAAGAGGGCCTGCCGGACGCCATCCGATTGGCTTCATTGACAAAGTGGGCGAGGCATAGGAAAATGAGAATTACCGCCCCCTAAGCGGGAGTAACTCAGCTGGTAGAGTGCAACCTTGCCAAGGTTGATGTCGCGGGTTCGAATCCCGTCTCCCGCTCCATAATCCCCCCCAACGCAAGAAGCCTAGAGAGGAAGTATCTCTTCGCGGTCCGGATCGAACTTCAGCCGGCGCTTCTGGAGATAAGCGATATTAGCCAGATGCGATGCTTGCGCGGAGCGATGGCCGATCCAGACGTCGGCGTTTGGCAATTTGCGGGTTCGGCAACAGTCCAGAAAATTGGCGACGTGCTCGATGGTCTGTTCCTTTTCGGACTTGACGACGAGGGGCTGGGCGCCGCGCTCGGCTGACAGGAACTCATACTTGCCACGATCAATGAGCAGTTTGCCTTCGGTACCACAGATCTCCACTGCTGCGCCCTTGATGCCGGGCGCAAGGGTAGCCTCAAACGTCGCCTGCCAGTTGCTGGGGTATTCCAGCACGGCGTTGATGGTGTCGGGCGCGGTACGGCCGTCCTTGTAGTGATAAACGCCGCCGGCAGCGACTGCTGAGATTGGATTGTCCTGGTCGAGGAACATGTGGACAACGTCGATCCAGTGGGTGAAGAGGTCGGTGACCTGACCGCCGCCGAAATCGAGGTAGGCGCGGAAGTTCCAAAACTGCTGAGGATCGTAATCGCGCCACTTCACGGGGCCGAGGAAGCGGGCCCAATCGAGGTTGGAGGGCTTGGTGGCCATGTGAGGAGGGGCCTTCATGAGGTGCGCCCCGTTGCCATGCCACCAGGTGCGAGCGAGGGTGATTTTGCCGAGCTTGCCGGCCTTGATTATCTCTTCTTTGGCGCGCAGGTAGTGGCCGCCGGAGCGTTGCTGCATGCCAACCTGACAGATGCGGTTGTTGACGCGCGCGGCCTTGACGATTTTGGGGCCTTCCTCAATGGTGAGAGTGAGCGGCTTCTCGACGTAGACATCCTTGCCTGCATTGAGTGCGTCGATGGCGCAACCGGTGTGCCAGTGGTCCGGGGTAGCGATGAGGACGGCATCGAGCGTCTTGTGCTCGAGTAGTTTGCGGTGGTCGTTGAAGCCCTTGGCTTCCTTAGCCTGTTGAAGCGCCTTGTCGGTACGGTCGGCAAAAACATCGCACACGGCGGTCACATTCACCTGGCCGGACCTCAGAAACACACCCATGACAAACGACCCGCGCCCGCCAGCTCCCACGAGGCCGAGGTTGACCTTGTCGTTGGCGCCGAGGATGCGAGAGTAAGAAGCGGCGGTCCAGGCGAGGGATGCCGAGCCTGCCGAGCGAAGGAGATCTCTGCGAGCGATGGGAGTTTTGTTCATAACGTGAATTATAGTATCAGAGTGTTGGAATTCTAGCCAGAGCAACGGCGGACAATCATGACTGTCTGGTCATCGGATGCGGGCTCGCCCTGGGCCCAGTCGCTGACAGCGCGGAGAACAGTGTCGGCAGTTTCCAGAAGGGGTAGGGTGGCGCGGCTGGCGGTCATCCCGGTGAGCCGCCCCATACCGAATTCTTCTCCCGCGCGATTCTCCTGTTCGGTGATTCCATCACTGTACATCACGAGGGTGTCGCCTTCGTGAAGCGAAACCTTGTGCTCGGTATAGGTGAGGTGCGACATCAAGCCGACGAACATCCCACCTTCGCCGAGTTCCTGGACAGAACCATTGGCACGGATGAGCAGCGATGGGTTGTGGCCGGCGCTGGTGTAGGTCAACTCGCCGGTGGCCGGATCGAATGCACCGACAAACATGGTGACGAAACGGTTAGGCGCACAGGTGGGATGCATCGAGCGATTCAACTTACCCACGAACTCGCAAACGCTGGAGGTGGCCTCGGCCATGGCATGGACGCGAGCGTGGAGGCTCATCATCATGAGAGCGGCCGGCATACCCTTACCCGCGACGTCGCCGAGGACGAAGCCATAGCGGCCATCGGCGAAGTGAAAGTATCCGTAATAGTCGCCGCCAACGCCGCGGCAAGCGGAATGACGGGCGACGATTTCCAGTCCTCTCCAATTGGGAGAGGCGACTGGCAGATGACGCTGCTGGATCTCAGCGGCCTGTTGCAGCTCGGCGGCCTGAACGCGCTGGGCCTGTTCGATGAGGGCGAGACGCTCGCGCTCGATGCGAATTGCGGCAACGTTCGACATAACGGTGAGGAGGTTGAGATCATCCTGACCGAAGCGGCGGAGGAAGTTTTGTGAATCGACGTAGAGGAGGCCGATGGACTGTTCGTCTGTTTGCAGAGGAACGGCCATGAGTGAGCGAACACCTTGCAGCACGATGCTCTTTCGCTTGTTGAGATCGGGCACCTCGGCGACGCTCTGGATGAGGATGGACTGACGGTCGTTCATGACGCGGTCACGGATAACGGTGCTGATGCGGAACTCGCCGCCGCGTGAGGCTTTGAGAACCAGTTCGTCGCCTTCGAGTACAAGCAGAACGCCGCGTTCGGCGTTGACGGCCTCCAGGGAAAGTTCGAGGATCACGGGGAAAAGCTCTTCGAGCTTGCGGCGCTGAGCGAGTTCGCGGCCCACGCGCATGAGCGCCTGGAGGGGCGTCACCCACTGTTTCGGCTCGCCGGTGTTCGGGTCAGTGGGCGGCTTGGTGGCGAGGAGTTGCTCGAGGGAAACGGATACAGTCCCGCTGCTGTACTCATCCACTTTGCCGGGGTCGAAGACGACAGTGCGTGGGGAGGAAACCGGCTTGCCTTCGGAGTATTCGAGGGTGATCTGGCTGGCGCCAACTTTGTCGCCGGGGCGCAGGGTCTGTTGGGACGTGAGGGCAACGCCGTTGAACAGCGTGCCGTTTGTGCTACCGAGATCACGCACTTTCCACTTGCCGCCGTCGAGCTCAAAGGTGAGGTGGCGGCGGGAAAGGCCGGGGTCGTCAGGGAACGAGAGCTCACATGTAGGACCGCGCCCGAGGGTGAGCGGTTTGTCTTCGAGACGCAAACGGCGGATGGTGCCATCGGCGTGAGTGATGATCAACTCGTTCATCGTTTCCGGAAACCACTAGGCTATCGAAGAGCAGAGCCGGAACACAAATCCGGCGCTGGGGATCGTGCATGAGGTACAGTCAAAGCTTGCATGAGAATCGCAGGCGTTGCCAGCGCACTACCACCACACTATTATCCGCAAGAGGATCTGATGGCGGCGTTAACCGCCTACTGGGAACAGCGTCTGGAGAACCCACGCTTTCTGGAACGGCTGCACACGAACACTTGCGTCGATGGCCGGTACCTGGCGTGTCCGATGGAAGAGTACCTCGGTTTGGACACGTTTGGAAAGACGAACGAAGCCTGGCGGCAGAGCGCGCAGGAACTGGGCGAGCAAGCGGTGAGCGGGGCGCTGACGCACTCGGGGTTGGACAAATCCCTACTCGGCAGTTTTACGTTCATGTCGATTACGGGGATATGTTCTCCCTCGGTGGATGCGCTGTTAGTGAATCGCATGAATCTGCCGCGAACGATCAAACGCGTGCCTGTGTTTGGGCTGGGGTGTGTGGGAGGCGCGGCGGGGATTGCGCGCGCGGCCGATTACGTGAAGGCCTATCCGGATCAAGTGGCGTTGCTGCTGTCGGTGGAGTTGTGCTCGCTCACTTTGCAGCGCGACGACCTATCGGTGGCGAACCTGATCTCTTCGGGGTTGTTTGGCGATGGTGCCGCGGCAGTGCTGGTGGCAGGGGCCGCGGTGCAGTCGGACGGTCCGGAAATTGTCGCCACGCGGTCGTCATTCTATCCCGATACGGAACGTGTAATGGGATGGGATGTTTCCGAGACGGGGTTCAAGATCGTGCTGTCGCCGGAAGTGCCGGATGTGGTGACGAAGAATCTGCGGCGCGATGTGGATGGGTTTCTCGGGGATCACGGGTTGACGCGGGCGGACATCGGGTGCTGGATTTTTCACACAGGTGGGCCGAAGATTCTGCGAGCCACGCAGGACGCGCTGGGAGTGGGGCAGGAAGCGATTCAGGTGTCGTGGGATTGTCTACGGAGAACGGGAAATCTGTCGTCGTCGTCGGTGTTGTTTGTGTTGGAGGAAGTGTTTAAGAACCGTCGTCCGGCGGCTGGGACCTGGAGTTTGCTGGGGGCGATGGGGCCGGCGTTTTGCTCCGAGCTGTTGCTGCTGCGTTGGTGATTAGGCACTCTTATGTTAGGAAAAAGAGCTGACTTGAGAGTCGACGCAGGGCTGGCCTGGACAGGCCAGCCGCGGCCAGGATTGGCCGCCCCACAAGACGGAGAAATGTCCAAACTCCCAGGCGTCGACTTGAGAGTCGACGCGGCACGCATGAGTACGCGCGCCACAGCGGCGGCGCCCCCTCAAGTGAAGGTGGCGCCGCTTGTCTCATTCTTTAGATCAGCTTGTACTTCCCGGGTACGGGAATCGGGGTTGGCTCGATCTTCAGTTTGTAGCCGAACTCCTTGGGCTGCAGATCCAGCTTCGAATTCGTGATCCGCTCCCATGTGATTTCCTCGCCGGTGTAGGCGGCCTCGCGGGCCATGATACAGGTGAGCGTGCTTTCGGCAACGGTCATGGCGTGGTTGATGTACGGTCCCGTGCCGCGGATGGAGTTGGTGAGCGCGGTGTGTTCGAGAACGTACGGGTTCTGGCCGCGCTGGGAGCCGCGGAGCGAACGGCTGTCCCAACGGCCTTTCGTGCCGACGATCTGTTCACTGACGTTTTGGTAGGAGCCGCGCGGGTATTGACGGCAGTGGCTGGACATGCGGACGCCGTTGGCGTACTCGAAATCGGCGGTGAGGTGATCGTAAATGTTGCCGTACAATTCTTCGTTGGGCCGCCAGGCGCGTCCGCCGTGCGCCCAAACCTTCACCGGGTGCGAGCCCATGAACCAGTTACAGACGTCGATGTTATGCAGGTGCTGCTCGACGACCTGATCGCCGCAGATCCAGACGTAGGAGTACCAGTTGCGGTGCTCCCATTCGAAGTCGCCGTACTTGGGGTCGCGGCTCTGATTCTGGATGACGGGGGTTCCGACCCAGTAGGCGTAGAGCGCAGAAATATCGCCAATATCGCCGCCTTTCACCTTGTTGTAAGCGTCGAGGTATTCGGGCTGGAAACGGCGTTGCGCGCCGGACACGACGGTCAGTTTCAACTCTTCCGATTTCCTGGCTGCAGCCATGAAGCGGCGCACGCCGGCCGGGTCGGTGCCAAACGGCTTCTCGCAGAAGACGTGTTTTTTGGCTTCAATGGCGGCCTCAAAGTGCATCGGCCGGTAGCCGGGCGGGGTGGCCAGCATGACGATGTCGATGTCGGACGCGATCACTTTTTTGTAGGCTTCAAAGCCGACAAAGCGATGCTCGGGACCAACCTTAATCCGGCTGGCATGTTGCGGATGTTGGGCATTCATCCACTTCAGATTGCCTTCGAGCTTATCTTCGAAGATGTCGGCCATTGCCACCACTTCGACGTTTTCCGATCCGTTCATCAGGTCGATGACGGCCTGCCGTCCACGGCCGCCGCAACCAATCAGGCCGGCTTTCAACTTAGCCTTGCCTTGTCCACGGACCAACTCGGGTCGAATGATCTGAAACGCGGTAACACCAGCGGCCGCCGACGCACCGGTGGATTTGGATATAAAAGAACGGCGGGAAACAGGGTTCTGTTCCATGAGGGCTCCTTTCCAAGAGCGACGCGCAACCCGGCCGGGCTCTGGGGGCCCGCTGACGAATATGCGCGCCTGAAGTTAGCCTCATTGTATAAGAACCGGATAAGGGAATGGGCGTGGGTAAATGGAACTGCTACTTCTCGGATACCTTGTGGCGCTCCAGCAATGCGACGCCGCGGCGATTGCCATGCGCTTCGCCGAGGCGTGCGTGTTTCCAGGCGGCGCGATTGTCGCCGCGCACGGCGTAGAGCTCAGTGAGTGCGGCATGCGCGACTGCGAGCGCGGGATCGAGCGACACCGCGTGCAGCAAAAGCGCGAGACCCTCGTCAGGCTTGTACTGCATGCGGCGCAACTGACCGAGCGCGTAGAAGGATTCCGCGTTGTTGGGATCCTTGGCCAGGACGGCGAGCTGTTCGGCTTCGGTCTTTACCGTTTCCTGATCCAGTGCGAATTCCACCCACTCACGCCAGTCGCTCATATCGCTACTTTCCAATGAGGGCGAGCCTCACGTCCATCACGTTCGTATTGGTGGGCCCGGTGCGGATCAAATCGCCGATCGCGTCGAAGTAGGCGTAGGAGTTGTTGTCGGCGAGAAAGGCCGCGGCATTGAGCCCGGCGGCAGTGGCGCGCGCGACGGTTTGGCCGTCGCACAACGCGCCGGCAGCATCGGTGGGCCCGTCGTTGCCATCGGTACCTGCGCTCAGCAGGACAATATCCCGCAGACCCTCGATCTCGATCGCGGCCGCGAGCGCGAATTCCTGATTGCGCCCGCCCTTGCCCTGGCCACGGAGTGTGACCGTGGTTTCGCCACCGGAGATGATGCAGGCCGGTGCTCGCAAAGGCTGGCCGGAATCGCGCACCTCGCGTGCGATGGCAGCATGCATACCCGCAATGTCGCGAGTCTCGCCTTGAATGGCGGTGGAGAGAACGAGGGCGCGGTACCCGAGCGAGGAGGCGTGCTTCTTTGCTGCCGCAACCGCCAGCCGATTGCTGCCGACGATCACGTTCTGTGTGCGCGACAGTTCCTTTGCTCCGGGTTTCGGCGTCTCGGCAATCCTGCCCTCGAGTCCTTGTTCCAGGCGTTCGCGCACAGCCGGCGGAACACGGTCGAGGATGGCGTACTTGCGCAGAATCGCCAGCGCCGCGGAGAAGGTGGAAGAGTCGGGCGCAGTGGGTCCGCTTCCGATGACATCGAGGTTATCGCCGATCACATCGGAGAGAATCAGCGTGACCACAGTGGCGGGATAAGCCGCGCGAGCGAGCTGTCCACCCTTCAACGAGGAGACGTGTTTGCGAATCGTGTTGATCTCGTGGATGGTGGCGCCGCAGGCCAGCAACAGCCTGGTGGTCTCCTGCTTTTCCGCGAGCGTGATGGGCTCTGCTGGTGCGGGCATGAGCGCCGAACCGCCACCGCTCACCAGACAGATCACCAGATCGCCCTCGCCGGCGCCATCCACCATCGCGGCAAGGCGCCGCGATCCCGCGACGCCCGCTTCGTCGGGCACGGGGTGGCCGCATTCGTTGAGCTCGATGCGGCGGAGCCTGGCCACATGGCCGTACTTGACGTTGATGAGCCCGGAATGAATACGGCGGCCAAGAGCGCGCTCCACGGCAACGGCCATGGCTGCGCTTGCTTTGCCGGCGCCGATAACAAACACGCGTTGAAACATCTCCAACGAATAGCGTTGGCGACCAACGTGCAAGCTGTGGCCATCGACAGACAGATGGCGAGCTACGGCCTCTACTGGATCCGCGGCCTTGAGCGCGGCGCGAAGGATAGCCAGCGCATCTTTGCGGAGCTTGCGGTTGGTGGGGGTCATGCGAGTTTCAGATTGTCGAGGATTTCGCGCACGGCCACCAGCGGGTCATTGCTGTCAATGGCGATGTGGAGATGGGCCTTGGTGTATTGCTCGCGGCGCATGTCGAAGAGCTCGCGGAAGGCTTTGGGATCGCGGGCCAGCGGACGGTCCTGGTTTTCGCGCACCCGTTGTTCAATCGATGCGAAGGGAGTGTCGAGCCAGATGGTGATGCCGTTGTTGTGGAGCAACTCCCGATTGCGTTCCTGTACAAAGGCCCCCCCTCCGAGGGCGATCACCGTGGGGTGCCCTGACTCGATGTTGCGGACGCGAGCGAGCAGGGTTTCGTGCTCGATCCGGCGGAATTCCGCTTCTCCGCGAGTGTCGAAGATAACGCTGATTCTGGTTTGCTCCCGGGCTTCAATGTCGTTGTCGAGGTCGACGAAATCCCAGCCCAGTGTATCCGCCAGTTGTTTTCCGATAGTGCTTTTGCCGCTCGCCATGAAGCCGACGAGATAGAGCCCGGGAGTCCGTTTCAATTTCAGAATCATGGACTGCGCCAATACATATTCTCTAACGTTCGATCGATGCGTGTGGGGAAGAGGCGTTCCAGCGCGACGAAGATCCAGCCCACGCGCGGGGTGACCACGGTTCGCGCGCCACGCTCGACGCCGTCCGCGGCGGCGCTGGCGCAAACTTCGGGGGTGATGCGGAACACCTGGGAATCCCTCAGGTGTGGCGCGACCTGCCCACTCAACAGGTGCTGTTGGAACCCGGTGCTGACATAGCCGGGGCAGACCGTCATCGCGTGAATACCATCGCGGCGGAGTTCCATGCGCAGGCCGTCGGTGATGGAGCCGAGCGCGTATTTGCTGCTCGAATAGATGGTCAGCCATGGCAGCGTCACTTTGCCTGCGATGGAGCCGATGTTGACAATGCAGCCCGAACGGCGTTCTCTCATGCCGGCCACAACAAGCTGAATCATGCCCAGCGCGGAGAAGACATTGAGTTCGTACATGCGGCGGACCTCGTCGAGCGGCGTGTTCCAGGTGGGCGTAGCGATGCCTGCGCCGGCGTTGTTGATCAGGATGTCGATGCGGCCGTAGCGACTGAGGGCGGCCTCCACAACACGTCGACGGCCGGATTCGACGGTGACGTCGCCAGCCACCGCGACATCGTCCCCAGCGACGGCTTTCAGCTTGTCGGCAGACCGCGCCAGGAGCGCCAATTGGGCGCCGCGGCGGCGAAACTCCCGTGCGCACGCCGCGCCGATTCCCGCGGAGGCTCCGGTGATGAGAACAACTTTTCCCGCAATCCGCATTGCCAGAAGCCATAATAGTAAACATGCGCGAGGAACTGCTGCCCCTGTTTCCGCTCGCCGTCGTGTTGCTCCCGCGCACGCCTCTGCCGCTTCACATTTTCGAGGAACGGTATAAGGTCATGATCGGCGAAGCGATTCGCAACGGCACAGAGTTCGGGATCATCTACGTGAAGGACGGAGAGATGGTATCCACTGGCTGCACGGCGGTGGTGGAAGAGGTGATGAAGCAGTATCCCGATGGCAAGATGGACATCATGACTCGCGGGATGCGCCGCTTCCAGGTCGAGTCGGTTAACGAAGAGAAAGAGTATCTTCAAGCGAAGGTGCAGTACTTTGAAGACACTCCCGATCTGCCGGATGAGACTCTGCGCAACGAAGCCGTGGAGCGGTTTCGTACGGCACGCCACATGACCGGCCAGGCCCTGGCGTACGAGCCAAATTGGAGCGAGCCGCAGTTGAGCTTTCAGCTTGCCCAGCTCTTTGACGACCTGGACATTCTGCAAAAGCTGCTCGACACCCGCAGCGAGGCTGCACGGCTAAAGGAGCTGGTGGATTACTTCCCGGTCCATGTGCTCCGCTGGCGGCACATCGAGGAGATGCGGAAGAAGGCACCCACGAACGGCAAGAGCAAGTTCATCCCAACGACGTTTTCATGACCGCACCCTGTGCGCTTCTCATCGACGCCGACGACACGCTTTGGGAGAACAACATCTACTTCGAGCGCGCGTTTCATCAATTCTGTGAGTTTCTCGACCACAGTCATCTGACGCCCGATCAGGTGAGGCGCATTCTCGATGAAATTGAACTGGTGAACATTCAGGTGCACGGGTATGGATCCGCCAACTTCGGCCGTAACATGGTGCAGTGCTATCACAAGCTGGTGGAGCGGGAGGTATCTCCGGCGGACGCCGGGCATATCATCGAACTGGCGAGGGCTATCAACGACCATCCGTTGGAGATCATTGCCGGCGTGCCGGAGACACTGGCGTATCTGGCGGGGCGACATACTCTGTTGCTGGTGACCAAGGGGAATCACGAAGAGCAGCAGCGGAAGGTGGACCAATCGGGGTTTCACAGCTTCTTCCGCGAGGTGATCATCGTGAAGGAAAAGGATGCAGCGGCGTATCGGAAGATCGTCGTGGAGTTCGGGTTGGAGGCGGAGCGAACGTGGATGGTGGGGAACTCACCGAAGTCGGATATCAACCCGGCGCTGGAAGCGGGGATCGGAGCGGTGTTTGTGCCCCATGATATGACTTGGCATCTGGAGCATCAGGAGATCCGGAGCGGGGAGCGTTTGCGGATGGTGGAGACGTTCGCGGGGTTGCGACAAATTTTCTGACAGTTTGCTCAAGGTCGGGACAATCGCGCCGATACGATAGAAATAGGAGAACTCCATGGACATCGTGCAAAGCAGTATGGAGGGATTGCTGCGGGCAGAAGCGGCGGTTGGCCGGGCGGCGAACCGTATCGCGGGAATGCCCCTGTCCCTCAACGGTGAACCTGAGGACATTGTCGACCTGAGCGCTGAGGCGGTTGCTCTGATGGTGGCCAGGAATTCGCATTCCGCCAACATAAAAGCCGCCGAAGCGGGGCAGGAGCTGGCAAAGTCCACGCTCGATCTATTGGGCTAGGCTGGGCGGGGAGTACGTTCTGAGCACAAACGCCGGTAGTGCGTGTTGTGATTGAATGGAAGTTCCATTCCTGCTCATGCTTTATCGCACTCTGGGAAAAACAAATCTCTCCGTTTCTGTTCTGGGGCTCGGCTGTTCCGGCCTTGGCGGCGTGTTTGGCGACGTGACTGAAGCCGAGGCCATCCGCACCGTACACACTGCATTGGAGGAGGGGATCAATTACCTGGATACGTCTCCGCTGTACGGCTTCACAAAGTCGGAAACCGTTGTCGGCAAAGCCCTGAATGGTGTTTCCCGTGACCACTACTTCCTCTCATCGAAGGTGGGCCGGTATACCTTTAACGATTCTGATTTTTCCTATGAACGGGTGAGCCGCGGACTCGACGAATCACTGGAGCGGTTGGGATGCGGGTATCTCGACATTGCGATCCTGCATGACATTGAGTATGTGCCGCTGTACGAGGTGATCGACGGCGGATTGCGCGCGTTGCTGGATGCCCGGGCCGATGGACGAATCCGGTTCATTGGCGCATCGGGTATGCCGTTGAAGATATTTCCAGCCATCCTGGGGCGCACGGAACTGGACGCCATCATTTCGTACGCCAACTACACGTTGACCAACACGTCGCTGGAGACGATTCTGCCGCTGCTGGAAGAGCGTAATGTGGGCGTGATCAACGCGAGCCCGTTGACCCTTGGCCTTTTGACGCGAAAGCCGGTGGCAAAGTGGCATCAGGCGGGGCCGGAACTGATTGCCAAGTGCCGCGAGGCTGTGGAGTGGTGTGACCGGCGGGGCGTCGACATAGCCGAAGTCGGGCTGCAGTTTGCGCTCGGGAATCCGCGAATCGCCACGACGCTCTCCGGCGCCTGCTCTCCGCAGGAAGTGAAACAGAACGTTCGCTGCGTGGGGAAATCACCTGATCCGCAGATTCTGGCCGGCATCCGCGCGATCACGGAGCCGGTGCGGGATATTGCCTGGCCGTGCGGTCGAGAGGAGTACAACTAGTCTGTCCACCCAGCCGGCATCACCGTCTTATAACCCGATTGAGAACCACATTGCTCCGTCGAATCTGTTAGGGCTTGTCCGCAATACGGCGCCGTTTCTGGAACAGGAGATGGCCGGGCATCCACTTCCCCCGGGAGCGCGGCTGATCGAATTGGGCGAACACCCACGCGCCTTTCTAGCGATTCTGCAGGGCGCGGAGAGCATCGAGAGCGGTTCGCTCGACGAGCAGGCCCAATTGGAGGACTACTTCGCCTATTGCATGGCGTGCCATCACGCCACCGTGGCCACCTATGTACCCACCGACGTCGATTCGAAGATTCGTGGGTTGTTGTGGAGACAGAATCGCGACCGCGAGCCGGCGCGCCGGATGTTCGACTTCACCACGCGGGCGTTGCGGTGGAGCATTGCGGGGATCAGCAAGCGGGCCACTGAGCTGGCCGGGGTGGGGCCGGTGAGCGGTCACAACGGGGAGCAACTCAGCGTACTGGCCGGCGCTCTTGGACATTTTCTGAAGCGGGGCGATACCGAATACGCGGAAAAGGCGGCGGCAGCCATTGACGCCGAGTTGTGGCGGGAGGCGACTGAGTTCCGTTGTGCGGTGGAACGCCGGGGAGCGGAGCTGGATGTGCTACGGCTATCTGCGTCGCTCACCCATAACGTGGGGGATCTCGATCAAGGGATCAGTTTCTGGTCCACACAGCCCACGCACGCTGCGGCGCGGGAGCGTTTCGGACGGCTGGCGCATGAGAATACTTTGCCTTACGGTGGGACCTTTGCGCACGCCGCGCGGATCTACAAGAAAGCGATGTCGCCGGAAGGGCACCGGAATTATCCCCTACGGGGCGTCAAGCCGTTGCGGCGGTCCGCGGATTTGCTGCTGCCACTGGGTCCGTTCTTTGACGAATGGGGGTCAACGGTGGCGATCCACCCGGCTCTGAACTGGGAGGACCGGGCAGAGGTTCTGGCGGCGTTGATCCACGGTTGCCGGACTATTCCCAACCAGCGGGGGTATTACCGGGCAATTCATGGGCTGACCGATTCCCTGGGAGGGAGCCTGGAACGCGTGGTACGGCTGATGCCGGCAAAATCGCGGGCGGAGTTCAAGGACGCGGAGTTGCGCAAGCAGGTGGCGGTGGCGCGGATTTCGTTCGAATCGATGATGAAGAAGCTGGCGGTCTAGTCCTCCAACCGGCGCAGCGAGCGGTAGACCAACGACACTGGTAGTCCAACGATGTTGAAGTGGCAGCCTTCAATGCGCTCGACGAACCGCGAGGCGTACCCTTGGATGGCGTAAGCGCCTGCTTTATCCATTGGTTCGCCGGTCGAAACGTAGTCGGCGATTTCTTTCTCTGACAAATGTAGAAACCAGACACGTGTCAGTGCTACCTCAGAAATGACCCTCCCTTTTCCGATCAGACAGATACCCGTCAGGACCTGGTGTTCCCCGCCGGAGAGGATACGGAGCATGCGGAATGCGTCGGCGGGGTCGTGGGGCTTTTCGAGGATGAGCCCATTTCTTACAACAGTAGTGTCAGCGCCAAGCACGATGCTGTCGGGTGTCATGGCGGCCACTGCACTCGCCTTCTCACGCGCCAGGCGCATGACATAGGCCTCCGGGGTTTCGCTGGGGTGGGGAACCTCGGGAATGTCCGCTGGCTGAACGGTAAACTGGAACCCCGCTTGCCGGAGCAACTCTCTTCTGCGCGGCGATTGCGAGGCGAGGATTAGTGGAGACATCTTAGAGGGCTATAGTAGCGCAGAAGTTTGTTCGATAGACGCATGGAACTCCTATGGGCATACACACTGGACTGCTATTCGTCTTTCTGCTGGGCGCGGTACCGGCCGAGGCAATCATCACGTTTAATGACTCCAACGGAAATACGATTTCCCCTCCCTCGTTGTTTGACGGGGTTGGGCTCCTGACCACCAGCAGCGTTTACTGTTCGGCTACTTTACTCTCCACTGGAGATCATGCATTGACTGCCGCCCACTGTGTTGCCGGTTCTCCGGCAAGCCTGATGAGTCTTCAGTTTCAGTTGGCGGGGGGACCAGTGACCTACGGGGTCGACACAGTCGAGATTCATCCGTCCTACGCTCTGAACGGATTCGGTTTCGCGAGAGCCGGTGATCTGGCGGTTCTCAAACTCAGCTCGACAGCGGACCCGGCCCTGGCCCGATACGACGTCTACACGGGCGTTAGCGGGGTGGGAGAACAGGTTACGCTCGCAGGCCGTGGAAACGCAGGATCGGGGGCCGCCGGGGAGACCGGCGGATTGGGAGCTCTGCGGATTGGGCAGAACGTCTACGATGGAGATCCGTTTTTCCTGATCGGAAACACGTACGTGGACTTGAATGTCTATGTAGAGCTTGATTTTGACAATGGAAACGCAGCCCAGAGCGTCACCGGAGGCCCCGGCGGGTTGGGACTCGGTACGGCGGAGGGATTCATCGGATCCGGGGACTCCGGAGGACCATCCTTCATTTCCAGCAATGGGAACCTTCTCATCGCCGGCATCCACAGTTGGCGGGGACGGTTGGTGGACGGCAACGGGGTATCGAGCGATATCGATGGCATCACGAACGGAACATTCGGGGAGATTGCAGCGGATACGCGCGTTTCCACCTACGCGACATGGGTGCATGATGTGACGAATGTGCCCGAGCCGGCGACCGTGTGGGGGGTGGCGTTAGCGTTGTGCGTGCTGTTGCCGGCAGCTACAAGCCGACTGTTTTCAGCAGTTTTTCCGCTTCTTCGCGAGTGGGGTCGTCGGGAGTAAGCGGCGACTGCAGATACTTCTTCAGAAGCAGCTTCGCCTGATCGAGGTTGCGCTTGGCCTGAATGTAAGCCGCAGCTTTTGCAAACAGAACTTTGGGAGAATTCGGGGCCATCTTTTCGGCCTTGGCGAATTCGGCCTCCCCTTCCTTTACACGACCCTGTTTGTAGAGCAGCTTCGCCAGATCGAGCACGCGTCCAACCTGATTGGGTGCAACCGCGGCAGCTTGCCGCAACTGCTGCTCGGCGGCGGAGAACTCCTTGCGCTCCTCAGCCAGGCGGGCCGAAGCGTAGTAGCCTTCCGAAGGGTCAACCTTGGCGATCTCCTGTGCGATACGAGCGGCCTTGTCCTTGCCGCCACCCAGGAAGCCGGGCGCCTGGAGATAGTACTCGAAGAGGTCCGCCAAGGCGGCTACGTTTCCCGGATCGATCTGAACCGATTTTTCAAAGTGGTCGCGGGATTTCGTCGCCAGGCGCGGCGCGGTTAGCGCCATAGAAGTTTCGGCGCGGCGGCCGTAGGCGCGGCCTGCCCACAGATGCAGTTCGGCGCTGTTGGGGTTGAGCGCAAGGGCTTTCTCGAAAGTCTCGGTCGCCTTTTTGAACTCGCCCAGCATGAACCAGCTTTGTCCAGTCAGTAGACGCGCCGGCAGGGAGGAATCGTCTTGGAGGGCGCGGATTGCTTCCTCATAGCGTGTCGTGTTGTAATGCTGACGGGCGACAGCCACTGGCGATTGCGCGAAGACCAAGTTGGCCCCGAATGCCAACACTACAAGCAACATCTTATCCCCGGTCCTCATCTTGGACTCCATTTTACCAAACACCGTTCATTTTCTATAGATGATCTAATCCTTAGATGCAGCGCACCCACTTTGGGATACGTGGGAAATGGCCCTACGGATCGCAACGCGTAGGGATCATTTTTCCTGCGGACAGGGGCGGGCGTTGCCCGGGTTCTTGATGGAGACGATGTAACAACCGGGTGTTTGCGGGGTGGCCACCTGGACTCCGTTCCAGTTGATGCTCACGGGAGCCCATTGGGGAGGTACGTCAACCTGAAGGGACGCCACCGTCCGGGAGATGATGACGATCTCCTTCGCTTCTGACTGATATTGAGCTTGTGTGCGGGCGGTGAGCACCTCCTCGCGCTTGCGCAACTGGTAGCGGGTGGTAATCCGCATACGCTCGCGGTTCTTTCCGGCTCCGCGTTCAATGGTCACCGCCACCGGCTTTTCATCCTTCACCTGGCTGAGAAGCTCCAGGTAGTGTTTGGAATCGGCGATGGGAGTGCCGGACAGCGCCACAATGCGGTCATTCAACTGGAGCGGACCGTCGTACTTGGGAGGGAGCCACTCCACCAGAACGCCAGGTCCGGGTTTTGCCAGGTTGTAGCCGAAACCGCCGAAGTCGAGGGAGGCGCCGGTGTCGGGATTCACGCGGGTGGACCGGAGGGCGTCGTTGCGGAGGGCGCCGTCGAATTCCACTGGCGTCACCCAGTAGCACCGGGCCATGATGGGATTACCGGTCTCGCAATCGACGGATGGCGGGAACAGGTTGTAGAGACCCTTGGCGAGGAAATCGAGGAGTTGTTGGATGGTGGGGGATTCAAGCACACTCACCTGATAGGTGGCGATTTGCAGTTTGTAGAGTAGGTCGCGGTTGGCGGCTTTCTCTTCCGGCGACAGGCCCCAGGCGATTGGCAGATTCGCGGTGTTGCCGCCGAACAGACGGTCGGATTCAATGGCGGGCTTCACGGAACCACCGATTGCCACAGCGGAACTGAACAGGTGCGGCGCGCGGGCGGCGGCATAGATGATCATCGGAGTGGTTGCGCCGGCGCCGGCAAAATAGACGGGCGCCTTTGCCAGTTCGGGCTTACGGCGCAGGTGAGAGAGGATCGCCTCGAGGGCGAGGATTCCCGGGTCGCCCATCGTGGGACCCGCGGGGAAGACGAGGTTCCACTGGCGGGTGGCCGCAATTTGCGACCAGTTCTTCCATTCGACATCCGGCTTGTCCGAATGATTGGGAAGAACCAGCAGAATCGCCGGAGTCAGGCCGGGTGCGTGATAGTAGGCCGCAGTGGTCTTGCCTGCCTGGACTTTCTGCTGTTCCGGCATCTGGGCATTCGCAACGGCCCGGCCCATGCAGAGAATGAAGAGCAACAGCGGAAGCATCTGCTTTCAGTGTACGCTGAGTGTCGGAATGCTCAATTGGGTATTGGTTGGAATTGGCGATATCGCCACAAAGCGGGTGTTGCCGGCAATCGAGGCGGAGCCGCGGAGCCGGCTGTATGGCGTGGTGAGCCGGGATGCGGAAAAGGGCGGTCGGTATGCCCGCAACGTTTGGACAACTCTCGATGCGGCGCTGGCCGATCCACTGGTGGACGTGGTGTACCTTGCGACGCCGGTCGCGTTGCACAAGCCGCAGGCAATCGCAGCCTTGAAGGCCGGCAGGCATGTGCTGTGCGAGAAGCCGGTGGCGTTGACTTACTCCGATGCCGAGAAGATGGTGTCGGCCGCCGATCGGTACAAACGGACTCTGGGAGTCGCCTATTATCGGCGCACCTACCCGAAGGTACGGCGGGCGATGGAGATGATTGCGCAGGGAGTGATCGGCGCGCCGGTGTTCGCCGAGGCGAGTTGCCACGATTGGTTCACCGCGGAGCACGGATTGCGTAGCTGGCTTCTTGATCCGAAGATGGCCGGCGGCGGGCCGCTGTTTGACATTGCCTCCCATCGCATCGACCTGTTGAATTATTTCTTCGGGCAGCCTTCGCGCGTTACGGGTCAACTATCCCGCACAATGCACCAGAGGGCCGAGGTGGAGGACAGCGCCACCCTCCTGATCGAATACGAATGCGGAGTGCGCGGCGTGGTGGATGTCCGGTGGCATTGCCGCAAAGGGCGGGATGAGTTCCGGGTGACAGGGACCGATGGAGTGCTCGATCTGACGCCGCTGAACGGGCCGGAGCTGCGCTACCCGGGCGGCGTGGAAATGCTGCCCGCGCATGCGAATCTGCACTATCCGTGCGTGGAGAATTTTGTATCTGCGTTGCTCGATCAGGTTCCGCTGCTGGCTTCGGGGAAGTCGTCGATTGTGACGGATTGGGTCACGGCGAGGGTGTGCGCGGACAATCCGCTCCCGGCGGTTAGGGGTGTCCCACTTCCGCTGCGATAGGGATGAGGCGCTGGTACATGATGTCCGGAATCGGGCTTTCCCAGTGGCCTGAGAGCTTGGCGTAGCCGACCACGCCGAAGAACACGATTGCGATGACGGCGGCAACGGCTCGCGGGTGCAGATAGCGCGGCTTGGCGCCTGGGATGCTAAGGCCGAGGGCGTAGTCCGCCGGGCAGACGGCGATGCATTCCATGCAGCCGATGCACTCGGCGGAACGGATCTGGATGAGGGTATCCACGGGAAGGTGCGACGGGCAGGCCTTGGCGCATTTCGCACAGTCGATGCAGCGCTCGGGATTGCGCTTGATGCGAAGTGGGCTGGCCAGCGCGGCGAGTCCCATTAACGCGCCGTAGGGACAGAGGTAGCGGCACCACAGGTTCCGCACAAATACCGATCCGATCAGCAGGACCGCGAGCACAATGGCGGCCGTTCCGGTGAGGTAGCGGAAGAAGTTGAGCATCCGGACGTCGGCCACAATGCCGTAGGGGGAGCGCAGGAACGCGGCGATGGATTCCGCGCTCATGAACCCGACTGCATAAACGAAGAAGCCGAGCACGAGGTATTTCAAACCGCGAAGGGGAATGTCGGCCCAGCGAGGCAGTCGCCAGTTGCGCCGGAACGTGCTTCTCCCGAATTTCCAGAGGTACTCACTGACGGTTCCCACAGGGCAGAGCCATCCGCAGAAGGCTTTTCTCAGCAGAAGAGAAAGCCCCACGAAGATCAGGAACAGGAACATTGCGGCTGGGTGTATGGCCGGGATCTCGCCGGTGAGGAAAAGGTATTTCGAATTCATCATGCCGGCGATGGGGAGCCAGCCTTCGACTCCCGCCGGCCGCGTCCAGCCCGAACCAACGCCCGATTCAAACTGGCGCACGAAGAAGAAGAACTGCACACCGATCCACAGGTTCAGAATGAGGAAGATGGCCTGCGCCCAGCGGCGCAGTAGCTGTGAGACGTCCTTATCCGTGCGTCTTACGAGGGGCTTTTTCTTCGACTGGCAGGGTGAACATTCCATGGTGGCCATTGAGATACCGCCTGTATCCGTTGTAGATCAGCCGTGGGGCGGCGTGCAGTGACGGAAGTCACGCGTCACCGCCGTCGGCGTGCTCAGGGACGCGCTCCCGGCCACCACCGACAAGCCCACCGTCACCGCGGGCACCCCCAGGCCTCCCACGCCGCCTACCTTTACCACCAGCGAGCGGGTGAGCGCGGCGCCAGCCGGGCCCGACTGCC
>JACQZR010000202.1 GCA_016213775.1 Acidobacteriota bacterium
GAAGGCATCGGCAGTCGACGCCGTCGGTGTTTGGGTTCAGTCGAGTTCGAGTGCGAAGACCAGCGCTGCCTTGGTCTCCGCGATGGTTGACGCAGGCACTCGCCCCAGCTTTCGTTCCAAACGTACAACGGGGATCGAACCAAGCCTCTGGACATTTGCGACCGAATTTCGATCAAGGAACGGCAACCGCGGAAGCAGGACCTCGTAGCGGCTGTTTCTGTTGTGCGTCGTCAAAGGAACGTAGAGGACAAGCGCCCTCGGAGGCTCAAAGCGAGATACGATCACAACCGGCCGTGTCTTGGCCGCCAAGCCGAGATCCGCGAGCCGGACTTCACCGTGCCGTGGGCTCATCCAGCAAGTCCAGCACTTCTTGCTCCCGGCTCCTCGATCGCACTACGTCAAGGGCGTCATTGTCGGCAAGTTCTATTACTTCCACAACACACTGTCGAACCTGGGCCGCGGTTCGGGGTTCCCATGTAGGCAGCTTTGCGTCCAGCCTTTCCGCCAAGTTGTCCATAAGGCGATTGCTACAATTTGAGTTTACAGGAGATCCCGCCATCGAAGCGCGAAACAAGCAAATAGTCGGCGCCGCGTATCCACAGCACGATCGGATGATCGGCCCGCGCAGGGGAGCCCGCTCGTGTGTGACCAGTCGGCGAACACTCCCGGCCTCTCACCGGGCGGTCTGATCTCATGTCAGGATTTCCGACGATCCGGAAGCAATCGGTCGCGGTACTTCGGTGTGTCGGGCGTTTCCCGGCAACTTCGCCAAAGTCACTACCGCGTGACTCGTGATCCATGGCACACGTGACGGACTGCTTCATGAAGGCGCTGAGGTCGTGAAATCTCGATATGCTGAGACTGAGGAGAAGTGACGCACGAAGAACTGGCCAACCTTGAGATGGAGAAGAGGCCTCACGTAGTGATATTGGGGGCGGGCGCTAGTCGAGCGGCGTTTCCGAACGGGGATGGCAGCGGCAGACAGATCCCGGTGATGAACGACCTCGTACGGCTCACCGGTCTGGGAGATATGTTGGAGTCGGCGGGGATCGAGTGGCGGCATCGCAACTTCGAAGAACTTTACGCCGAACTCAGAACGGACGGAGCAAGCCAGGAGACCACAGTGGCCGTTGAACAGCATATTCGAAGCTATTTCGAGGCGATGCAACTGCCCGGCTGGCCTTGCTTATACGATCACCTGCTGTTGTCGTTACGTAGCAAGGACGTGATCGCCACGTTTAACTGGGACCCCTTCCTGATGGATGCCTACCGACGCAACGCGCATCATAGACAACTTCCACACGTGCTGTTTTTGCACGGCTGTGTTCGTGCTGGAATTTGCCGAGTTGAGCATGGAGCTGGCTGGCTCGGTCATGACTGTAGAGTCTGCGGCGCTCCCCTGGAACCAGTGCCGCTTCTCTGGCCGATCAAGGAGAAGAAATACTCAGAGCAGCGCTTTATCGCCGAACAGTGGCACAACCTTGGAGTTGCCATGGAGAACGCCTTCATGTTAACCATCTTCGGCTATGCTGCGCCGTCCTCTGACGAAGAGGCAGTTTCGCTGATGAAACAAGCCTGGTGGAAGGTGCGAAACAGGGAGATCGAGCAGATCGAACTCATAAATATCGCCCCGCGGCAAGAACTGTTGACATCGTGGGATGCCTTCTTCACGCGAGACCACTACGAGGTGAGAAAGGACTTCTACGAGTCATGGTCCGCCAGGCATCCGCGACGCTCTTGCGAGGCTTGCTGGGATCAATTTATGGAGATTCACGTTCGGGCAGACAGCGCGATTCCTCGCGATGCGGACTTCACCCAACTTGCCGATTGGTTTCGCCCACTCCTTGAAGCGGAGCGGGTGGCGATGTTACCGGAGGATCAGCAAGTGTGATCCTGGTTGTTGTGGCTGATCGCTTTGGGCCTTTCACGATGGCGGGCCGGCGTTGTCGCCCTGCGACTTTTATCGAAATTCAGGGTGGAAAGTGGGCACATGAGCGAGAAGTCGCCATGTCGTACCTGTGCTTCTCCGGATGACGCGCCATCCGGAAACAATGCGGCAAGAGGGAACTCGTTTCCCTTCACACTGTCCCGAAACCACGCACTCCGGAAAGGGCTTCATCGTCCGAAGAGCGAGGCACCTCTACGTTATGAAACGCAGTCTTAAGCGTCCCGGCCTCGCGCCGTCGTGAGAGAATCCCCGCGACCTTTCACGGAACACGCACGCCCGACACCCCGTTATGTACAGTAGTAGGGATGAAAATCGATGCGAGGGCCGCCTGTCTCCAGACCCCACGAGGCCCCGTTGTCATCTCCTCATTGGAAGCCGACACCCCTGGACCCGGCGAAGTCCAAGTCCGCATGGAAGCCTGTGGAGTCTGCCATTCCGACGTGATGATCACCGGTTTGGAAAAACTGCCGCTCGCCCCGCTGGTCCTCGGCCACGAAGGCATCGGCATCGTCGAGGCTATTGGTGAGGGAGTTACGAACGTCGCCCCCGGCGATCGTGTCGGCATCACCTACCTTGCTTCCAGTTGCGGCGCATGCGACAACTGCCGCGGCGGGCGCGAGCGCTTCTGTCTCAAGCAAAAGAACCACGGCTTCACTCGTCACGGAGTCCTGGCCACGCATGCCAGCGTCGCCGCGCAGAATCTCGTCCGCGTGCCGGACAGTCTCAGCGCGGCCCAACTCGCCCCGCTCAGTTGTGCCGGCTGGACCGCAATGGGCGCACTCCGGGAAGCTAATGTGCAACCCAAGCAGTGGGTGGCCATCTTCGGCTTCGGTGGGCTCGGCCATCTGGCAATGCACTACGCCCACCACGCCGGTGCGAACGTCGCCGTCGTTGACATCGGTGAAGGGAAGCTTGCTTTTGCCCGCGAGCTCGGCGCGGACATCGCCGTCGAGCCGGACAAAGTGAAAGCGACGCTTGGCAAGGAGTTGGGCGGTGTCGACGCCTCACTCGTCTTCACCCCATCCGCCGCCGCCGTACCTGTTGCCTTCTCCGCGCTCAAACGCTGCGGCAGCCTCATCCTTGTGGGACTCACCACCGACACCTACTCCTTCTCCGTCACCGAAACAGTCTTGAAGGGCATACGCGTCCAGGGCAGCTACCTGGGCACTCGCGACGACCTCGAAAAAGTCTTCGCGCTCGCCGCCGAAGGCGTCGCCAAACCCACCGTCACAGAATACCCATTGGACGCCACGCCCGATCTGATCGCCCGTCTGCACCAAGGACAATTGAAAGGCCGGGCAGTAATATCGTTCTAAAGCACTATGAAAACCATACTCCTCTCCGCAATCGCCGGATCGGCGCTCACCCTGATCGGTGTGTTCGGCATCGCAGGCGCCGAGCTCCCAAAGAAAATCAAACTCGAAAACCCCAAGGTGCGCGTGACGGAAGTCACCTACCAGCCCGGTGTCGCACGCGAACGCTACATCCGCCCGACGGACCAGGTGATTGTCTTCCTGGATGACTCCAAGTACCGTCGCACCGATTCCCAGACCAAGGAGAAAACAGTCCGCGAGCGCAGAAGCGGCGACGTTATCTGGCACGACAAAGGGGAAGACGCTCCCGTGCTCGAGAATCTGGGAACCAAACCCTACCGCACACTTGTCATCGAACTCTTAAAATGACGCTGTAAGAACTTAGGAGGTTCTTCGCATGCTGGATCTGCTACCGAGCGTTGCGCTCCCTTTGATCGTTGTCCTCGTTCTTCTTGCCTTTTTCATTGCGATTGGCCTGTTCAGCCGCAATTACCTGAAGGTTCCTCCAAACGTCGTCGCAGTCCTCAGCGGGCGCAAACGAAAACTCGCCGATGGCCGCGCAGTCGGCTATCGCATGGTGCGGGGAGGCGCCGCCCTCCGCGTCCCTTTACTCGAGAAGGTGGACTACCTCTCACTCAACGTCATCACCATTCCTCTCGAAATCAAGCGCGCCTACACAGTGCAAGGCGTACCTGTGTCCGTCAAGGCCGTTGCCAACGTCAAAATCCGCAGCGATGAAACATCGCTTCACGCCGCCGCGGAACGCTTCCTCGGCATGAGCCACGACGATTTCCAGCGCGTTGTTTTTCAGACCCTCGAAGGCCACCTGCGCTCTATCCTCGGCACACTCACTGTGGAGGAGGTCAACTCCGACCGGAACTCCTTTGCGCAAAAGCTCACCTCCGAGGCCGCGAACGATCTCGAAAAAATGGGCATTGGCGTGGACGTCCTCACCATCCAGGAAGTGTCTGATGAAGAGGACTACCTCAACGCACTCGGCCGCCGTCGCACTGCCGAAGTGAAACGCGATGCCATCATCGGTGAAGCCGACGCCACGCGCGATGCCAAGATCCGGTCGGCAACCGCCATGCAGGAAGGCGAACGCGCCAAGCTCGGCTCCGAGGCTGAGATCGCCCAATCACAACGCGACCTCCAGATCCGGCAGGCACAATACCTCGCCGAAGTGGAAACCGAAAAAGCCCGCGCCGCGCAAGCGGGCCCGTTGTCGCAAGCGCGCGCCCGCCAAGCGGTTGTTGCCGAAGAAGTCAAAGTCGAGCGCACTCGCACCCAGGAGTTGATTTCCGTGCAGGAGCAGGAAGTCCTCCGCCGCCAGAAGGAGCTCGAAGCCACCGTCCTCAAACCCGCTGAAGCGGAACGCCAGGCAACCGTCATTCGCGCGCAGGCCGCCAAGGACGCTGCCGTCCTCGAGGCCGACGGCAAACGACAAGCCCTCATCGCCATGGCGGAAGCCGAGCTCGAACGGCTGCGCAAAGAGGGTGCCGGACGCGCCGCCGCTCTCGAATCCGAAGGCCGAGCCGAGGCCGCCAAAATCGAAGCCATTGGCGTGGCGCAGGCCAAAGCCATCGAGGCCCAAGGTACCGCCGAAGCCGCCGCCATCCTTCGCAAAGCCGAAGCCTGGAAGGAGTTCAACGAGGCCGCGCGTCTCCAGACCATCCTCGAAAAACTCCCCGCCATCATTCAGGCTTCCGGCGGTGTCTTCTCCGCCGTCGCCGCTCCGCTCGGCAACATCGACCGCATGGTAGTCATCGACAACGGCAATCCCACCGCCAGCGGGGGAAGCAGTGGTCTCAACAAAATCGCGCAGACCACACCGACTGTCGTGTTCAACCTCCTGCAACAACTGCAGGCGCTCGGACTCGATATCCCAACCATCATTTCCCAATTAGGCGTCAACAAACCGGCCGCCCCGGGAGCATCCAATGAGACCAGCAAGGGGTGAGAGCACTTTCGTTGTCCACTGCTCGTCCTCGTTGTACATGCCCTATTTCCAGGACTTCGTCCGCGGAGAACTCAGCCTCCGGAACTACTCGCTGCTCGCCATCCCTGGCGGCATCCAGTCGTTGACCCTGGAGGAGTATCTGCCCAAATTTTCCTGGGCCGCGTGGCGTCACATCAAATTTCTGATGGACCTGGACGCGCCCGCGCGAATCGTCCTGATCGGGCACGATGATTGCCGCTGGTACCATCACGGTCCCATCACCCGCTTCACGGGACCGGAACGGCAGCGCCAGGAAACCGACCTTCGCAAAGTCGCCACCGCGTGGCGCGACCGTTTCCCCGGATCCGCCATCGACTCCTATTACGGAATACTGGCGAATCGAAAGGCCACCTTCGAACCCGTCCGCTAGCCCAGTTTTGCGGGGCGACCGAATCACCCTGATAGTATATGGGGGAGCATGCAATTTCCGCGCGCTTCCGCTCTCCTATTTCTCGCCCTCCCTGCCGGCGCTGAAGAACTCACGTTCGCCGCCACTCAGCAATTTCTCACCAGCAACTGTGCCAAGTGTCACTCCGGGAAAACCGCTGCCGGCGGCTTCGTCCTCAATCGCCTCACCACCGCGGACACGCTCCAGACAGCCCCCGTAAAATGGACGCGCGCGGCTTTGCGGGTCCGTAACGGCGAGATGCCCCCGAAAGGCGCAGGCGCACTCACCGTCGACGAACGCGAGCAGTTCGCCCAATGGGTGGACAGGAGCGTCCGCGGTGCAGTCTGCTCAGCCGGCGTCAAACCCAGCGCGTCGCACATCCGCCGCCTCAATCGGGATGAATACTCGGCCACCATTCGCGACCTGCTCGACATCCACCTCGACCTCGCCAAGATGCTGCCCTCCGATGGCTCCGGCGGCGAAGGCTTCGACAACGCGGCCGAGACTCTGTTCCTCTCCCCTCTGCATTCGGAAAAGTACCTCGAAGTGGCGAAGTTCGCCACTGACTTTGCCAGCAAGGAATACAAGTCGCGATCGAAGGTGATCATCGCTCGCCCCGGCCCCGGACTCACTTCCGATCAGGCCGCCCACAAAATTCTCGAAGCTTTCCTTCCGAAAGCTTTTCGCCGCCCCGTCGCCGCCGCCGACGTCGCCCCCTACGTCACGCTGTTCCGCGCCGCCTCCCAGCAAGGACAGCCCTTCGAACAGGCAGTTTGGTTTGCCATCCGTGGCGCGCTGGTCTCACCGATGTTTCTCTTCCGCGTCGAGCCGCCCAACCCGGACTCCAAAGCGCGTCTGCTCGATCAGTTCTCCCTGGCCTCGCGACTGTCTTACTTCCTTTGGGGCAGCATGCCTGATGAACTGCTGTCCGACGTAGCGGCGGCCGGCAAACTCAACGACACCGAATTCCTGCAGCAACTCATCCGCCGCATGCTGCGGAACGACCGTTCTCTCGGCTTCGCCCAGCGATTCATCGAACAGTGGCTCCGCACGCGCGAACTCGCCACCGACAAGGCTCCCGACGCCAAGCTCTATCCCGCCTACGCCGCCGATGAGGATCTCCGCAGCGATGTCCGCAATCAGCCCGTCCTCTTTTTTCGAGAAGTCTTCATCCGCAATCTGCCACTGACGAATTTCATCGATTCCAAAGGAACCATCGGCACTCGCAAGCTCGCCCAGCACTTCAACGAGAAACTCCCGCTCAACAACAACGCGTCCTCGCAACCGCAATGGGTGGAACTCCCAGCCGACAGCCGTCGCGGTGGATTGCTCGGCATGCCCGCCGTCCTCGCAGTCGCGTCGTATCCCTACCGCACCAGCCCTGTTCTTCGCGGGGCATGGGTCCTCGATTCGATCCTCGGCACTCCGCCGCCGCCGCCACCGCCCAACGTTCCGCCGCTGGAAGAAACCAGTTCCGGCTCCACGCCGCGCTCCATGAAGGAGCGGCTCACGCAACACCGTGCTAACGCCGTTTGCGCAAGCTGCCACACGCGCATCGACCCCTGGGGCTTCGCTCTGGAGAATTACGATCCCATCGGAAAATGGCGTGACGACGAAGGTGGCAAGCCTATCGACAACACATCCGAACTCCTCGATGGGACTCAGATCCACGGGCCTGCCGCGCTCAAGGCCGCGCTCATGGAACGCAAAGACCTCTTCCTGCGCAATCTCACGAACAAGATGCTCGGCTACGCCCTTGGCCGTGGACTCACACTACAGGACTCCTGCGCTGTGGATGCAATCCTCGCCAAAGTGAAGGAGAATAATTACAGCGCGCAATCGTTGATTGAGGGGATCGTGATGAGCGTGCCGTTCCAGCAGCAAGCCGGACGGGCATCCGCTCCGCCGATGAAGAAGGAGGCTGGTAAGCCCTAATGCCGCACGTGATGAAGAACCGGACTATCTCCCGCCGCACGGCGCTTCGCGGCGCCGGTGTCGCCCTCTCGCTCCCTTGGTTGGAAGCGATGGCCGCCAGTGCCAACCCCGCGCGTCCGCCGGTCCGCCTTGCTGCACTCTACGTCCCCAACGGCGTCAACGTCTCTAAGTGGACGGTGGAAGGCAAGGGCCGCGACTTCACCCTCTCCGCTACTCTCGAACCGCTGAAGAGTGTAAAGGATAAAATCACCGTTTTATCCAATCTCTGGAATGCCGGATCCAAAGGCGGTGACGGCCACTACGTTAAGGAAGCCGCCATTCTCACCTGCACTACCATCAAGAAGACGCAGGGCGCCGACATGGCCAACGGCATCTCCGTCGATCAGATGGCCGCGAAGTCCGCTGCCCACCTCACGCCACTTCCCTCACTCGAACTTGGCGTCGCGCCCGTCGCCATCGGTGTTGATGCCGTCGTCGGCTACACGCGCGTCTACGGCTCCCACGTCGCCTGGAGTTCCCCCACAACACCGCTCGCCCGCGAGATCAATCCGAAATCCGTCTACGAGCGTTTGTTCCGCTCCGGCGCCACTGGGCAAGGCAACGCCGCCAAGATGGACACACTACTGCTCGATCGCGTTTTGGGCGATGCTGGTAAACTCCGTACGCAAGTGGGCGCGGATGACCGCCACCGTGTCGACGAATACCTCTCCACCATGCGCGGGCTGGAAGAACGCGTACAGCGCGCCAACAGCACCTCGCGCACCGCATGGAAGGCGCGCGTGCCCCTCGATCCGAAAGCGGTACCCACTGATCGCCCCACCGACCACGCCGAGCACGTCCGCCTCATGATGGACATGATCGCTGTCGCGTTCCAATCCGACACTACCCGCGTCAGCACGTTCATGTTCGGCAACGCCGTCAGCAACGTCAGCTTCCGCTTCCTGGAAGGCGTCAGCGCCGGCCACCACGACGTCTCCCATCATCAGAAAGATGACGACAAGCTCCGGCAGTATTTCCTCATCAGCCGCTGGCACATCGCTCAATACGCCTACTTGCTTGAAAAGCTAGAATCCATGAAGGAAGGCGACGCAACGGTTCTCGACAATTCGATGGTGCTGTTCGCTTCCGCCCTGAGCGACGGCAACAGCCACAACCCGCACAACCTCCCGCTCGTTCTAGGTGGACGGGGCGGCGGGCGCATCGACTCCGGCCAGCACCTGACCTACACCGAGGACAGCCCGCTCGCCAACCTCTACGTCTCGATGCTCGACGCCTTTGGCGCACCCGTGGAGCGCTTCGCCGATTCCACAGGCCCGCTGCAAGGACTGCTGAAGAGCTGACCATGCGACGCCTCACCGCACTCCTGCTCCTCTCGCTGGCCCTCGCCGCGGCAGATCTCACCGGCATTTGGACCGGCCAGATCCCAACCCGCAACAACGATTTTCAAGATGTCGCCTTTCAGATCACTCAGAAGGGCACAACCCTCTCCGGTAAGCTCTACGGCGACTACCGCAGCATGCCCATCGTCGAAGGCAAAGTCGAGACCACCCCCGACGGGGAGAAGGTGACTTTCGTTGTTCTCGCGCAGGAACAAGCCGGGAACCAAATCAACGAAACCCGCCTGCGCTACACGGGCACAATGAGGGACGGCGTGCTCGAACTTACTCGTGAGCGGGAAGCATCGACGAACGCAGGCAACGGCGGCGGAACGCAAACGCGAGTTACCACCAACCAACCCAAACAAACCCTCAAGCTGAAGCGTCTCATCTAGTTTCCCGTCCTACGTAGCTTCTTTTCAGCGGCTATGGGGGCGAGATTCATCTTGTGCGGGATGCGAGAGACTTGCAGCCCCTTCCGACCTTTTCAATTGTGTCGCGTCTTATCAGAGACACTTGCCGCCACTGATGTCTTTTTCCCGGATGCGCAGCCTCAAAGTGCGGATCGGGAATGTGGAAGTAGGGATGGCTGTCCATCACCTTCCGTGGCGCGGTGACGTTATCGGTCTTCGCAGTTGGAAAAACTCGGTCCATTCTAAAGGGCGGTGGAGTCCGGCGAGAGGCGGATGCCAATTCGTTATTGCTTCACGTGGATGAAACAACTCAGGAATTCAAAACGGCACATCGCTGTCATCGCTGTATGAGGGTTTTCTAGCATCTCGATTTAGCGCTATCTTTAGAGTAAACAGGTGTTGGTTATTGAGGAGCCACTCCTGACCGCTTAGCTCAAGATAGTAGAGGGCGTATGGCTCGCCATGGTCTCCGCGCTCTTCGGAGGCAGAAACCATCTGGAGGTGTGCCAATCGCGTCAGGGCCAGGCCAGTGGCAAGGTTTGTATACCCCGCACCCTCCATGTTTCGTGCTATGACACTCCGCGCAACTCCCTGAGAAGCAACCTCTCGTTCGGCCATGATAAAGGCCAAAGCGCTGAATTCATGCGGCTGTAGGCCAACCGCGCCAGAAATGTTGGAGGCACGGGTGATCTGATCAATCTGGGCGCGCTTCTCAAGAAGCGCTTGAATCTTCCGCTTGATGGCCGACCGAAGTTCAGTGAAATCACTCGATGACTCTGTCTGATAGTTGACGATGCCACGATGCTGGAGGTCGAATGGGTAGTCGCCTTCCATCTGCGAAGGACAACAGATCAACACAACAGGCTTTTCTCTCGCCATTGCATACCCAATCTCATACATCACATTCGGGTTCTTGGCTGTGATGTCTGCCAAACAAATGGCAGAACTCGCGATTTCTTGATGAAGTGTATCGATCGGAATAGCTGCGGCATCATCACGATCTACTCTATAGGGTTCGAGCCCGGCTTCTTGAATCGCCGGCGCAATGATTTCATCGTATCGCTTGTCATACCGGCCGTGATCAAACGGCTGAAAGACACAGCATCTCTGGCTCATAAGGGTCTTTTCCATCATAGATCAGCCGCCGCGAGTGATAGCAAGTGCGGTCGCTTCTCAAAAACGGAGGACCCTTTGAATGCTACTCCTCACAAGGGAAAGAGCGTGGGAAACTGCCGATTCGAATCTGAGATTGCCGCGGCGAGGATCACGCCGAAGTATGGCATCGTCTGAAAGGTGTAATCTTAGAATCGATGCGCTTTCCGATTCGAAGTCGCGGATACACTGAATCTATGGAGGCCCCTTGACCGTGTCTGCTTGGTTGAAAGGACTGGGATCCGTGTTGCAGCTAGTCGGGCGTTTGCTTCGGATCGCGCGGCAGATTCCTATTATAGATGAGGCCGTTGATCACCTCCAGAGAGCTTGGTTCAATCCGGTGGTCTGCAAAGTCGTGCGTGATGCGGACGATCCAGACTTGGATGCCGCGCTCAAACTGTATGCGAAGAAGATCCCAGATGATCAACGGTTTGAAACCGCTGACATTGTGCGGTGGATCCGTGAGGATCGAATCACTCGTCGCACAGTTCATGGCGCGCCAACTGATTGGTTCGTCGTTGCCAAGATGCGTCGGCGGGTATGTGGCTTCATCCTCTTTCACTACTATCCCTCAACCCATCTTGCTCTCTTTGCTTACATGGTTGTTGCCAATACGCCGGGCGTACCTTTTGACGCCGTATCTAGCACGCTGTGTTCATCCATTTCACGTCTCCTGAAGAGGCGAGGAGAACTTCGTGGCTATAAAGGCCTTGTACTCGAAGTAGAAGACCCACGAAAGGAAAGGAGTAACCAAAAACAAACTGAATCCTTGGCCCGGATCAGACGGTTCTGCACGTTGGCAGAGATGCAGGGCTTCTCCCTTCGCGCGTTTGATATCGACTACAAGCAGCCGCGGCTCTCCCTGGACGACGCCACCAGTGCAGAACGTCCGATGTTGCTGTTGTCCGCCAGGAATCGAGTTGGTCCTTCAACTCCTGATAATAAGCGAGATTAGGTCAAGGAACTGCTGTCGTTCGTTTATACAAATGTCTACCCCGAAGGGTACTCGTCCGACGCGAGTGAGAATGAAGCATATCGAGAGTACTGTCTGGCCCTGCGAGACAAGGAAGTTGCCAATCTGCCTGGAGAGGTTCGGTCCTTAAGTTCTGGGCAACTTATCGCACAGGTCCGGAACAACAAGCATGCTGCTCGGGCAGGGCGTCGCTGATCGCTGGAGTTGCGGTGCAGGCTTGTGCTCCATTTTCTGATGCCCCCACGCACGCACGCGCTTACGCCCTCCCGCAACGTGGCATTGGTTTGCCGACCATCCGCAACGCACAACTTTTCGTCTTCGCGCCTTCGCCTGTTTGCGTGAGATTCGTCCGTCCCCCAACCCATCAGCGTTACACTCGGAGAATGCGTAGCGCAGTGGACCGCATCCTCGACTGGCACAAATCCATCGACTCCCCTGACCTCCCACGAAAGCTGGAGAAGATGCTCGATTCCCCCTTCCGCTTTTTCCGCGGGACCTACTTCCTCTACACGCAAGACCTGGATGACGACTTCCGCCGTCCCAAAGCGCTCGACGTTACCGGCCGGATCATCGGCGATCTCCACTCCGAGAACTACGGCACTTACCGCTCCGTCAGCGGCGACGTCGTCTACGACATCAACGATTTCGACGAGTCCACCGGCGCACCCTTCGAGTACGACGTCCGCCGCCTCGCTATCAGCCTCATTCTCGGCGCCATCGAGAACAAGCACCGCATTGGCGACGGCATCAACGCAGCGGAAGCCGCAATCCGTGCCTGGCTCGAAGGCCTGCATCGCTGGTCCCGTACTTCTCGCGAGGAGTTCACCAAAATCGATGCCGGTCACGCCGCCTGCAAACTTCTCGGCCGCGCCGGAATCGTCTCCCGCGTCGACTTCCTGAAGACGGTCGCCGAACCCGCCCCGCATCACAGCTTCGCCATTCGTGAGAGTAAAGACTTCCCAACAGCAACGGAAAAGGAAACTCGCCGCATCAGTGAAGCCGCACCATTCTTCTTCGATCACTGCACCGCGCCCAAGACCGCCCACCTCTCGCGTTACAAACTCCTTCACGTTAGCCGCCGCGTCGCCGGCAACGGCAGCCTTGGCCGCACGCGCTTCGCACTCCTGTTCGACAATGGAAAATCGAAGCACCCTTCCTGGGAACACCTCCGCCTGCTCGAATGGAAGGAATCGCTCGACTCCGCCATGGACTCGCGCCGCCCGCAATGCTCAAAGCACCGCGCCGAATCCGTTTACGGTGCCGAACTGGCTTTCCAGTTGTTCCCCAAGCGCTACCTCGGCTACACGAAGGTGGGGAAGATGGAAATGCAGGGTCGCGAAATCGGCGCCAACGATGCCCGTTTCGAACACAAAGACTTTAAGGATCTGGCGGCCTTCGAGAGAGCCGCCGGCATGTTCGGCGAAATCCTCGCGCGCTGTCATCTTCTGGGAACGCCCCGGCCCGGAGCCCGCGCCATACCGGCCCAGGTCGCCAAACGCGCCGACCGCTACGTCAATTCTATCCTTCGTTTCGCCGCCTTCTACGCCGATCAGGTCTACAGCGATCATGACGAACTGGTGAGGAGAAAGGACGAAGTACAAGAAGCATGGAAGCGGTGAGGCGGCCGTCACGCAGTGACGTCGTCGCCGTGTTTGGCAAAGCCGGAAACACCACGTTCGGCGGAGGCGATCCTACCGTCGCCTCATTGCGGCGCGAGTTGTGCGATCAAAAAGGCTGGCTCTCGCAGGAGCAGTTCGCTATCGCATTCGCCATCGCCCGCGTCGTGCCGGGCACGAACGTGCTCGCTTTCGTCGCCGCTTCCGCTTATCAGATCCGCGGGTGGATCACCGCTGTCCTCGCCGTTATCGCCGCTTCGGCTCCCTCCGCTGTCATTGCCGTGTGGTTGCTCATCGCCCTCGACGCCGCACAGAGGAACCGTCTGGCCACGGCGGCAGCCGCCGGAATTCTCGCCTCCGTTGTTGGCATGATGATCGCCTCCGCCTGGCAGTTGATACGTCCGGCCCTCACCGCGGCAAAGTGGCCGCGCGTGCTCGTCTTCATGGGCGGCGCGCTGCTGCTCCGCGAATGGGCCAACTGGTCACCGCTGCAAGTCCTGCTCGCAGCAGCGGCCATCGGCGCCCTTTGGAGAGACGAGGACGCGCTATGAACCTGCTCATCCTCTACCTGATGCTGACCAAGGCGACCATCACTGGTTTTAGCGGGCTCGGGTCACTGCCGGTGATCCATGAGGACTTCGTCACGCGCAACCACATCCTCAGCGAACGCCAACTCAACGAAGCCGTGGCTGCCGGACGCGCGGGCCCCGGACCTCTCGGCCTGTACGTTGCGTGCGTCGGCTACCAGGCTGCGGGATGGCCGGGCGCTATCGCCGGCTTTCTCGCGATGATCACTCCGACCCTGCTGGTGATCCCGGTGCTGCGATACTTCGTGCAAGCCGCGCGTCATCCTACTCTGCGCGCGTCCATACGGGCTTTGCTGCTGGCCGCCGCCGGTCTGCTCGTATCGTCATCCCTCCCATTGGGCCGCGACTCGGTGACCAGTTGGCTTTCCGCCCTCATCGCGGCCGGCAGTTTCGCAATCATTGCGTTTACCAAAGTGGAGACGGCGCTGGTCATCGCCGGCGCCGCCCTGCTCGGACTCCTCTCCGCCATCAGATAGGCCGGTCAACCGCAGCTCACTTACGCCCAATCAGAATCGCAATGATCGTATTGCTCGTCCCATCCGTGATGCCCGCCGCAGTCACATTCTGTCCGAATTGCTGGCTGATTGTGGCTCCGGAAATCGTCGAGGTCACCTTATCCGCTGCCGTGATCCCGAATCCGCCGAAACCGCATCCGAATGAGCCCTGGAAACCGCTGCAGCCGGCGCCGAATCCGCCGCCGAACCCGCCAAAGCCGCACCCAAACTGCTGGAACCCGGAGACACACCCACCGCCCCCACCAAACTGGCCGCCGCCAAACCCGATATTGCGCTCCGCCGAGGCACCACTCTTCGCTGTGTCCTGCCAGTTCACCAGATCCGTGCTGACAACATTGCTCACCAGCAAGCCCGGGGTAATGGGACGCCTGGTGGGAAACACCACCGCTACCGTCTTCGACAACACCACCTGGGGCTCGATCGCCACCTGGTACAACCCGCACCACCAGGTCTCGGCGGCGTTCGAAGGCAACTTCGCATCCTCCACGCTCAGGCGACGGAACGTCACCGTGGTCCGCCCTGTCACCGCGCCTTCCGGAACAAAGAAGAGTATCCCCGTGCCTCCCACCGCCACGGGACCGTTTTCGCCATTCGCGGTCAGGGTTCCCCGCTGATCAAACGTCACCGATCCCGAATCGGCCAGCGCCGTCAACCGCTCCGGGCTCGCCGCCACCTCCACGAGATCGCCCACCGGCCGTTGAAACGCGACTGCGGACGCCGCGGACGCGGGAACTTCCTTCTGCGTGCCGTCCAGTTTCACGCGGAACGTGAACGGCCCGGAAACCGTGTCCTCGGCAATCGCTGGAATCGTCCAGACGATCGCGTCATCGGCCACTCCTTCGTAGCTCGCTGCCTTCGGCATATCCACGTTCTCCAGGAAACGCGTCCCCTCAGGCAGGGCACTGCTGATCGTTACATCCTCGAGCGCCTGCGCCCGGCTGGCCACATAAACGCTATAGAGCACCGTTCCCGATGGCTCGTAGAACCCGACGGAGCGGATCACTGCCGCCTGTCCGTACAAACCGACCGCGGCAAAAAGACCGGCAAAGAGCTTCAGTGTGTTTCCCATTGTGTTTGTCCCTCGATTCCCAGTGTAAGGGCAAGCGGCGATAGAACCTGTAAGCGAACCGTAAGGATTCGGTAAGGATCTCCCAGTCTGCTCTGCCCACTGTGGACACCACTGGCTCCCGCGTTTTCTTTCACACGGAGAGCACGGAGGCAACGGAGACGGATTGGGTTGGGTTGGCTCCGTGCTCTCCGTGCTCTCCGTGTGACAGTATGCCGGACCGCAAATCCCTGTTCACCCTCCCGGAGAATTCCGACTATGTCTATTCCGTGGCCTTCTCGCCTGATGGCAAGACGCTAGCCTCCGCCTCCGCGGACGGGAGCATTCGCCTCTGGGACTCCACCACCGGCGAATGCCTCGTCATCCTCATCCTCCAACCACTCCAATTCCTCTCCGGCTGGGTCTACTACCCCTATCAGCACATCAAACACCTGCACCAACCCGAAACCTTTGCCGCCCGCCTCCAGCGCAAATCCCAATCTGACTGAGAATATCCACCCGCTCCGTCCACTACTTCCATAGGTATGTTTCCCAACTCCATCACTGGCCAAGTCGTCGATGCCGCCATCGACGTGCACAGGTTCCTCGGCCCCGGCCTCCTCGAATCCGTCTATGAAGCCGCCCTCTCCAAGGAACTCCGAATCCGCGGAATCGACCACGTTCGCCAGAAGGACATCCACGTCGCATACAAAGGAGAAGACCTCGGCTTGGGTTTCAGGGCCGACATCCTCGTAGCGGACACAGTCGTCGTGGAAATCAAGTCCGTAGCCGAAATCGCCCCGATCCACCAGAAGCAAACACTCAACTATCTCAAGCTGGCAAGGAAACCCGTCGGACTTCTCATCAACTTCAACGTCCCCCTCCTGAAGGACGGCATCACGCGAATCCTGAACAGCGAATACAGACTCTAAACCCGTCCGCCTCCGTGCTCTCAGTGCTCTCCGTGAGAAAAAGAAATGGGGCCCGCAATCTCTTGGAGGGGCTTGACGAAGAGGCCGTTGGGTCCATGAATTAGTGCGAGGAGGGACCTCATGGCACTGATGAACGCCTCACGGCCGGCTCGTTGGCCGGCCACCTCGAGGCATGAGAATTTGGACCGACCAGGGGCTCGGTCCGCGGTCCAGGGGGACCGCCCTACAAAAACCTTGCGGCATTGAGGCAAGAGAATGAACGAGGCTAATCCTCGTACTGATCAGTGACGAAGGTGCTGGCGTAGGCGTGTTCCAACACCTCCGCAGTCAGTAGATAGGGCAGGCGCTGGAACTGAATCAAGTCGATCGCATGGTCAATCAAATCCCGGGGCTGGCACCGCCGCATCGGCTTTTTCGGTTGCCGGTAGCAGCGGTCCAGAAACACTGGCATCACTCCGCTTGCCACTGGCAACTCCTTCCCCTGGCAGTAGTTACGGAAGATCTCCATGTACTCCAACTCGGTTGGATTGCGCACGTACATCTTATATTGGATGCGGCGCAAGAATGCCTCATCGCCGATTTGATTGGGGCGCAGGTTGGTCGAAAAAATGAGAAACGTCTCCAACGGAACAGAAATCTTGCCCCCCTGAATGAAGCTGTAGTAGTCCACGCCGCGCTCCATCGGGACGATCCACCGGTTGAGCACCTCCGCGGGCGACACTTTCTGCCGGCCAAAGTCGTCGATCAGGTAGATCCCGTTGTTGGCCTTCAGTTGGAAAGGCGCGTCGTAGATCTTGGAATCGGGACGGAACGACAGATCCAGCATGTCGAGGTTCAACTCTCCGCCGCTGACAATGAACGGCCGTTTCGCCATGAACCAGCGCCCGTCGAACTGGTCCCCCTCCGGCACGATCCAGATGGAGCTTTCTTCGCCGTCGAAGTCGCCAATCCGCTGGTGATACAGGGGATCGTAGATTTGGACGATCTGTCCGTGCGACTCAATCGCATAGGGGATAAAGATCGGATCGCTCTCGATGCGGAACAGTGCTTCGGCCAGATACGTTTTGCCATTCCCCGGCTGCCCGTACAGCAGGAAGCTCCGGCCGGCGTTGACAGCCGGACCCACCTGGGCAATCAGGTCGGGACTGATCACCATGTGTTCAAACGCCTTTTGCAGCTTGGCTTTGGTGAGCCAGTTGCGCCGCTTCTGCAGGCTCACCACCGCGCTGTACTGCTCCAACGGGACTGGCGCCTTGCCTGCGTAGGTGTTCGTTTCCATGTACTTGCCGACAAGGACCCGTCCCTGGTCGGTGAGGGCAAAGGAGGCGGAAATTGGTCCGATTCCGCTCGACCGTTTCACCATAAGAAGATGTTGCTGCTTGAAATACTCGAGAAGAGGTTCAATGAGACTGAAATTCAGCCCGAGGGCCTTTCCCAGGTCCCGGCCCAACGCCTCGCCGCGGAAATAGATCACCTTGAGTATCAACTGCTGCAGGAGTGTTTCCGAAAGTCCAGTGTCCGCCAGCGTTGCCGGGACGTGCGGCCAGACTTCGTCCGGAACAGGCGGTAGCGCGCCTGCTTGAGGGGTTTGGGAGTCAACAGCTTCCATGGGTACCTTCCCCTGCTATCGGCTGGCGAGAAGGGATTCCTTACACGCACCGGTAAGTTGTTCCACAGACCGCGAACCGCCCGTCGCCTGTGAGGAAGCTTTGGCCACCGCCCGCGCTGCCAGATCGCGGAGGCCGGCAATCTGCTGCTCCAGGGCTTTGCCAGTTTCCACCGGATGCGGCGAATCGGCGTACAGACAGCCAATCACCTGATCGTCTACCAGCACCGGACACACTAGCAGATACTTGGCATTCAACGGATTCACCGCCGGAGCCGGCGATTGCAGCGCGAAGAGGTCGCGCTTCCGCAGCAGTTCCACGCCCAGCGCCCCGCCACGAATCGACACCGGCAGACGGAACCGGTCGAGAACAGCAGCACTATCGGTCCCCACCGCAAGACGCGCGTGAATCAGGTTCGCCTCCGGCTCCACCAGACCAAACAACACCCGCGCAAAGGGGCCCGCCGCATGGACACGGTCCAGTATCGTCATGAGCACGTCATTCAACACGAAATGGCCGCCCTGGATGTCCGTTTCCAGTTGATCGGCTTCCTTCGGAGGAACGGGTTCGCAGTCGTCGTCGGGCGGCAACGGAGCTGTGTTCATCGCAACGTTGATCTGCGCGCCCAATCGAAGCGCGTCAAACGGCATCCGCAGGTTGGTTGCCGTGTGACCGGCGTCCTCCACCGTACGCTCGAGGATCTTCTTCAGATCGGTTTCCTTGATGCCGATGGTCGGGGCGAACACCTCCACCAGTTGGCGGGTGGCGGCACGGCTGGCCTCCGGCGCGGCCCGATAGACACTGGTAGTGAGCGCATGGCTGAGTTGTACCAGAGTCTTCAGGAAATCCTTATGTCCCGCATGTATCCGGGTCCCTCCCGTCTGCACGTCAGCCATGCACGTGGTGACGCTGTCCGGCAGTCCCCAGTGTGCTGCCATCGCACGTCCCAGTTCTTCAAAGGAGCATTTCAGGGCCTTACGGCTTGCATGCTTTTCCGACAGATTCTTCTGCCGTTCCAGCAGGTATTCCCGATACTCCACGGGCAGATAGCAGGAAACCAGGATTTCGCCCAGATTTCGAAACATGCCGCACAGGTAAGCCTCTTCCGGCTTCGGGTATCCCCCCACCAGCGCAGCCTCGCGCGCATGGTTCGCACTAAGCAGGGACAGGACCATCAGTTCCCGGACTCCGGAGGAGCGGTTGCGGAAGTGCTCAAACAGCATCAGACCGGCGGCCAGGTCCCGGATGGCCTCGAGACCCAGCAACGAGGCGGCATGCGCCACGCTCAATATGGGCCGGCCCGACCGGTTGTATAACGGCGAGTTCGCGACGCGAAGCAGTTTCAGGGTCACGCTGTACTCGCGCAGGACAATCTCGGTGATATTCCGGATCGATACGTCTTCCTGGTGCGCGGAGGAAAGAATCTGTTGAATATGATGGGAGAAGGCAGGCAGATCGGGCCGCGCGAGGATGTCCTTGACGCGCCGTTCCACGATATCGTCCGGAGGGGGGACCACGCTATCTTATCGGTAACATAGGAGAATTCATCGAAAGATGTGAATTCTATCCATTCTCTGCAACACTTGGAACACTTTCGCCGTCTAACTTTGCGAAGTTATCTTTGCACGGAGGCCACGCGTTTGCCTTGGCTCGTCATCGTCCTCTGGATGCTCGCCTGCTCTTGTGTGCGAGGGCCCCAAGCCGCTCGTCCTGTGGAAGCCGCGGGTCCAGAGCGCGCGGTTGCTACGCCCGATCCCAAAGCCGGTGAACTGGTGGTTCGTGCCACCGGAAACATCCAGGCCCGGAAGGCACTTTCCATCCGCTGCCCGCAGATCACGTCCCAACAGCGCCAACTGACCCTTGTCACCCTTGCTCCCAATGGCTCCAAGGTGAGGCAGGACGACGTCATCGTCGAGTTCGATCAGACCGCCATCCTCGACGAGGCCCGCGATATCAAGGCCCGCATCACCGACATGGAGCATCAACTCGCCGAGCGCATCGCCAAGGCGAAAAGCGACTCCGCCCGCCGCATGTCCGACATCAAAGAGGCCGAAGCGGACCTTGGCAAATCGGAAATCAAGATCCGCAAAGGCCCGGTGCTCAGCGCCATCGACCGCCGCAAGAACGAGGTTTCCGCTGAAAGCGCCAAGGCGCGCGTGTCCAGCCTCAACAAATCAAACGGCTTTCATCAACTTGAGGAGAAGGCCGCGATCGGCGTCATCGAAAAGAAACTCGAACGGCTCAAGGTCTCTCTGGAACGGGTGAACCGCAATCTCTCCCGGCTGGAAATCAAAGCCCCGCAGGAAGGGATGATCGCCGTGGAGAACGTCTGGCGCAACGGCTCGATGGGTCAGCCGCAGGAAGGGGATCAAATGTATCCCGGCCAGCCGCTCATCCGCATCTTCGACCCGACGGAAATGATCATCGACGTCCAGGTTGGCGAGCCCGACGTTGCTATCCTTAGCCACGCAGCGAAGGCCAGGGTTTACCTCGACGCCTACCCCGATGCGGTGTTTGATGCGACCCTGGAATCCTCCAGCCCGGTTGCGGCTGCCGGACTCGATTCCCCGCTGCGGACATTCACCGCCCGATTCCGCATTCAGCAGCAGGATCCCCGTCTGCTTCCTGACCTCTCGGCTTCGCTGGAGATCGCAGTGGACCGCAAACTGGTTGCCCAGCCGGGAGGTGGCGCGAAATGACGGCCCCCGTCAAGGCATGGCTCTTCCGGCTCTATGTGGTGGTTGTGCTTTTGGCCAGCCTCGGCGGGGCCGGCTACTACTTCCGCGACGTGATTCCCGCCGCCGCGAAGGGACCGGAACTGCCCACTGCCATCGCAAAGCAAGGGGAATTCCTCGTGGTGGTATCCTGCCGCGGCGAACTGGTGTCCGGCCGCAGCAGGCAGGTGGTGGCGCCCCTGAACGTGCCCGACCTGCGCATTGCCTGGCAGGCTACGCCCGGTTCACTGGTGAAGGAAGGGGACCCGCTGATCCGTTTCGACGCCAGCGGGGCGAAACGCCAATTGCAGGAGAAAGAGGCGGCATTCGGTCAATCGAACGCCGCGCTTGCGCAGGCTACTGCACAGGTCCGTATCCAGGAGGAGCAGGATCGTCTCAATCTCGCCTGGCAGAAACACACGGTCGAACGCGCCCGCCTGGAAGTGGCCAAAGCGGAAATCGAAAGCGCCATGAAAGGGGAAGAGAGCCGCATCGACCTCACGCTTGCCGAGGAGAAGCTCAAGGTCCAGCAGGCCGCCCTAGAACTCAACAAGACATCCGGCACCTCGCGCGTTGCTTCGGTGACCTCGCAGAATAATAAGAACGAGACCGAGGTCAACATCACCAACCGGCGCATTTCGCAGATGGAAGTAAAGTCGCCTTCCGACGGCGTTGTCGAGTACGCCATGAACTACTCGCAAGGCTGGATGAACGCGCGGCCGTTCAAAATTGGTGACAATGTCTGGCCGGGCAGCACGGTCGCCGAAATCCCCGACCTCACCAGCCTGCGCATGAAGGCGAAAGTAGAGGAGATCGAGCGGGGACGCATTCAGGCAGGCATGGCCGTCAAACTCCGCCTCGATCCGTTCCCGGAATCGCAGTTCCCCGGCAAGCTCGCCTCGATATCGCCGCTCACCGAGCAGAACTTCGAATGGCCGCCCTCGCGCAACTTCCGCGCCTACGGCCAGTTCGAAAAGATCGACCCACGGCTGCGGCCGGGCATGAACGGTCGTCTGGACGTGATCGTCGATCGCATTCCCGATGCCATCAGCATTCCCGCCAAGGCAATCTTCTCGCGCGAAGGGCGGCCCATGGTGTTGCTGGTGACCGACGCGGGCACTCGTTCCGTCGGGGTCAGCATCGTGGCGCGTAATCCCGATGAAGTGGCGGTGAAAGGCATCGCCGCCGGCGCGAAGGTGGCGCTCATTGAGGAACAAACGAAGACCGGCGGTAAGAAGAAATGAAGAAGCTGCTGCTGGTTCCCTTGTTGATTGGCGGCATAGTCACTCTTGCGGGGTGGGGCGCTAAGACCGTCTTCGATCAACTCGCTGTGAAGAGCGAGGACAACGTACCATTCACGAAAGTGAAGCGCGGCAGTGTCACGTTCTCGGTGGTGGCCCGCGGCAACCTCCAGGGTGGCAACTCCAAGACGCTCACGGCGCCAATGACCGGCAATCAGATGATGACCATCACGCACCTTGCCAAGCCCGGGGATGTGGTGGCCGAAGGAGATGTCGTCGCGCAATTTGATACCGCGGAGGAGGAGTTCAAGCTCAAGGAAGCCGAAGCGGATTTGGCCGAAGCCGAGCAACAGGTGCTGCAGGCGACCAATGAAGCGCTGGCGAAGGAGGAGGAACTCAACTACGAGCTCATCAAGGCGCGCTCCGACTTGCGCCTGGCCGAGATCGAGTGCGAGAAGAACGAGTTGCTGCCTACGATGGTGCAGAAGCAAAACAACCTTTCGCTCGAAGCCAACCGCGCCCGTGTCCGGCAACTCGAGCATGACTATCCCGAACGCAAGAACGCGGCCAAGGCGTCCATCGCCATCCAGGCGGCCGCCCGTAGAAAGGCCCAGGTCCAATCGGAAACGGCACGCCGCAATATCTCGCTGATGACTTTGAAGGCGCCTGTAGCTGGATACGTCAACGTCGAGCGCAATACGCAAAGCAACTTCATGTTCCCCGGCATGGTGCTGCCGCTGCTGCAATTGGGCGATCAGATCCGCGCCGGTATGGGTGTAGTCCAGATCCCTGACATGAAGACATGGGAGGTTCCCGCGCAGATCAGCGAGGAAGACCGCGGCCATCTTTCCATTGGACAGCCCGCCGAGATCGCCGTGGTATCGCAGCCTGGCCACAAGTTTCACGGTAAAGTCTCCAACATCGGCGGCACTTCCGGGCCGCCGTGGAATCGCCGTTTTGAGGCCAAGCTCACATTGGAGGACCCCATCGATAAACTGCGCCCCGGCATGAGCGTCCTGATGACGATCCGAACGCAGACCATCGACAATGCACTCTGGCTTCCCGGTCAGGCGCTCTTTGAGACAGGCGACCGCAAGCAGGTCTACCTGCGCGGCGCCTCCGGCTTCGTGGCCAAGGATGTCGAACTCGTTCGCCGGTCGGAGAGCCAGGTAGTCATCAAGGGCCTGAACGAGGGCGACGTCGTCGCACTCATCAATCCGAGTGAGACGACCCAGAAGAAAGCCAAGAGTGGCGGCGAGGGCGCGCTGAAGGCGATACCGAAATGATCGGCTCACTGTGGTCGGACTTCAAGGAGGCCGTGTCCAACCTGCGTGCGCAGAAGACACGTACCTTCCTCACGGCCTTGGGCATCGTGTTCGGCGTGGGCTCCGTTATCGGCATGCTGTCCATCGGCGCCGGGGCACGTGAGCAATCGCTGCGCTTCATTGAACAACTGGGCGTACGCAACGTGCTCGTCGAATCGCGTCCCGCGTCAAGCCCTGAAGAATTGCAGCAGCGCCGCCGCTCTTCGCAGGGTCTCACCGAACGGGATGTGCGCATCCTCGAAGCCAATGTCGACGGTCTGGAAATCCTCTCGCCGCGCCGGTCGCTATATCCCTCGAAGGTGTTGCCGAAGCCTTCCTCCGCGGTTCCGGAGTTGTATGGGGTGCGGCCGTCCTATGCGCTGATTCACAACCTGCGTGCGGTGGAAGGCCGGCTGCTGAACGCGGACGATGACGCCGACAGCGCCGCGGTCTGCATGCTCGGCGATGCGGCGAAAGTGGCTATCCTCGGCTACGGGCCGGCAGTAGGCAAGTACGTCAAAGTGAATGACAACTGGCTGCGCGTAATAGGCGTGCTGGAGCAGCAGATCATGGACGCGGGCGGATCGGGCGGCGGTCAGAAGAACGATCGCAACAACGCCATCTACATCCCGTTCGGTACGTTCCAATACCGCTTCTGGGACCGGACGCGCTTCCTCAAGGACGAGTTGGACGGCGTTGACCTGCGGCTCAAGGCAGGCGTCAATAGCGTCGAGTCGGCCAAAGTCGTAACAGCCATCCTCAACTCCACGCATCGCAACGTGGAGGACTTCTCGGTGACCATCCCGGCGGCGCTGCTCGCCCAGCAGAAACGAACCCAAACCATCTTCACCTATGTAATGGTGGCGATCGCGGCCATCTCACTGCTGGTGGGCGGTATCGGCATCATGAACATCGTGCTTGCCACAGTGATGGAGCGAACTCGCGAGATCGGCATCCGGCGGGCCATTGGTGCGCGCCGCGGGGACATCCTGCGGCAGTTCCTTTCAGAGTCCATCCTCATATCGGGGGTCGGGGGTTTGCTCGGCGTGGCGTTCGGCATGGGCCTCTCGTGGATCATCGCCCAAGCCGCGGACTGGAAGACGATCGTCACCACTGCGTCCGTGCTGGTCTCCTTTGGAGTAGCGGTGGCCGTGGGGGTGCTGTTCGGAATCTACCCGGCGATGAAGGCCGCGCAAGTCGACCCGATCGAGGCCCTTCGCTACGAGTAACCACGGCCTGTCTGCTAGTTTGGTTGAGGCAGATGATTTCCTTTACCAATATCAATAAGCAGTATGGCAAGCAGCTCATTTTCGTGGAGGCTTCCTTTCAGTTGAACCCCAATGACAAGGTGGGGTTGGTGGGACCGAACGGCGCCGGCAAGACTACACTGTTCCGCATGGTGGTGGGCGAAGAATCGCCTGACGAGGGCGAGGTTTCGGTGCCGCGTAAGACTACCATCGGTTATTTCCGGCAGGACGTGGAGGAGATGAAGGGACGGTCTGTGATCGATGAGGCCATCGCCGGCAGCGGACGAGTTGGCGATCTGCATCATGAACTCGAAGCCTTGCAGCAGGCGATGGAAGATCCGGATCGCGCCGATGAGATGGACCGGATACTCGAACGCTTTGGCGAGGTCCAGGAGGAGTACGAGCACCTCGGCGGCTACACCTTAGAAGCCCATGCCCGCGAGGTTCTGCACGGCCTCGGCTTTGAAGACGATCAGATTGACGGCGATGTCGGCGCGCTGTCAGGCGGCTGGAAGATGCGTGTGGCGCTGGCACGCGTGCTGCTGGGCAGGCCCGACGTACTGCTGATGGACGAACCGACGAACCACCTGGACATCGAGTCCATCATCTGGTTGGAGAACTTCCTGAAGGCCTATCCGGGGGCGCTTCTGATGACCTCGCACGATCGCGAGTTCATGAACCGCATCGTCAGCCGGATCGCCGAAATCGATGCCGGTGAGATCAACGTTTACTCGGGCAACTATGAGTTCTACGAGCGCGAGCGCGCGATTCGCGGGGCGAATCAGCAGGCCGCCTTTGCGCGTCAGCAGGCCATGCTCGCCAAGGAACAGCGGTTCATCGACCGCTTTCGTACGCATGCCGCCAAGGCCGCGCAGGTGCAGAGCCGCATCAAGGCGCTGGATAAGATCGAGAAGATCGAACTGCCCAGGACGCGCGTGGTGGTGAAGTTCGAATTCCGCACGCCGCCGCGCTCCGGAGACCAGGTGGCGGTGATCGAGAACCTGCACAAGAGCTATGGCAAGCGCGTCATCTATGACGGCTTCTCAGTGACAGTCCGTCGAGGCGAGCGCTGGGCCGTGATGGGCCGCAACGGCGCCGGCAAGAGCACGCTGCTGAAGTTGATCGCGGGTGAAGCGGAACCGGATTCCGGGTCGGTGACGCTTGGCGCAAGCTTGCAGATGGGCTACTTCGCGCAACAGTCACTCGATGTGCTGGATGCCAGCCTGACAGTGAGCGAGCAGTTGCAGAAGGACTTTCCACAGGACAGCATCGGGTCGCTGCGCACGCTCGCCGGGGCCTTTCAGTTCTCGGGAGAAGATGTGGACAAGAAGATCCGCGCGCTGTCGGGCGGCGAGAAGTCGCGGCTGGCGATGGCGCGGATGCTCTACAACCCACCGAACTTTTTGGTGCTCGATGAGCCGACCAACCACCTGGATCTGGCCACCAAAGAAATGTTGGTGGAGGCTCTCAAGGAGTTTGAGGGAACGATGATCTTTGTCTCGCATGACCGCATGTTTTTGCGCGGCCTGGCGAATCGGGTGCTGGAGTTAGGCGGGGAAAGCGGCAAGGACCGGACGCCGGTGGTTTATCCCGGCACCTATGACGAGTACGTGCAGCGCATGGGTCACGAGGCGCCGGGTATCTACGCATGAAGTGATCCGGAAATTGCCGCCACTGTAACATTTATGAAATACTTAGGCCCATCCCATGGAACTGCTGGGGAGAATCAGCCGCCTGTTTGGGCGGACGAGGCATTCCACCGCGCCGGTTGAGGCTCGTTTGGAGTGCGCGACGCCAGTACCCGCGACCCATCGATTCGCGGCCGGCGACCTGATTGCCAACCGTTACCGGATAGAGAATTTCATTGCCCGTGGCGGGATGGGCGAAGTGTATGCGGCAACGGACACAGTACTAAACACGCGCGTTGCGTTGAAATTCCTGCGGATGTTTCTGGATGGCGATCCGCAGGCCGAGGCGCGGTTCCGAAGGGAAGTGAAGCTGACGCAACAGGTGCAACACACGGGAGTGTGCCGTATGCACAACCTGGACGTACACGATCGCGGCCAGTTCTGCGTGATGGAACTGCTGGACGGAGAGACGCTGGCGAGCCGGCTGCAGCGGACTGGACTGGCTGGTAGCTCGATAGGCTGTCCAGTGGCGTTTAGCTGGAGGGTAAGAGGGCGCTTCGGCTGGCGAAACGGGCGAGCAATGCACCAGAGGTTCGGGCCAGTGCAGCCTCCTTTGCGGAGAGGAGTAGCTTTCGATTGTTTGGCAAGTTCCTGGAATCTCCACTCGCAGAATAGCAAATGCAACAGATGAAGCAGGTGCAATAAGTGAAAGTAATCAACTGCCGGACTGGGGGAGGCGGAAGGCGGCCATTTCTTCCCCGTTGCGGACGAAGAGGACGTCGCCGATGAGGACGGGGTGGTTCCAGGTTTTGCCTTCGAGGACGCGGAAGCGGGTGATCTCGCGGAAGGCGTCAGGGGTGGCGGAGACCAGGGCGATTTCGCCTTCCTCGGAGAGGACGAGCAGGGTGTCCTGGGCGGCAAGGAGGAGCATCTGGCCGTGGCCGTAGCGTCCTCCTTTCCATTTGCGCTGGCCGTCTTTGAGGTCGATGCAGGAGAGGATACCGCCATCGAAACCATAGGCGTATCCATTATTCACGACGAGGTCGTTGAAGTACGGCTTGAGTCCGGAGGAGGTCCAACGTTCCTCGACCGACCAGGAGTCGGGGGTGGGCCGGTTGACGGAGAGGCGGCGGGTGCCTGCGCCGCCAGAAATGCTGCCGGTGGTGACGAGAATATCGCCTCCCGGGAGGAGGACAGGCTGGAGCATTGGTGTGCCTTCCCAGGCGTGCTGCCAGAGTTGGACGCCATTGTCCGGGGAGACGCTGAGGAGGCCCGCGCTGTTGATGAGGAGAATCTGGGTGATGCCGGCGGTAGTGGCGAGGTGTGGGGAGGCGTAGCCGGCTCCGGAGGTGGTGCTCCATCGGGGGTTGCCGGTATCGAGGCTGTACGCGGCGAGGCGGCCGGAGGCGGCGGCGACCACCATGTCTCCGTGGATTAGGGGTGATCCGGCGAATCCCCAACCGGGGAGCTTGGCGCCGGTATCGGAGGCGGCGTTGCGGGACCAGATAACCGAGCCTGTGCGGGCGTCGAGGGCGTTGAGAATGCCGGTCGCACCGAGGGTATAGACGCGGCCGTTGTGAACGGCGGGGGTGGCGCGAGGGCCAGCGCCGCCGTTGGATTCCCAGAAGCGGGCGGTGTCGCGGTGGGTCCAGAGCGGTTTGCCGGTGGCGGCCTCGTAGCAGGAGACGACTTCGTGCTCGCCCAGTTGCTCCTGCGTGTAGAGGAGGTTGGCATGGACAGCGAAGGAGGACCAGCCCGGCCCGACTTGTCGACGCCAGAGTAATGTCGGCGACGTGTCGGTCCAGTTGGTTTGGAGGCGCGGGGCAGTGACCACTGAATCACGGTGCGGGCCGCGGAATCCGGACCAATCGCCGAGGCTGGGGGGTGGTTCGTGGGACTGCGTGAGCGAGGCGGGGGCGGGGGGGTTGGCGGTGGGCTCGCTTGGGGGTGGGACGGGGGCGGGGACCGGAACGATTTCGGGGGTGGCGTTGCGGGCGAGGAGGAGACGCTGTTCGGCGGTAGGAGTCCAGCGCCAGGCGAGTTGGGCGGCGCCGGAGCCGTCGATACCGTCGGTGCGGAAGAGGAGCCAGCCTGAGGCGGCGAGCAGTAGCGTTACCGCCATGGACGCGAAGCGGGCGGTTGGGGGGAGGGTGCGGCGCGCACCGAAGGTGGATGCCCAAACGACCAGGCCGAGCAATACGATGGGAGTGCCGAGGACGAATTGCATCATGCCCATCATGCCGTTGGTGATGGAAGGGTGGAGGAAAGGGCGTGTGGCGGCGATGGCAAGGGCCACTAGCGCGACAGCAGCGAGGCGTTCGGTCCAGGAGGCGCGGCTGAAGGCGAGCCACCAGATGAGGACGATTGCGGCGAAGACGAGGCCGCCGAGGACGCTGATTCCTCCGGCCTGGTCGGGGACGAGGAGGGCGGATCCGTATTTGGCGACCAGCAGGAGGGCGGCGGCGGCGAGGGCAGGCCAAAGGCGGAGAGGGGGCATCATGAGACATTGTACGGGAGGCTGGGTGGATTTGTTCAGGGGAATTTGGGATGGGTTGATCCAGGAGAGGGAAAGGCTGAAGACGGCTCAAAAAGATCCACCTGTCGCCGATAAGGGTCCACGAGAGGGGAGCTGGACGCCATTTATGTTTCAATTTAACCGCGCAGGTTTGACTACCCGAATTCTTATACCGACCTTAGGTCTTTTGGCATTGACCGTGGCAGCGCTATTGTTCTACGCCGCCTCGGCTGCGAGGAGCAATATCCTCGAAACCAGCGCACAGATCGCTCAGGACACGATCGGGCAGTACAACAGCTTAAGGAGGTATTACACCGAAAACGTGGCGGGCAAGATCGCCGGTAGGGCTGGCCTCACCATCTCGCACACTTACCGCGACGACCGCAATGCCATTCCGCTGCCGGCGACCATGATGCACGATCTGAGCGAACTACAATCGCAATCGAAGGACGGGCTGCGAATAAACCTGTACAGCGCCTATCCTTTCCCGCATCGTACGGGACGGGTGCTCGATGAGTTCCAACGCGCCGCGCTGGCGGCGTTCGAACGCAATCCCGACACTCCGTTTGTACGAGAAGGCGTTTTGGAGGGCCGTCGTGTGGTACGCGTGGCGATCGCCGATCGTATGGTGGCGGCCGCTTGCGTAGAGTGCCACAACTCCCACGCGCTTAGCCCGAAAAAAGATTGGAAGCTCCGGGAGGTGCGGGGATCGCTGGAAGTAGCGGCTCCGGTGGAGCGGTCGCTGGCCTCGGTGGATCGCATGATGGCCGGCGTGGCGGTGATCGGTCTGGCAGGCGCCGCTCTGTCTGGAGGATTCCTGGCCTGGTTCCTGGCGCGTGTACTCACGCGTCCGGTGCGTTTGCTGACGGCGCAGCTCAGCGAGAGCGCGGATTGTTCGGCGGAAGCTTCGAATCAGGTCTCCCAGGCCGTGATGTCTTTGGCCCAGGGCGCGACTGAGCAGGCGGCTGCCGTAGAGGAGACGTCGGCTTCGATGGTGGAGATGAACTCCGTCGCCGGCCGGAACACCGAAAACACCGAGGCCACCATCCAACTGATCGACGGTGTGCACCGGGACATCGGCAAGACGAACCAGGCGCTGGAGGAGATGCGGGCCTCGATGTCCGACCTGCGGGCTTCGGGTCACAGGATCGGAAAGATCATCAAGACGGTGGACGAGATCGCTTTCCAGACGAACCTTCTGGCGCTGAACGCCGCGGTGGAAGCGGCTCGCGCGGGTGAGGCCGGGCAGGGCTTCGCGGTGGTGGCGGACGAAGTGCGGCGGTTGGCGCAGCGCGCCGCCGAAGCTGCTCGCGAGACGACCGGCTTGATCGAGGACTCAGTGACCAGGACGGCCCACGGCAGCGAGAGGCTGGAGCGCGTGGATAGCGCGGTGCGCGGCATCACCGGCGCGCTTGAGCGGGTGAAGAAGATGGTGGACGAAGTGGGCGCGGGGAGCCGCGATCAGACGGCCGGACTCGGGGAGGTCGGCCACGCGCTTACTCAAATGGAGTCGGTGACGCAACGCACCGCCGCGGCCGCGGAAGAGTGCGCCGCCGCCGGCGCGGATCTCAATCGCCGAGCCCAGGACAATCGAACTCTGGCCGTGGCGTTGCGCGAGTTGGTGGAAGGGCGGGTGGAGTAAGCACAAAGGGGGCTATTCGTAGCGGAGGGATTCGGCGGGGAGGATGCGGGTGGCGCTGCCGGCGGGGTAGAGGGTGGCGATCAGGCTGACCAGAATCGCTCCGCCGCCGACCCAGATTGCATCCCACCAGCGGGGTTCAAACGGGACCCACTGGAGCGAGTAGACCTGGGCGTCGAGGGGGATGAGGTGCCAGGTTTGGGCGGCGTAGCTGATCCCGTATCCGAAGATGAGGCCGATGGCAGTGCCGACGATGCCGATCATTGCGCCCTGGAAGACGAAGATGCGGCGGATCTGGTCGCGGCGTGCGCCCATCGACATGAGGAGTGCAATGTCACGATGTTTTTCCATCACCATCATGACCAGCGAGATGAGGATATTGAGGGCAGCCACTAACTGAATTAGTCCGATGGTGACGGTGATGACGATGCGCTCCATTTTGAGGGCGCTGAGGATTTGCTTGTTCGTCTCCATCCAGCTTGTGGCGGCGAGGTTACTGCCGATGACGGCAGTGGCGAGGCGGGCTACTTCCTGGGCTTTGTCGACGGGGGAGACTTTGAGCTCGATGGAGTTAGCGACATCGCCGACGGAGAGTATCTTTTGCACCGCTTTGAAGGAAGCGAAGGCCCAGGCGCGGTCGATTTCGTAAAAACCGGATTCGAAGATACCGGCTACGCGGAAATAGTAATACGCAGGTTTGGGCCCGTAGGGAGATAACTCGCCTTGGGGGCTTATGACGGTGACGCGAGCGCCGACGGTCATGCCGATGGACTGGGCGAGGCGGGAACCAAGGATGATGCCGGGGACGCCTTCGTCGCGTTCGAGCGAGTCGAGGGAGCCTTCGATTAAATTACGTTGGAGGTCGTCGCGGTGGACGGAGGAGTGGAGGTCCGCGCCTTTGAGGATGCCACCTTCGGATTGAAGAGGGCCGGAGAAGAAGAACGGTCCGTAGAGGATGGGGGCGGCGGATTGGACATTGGGGAGGGTTTGGAGTTTGGGGAGGAGTTCGCGCCAGTTTTCGATGCCGGAGCCGGGTTGTTTTTCGAGAATGCTGACGTGGGCAGTGGCCTGGAGGAGGGTGCGTTGCAGGGTGCTACGGAAGCCGTTGTTGATAGCGAGGGCGACGATCAAGGCCATTACGCCGGCGGCGACACCGATGACGGAGATGCCGGTGACGACGGAGATCATGGCCTGCTTGCGCTTGGCGCGGAGGTAGCGGACGGCCACAAAGAGCTCGAAGCTGGTCTTGAGGAACGGAAGTGTGGCGATGCGGACCTTCACGGCTTATTCGAGGGCGCGGAGATCGGCGGCGACGCCGATGTTGCCTTCGGGACGGAGGAGCGGGAAGAGGATCACGTCGCGAATGGATTTGGAGTTGGTAAGGAGCATAGTGAGGCGATCGATGCCGATGCCCTCGCCGCCGGTGGGCGGCATTCCGTAGCAGAGTGCGCGGACATAGTCCTCGTCCATTTGATGGGCTTCCTCGTCGCCGCGCTCGCGCATGCCGAGCTGCATTTCGAAGCGGCGGCGCTGTTCCTGCGGGTCGTTCAACTCGGTGTAGGCGTTGCCGATTTCCATGCCGGCAGCGAAGATTTCGAAACGGTCGACGAAGGCCGGATCATCCAGGTTGTTCTTGGAGAGCGGCGAGGTCTCGACCGGGTATTCGTAGATGATGGTGGGTTGGATGAGTTTCGACTCCGCCACGCGCTCGAAGATTTCGACGAGGCATTCGCCCGGCGACGCTTTATGGGCGTTTTGTTTTAACCATTCCGGGTCCTTTACGTTTTCCATTGTTGGGCGGGTGGAGTTCTCGGGCCAGAAGTCGATGACGGCTTCGCGGATGGTGAGGCGGCGGATGTTGGAGAAGTCGAGAGTTGCGCCATCGTATTCGACGACTGGGGAGCCGGTGGCGTCGATGGCGGTCTGGCAAAGGAGTTCGCCGGAGAGGTCCATGAGGCCTTTGTAGTCGGTGTAGGCCTGGTAGAACTCGAGCATGGTGAACTCGGGGTTGTGGTGCGTGGAGATGCCCTCGTTGCGGAAGTTGCGATTGATTTCGTAGACGCGATCGAGGCCGCCCACGATCAGGCGCTTGAGATAGAGCTCGGGGGCGATGCGCAGGAAGAGGTCGATGTCGAGCGTGTTGTGATGAGTGACGAAGGGGCGTGCCGCGGCGCCTCCGTAGAGCGGCTGCATCATCGGGGTTTCGACTTCGACGAAGTTGCGCTCTTCAAGCTGACGACGGAGGGAGGCGATGATTTTGGCGCGGGTGACGAAGGTTTCTTGGACGTCCGGGTTGGCGATGAGGTCGAGGTAGCGCTGGCGGTAGCGGATTTCCACGTCTTCGAGGCCATGCCACTTTTCGGGCATGTTGAGGAGGATCTTTGACAGGAACGTGAGGGTTTGGACGTGGACCGAAAGCTCGCCGGTGCGGGTGCGGAAGAGGTAGCCTGTCACGCCGATGATGTCACCGATGTCGAGCAGTTGGTAGAGGGCGAATTCCTTTTCCGAGAGGTCGTCTTTCTTGATATAGATCTGGAGGCGTTCGCCGAGTTGGGAGAGGTGGAGGAAGCCGGCCTTACCCATGCGGCGGACGGTGTGGATGCGTCCGCAGATTTTCACTTCGACTCTGGGGGAGGCGAGTTCTTCGGCGGATTTTGGGGTGTACTCTTTGAGGATGGTGGGGATAGTGGTGGAGAAATCGAAGCGCTGCCCGTAGGCGCGGAATCCAAGGGCTTCAATCTCGCGGATACGCGCATGCCGCTGCGCGAGCAGTTCTTGTTCGAGCGACAAACCAGACTCCAGATGGGTAGTGTAGATGCGGCGCCGATGCGCCGATTTAATGATTGTCCCACTATTCGATGCGATGCAGGCTACTGGATGTACAATCGATGGTGCTCATGAAACCATATCCGCATGTCCCATTGGATTTCCAACGCATGTCGCCGGTGGACCAGCTTAGCGCCTCGCGTGAATTCCTGGGGCGGATGGCTTCACGGCGCTCGGTGCGGTGCTTCTCTTCGGAGCCCGTGGCGCAAGAACTGATCGAGAACGCGATTCGTTGCGCGTCGCTGGCGCCCTGCGGCGCCAATCAACAGCCGTGGACTTTTGTGGTGGTGAAGGACCCCGAGGTCAAGCGTCAGATTCGCGCGGCGGCTGAAGCGGAAGAGCGCGAGAGCTATGAGCACCGGATGCCGGCGGAGTGGCTGGAGGCCTTGGCTCCGTTGGGGACCGACTGGCACAAGGAATTCCTGGAAATAGCCCCATACCTGATCGTGGTTTTCCGCATTGACTTCGGGCTGGCTCAGACGGCAGGGGGACAAGTGAAGACGAAGCACTATTACGTGCAAGAGTCGGTGGGAATCGCGACGGGCTTTCTTCTGGCGGCGCTTCACATGAGCGGGCTGGCTACGCTCACACACACACCAAGTCCGATGGGATTTCTCTCACGGATTCTTCAGCGGCCGCTGAATGAGCGGCCTTTTGTTCTGATCCCGGTTGGCTTGCCTGCGGCAGAGGCGACGGTTCCGCTGATCAGTAAGAAAAGCCTCCCCGAGGTTATGGAAGTCAGGTAGATGATGGGCGCTAACGGTAGATGACGCAGCCACGGGCTTGCAGCGCTGCGAACCACGGCGGGGAGGGGAGGGGGTTGACCCAGCGGAGGTCGAGTTTGTCGAGCTTCGGTAAGGTGGCCAGGGATGGTGGCAGGGATTGGAGCGGCGTTCCTCGAAGGTCGATCTGGCGTAGTTCCGTGAGGGCGGCGATGGATTCCGGCAGTGTCGTGATGTGGGTGTTGCGCAGGTGGAGTTCGCGGAGGGCGCGCAGTTGCGCGAGGCAGGCGGGGATTTCTATGAGGGGGTTGTCGGCGGCGCGAAGTTCGATGAGGCTGTTCATTTGAAAGATACATTCGGGCAGGTGGGTGAAGGCGTTACCGCTAATGTTGAGATAGCGCAGTTGTTTGAGGCGGCCGAGGTCCGCGGGGAGCGCGGCAAGCCGGTTGTCGTGGAGGTAGAGGAAGCCGGAGAGGGCTTGGATATCTCCGATGGCCGCGGGCACCGAGGTAAGGGCGTTGTGGCCGAGGTCGAGCATGCGGAGGTTCTGGAGCTGGCCGATGACGCCGGGAATCTCCGCGAGGTCGTTGTCTGCAAGGACGAGGGATTCAAGGTCGAGTTGGTCCCAGACGGAATCTGGTACGCGGCCGAGATGGTGTTTCCAGAGATTGAGGTGCTTGCCTGAGGCCGGGGACATCGAGCTTCATTCTAGCGCTGGTATGCTGACTTCAAGGGGCGTCGAGTGCATAGGAAACTATTTCTTGTTTTCACGGTTGGCTTGGGCTTACAGGGGCAGCAGTTCGACGTAGCCAGCGTGCGCCCCCATGCTCCGGAGGATTCGCGGTTTCTGGTGAGGCCGCCGAATCGTGGCCGGTTCACCGCCGTGGGGATTGGCGGCAAGCTGCTGGTGATGCTCGCCTATGGGGTTCAGGATTCGCAGATCAAAGGCGGACCGGGCTGGTTCACGAGCGAGAAATGGGACATCGAGGCGAAGTGCGAGGAGGACAGCGCGAGCGCGGACCAGACGGCGCAAATGCTGGGAAGCCTTCTGGAAGAACGGTTCGGATTGAAGGTTCACAAAGAGACGGAGCAGCGGCCGGTGTACGTGCTCAGCGTAACCAGTGGCGGGCCGAAGTTCAAAGAGAGCGAGAAGAAGACGACCAACCTGCGTGTCAGCTCGAACGCCATCTCGATGGAGAGCGGGAGTATCGCCCGGATGCTGCCGGCGCTGGCGACTGCCTTGGGTCGGCCGGTGATTGACGGAACGCATCTGACGGGGCTCTACGATCTTTCCCTGCGGTGGGACGATGCACCTGTGCGCGAAGGCGGCTTGCCAGGGGCGACGGTACAGGAGGGTCCTCCGGGGGGCGGCCACGGATCGATCTTCACGGCGGTGCAGGATCAGTTGGGGCTGCAACTCAAGCCGCAACGGGCACCCATCGAAGTGATAGTGGTGGACCGTATGGTGCGCCCATCGGCGAACTGACGCAAGTAGTTTGGGGCACGTTCAGGGTTGGCGATCCTTGGCGGCGGACCAATGCGAGTGGATGACGCGCCAGCCTTCAGGGGTCTTCTGATAGACGTGGGTACCGTTCCAGTATCGGGTGTTGGAGCCGCGGGTTTGGACAAGCTGGTAGGTGAGGACGACAACGGAGCCGGCAGTTTGCAACTTCGGACTCAGGATGTCGAAGCTGTCAAACAAGGGAGCCCCGCGGTAGGAAGCGTAGAGCTCCTTCAATGCGGGCAGGCCTTCAATGCGTTTTCCTATCTCAGCGTGAATGAAGGTGATTTGGGGATCGGTGATGGCCAACTGTGGGCCGGGGTCGCCTGTCTGCCAGCCGTTCATGGCCTTGCGTTCCAGGGCGAGAAGTTCCTGCAAGGGTTCGGTTGTTGCGTCGGCGGCAGGCACGGATGCGCACGTAGCCACCAGCAAGAGCGTTAAGAATATCCAATTAGGCATGTCGGTAAGCAGTGTAGCTCAATGAATGGGAACCGGGTGGGATCCCGTCACGTCGAGAGGGCTAATGTATCTGGGAGCGGGAGTTTGGTTCATTTGAACGGCGTCGTTCTTAGGGGGGCGCGTTCGGACAAGAGGTGAGTATTGGAGTGACCGGTGGGACGAACCTGACGGATGATGTGCGGTCGGGGCGCCAGATTTCTTCGGGGGGCGTGCTGCCTTCCGGGCAAACGCAGAGCTACACATTCGTTGTTGATCCAGGTTCGCGGAGGCCCATCGTGGGGATCCAATTTAACATCCGCGTGTTCCGAAACTGGAGCATCGAGTTCGATGCCCTGCACCGGGAGCTAAAAGAGACATCGAGGATCTTCGTCTGGGAGCGGGAGTGGAAACGAGGTTGTCGCGGGTGAAGGTATCACCGATGGTGCGCTACACACGGTGGGGACACAATGCGAATACCGCGCGGTCGCAGACCTGGGCGAATCAAACGCAGGTGCTGGTGTCGTTCGCGTTCTAGGTTTGCTGGAGGGCGGCGGCGAGGTCAGTGGCGAAGCTGCGCATGGATTCGATTTGGGCTTCAGTTGCGGGGAGGTCCAGGCACTTTGCGACGAAGTGGTGTTCCCCGTTGCGTTGGATGAGGACGGCCATGCCGGATTCCGTGAGAAGGCCGGGGGCGCCGATCTTGCCGAAGCCGTCGCCGGCGGTCCGCTCCACCAAAGCGACAAAGCCGTCGCGCGTGAACACCCAATGGCGTTCGAAGTCGCGCAGCGGCATGAGTTCAATGTTGGCGGCGACCAGGCGTTCGAGGATCCGCTGCATGAGCTACATTTTGTAGCGGCCGAGGTCCTCGTCGTTGAGGTTCTCAAGCCAGCGGCGGAGTTCTTCGTTGCTGACGCGGTCGGCGATGGTGTTGGCGGACTTGGAGGATTTGAGCACCGCGTCTTCGACGTAGATGGGGCAGTCCGTGCGCAGGGCGAGAGCGAGGGCGTCAGAGGGGCGGGAATCCACGGTGATGAGTTCGCCATCCTTTTCCAGCCAGATGAGGGCGTAGAAGGTGTCGTCTTTCAGTTCGCTGACGACGACTTTGCGGACCTCGGCTTCGAGGCCCATGAGCACGGTCTTAATGAGGTCGTGGGTCATGGGGCGAGGAGTAGAAACCTTTTCGATCTCCAAGGCGATTGCGTTGGCCTCGTAGATGCCCACCCAGATGGGGAGGACGGTGTTCCCGTTGATGTCTTTGAGGATGACGATGGGCATGTTGGTAACAGGGTCCATCATCAATCCGCGGATTTTCATTTCAACTTCCATGCGCTACCTCCATTGGAGCACGAACGGGGGACGGGAACACAGCCCCATGCTACGGAAGACGTTTGGGGAAGGATATCAGATGCGGGGACGGTTCGCTCAAACATGAGCGAGTTCGGCGGGGGCGTGCTGTGGGACCCAATCACCGACGAGGGAGTTGGGGCCGGCGCGGGTGACGCGCACGGGGAGGTAGCGTCCAAGGAGACCCTGTTCAGCGGCGGTGAAGTTGAGGGTTTTGTTCTGCGAGGTGCGGCCGATCCACTGGTTGGTGGACTTGTTGTAGCCTTCGACGAGGACCTCCTGGGTGCTGCCGATGTGGTCGGCGTTGCGGCGGATCTGGATGCCGCGCTGCTTTTCCTGGAGGATAGTGAGGCGGCGGCCTTTTTCGTCCTCGGGGATTTGGGCGGTGAGTTGGAGTGCAGGTGTATTGGGACGTGGCGAGTACTTGAAGCTGAAGATGGAGTCGTACTCGACTTCGTCGAGGAGGGAGAGGGTTTGCGCGAAGTCCTCTTCGGTTTCGCCGGGGAATCCGACGATGATGTCGGTGGAGAGGGCGATGTTGCGCGGAGAGAGCTTCATCCATTCGATGCGGCGCATGTATTGGTCGCGGGTGTAGAGGCGCTGCATGCCGCGGAGGACGGAGTCGCTGCCGGATTGCACGGGCAGGTGAACGAAGTTGCAGAGGACGGAGTTCTCGTCGATTGCGTCGACGATCTCCTTTGTGAAGTCCCGCGGGTGTGAGGTGGTGAAGCGGACACGCCGGATACCTGTGGTGCGACCGACCTGGCGTAGCAGTTGAGCGAAGTTGAGAGCGGCGGGGGAAGGATCGAGGTAGCTGTTGACGTTCTGGCCGAGCAACTGGATTTCGGTGTAGCCGAGATCGGCGAGTTGGCGGGCCTCGCTAAGGACGCTGGCGGACGTGCGGCTGCGTTCGGGACCGCGGGTGAAGGGGACGACGCAGTAGGCGCAGGATTTGTCGCAGCCTTCAATGATGGTGATGTAGGCGCGGTGGGGATTGTCCCGGCTGGTGAGGGGCGTTTCGAATGTATCCTCGGTGTCGAGGCTGAGGCCGGTGACGCGGCGGGCGCCTGCTTCCACCTGAGCCATCAGTTGCGGGAGGAGATTGTAGCTGGCCGAGCCACAGACGAGGCTGACGTGGGGGGCTTTGTCGAAGATGCGCTCGCCTTCCTGCTGGGCGACGCAGCCGAGGACTCCGAAAGTTTTTCCTTTGGAGGAGCGTTTGAACTCCTGGAGGCGGGAGAAGACTTTTTGTTCGGCTTTGTCGCGGATGCTGCAGGTGTTGTAGAGGACCAGGTCGGCGTCGTCGGGAGTTTCCACCTGTTCATAGCCGCGGGAGGAGAGCGTGCCGATCACTTTTTCGGAATCGTGGACGTTCATCTGGCAGCCGAAGGTTTCGATGTAGAACTTTTTCATGGGCCCCAATCCTTCTATTATAGTGGTATGCCGGTGCTTGCCATCGATCGGGAAATTACTGGGGAACCTCGCCGCGTGGTGTGGACGCGGGAGCAAATTGCGCAACTGCGGGATGCGGGATTGCTGCATGTTCAACGGTACGAGTTGATCGAAGGGGAGTTGATCGACAAGATGCGACAGAACGCTCCACACGCCAGTGCGATCGTCAGGCTGCAAAAGGCTTTCATTCGCCTTTACGAAATAGACCACATGCGCGTGCAACTTCCCCTGGAGGTGCGGCTGGATGACCGCAGCTTGAATGAGCCAGAGCCCGATTTCGTTATTACACGCGGACCGAACGACGATTATGCGGCGCGCCATCCCCAGGGTCATGAGCTGACGCTGTTAGTTGAAGTCTCCGACAGCACGGCGCGGATGGACCGGATCCGCAAACGCCGGCTCTATGCACGGGCCGGGGTTCCCGAATACTGGGTGCTCGATCTGCAGAAGCGCCAACTGTTTGTGTACCGCACTCCGCAGGGCGACGCCTATCTCGAGGCCAAAGCCTACGCGGAGGAAGAATCGGTGGAGGCGCCGGGGACGGACGGGCAGATTGCGGTAATCAGCATTCTGCCGTAGGGTGCGTCCTGACTCGATCCTGACAAAGTCCTGATAATTCCTAAACATTCACGCCCCGTGAGCGGTTCTATAATCGGTGGCGGTATGAATCCGAGGGAATGGTTCCGGCCTCCGCTCGCTGTGTTGACCCTGTTTATCGTGTTGATGGTGGTGTGCGCGTTGGCGCTGGGGTGGCTTGGGTGGCAAGTGCTATTGCAGGATCGCGCAATGGAAACCCAACGGCGTCAGGAGCAGATGGAGATTGCCGCCGATCGCGCGGTTGCCGCCATCGAGCGGGCGTTCGGCGGGTCAGACGCGGAAGTCACGGTTACCGCAAACGGAGAAGTGCAAATCACGCCGGAGGGACGGATCGCCTACACGCCGGCGCCAACGGAGGCCGGGCCACTCCGGCCTGAAATTTTCGCCGAGGCCGAATCGCTGGAATTCGGGAAAAGGGAACCGGCTAAGGCAGCAGCGGTGTACGCGAGAGTCGCCGAGACGGAACAAACACAGGTCCGCGCGGAAGCGTTGGTACGGCTGGGACGTGTGCTCCGCAGCGAGAGACGGTGGCCCGAGGCGACGAAAGCATACGGCTTTCTTGAGAAGCTTGGGTCGAGAGCAGTCGCGGGAATGCCCGCGGGTCTGATTGCCCGTGCCGCGCGTTGCTCAATCCTCAAGGAAAGCGGCGATGGAGCAGGGGCAAGACGGGAAGCATCCGCTTTATGGGTGGATTTGATCGCGGGCAAATGGCTCATCTCGAAAGCGACCCTGGAAACTTACCTCGGAGAATTGCGGTCGCTGGCGCCGGAGCTTGCACTCCCGCCGGGGTGGGAGGATCGATGGTTGCTGGCGCAGGCGGCGGAATGGGCCTTTGCGCAGCCTGCCGTGAGCGGACGGGCCGGAGTCGCGATTGGCGGAGAAGCAGTTTCAGTTTCGTGGGAAAGACGGAACGTTGGCTGGAGAGCCCGGCTGGTGGGGCCGACTTCGTGGAAGGCCCTATGGAAGAGACTGGAGCGCGACGCGGGAATTCTTTTGCGGGTGGTGGACGCACAAGGCCGTGTGATCCACGAGAACGGCCCGCTGGCGGGTCAGGCGGCTTTTCGGGCGGCGGCTATGACCGGACTGCCGTGGAGTTTGACGGCGAGTGGGGCGGCGGACGGGGTGCCGTCAGGCTCGTGGACAGCACGGCGGCGTTTTCTTGTGGCCGGACTCGCCGTATTCGCACTCGTGCTGGTGATGGGAAGCCTTCTCATCGGGCGCGCGATCAGCCGCGAATTCGCGGTTGCTCGGCTGCAATCGGACTTCGTCTCGGCTGTATCGCACGAATTCCGCACGCCGCTCACTTCGATGCGCCAACTGACCGAGATGCTGGCACGCGGGCGGATGGAGAACGAGGGGCACAAGCAGCGTGCCTACGAGTTGATGCTGGGTGAGAGCGACCGCTTGGGAAGGCTGGTGGAATCGCTGCTGGATTTCGGGCGCATGCAGGCGCGCCAATATGAATTCCGGTGCGAGAGGCTGGAATCCGGGCAGTGGGCACGATGCGTCAGTGAGGAGTTCCAGCAGACGGTGTCCAGCCGCGGGTACGCCATCGAATACTGCGGACCGGAGCACGACACGTGGATCCATGGGGATCGGGAGGCGTTGAGTGGAGCGCTGTGGAACCTGCTGGACAATGCGGTGAAGTACTCGCCCGGTGAGAAGCATGTGGACGTGGCAGTATCGACGACGAACGGTAAGGTGGAGGTGAGCGTGCGTGACAGGGGCCAAGGGATTCCGAAGGAGGAGTTGAGGCGCGTGTTTGGCAAGTTTTATCGCGGCGCCGATGCAAAGCGGCAAGGAACGAAGGGAACAGGAATCGGGCTAGCGATGGTGAAGGAGATTGTCGAAGCGCATGGAGGATCGGTGCGCGTCCGCAGCGAACCCGGACGGGGAAGTGAATTCACAATGGTGCTGCCATGCCACGAATCCTGATTGTGGAAGACGAACCGGCCATCTCGTTTGGTCTGGAACTCGATTTGAAGACGGACGGCTATGAGGTAGAGGTTGTGGAGGACGGCGAGTCCGCGGTGCGCCGTGGGCACGAAGGTGGTTTCGATCTGATCGTGCTGGATCTGATGCTGCCGAAAAAGGACGGGTTCGAGGTTTGCCGAGAGTTGAGGCGCGGCGGCATCAAGACGCCGATTCTCATGTTGACAGCCAGAAACCTGGAAGTGGAGAAGGTCTTAGGGCTGGATCTGGGAGCAGACGATTATGTGACGAAGCCGTTCAGTCCGAAGGAGCTGCGCGCACGTGTCCGTGCATTGCTGCGGCGGGGCAGTTCGGAAGAGGCGGGAGAACGGTACAGTTTCAGCGATGTAGAAGTGGATTTTGCCCGCGGCGAGGTTCGCCGGGGCGGGGTGTGTGTGGAGATGACGCCGCTGGAGTTCCAACTGATTGGCGTATTTGTGAAGAACCGGGGTAGGGTTTTGAGCCGGGACCGGCTGTTGGATCTGGCATGGGGCACGGACACGCACGTGACCCAGCGCGTGGTGGACAACTACATTGTGACGCTGAGAAAGAAACTGGAGCCTGAGCCCGCGGCGCCGCGCTTTCTGATGAGTGTGAGAGGGCAGGGATATCGCTTTGACGGCTGATTCTTACCAAATCCTGACTGAGACCGTGACGAACTCTCCACATGTGCAGTTCATGATGACGGTGGAGGTTGAACCCATGATGAGACGAATCTGGACAGTATTGGCGATGGCACTGCTGTTGACGGTTCCACTGGCGGCGCAACAAGCGGAAGCGGCGGAAACCCTCTTGCAGACCGCGATCAAGAAAGAAGTGGTGGACGGCAATCTGGCCGGCGCGATTGAGGGATATCAGAAAGCGCTGGCGGCAGCCAAAGGGAACCGCCCTGTGACGGCGAAGACGTTGCTGCGGTTGGCAGAGTGTTATCAGAAGATGGGCGATGGGCAGTCGCGCGCGATGTACGAGCGGGTGATCCGGGAATACCCCGATCAGAAGGAATCGGTGGCCGTGGCGCGCGACCGGCTTGGCGGCAAGGCAGGAGCGAGCGACGGGATTGTGACACGGCAGGTATGGGTGGGGCCAAACCGGGACGACTACCTGGGGGCGATATCCGCGGACGGACGGTTGCTGCCGTATTCCGACCAAACGACAGGCGATCTGGCAATCCGAATGCTCGCCACGGGCGAGACGCGGCGCCTGACAAATAAGGGGCCGTGGACGCAATCGAAGGAAGAGGCGGAATGGCCGGGCGCGATCTCCGCCGATGGCAAGACAGTGGCCTACGGTTGGGCAGGCAAGAACGGGTTCGAACTGCGGACGATGCCGGTGGTTGGCGGCGATGCGCGCGTGCTGGTGAGGAATGAGGAGATCAGCGAAATCGAGCCGGCTGCGTGGAGTTCGGACGGGGGATACATTGTTGCGGTTGTGCGTAGGAAGGACCGCAACAACCAGATTGTGTTGGTGGCCACCAACGACGGCCGGATGAGAACATTGAAGTCGCTGGAGTGGCGGTATCCGCGAAAGGTGAGTCTGGCGCCGGACAACCGTTCGATCGTGTATGACGCACCCGCGCACTCCACCCAGGCGCAGAGAGACATCTTTCTACTGGCTACGGACGGCAGCCGGGAAACAGCGATCGTGGAACATCCCGCGGACGACTATGGAGCGCTTTGGACGCCGGACGGAAAGCGTATCGCCTTTCTCAGCAACCGGAGCGGAGAGACCGGGCTCTGGGTTGTGCCGGTGACCGAAGGGAAGGCAGGCGCGGCGGAGGAGATCCATGCGGGGGTGGGAGCACGCAACCAGGCGAAGCCGCTGGGATTCAGCCGTAATGGCTCGTACTATTATGCGTCGGGAGGGACGGGCACAAGCGACGTTTATGTTGCGGAATGGGATGCGGAGACAGGCAGAGTCAAGGGTATGCCCTCGCGGTTGTCGGAACGGAACGTGGGAAGGAATATCGACCCGGTGATATCGCCGGACGGGAAGCAGGTGGCGTACCGGTCGCTTCGCCGGGAAGGGATGACGGTGGTGCGATCGCTGGAAACAGGCGCGGAGCGCGACGTGACATTCGAAGGAGCGCCTCCGGGGCCTCAAGTGTGGTTTGGCGATAGCCGCGCACTGCTGCGGTTTGGGACGGACAGCGAAGGCCGCCAGGCGATGTACCGGCTGGAGGTGGAGACAGGCCAGGTAAGGCGACTGCTGCAGTTTCGTTCGGGTGAGACGACGCGCAGCATGCAGCCGGGCGTTTCGCCGGACGGCAAGATCGTGTACTACCTGGCGCGATCTCCGGAAGCGAAGGAACCGCTGCTGCGCGGGTATGAAGTAGGGGCGGGCCGGGAACGGGAGATTGCGACGGGTTTGAGATTCGGTGGTGGACGGAGCAGCCTGGCCGTATCGCCGGATGGGCGGCATCTGGCGATTGCCGCGGACAATGGAGATACGCGAATACTCTCGCTGGTGCCGCTTAGGGGCGGCGCGTCGCGGGAGTTGTTGAGTTCGCCGAAGATGCGGGCGCATTTGGGATTGTCCTGGACAGTGGACGGTCGGCACGTGCTGTATACCGGCGCATCCGAGGATGGACAAAACGACTTGTGGCGGGTTGCGGTGGAGAGCGGCAAGACGGAGAAGGTAGCCCTGCACGGAGGTGGGGTGCGTTGGGTTGGAGTCCACCCGGATGGCCGGCGGCTGGTGTTTTCGGGCGGGACGGCGCGCAACAACAAACGGGAGGTTTGGGCGATTGAGAATTTTCTTCCAGCCGGACGTAGGCTGACAAATCCGTGACAACCGCGTTGGCGCGAAAGCTGTAGAATTCCATTCTGTGAAGCGGCTAGCGCTATTTGGGGCCATGGTGTTGCTTCCCTGTGGGCTGCTCATCGTCTTTGGCTACCGCATGATCCGGCAGGACCGCGAGTTGGCGGCGAGGCATGCCGAGGATGAACGGCGGGCATGGACACTCCAGCAACAGCAAGCCCGGCTGGTGCGTCTGGAGAGCCTGAAGCGAAAGGCCGTTGAGGATTTCTTCGCGGAGCGAAGGCCTTCGATTGAGTTCGCAGCGTTGGTGGTGGAAGGCGGATTTCGCGCCCCGTGGGAACCTGGCGCCGCTGTCCGTTCCACCTGGGATGGCTGCGAGCGGGAGGAATTCACGGCTGGCCGGTTGGTGGACGCAATCGGATGCTACCGGCGGGCACTGGCTGCCGCTGCCACTCAGGCGCAGAAATCCCACGTGCGGTTGCTGCTGGGGCGGGCGCTGGAGAAAGCCGGCCGAAGCGTGGAGGCGGCGGCGGAGAACCGCGAGTTGCTGCGAACTCCGTTCCCCGTGGTGGACGATCAGGGAGTGCCGTACGCTTACTACGCGGCGGACCGGCTCTCGCGCAAGGGTGGAGCGATGGGTTTCATCACAGAACGTTTCGCCGCGGATGAGCATGTGGTGTCACCCGCGGCGGCCTACCTTTTAAAGACCGTCGCGCAACGGCTGGGGGACTCAGTACTGGAAGGGAGGGCTGCAGCCGCGGCGGCTCTCGCCGCTCACGTGGAATCGTTGCGAGCCGATTTGCCCGGGCTGCTACCCTATCTCCGGCGGGAAGGGCCGGAGCCCGCATGGCAGCCGCATGGGGATTGGCTGGTGGGGATCGCGAAAGCGCCGGAGTCCGGTAAGGAGTTGCTGGTTGCCGTGGCAGCGAAGAGCGTGGAAGCAGCAAAGGTTGAGCCGCGGGGAAAACCTCCGGAGTCGCGAACTGGTCTGTATGTTACCTCCGTATTGCTTGTGTGCCTGATCATGGTGTCGGGCGCGTATTTGCTGTGGCGGGATGTGCAGCGCGACGTCGCCCTAGCTGGTATGCGGTCGCAGTTCGTTTCGAGTGTGTCGCATGAGCTGAAGACACCTCTGACGGCCATTCGCATGTTCGCCGAGGCTCTTCGCATGCGGCCTGGCGGCGATGCGGCGATGCGTGACAATTACCTGGATACGATCGTGCAGGAAAGCGAACGGTTGAGCCGGCTGGTGGACAATGTTCTGGACTTTTCCAAGATCGAGCAGGGCCGCAAGCTGTATCGAATGCAGCCGACGCCGATGGGCGACTTAATCGACTCCGTGGTGCGGGCCATTGATTACCCGCTACGCCAGGCTGGGTTCGAACTGAATGTCGCTTCGGGGAGTGGGTTGCCGGTGTTGCATGCCGACTCCGACGCGTTGCAGCAGGCGGTGATGAACCTGCTTACGAATGCGATGAAGTATTCACCAGAGCGCAAGCGGATTGATCTCGCGGTCACGCTCGAAGAGGGCGTCATCGTGATCGCTGTGCGGGATTACGGGGTTGGGATTCCGGCGGAACATCGAAGGAAGATCTTCGAACGCTTTTACCGCGTACCGTCGGTGGAGAATCAGCGCGTCCCGGGAGCGGGCCTTGGACTGACGCTGGTGGCTCACATCGCCAAGGCCCATGGCGGCGATGTAGTAGTGGAAAGCGAACCTGGCGCCGGGAGTCAGTTCTCGCTGCGGCTGCCTGTGGAGCAACGCATATGAGCCGCGTCCTGATCATCGAAGACGAGCCCGCCATTCTGCGAGGACTGGCCGATATTCTGCGGTTCGAATCCTATGATGTGCTGACCGCGGGTGATGGGGAAACGGGATTGGAACTACTGCGGAAAGGCGAGCCCGATCTGGTGATTCTCGATCTCATGCTGCCGAAGATGAGCGGTTATGAAGTTTGCCGCAGGGCCAGGTCCAGCGGATTGCTGACTCCCATTCTCATGCTGACCGCGCGGGGCGAGGAGATGGACCGGGTTGCCGGTCTGGATCTAGGGGCGGACGATTACGTGAGCAAGCCCTTTTCGCTGCCGGAATTGCTGGCGAGGGTGCGGGCGTTGCTGCGGCGTTCGCAAGTGGCGGCGGAAGGGAAGAGCGCTGGTGAGTTGCTGGCTTTTGACGATGTGGAGATTGATTTCGCCAAGTACGAAGCGCGGCGCGCGGGCGCGAAGGTGGAGATGACGCGGAAGGAGTTTGAGGTGCTGCGGTATTTGAGCGGTCATCCGGAACGCGTCATCACGCGCGAGGAACTATTGGAGAGGATCTGGGGATTGGAGAACTATCCCACCACGCGCACAGTGGACAACCATATACTCAGTTTGCGGACGAAGCTGGAGCGAGACCCGCGGCACCCGCGGCATATCGTCACGGTGCACGGGGTGGGGTACAAATGGAGCCTCGAGGAGGGATGACAATTTCGTGAGAATCATTTTGCCTGCGGGTGACAACTGCCGGGAAGGGCTTCCTTAAGATCGAGCGTAGAGGTGCTCAACATGAAACGAATTATCCTGTTTTGCCTGATGACGGCTGTGGCCGGTTTCGCGGAAACCGCGCAGGAGTGGTATCAAAAGGCGCTTGTCAAGGAACGCTCCGAAGGGAAACTGGAGGAGGCGATGCAGCTATACCGCCGGGCTGCCGAAGGCGCCGGCATAGACCGCGCGCTGGCGGCGAAGGCGTTGATGCAGCTTGCGGCGTGTTACGAAAAACTGGGGAACACGGAGTCGCGCAAGATCTATGAGAGGGTGGTGCGGGAGTACGGGGATCAGAAGGAAGCGGTGACCGTGGCGCGGTCGAGGCTGGGAGGCAGCACGCATATGGGGCGGCAAACGAACACACTGGTTTGGACGGGGGCCAAAGTGAACGGTAGAGGGATGGTTTCGCCGGATGGACGCTTTGTCACGTACACCGATTGGGACAGTGGAGATCTCGCCGTGCATGACATTGCCGCAGCAACTGACCGCCGACTCACGGATACGAAGCAGGACAAGGCAAGCGTGAATGTATTCGCGGAGGGTTCGGCGATCTCTCCCGACGGAAAACAGGTTGCCTACCTTTGGTACGACTCAACCAGGGACAAGGCCCAACTGTGGCTTGCCAGCCTGAACGGCAATGCAAATGCCCGGCGGTTGTTCGACAATCCTGATGTCGATTGGCTCAGGCCTTGGGATTGGTCTCCTGACGGCAAATGGGTGGTTGTGGCGTTGTTCCGGACAGACAAGACCCAGCAAATCGGCCTGGTTTCTATTGCAGACGGCACAATGCGCGTGTTGAAATCCGTGGATTGGCGTGGCACGGGCCGGATCCGGTTTTCGCCTGATGGCAAACACGTGGGCTATGATCTACCGCAAAACGAGACCGGTGTTGAGCGGGACGTTTTTGTATTGTCGGTGGATGGCGCTCGCGAAATCCGTTCTGTCGCGCATCCCAGCAACGACACGATGTTGGACTGGACTCCAGATGGGAGGTTGCTCCTGTTTGCCAGCGACCGGACGGGCACTTTGGGTCTTTGGGGAGTACCCATTGCAGATGGAAAACCTCAAGGCGCGCCGGAGTTGTTGCGCGCGGATTTTCCGGCACGGGCCGAGTCGATCGGCGTCACGCGAACAGGGACGTTGTACTACGCCATTCACGGCAGTCAGGACCGTTTCAAGATCCAGGTGGCGACGATGGATTTTTCCACGGGGAAGTATGCGTCCAAGCCCACGGACCTCACGCAGGACTACCTGGAGTCCAATGCAACGCCGACGTGGTCCCCGGATGGACGCCAACTCGCCTATAAATCGGTACGGGGACCGGCGCAGAAACCGAGTCATGAGGTGATACTGATCCGCTCGATGGACAGCGGGCAGGTGAGGGAACTGCGTCCCAAGCTGACTTATTTCGGGCCCATGGCGTGGGCGCCGGATGGACGGTGGTTTCTGACGCTGGGAGGTGATCTACAAGGCCGGAGGGGGATCTTTCAGGTTGACCCCGACACAGGGGCGGCAACGACGCTCCTTCTGGATCAGCCAGGCGAGAGGTCATGGTATCCGCACTGGTCGCGCGACGGAAAGAGTTTCCTCTTCAAGCGTGACTACCGTCTCAGCAAGGAGTCCGCCTACATCGAGCGGGATGTGGCGACGGGAAAGGAACGAGTAGTGATCCGCAGACGGGTACTGCTGAACATGGTGAACCCGTCGCCCGACGACCAGTATCTGGTTTCGCGCAGCGTTGATGAGGCCAGCAACTCGAGAACTCTGCTGCTGATTCCGCTACAAGGAGGGGAAGCGCGAGAGTTGCTGCGCTATCCGGCTGAGGTGTCGCGGGAAGACCTGGCGGATTCCCGGAAGGGTGCTTGGCTTAACCTGGGAATGTGGGCGCCAGACAGCCGGTCGTTCCTGGCCTTCAAGTATCGGGGAGATCCCCAGGATCCGCGGAGCAAGAGCCTGGGAACGTGGCGGATCCCGGTCGACGGTGGAGCGCCGCAGAAGCTGGACGATACGAGTTACAGAGACTCGGACGTGGCCAAGCCGGCTGTGCATCCGGATCGCAGGCGCGTGGCGTTCACGGTTAAGGAAACGACCCCTCGACGCGATCCGGAGATCTGGGCCCTGGACAACTTCCTGCCCTCGAATACGGCCAAATAGATGTTGCTCTTCCTGGCGACCGCGGTCACGATTCCTCTGGGACTAGATCTCTACCTTCCGGTCCCGGAGGAAAATCCGCTCACCGCGGAGAAGATCGAACTGGGGCGGCGGTTGTTCTTCGACCGGCGCCTCTCACGCGATGGGTCGATTTCGTGCGGGTCGTGTCATGAGCCGGAACGTGGGTTTTCGGATGGGCGCACGGTTGCGGCGGGGGTGTTTGGGCGCGTGGGGCGGCGCAATTCCCCGGCGCTCATCAACCGCGGCTACGGGCGTTCGTTCTTTTGGGATAGTCGAGTGGCCATGCTGGAAGAGCAGGTGCTGAAGCCGATCGAAGACGCCAATGAAATGGACTTGACGGTCGGGGAGGCGGCCAGCCGGGTGGGATTGACGCCGGAGCAGATCGCCCGAGCGCTGGCCAGCTACGTGCGATCCATCCTTTCCGGTGATTCGGGGTACGACCGTTTCGTCAATGGCGACCGCAGTGCGCTCACGGCGGAGCAGCAGGCGGGCTTGGCAATCTTCCGGGGAAAAGGGAATTGCACTGCCTGTCACGTTGGTCCGAACTTCACGGACGAGCGGCTGCACAATACCGGTGTGGCCTGGCGCGAAGAGAACTGGGCGGATGCGGGAGCGGGACGGGGCGATTTCAAGACGCCGACATTGCGGGAGATCGCGCGGACAGCGCCTTATATGCATGACGGGAGCCTGGCGACACTGGAGGAGGTAGTGGAGTATTACGATAGCGGCGGGAATCGCAATCCGGGACTCGATTCGGAACTTCGGCCGTTGCATTTATCCGAGGCCGAGAAGCGGCACCTCATCGCGTTCCTGCATTCTCTTAACGGGCGCAGGCCCCCAAGCCAGTAAGGTCTGGTGCGAGAAATCCTAACCGAATCCTCATCGAAGGCCGAGAATCCTCCCAGTATAATGTGGGGACACTCGATGTCGTTCGGTTTCTGGTTTCGGCCTCCACGGATTCTTCTGGCATCCTTCCTGGCCGTGACTGTGCTGCCGGCATGCGCGCTGTTTTGGCTGAGCTGGCGGTTTTTCGATCAGGACCGGGCTCTGGCCAGCCAACGATCGCGAGAACGCCGGGAGCAGGCTGCGGATCTCATCGTAGTTGCTTTGCAGCAGTCGCTGGCGAAGGCCGAACTGGATCTGCGCCTGCCCGGCGGGGATGGTCCACAGGATGCGCTTGCGGTCATCTTTGATCGCGAGCGCGTACGAACATCACCGAAACTGCTCTACTATCCGGTGGTTCGTGCAACGCAAGCCAGCGGTTCTTCTGTGTTCGAAAACGGGGAGCGATTCGAGTTCCAGCAACAGGATTACGAGAGCGCGATCGCAGCCTTTCGAAACCTCGCGAAGTCTGCCGATGCGACCGTGCGCGCGGGAGCACACTTGCGCATCGCTCGCAATCTGCGCAAAGCCGGCAAACCGGACCTGGCGCTGGCCGAGTACGACACCTTGGTGGAATGCGGAGCGGTTGCACTGGATGGGTTGCCCGCGGATCTGGTGGCTCGGCGAGCTCGCCTCAACCTATTGCGACAATTGGGCCGGGAGGCCGAGTCGCATGCAGAGATGCAGGCGGTTCTCGCTGACCTGCAAACGGGCCGGTGGGAACTACCGCGCGCGGCCTTCCTGTTTCAGGCACAGCAGCTCGGGTTCGAGCCTCCGCGGCAGTCAGTAGCTTTCGCGCAGGCTGTGGAATGGCTGTGGAACAAAAGAACACAAGCCGCGTTTGGCCGCGAGCAGCGTGAATTCGAGGGATTTGCGTTGACCCTACTTTGGCGCGGGGAACGTGCGCTGGTCGCCGATCAGCGGTTCGTGGAACGTCAATGGCTGGCGCCGCTTGAACCGTTACTGAGGAGCCAATCCGTGAGGCTGGCGCTTTCGCTGCCAGGCACGGGCACGCAAATGCCACCGGCACCCGAGACGATCCGTGCCAGCTCCGTCACGGGGTTGCCGTGGCCGTTGCTGGTAGCGAGCGCCGATCCTGCATCCGACCTCCGGGAGTACACAGTCCGGCGGCGATTTCTGGTGTCGGTGCTCGCCTTGCTGGCGGCGGTCGTCTGCGCGGGAAGCTACCTGATTGCGCGTGCGGTCAATCGCGAACTGGCTGCAGCGCGACTGCAATCCGACTTTGTGTCCGCCGTGTCGCACGAGTTCCGCACGCCGCTCACCTTGCTGCGGCAGATTACGGAAGGCTTCGCGGAAGGCAGGGTGGCGGATGAGGGGCAACGGCACGCTTTTTACCAGGCGCAGATGCGAGCTACGGAGCGCTTGCACAGGCTGGTGGAATCGCTGCTCGACTTCGGGCGGATGGAAGCCGGGGCAAAACCGTACCGGCTGCACCCGATCGATCCCGGCGGCCTTGTCAGTGGCGTGGTCCGTGATTTTGAGAAAGAGGTGGCGGCGGGCGGTTACGCGTTCGAACTCCGCATTCCGGAAACCGTGCCGGCCGTGAACGGAGATCCCGACGCTCTCACGCATGCGCTGTGGAACCTGTTAGACAATGCCGTCAAGTACTCGCCAGATCATCGCACGGTGTGGGTGGATGTCGGCCGGCAAGGCGAGCAAGTAGCAATCGCCGTTCGCGACCAGGGGCTCGGCATTCCCGAAGACGAGCAGCAACGCATCTTCGGCAAGTTCGTGCGCGGCGCAGCCTCGCGAGTCAATGCCATTAAAGGCACCGGAATCGGTCTCGCCATGGTCCGCCACATCGTGCTGGCGCATGGCGGGGACATTCACTTGCAGAGCGCTCCGGGCACGGGGAGCACTTTCACAATTCTGTTACCTGCGATGAAATTATGACGAGAATCCTGATTGTCGAAGACGAACCTGATATTGCCATGGTGCTCCAGGCGGATCTGCGGGTGGAGGGTTACGACACCGAGATAGCGAACGATGGAGAAAGCGCGATCCGGCGTGCGAAGGATGACCGCTGGGACCTCATCCTGCTGGATGTGATGTTGCCGCTGCGCGACGGGTTTGAGGTATGCCGCGAGATTCGCCGCGCACGGGTGAAGACGCGGATCATTCTCCTCACAGCGAAGACACAGGAAGCCGAGAAGGTAATGGGACTGGAACTCGGCGCGGACGATTACGTCACCAAGCCGTTTAGCCCGCGCGAACTGCGTGCCCGCATTCGGGCTGTACTGCGCCGGGATGAGAACGATGCCGAAGACGTGTTTCGTTTTTCCGACTGCGAGGTGGACTTCCAGCGCGGTGAATTACGGCGCGCGGGCAAACCAGTGGAGTTGACACCGCTCGAGTTCAAGTTGATTTCGGTGTTCGTGAAGTGCCGTGGCAGAGTGCTCAGCCGTGACCAGTTGATTCAGGACGCATGGGGTCACGGCGTCTTTGTCACGGAGCGTGCCGTCGACTATCACATCCTGAATCTGCGCCGCAAAGTCGAGCCTGAGCCGGCGCAGCCGCAGTACATCCAGAGTGTCCGTGGAATGGGGTATCGTTTCGATGCTGGCAACCTCACGCAATCCTAATAATTCCCTGGCATCGTCCCAACATTGCGCCGGTACTCTCCTTGCAGGGAGGGACAAATGAAGTCCGTTTTCTTGATCGCTTGCACCTTGGCGCTCTTTGCAGCGCCGCAGAAGAAGGATGACCCTGAACTGCAGTTGCAGTCGGCCATCCAAACCGAGAATGTCGATGGGGATCTGAAATCCGCTATCGAGCAATACAGGAAAGTCATCGACCGTAGGGGCACGAGCCGGGACGTGGTCGCGAAAGCCTTGGTGCGCCTGGGACTGTGCTACGAGAAGCAGGGTAATGCGGAGGCGCGAAAGCAGTTCGAGCGTGTGGTGCGGGAGTACGGGGATCAGAAGGAAGCGGTGGCGACGGCGCGGGCGAGAATCGCCGCGAGCGCAAAACCGTCCCACGACAGTGGTGTTGTCGCACGGCAAATCTGGGTCGGCCCCAAAGTGCAACCTTACGGCTCGATTTCCCCCGATGGCCGGTACATTTCTTACTCAGAAGGCGGTGCGGGAGATCTCGCTGTGCATGAGATTGCAACTGGTACGGACCGTCGCCTGACCACGACCAGCACTCGCGCCGGAGACTACGCTGAGAACTCGGTCATCTCGAGAGACGGCAGACAGGTCGCCTATGCCTGGTTCAACTTGAACGAGGGACGCCGCTATGAGCTGCGGCTTGCCAACCTGGTTGGCGACCCCAATCCGCGACGCCTGTTCGCCAATGGAGACATAAACTGGGTTGCCCCGCACGACTGGTCCCCCGATGGCAAGTTAATCGCTGTCATGCTCATGCGAAAGGACCGTTCTGCTCAAATTGGACTAGTCGCAGCGGGGGACGGTTCGCTCCGAGTGTTGAAATCGGTGGACTGGCGAGGCGCAACAAACATGTCCTTTTCGCCCGATGGCAACTATCTGGCATTCGACCTGCCAACCCAAGAGGCAAGCCCGAAACATGACGTCTACGTTCTGGCCGTGAATGGAAGCCGGGAAACGCCGGCCGTTGTACACCCCAGCGATGACGTTCTGTTGGGCTGGTCGCCGGACGGAAAGCACCTCTTGTTCGGAAGTGATCGCACAGGCTCCATGGGGCTTTGGGCGCAGGGTATCGTCTCGGGCACACTGCAAGGCGCCGCCAGGCTGGTCAAACCGGATATCGGACGGCCGCAATCGCTGGGGGTAACTGCTTCAGGCGCTATTTACTTCGGAATTACTACGAGCAGCCCCGACGTCCAGATTGCTACGTTCAATTTCAACACCGGGGAGTTCTTGTCGCCGCCGGTGAACCCAATCCAGGAGTACGTGGGAACCAATTCGCATCCCGATTGGTCTCGCGATGGCAAGTATCTCTCCTATGTCTCCAGACGCGATGTGCTGGCAATTCGTACTCTCGCTACGGGAGAGGTGCGCGTATTGCGGCCCAACATGGCTGGGATCACTCAACCTCGCTGGGCTCTTGACGGCAGGTCTCTACTGGTTTCGGGAACGGACTTGAAGGGTCGCCGTGGGATCTACCGCGTGGACGCGCAGTCTGGAGAGGTGTCCCCGATTGTGACGGCCGGAATTATCCATCAGCAGTCGCGGGACGGCAAGAAACTCTATTACAACAAGGGGGGAGTCTTCGTCGAGAGAGACCTTGCTTCGGGCGAGGAGAGGGAGGCGATTCGTACTCGGGTAGGCATGGGCATCCCGAACCTTTCGCCGGACTCACGCTATGCCGCGGCCAGAGTGCAGGACCCTTCCACAAAGGCATTCACCATAATGCTGTTCCCAATCGCCGGCGGCGGTGAGCCCCGTGAATTGTTTCGTGTGCCAGCACCTAAACGGGCCGAGAATTTCCTGTTGTGGACACCCGACAGCAGTGGCGTCATCGTTGGGACATTCATCGACGGCAAGGAGGACCAGATCGAGTTTTGGCGCTTGTCTCTTGACGGCGCACAACCTCGTCCATTAGGCAACGCATTGAACGCCAGAAACCCGGGAGGGCCGCCGATTCGCGTGCATCCTGATGGACGGCAGATCGCTTTCGTCGGCGGGCGGCGGGCGAATGAAGTGTGGGCCCTGGAGAACTTTCTGCCCGCCTTAAATGTGGGCAACTGATGATGCTTCTCGCAGCCGCGATCACGATTCCTCTGGGACTGGATCTTTATCTGCCGGTCCCGGAGGACAATCCGCTCACGGCGGAGAAGATCGAACTGGGACGGCGGTTGTTCTTCGACCGCCGCCTCTCTCGCGATGGCACGATTTCCTGCTCATCCTGCCACGATCCGGAGCGCGCGTTTTCGGATGGGCGTGCGGTTGCGGTGGGAGTGTTTGGGCGAGTGGGCCGCCGCAATTCCCCGGCCCTGATCAACCGCGGCTACGGGCGTTCGTTCTTCTGGGACGGGCGCGTGGCCACGCTGGAAGAGCAGGTGTTGAAGCCGATCGAGGATCCGAATGAAATGGACTTGAGCGTTGCGGAGGCCGCCGCCCGCGTGGGACTGACACCGGAGCAGATCTCTCACGCGCTGGCCAGCTACGTGCGGTCCATCCTTTCCGGTGATTCGGTGTACGACCGCTTCGTCAATGGCGACCGCACCGCTCTCACGGCGGAGCAGCAGGCGGGCTTGGCAATCTTCCGGGGAAAGGGGAATTGCACTGCCTGTCACGTTGGTCCGAACTTCACGGACGAGCGGCTACACAATACCGGTGTGGCCTGGCGCGAAGGGAAGTGGACGGACGCGGGAGCGGGACGGGGCGATTTCAAGACGCCGACATTGCGGGAGATCGCACGGACTGCACCATACATGCATGACGGGAGCCTGGCGACACTGGAGGAAGTGGTGGAGTATTACGATCGCGGCGGGAACCGGAATCCGGGGCTCGATTCGGAACTTCGGCCGTTGCGTTTATCCGAGGCCGAAAAGCGGCACCTGGTCGAATTCCTGAGATGTCTCCGCGCCACGATTTAGCACCACGTCGAGGGAGAAGGGCGAATTTGTGCTGTGTTCGTAAACCTCTTGACCGATAGTACCGATAGAGTAGTGATGCCGCTTTCCTCAGAAGACCTTTCGAGTTGGACCTTGGAGGACCTACTTACGGAGCAAGCCGTGAATCGGGCAGCCATCAAGGACCTGCGCCGCAGGAAGAGCGCTCTCGTCGACACACGACTCGCGAAGAAGATTAGTGCAGAAGAGTATATCGAGGGACGAAGGGTCAGCTTAGAACAGGAAGCGGTGTACGGAACAAAAGCCAGAACGCTAACGGATGAACTCGCATCTCGGAACGTTCGGCCGCGGTAAGGCAAGCGCATGCTGCTGACGCCCGGCGGCGCGCTCCCTTACCATTTCCTTACGATCAGCTTACGAGTGGCATACCGGAAATTTCGCCTGTTTGGAACGTTTCCAGATGACGGCACCGAACCGTTTTCGGAAACTTCTGGAGGTGAAGCATGGCGAGCGTTTATGACCGGGCGAAGGCTGTGGAATACGCGTTGTATTGGGCGATCCGGCGCAACGCCGATTTTCCTGATTATTCGGGGGCGGGGGGCGGCGGGGACTGCACCAATTTCGTTTCCCAATGCATGCTGGCAGGCGGCTGGACAATGAATCCGCAGGTGCCCAATTTGAAGCGGCACCACTACACGACGGCCAGCTCGACCTCGCGTCACGGGTCGCAGAACTGGTGGTGCGATGGGTATTCGTCGGCGGTGAATTGGGCAGTTGCCGATGCCTTCGCGAAGTACCTGGTGAACTCGGGCCGGGGCACGGTGGTCACACGCAATGCGCTTGCCCGCGGCGACATCGCTGGAGTGAAGGGACCCGATGGGAGGTTTCTCCACCTGCTCCTGGTTACGCATGTCATCGCGCGCAATACGCCGACGGCGGAGGGGCACCGGACGAACGTTTACGTGGCGAGCCACTCGAGAGACTACCTGCTAAAGGACCTCCACGGTATCGAGATGTCGTATGGCAATCTCGAATACTGGAAAGTAGCGACCTTGATCCCGTGAGGCAATAGTCTCTTAGCGCAGGTTGAACTTCTTCATCTTGTAGCGAAGGGTGTCGCGGGTGATGCGGAGCAGGCGGGCGGCCTGAGTCTGATTGCCGTTGGTTTTCTCGAGGGCCCGGACAAGCAACTGGCGTTCGGCCTCCTGTAGGGAGACGCCGTCTTCGGGGAAGACTTCGGCCGCGGGCATTGAGGCAACCGTGGCGGATGCTGCGAATTCCCCGCGTTGTCCCAAAGTGAGGGGCAGGCTGGCTCCGGTGATGTAGGAGGAATCCTCGAGGATCATGGAGCGCTCAATGGCGTTGCGAACCTCGCGGACATTACCCGGCCAGTCGTGCCGGAGGAGGGCGGCTTCGGCATCGGGGGCGATGCCGAGCATCTGGCGCTTGAATTTATTGTTGTAGTGATCGAGGAAGTGTTTGGCGAGTGGGAGGATATCCTCACGGCGTTCGCGCAGTGGGGGAATCTGCACGTGGATGACGTTGAGGCGGAAGTAGAGATCCTGGCGGAATGCACCCTCCTTGACGGCTTCGCGGAGGTTGCGGTTGGTGGCTGCAATGACCCTGACGTCGAGGCGGATGTCCTTGAGACCTCCGAGGCGGCGGAACGTCTGGTCTTCCAACACCCGGAGCATCTTGGCCTGGAGCATGAGCGGGATTTCGCCCACTTCATCGAGGAAGAGGGTACCGCGGTCGGCCAATTCGAAGAGGCCGCGTTTCTGTGCACGGGCGTCGGTAAAGGCGCCTTTTTCGTATCCAAAGAGCTCGCTTTCGAGCAAAGTGTCGGGAATGGCGGCGCAATTGATGGCGACGAACGGCTCCGCCTGGCGCATGCTGGAGATGTGGATGGTCTTGGCGATTAAGTCCTTGCCAGTGCCGTTTTCGCCTTCGATGAGGATTGTGGAGGCCTCGCTTGCGGCGATGCGGCGGATGAACGTATAGATGTCGCGCATGGATGGCGATTCGGCCACCATGTCGCGGTTTTGCGGAAGAAATTCCTCGGTAACGTCCTTCACAGTTGCGACAGCGCCTTCGAGTTTGCCGTCATCGTCGTAGAGGTGAGTGGTGCGGATGACGGCCATGCGCTCGAGCCCGTTTGGGGTCCTCAGACGGATGGTGCCGTTGGACATGGACGGCTGGTGAATACCCAACTTCATGCCGCAATCGTGATCGCAATTAGCGCATCGGAACACATCGTGGCAGTGCATTCCGACGATTTCCTCAGCGCTCATGCCAAACATGATTTCGGCGGCGCGATTGACGCCGGTGATGGTCATGTTGGGGTCGTAGAGCAGGAGCGCGTCGGTGAGTTGGTCAAATACTGCTTCGAGAATTTTGGACTGTTGCCAACGGTCGAGGAGTTTTGACACGATTCTTTCCTGATATGAGCAGTGTAGCACCGAAGAGGAGTGGAACGGTGGGCGAAATGCCCCATGGAGAAGGATAGGGGGGAAGGGGTGGGGGAACGGAAGGAATGGAGCAGGAGTCGGGGATGGCCACCAGCGTGCAAGATGAATAGAGCGGGCCTGGCCGGGTGGTTCGAAACGGGACCTCGAAGTCGGGCAAAGAAATGAAGAAGAAGAAGAAGGAGGGTGGAGTATGTTTCAAATGAAACATGTACTGTTCCCTGTAGATTTTTCCAGTAGATGTCGTGGCGCTGCCCGCCTGCTGGACGCACTCCACAACCAATTTCAACCAGAGGTCACGCTACTACACGTTCTGCCGCCACCACACCTGGAATACACAATGGCGGATTTAGGCGGAGGGCTGATCCAAGACTACACGGCGGCCCGTCTGCAACAGGTGAACAAGGACCTTGAATACTTTCTGGACGACGAACTGAAACATTACACGGTGAGGCGGCTTTTGCTGGAAGGGGACCCGGCGCGGAAGCTGATCGAGTTCGCGCACGAGAATCGGGTGGATCTGGTGGTTATGCCGACGCACGGGTATGGGGGATTCCGGCGGTTCATGCTGGGCTCGGTGACAGCGAAGGTGTTGCACGATGCGGATTGTCCGGTGTTGACGGGCGTTCACATGGAGGACGTTCCGGAACCGGAGCAGGTGCATGTGCGGACCGTGTCGGCGGCGCTCGATCTGGGGGATGCCAGTTGCAAGGTGCTGAAGTGGTCGGCGGAGTTTGCGGGTGCCTGCGGCGCGCGGCTGCAGATTTTCCACGTGACGCCGTCGGTGGAAGGGATGTCGGGCGAGTTTTTTGAGCCGAACTGGCGGGAGCGTTTTGCCGAGGAGGCGCAGCGGCGGATTGCCGATGTACAGGCATCCAACGATATCCAGGCAACGGTCCATATTGAGAACGGCGATGTGGCGAGCAGTGTGTGCCATCTGGCGAAGCAGACGGAAACGGACGTGCTTGTGATCGGACGCGGATCCACTTCGGGGGTGTTTGGGCGGATCCGGGCGCATGCGTATGGGATCATACGGCAGTCGCCGTGTCCGGTGGTGAGTGTATAGGGTTGCGGCCTGCGGGGCTTGCCGCATGCGCCGGTTTGGTGCGCAGACAGGTGCCACCGGCGGAACCGCGCACGGCCCCATAGGCATGGCAGTGCGCTTCGGCGACGATTTGTCATTACAGATGGGATGAGGCCTGCGCCGCCGGAAACTGCGTCCGCGAAGGAGGCGGTTCGTGACGGCGCTATACATAACGACGGTAGTTATTGATATGTACCGACATTTAGTATAATGAGATGTGCTAGTTCGGAGCCCAGTGGAGCGTGTTGCAGCTCTTGCCAGCAAGGCAGGCGTGCTGCGGCCACGTGATCTTCAGCCACACCGAATCGCGCGTCATTATCTGCGCCGGGCCGAGGAAAAAGGTCTGATCCGGCGAGCGGCGCGAGGGCTCTACCTTCCGGCCGGAGCCAGCCTCACCGAGAACCATTCGCTCGCGGAGGCCTGCAAGCGGGTCCCGCGGGGCGTGATTTGTCTGCTGTCAGCGCTGCGGTTCCACGACGTGGGCACCCAGGATCCGTTTGAAGTATGGGTGGCAATCGGGAACAGGGATCGTGCGCCGAAGTGCGATGCTCCCCGGATGCGCGTGGTGCGATTCTCCGGAGATTCCCTCGACTTCGGCCAGGAATGCCACGTTGTGGAAGGAGTTCCGGTGCGGGTCACCTCGGTGGCGAAGACGGTGGCGGACTGTTTCAAGTTCCGCAACAAGGTGGGGCGGGATGTCGCGATTGAAGCGCTAGGGGACTGTCTGCGGCGGCGGAAGGCGAGCCCGGGGGCGATACTTGAGGCGGCGCGCGTGTGCCGCGTGGCGCGGATCATGGAGCCTTACATAGAGGCACTGCTTTGACGAGACATGTGGCGAAGGATGTGGCGGCCTCCGTACGCGAGCGGCTTTATCAGCTTTCGGTGCGGCGGAACGAGGATTTCTCACTTGTCCTGACACGCTTCGCCATGGAGCGTGTGCTGTATAGGGTTGGCCGGAGCAAGCATCGCGACCGCTTGGTGTTAAAAGGGGCAATGTTGTTTCATGCATGGACCGAGACGCCGCATCGTTCGACACGCGATCTGGATTTCCTCGGCTATGGAGAGGCATCGGAGGCTGTCTGCCAAGAGATGATCCGAGAAATATGTTCAGTACCGGATGCCAAGGACGGACTCAACTTCGACTCGCACGCGGTTACCGCGGAGGCGATCCGGGAGGACGACATTTATCAGGGCGTCCGCGTTCGAGTGATAGCGCGTCTAGCGCAAGCTCGGATTCCACTGCAGATCGACATCGGCTTTGGTGATCGAGTTTTTCCGGCGGCAGTGGAAATCGACTATCCGACATTACTGGAGATGCCTGCTCCGCGCATACACGCATACTCGATGGAATCCGTGATAGCGGAGAAGATCGAGGCCATGGTGGCGCTTGGAATGCTCAACAGCCGGATGAAGGATTTCTACGATGTATGGTTTCTTGCTCGGACTTTCGCGTTTGAGCCTTCCACTCTTGGAATGGCAATCGCGGAGACGTTCCGGCGGCGCGAGACCGAGTGGTCTGGAGAAGGGTTCACTACCCTGCTCGCCGATCTGGGCGGCGACGCATCCAAGCAGACACAGTGGCGGGCTTTCCTGAATAAGGGCCGGTTGGAGGCGCCTGCGGAGTTCTGCGTGGTGACCGGGGAGGTTCGTGATTTCGTTATGGGGGATGGACTGATTCGCGGTATTCAAAGCTGACATTGAGCCGGCAAGAGTGCCTGGCAAGAGTGCCTGCGCCACGATGGCTCAGGCAACTTCCATTGCACAAAGTGAAGAGTATTGAGTTCAAACGGAACCTCGATAAATTCCCGGAGAGCATCATGCTGCGGCTGTCCGGTGAAGAGGCCCGAACTATCAGCCAGTTAGTGCCGGCAGCGTCCATTTCTCTCAGGCTCTCTCCAGCCCGCCGTGATACCATCTGAAAACCTGGACAATGGACTCGCGGATCGCCCATTATCAGATCGTTTCCAAGATTGGCGAAGGCGGCATGGGCGCCGTGTATCGCGCCACCGATACCAAGCTGAATCGCGACGTGGCGATCAAGGTTCTGCCGGATTCTTTCGCATCCGACCCCGACCGCCTCGCGCGATTCACACGTGAGGCGCAGGTGCTGGCGTCGTTGAACCATCCCAATATCGCGACCATCTTTGGCATCGAAGAGCGCGCCATCGTGATGGAACTGATCGAAGGTCCGACGCTCGCCGATCGCATGGGACACGGGGCCGTGCCGTTGGAAGAAGCGTTGGCCATCGCGCGGCAGATTGCCGAGGCGTTGGAAGCCGCGCATGAGAAGAACGTTGTTCATCGAGATCTGAAGCCGGCTAATGTCAAAGTGACTCCCGAGGGGATCGTGAAAGTGCTGGATTTCGGATTGGCGAAGTTGACCGATCCGAGGGAGGCTTCGGAGAATCCACAGTCCGCACCCACGGTGGTGCGTGGACATTCGCCCACTATCGCGGGAATGATCATGGGGACGGCGGAGTATATGAGTCCGGAACAGGCGGCGGGCAAGCCAGTGGACAAGCGCACCGATATCTGGGCTTTCGGGGTGATGCTGTGGGAAATGCTCTCCGGCCGTGGTCTGTTCCGAGGCGAGAGCGTTTCGCATACGCTCGCCGATGTGCTGCGGGCGCCCATCGATTTCCAGGAGCTTCCCAAGGAAACGCCGCCCGCCATTCGCGATCTAATCAAGCGCTGCCTGGACCGGGATCTGAAACGCCGTTTGCGGGACGTCGGCGAGGCACGAATTGCGATCGGGAATGCGGGCAGACCGGACCAGACTCCAGATTCTCCGCGGGCGTCGCGCACCGATTGGCTGGCGTGGGGCATGGCTGGTCTGATGGCTATTGCCGCCGCGAGTGCGTGGCTTGTTCCCTTCCGCGCAACGCCTGTGACTAGCGACGTAATCCGGTTCTCGATTCCGCCTCCGGAAGGGGCGCAGTTTCGGAGCTGGGCGGAGGTGTCTCCAGACGGGAAGTACCTGGTTTACAGCACGTTCGCCGGCGAGCGGTCGACCATCTGGGTGCGTCCACTGAACTCGCATCAGGCTAGGCCACTCGTTCAAGAGCAAGGTAGGATTAGCTATCCGTTCTGGTCGCCGGACAGCCGATGGATTGCTTATGTGACGATGGCAAAGTTCAAGAAAGTGGAGGTGGCGTCCGCCTCGCCGTCGGCGCTCACCATCGTCGATTTATTGAATGATGACCGTAGTTACCGTGGCGGGACTTGGAATCGCGATGGTGTGTTATTATTCGCGCCAACCCCCTTTTCCGGAGTCTTCAGGATAAATGCCGCCGGTGGAACTCGATCACCTGTCACCACCATCGACGAGCGGCTGGAGAACGGCCACACTTTTCCGAGTTTCCTGCCGGACGGGAACCATTTCCTCTATTACGTGATGTCGGCCGACCAGGGACGATCCGGTGTCTATGTCGGAGACCTGCGGAGCGGCAGCGCCGCCAGGAGAATTCTGGACTCCGATTCCCATGCGATTTTTGTTCCACGCTCCCCAGGTAGTTCCTCGGGACACTTACTGTACTCAAAAGAGAACTCCTTGCGCGCTGTGTCCTTCGATGCCAAGCGACTGCAACTGTCTGGGGAACCAACCGTGTTAGGGAACGGTGTTGGGCAGAACAACACGCATGGCGCATTCTCAGCGTCCGCGAACGGGGTTCTCGGCTACTGGGCGGGGGATGCGTTTCAGCCTCTTGATTTGAATTGGTACCGTCGCGACGGAAAGTTGGAGGGGCCAGCCTCTGCCACGGCTACCATTCCTACCGGCCTGCTCACTGGCTTCAGTCTCTCGCCTGACAACCGGCAACTTTCAATCTCGATCTCATCGCCCGCCCAACGCAATCGCGTCTGGTTGATGGGTCTAATCCAAGGCGGATTCAGACCGGTGAGCCCGGAGAAGGTTCGGGGGCTTGGGCCCATCTGGTCTCCGGATTCGAGGCGGCTCGCCTTTGGTTACTCCGAGCGAGGAGTTTTGAACGTGGTGATTCAGCATTTGGACCAACCCTTCCTGCCGGAGCCGGTTGTGTCGGCCGCATCCAACACGTGGCCGAGAGACTGGTCGCAGGATGGGAACTTGCTGGTTTATGAGATCGACCCTGCCGGCCGCAGGGCGTTGTGGGGGATGTCGCTTTCAAACAAGAAGGCCCATGAATGGGTCAAGGGAACTCAGGGACAGGTCGCTCCGGGCGCGGCCAATCCCTGGTGGATGGCCTACACATCCGACGAGTCCGGTGGAAACGAGATTTTTCTCGAGAGTTTCACTTTGGAGGGCCGCCGGGCTGGCCGTGCGCGGATCTCCGTCAACGGGGGATCCGATCCCCGGTGGCGCGCCGATGGCCGGGAGTTGTACTACATCTCCTCCGATGGGAAGTTGACGGCAGTGAGTGTCGGGCCCGGGTTCATTCCTACTACTCCGAAGGAGATGTTCGCCATGCCAGGTTTGCCCGCTGGCTCCATATTTCGCTCGCACCGCTACGCCGTCACCCGTGATGCGCAGCGTTTCCTGATTGCCACGTATGCGCAAGGCAAACAGACGGAGCCATTGTCAGTGGTGGTGAACTGGCAGCAGGAATTACCGCACTAGCCGGTTACGGCGCCGCCCCCAAGCACTGTCGTTGCCAGGTTGCGCAGCCGTGAGGTCCATCCGCCAAAGGTCGCAATTCGCGACCTTAGAAAAGGGACGTGGACAGCATACTTTCGTGTGCGCCCATGACGTCTCCGCCCAAGTCGAGAAAGTTGGAACACGGCCATGTCGACAAGAGAGGCTGTGGTTTCAGCAAAGTGTTGCCGTCGCAATAGAGGACATTTGGGAGGCAGAGCCTGAGTGCCGGTCCTGGGCTTGGTCAGCGCTGCATTTTGGCGAAATAGGTGCCGGCGAGATCGGGCTGGTGTTCGACGGCCTAACGCCAGACTTCGCGGGGCTGTAGATAACATTCGCGCACAACGGCGTAGAGGAGATGACCGCGAGAACCGAGAGACAGAGGGGTCGAATCGTGTATGTCATAACGGGTCCTTTGCGCTAGAAGTGAACGCTCATCACCGCGTTCCGCACTAATGCGGAATTACCGCCGGGTACTGACGAGCAGCAGCCGGCGAAGCGAATTCGCACCGTATGCTGCCCCGGGCCGACCACAGCAACGAACGTGTAGGACAGCATTCTCGACAGATTGAAATTGCTTTCCTCGGGGTCCCAAACCACTGGTGTGGCCGGCGCCGGGGTCAAATAGGGGAATTGCGCGTGACCCGACATGGGCACATTGTCGATGGACGCCTGAAAGAGAATGTGGTTATCCTGGGGGTCCGCCTGGGCGCTGAAGTGGACCACGACGCAGGTGCTGCCGGTGGATCTGAACTCTGTTTGCAGCAGGGGTGTGGGGTCAAGCTGTCCAAATGGGATATTGGCGAAGTCCACCGTAGACCACTGTGGGCTGTTCCGGGCCACGGCCTTGACGCGCACATTCACACCCTCGCATTCCGTAGGTTGCGCCAACCCGAGGGCCGGCAGAATCAACATCACGATCGTCATACGCTTGGTCATTTTCTAATCCTCCTTTTCTCTACTACTTCAACGAAACGGTCATTACTCCCGAGAGAAACGCACCGCGCGCCTGGAAAAAAGCGAAGTTTGTGTCCGTGTTCCCGCCGATAATCTGCCCCAGAGTGGAAAGCTTGCTGGTGCGCAGCGCAAGAGTGGCGGAGGCGTAGCTGATCGCGGGAATGGATGTGGCCATCTTGAGGACGTTGCGTCTCGTCTGGAACCACCAGTTCGCGGTCACCGGACTGCCACCCGGCGGCGGCTCGTTTGCGGAGCCAGTCAGAAACCAGGCATAGGCGCCGGGGGGCGCGGCGGCGGTGTACACCTCACCTCCGGCGCCAGGCGTAACCTCGAAGGCGAGCAAAGGATCGAGACCTGCCGGAAGGCCCGCTTCCTGGAGCGCGCGCGCCAGCCTCTCGTCGCTGGTTGCGTAGAGCAGCGTGTAATTGTTGATATCCCCGGTTCCATCGGGCGGTACGATGGCCACTCCGATTTGCGCAATGTTGACCGGCCTTGCCGGACCTCCCGTGCTGAGCTGCTGGCAGCGGGATGCGCGGACCACCAGTCCCGCCATCGCGGGTGAAATTTCAGGAATTATATAACCAGCCGGCACCAACGGCCGAACGGCAGCCATAGGAACCGGGCCGAATCCGATCAATTCCGTGCAGTCCTGCATTGTTGCCTTGAATCCGCTGTCTTCACCGCTAAGTGCGGCCGCAAAGACAGCCAGAGAAGTGAAAAGTTTGCGTCTCATGGATACCTCGATTTGTTACAAGATCTATCTGGACTACGGAAGCGGAGGAACGTACGGCTTCGGACCGCTCTCCGCGCTGAATCCAGGACAGGTCATCTTGCCGATCCCGGTTTTCACACCAAATGCCTTCCCGTCCGTGTTGCAGAGCAGGTCGACGCCAGGATGCCCGGAAACCGTGCTCGCGAATAGTTGCAACTCCACCAGGCTTCCCTGGATCACTTGAATGCCGTCCGTTGAGTTTCCTTGAATCGTGGATCCCGAAATAACCCCTTTGGAGCCGTGGAAAGCGAGTATCCCGGGTCCGGTGTTGTTGAGAACCTGTATGTTGATGCAATAGAAAGTCGTGCCCTGCAATGCCACTCCCGCGCCGCCACTCCCTCCAACGCCGTTGCTCCGGATCACTGCCGCATAGAGCGACACTGACCCTCCGAGCGAGGAATTCACACCCCCGTAGCGGTTGTTTTCCACAACCACAGGGCAGGCCACATGGAGATTGCTGTCGACACCGGAGATTCCCAGTCCGTTGCCGCGGATCGCCATCTCTCCGGCGCCACAATCGCCAACGCTCAGGACAGAGCGCCCGCCCGCTACGAGGCCCGAGCCGGTATTGTTCTCCACAGTGACTTTTCCGGAAACGATCAGCGTCGAGAGCAGGCTGACAAAGGCTCCTCCACCGGAATTCGCGAGCGAGACCGGGACAGTGGCCTGAATGGACACGGAACTACTGTCGTAAGCGAAAACCGCGGAGCCCACGAAGTTACTCACGGAAGTATTGACGACAAATCCGACGGCGTGCTCCTCGAACCGGATGCCGTTTCCGGGACCTGTTACTGAAGGATTTCCCACGTTGCAGGAATCGATCACAATCCCCGCGCCCCGCCTGACCCGTACCGCGGGATTGCCGCCGCGGATGGCGAATCCGCGAACAATAATCTTGTTCGAGTGGTCGATGCGAATTGCGGACGCCGAGTTGGGAGACGAAATCATCGCTCCGGGCTGGCCGATCAGCGTCAAGTCAGCGAAGTTGTCGATGACAACGTTGTCGGTGCAACTGCCGGTGACGGTAATGACAGCATTCCCGGATACCGGAAGCGTCTTTAAGGCCGTAATCGCCGCGCTGATGCTGGGGTAGTCGGCAGCACCGCCATTACAGTTCACGGTTACTGACGTCACGGCGAGCGCCGGCACGCAGAACATTCCAAAAACGCCGATGTTGATCAGGTTACGCCACATAAACATGCTCCTCAATCAAGGCAAAATCGCGGTCGCCGGATAAGCGAGCAGGGTTGTGAACGTGCTCGCCGTGTCGATCATTTCGTAAGTGGCAAAAACGCCCCCGCGCCCGATCCGGAGGCACGGGATGATCTCGCCCGGCCGTGCCCCCAATCCCATCTCTGAAGAACGCAAGTCGAGGAAAGCGCCGGCGCCGGGCGCCAACGTCATCGTCGACTGCTTCACGATTTTTCCACCGGATAAGTGGAAGATGAAGGTCACTTCGCACGATCCGCCGAGCGTTCTGGTTTCCTCCGCGCAGACGGCGTTGATGCGCGCCGTGTCGAAGGCGGTGATTCCCGAAACACCGAAGTGCAACTCGCCGCCGCGCGCGAGGCTGCGGTCTGCCCAGATTGCCAGGACCCGCTGCCGCTGGGTGAACATATCGAAGATTCGTACCGAGCCGAACACGCGCCCACGTCCTACAAATACGCAGGGAATGATCCCGACTCGTCCTCCAACGCTCGCCCCGCCCTCCGCTGGCCGCAGGTCGAGAAAACCGGTGAAGCCGGGTTGCAGGCTCAGCGCCGCCCGCTTCACGATCTGCCCGCGAACGTCGTGAAAGTGGAACTCGCCTTCACACGAGTCCGGCGGAATGGTGGGTGCGCTCGCTTCCTCCGAGCAGAACGCTGACAGCCGCGCCGTATCGGCTGCCGCGAGCCCTACCATTCCGTAGAACACTTCGGTAGCGCCCAAATGGGCCGCAAGCAGCACAATGGCGATGATCATTTGCGTCATGAGACTCTTCATGGGAAACTCCTTTAACCAATCAGCACAAATTTCGGAAAACGCAGGCGAAACCGCCTGTGCCACATGCTCAATAGGTCCAGATGGAAACAAAGGCGTCCGAATTAGGGCCCGACGGGTGAATTCCAGTGGTGGTTTGAAAGTCAGGGGAGGAGGTACTGCCCACCATAATGAATCTCCTCGATGTGGAAAATGTTGGCGGCGCCGCGGCAATGCCAAGCGCGGCATCTCCCTGACTGCCACCAACATGTGTAGCCCATTCGTAGGCGCCGGGCGCCGTCAACTTGAACAGAAAGGCGTCAAGGACACCTTTGAGAACAGGGGGCCCCCATCCATTGACGTTCGGAGACCTGGTCCAACCGGTCAGTATCAGGCCCCCGTCGGTTGTGAGCGCTATGGATTTCAACTCATCATCATCTGTTCCACCGGCATATCGCGAGTAGGCAAGAGCGCCACTCGCGTTCACTTTGACGACAAAGCCGTCGCTGGCGCCTCCAAAGGAGTTGAGGCTTGCGGCGAGATTCTGGCTGCGTGTTGTGCCGCCGCCGTACATATTTCCTTGAGAATCCACTACCAGCGACTTGATGCCTTCATCGCCGGACCCGCCGACGAAGGTTGAGTAGGTGATGCCCGGGATCGGGTAGTAGTTCGGAAACTCCAGCCGTGTAATAAACCCATCGAGGCCGACGGCTTTTGTTCGAAAGGCGTTTCGCAAGGGGAAATTGCCAAAGAAGTCAAAAGTTGAACCCGCGACATAGATCTTCATGTCGGCGGTGACGGCGATGGCATCGATGGTATCCGTTGAGTTACTGCCGATAAAACGCGAGTAGATCAGATCGCCGGTTTCATCGAATCTGGAAAGAAAGCCGTCGGTGACGTTGGTGGAGCCTGTGCAGCCGCTACCGGTACACTGGTTCATCACACCGGTGTAGAGCTTTGTCGGAAAGTCGTACGAACCGGTGGTCCCGCCAACCCAGCAATGCCCGTTCCGAATCGCGACAGCAGTACCGCTGTCAACCCCGCTACCACCGAGGTACGTCGAATAGATCGGAATCCCATTGGCGGCGAATTTGACGACGTAGGCGTCGTAACCGTTCTGAAACATCGGCTGAGACTGGAAGGCGCCGGGTGTGACTGGAAAATCCGCGCTGGTGGTGAGCCCGGTAACACAGGCTGCCCCGCTGGAGTCGGCCGAAATCGCGGCACCGAGATCATAGCTGGCGTAGGGAGTGGTTCCGCCGAGATATGTAGAATAAACGATCGTTCCACCCATAGTCATGCGCACGACAAAGGTGTTGAAGCTGCCGCTGCCGGATTGGGTCTGGAAGGCGTTCGGTGTCACCGGAAAGTCGTTCGAATTGGTGTGCCCGATTATGAAAATGTCTCCCGGGGAATTCACGCTCCCACCGCTATAGGAGACGCCGGTGGCGGTGTCGCCTCCGCTGGTGGGGAACACGGTGGCAAAGGAGACTCCAGGGTCGATCGTCAGCGGTGCGGACCGGTCAAAGGAGCCAAGGGAAAAGCGCACCTCCGAGTGGGAAACGAGCCGGAAGCTCACTTCAACCGCTATTGCCTTGCCGCCTGTGGTCTGATACGCGATTGGTTTGCGATGGCGCAGTCCGCTGGCTGCAATCACGAGATCTCCATTGAGGTCGAGCCGCAAACCGGACATCCCTTCAAACTGGAGCGCGATGCGATCCGGATCGGCGTGGGGTGACAGCAGAAAGTCGTATTCGAGCCCGTTCCCGCCTTGGTAGAACACGGCGTCGATGCCGGGATAGACGCGGTCATAGCGCACGCTCTTGTAATGCGGGACGCCAGTAACCCAGCGGCCGCGGTCTTTGCCGGCGATGTAGTTGCTCACGCCGGAGGAACGGTCGACACCGCGGATGGGCGCCTTCGGGTTCCCACCTGCCATATTCATGTGGATCGTATGTCCCTTGATCTTCCAGGTAGCTTGCGCCGGGGTCAGTTCGATCGAATAGCCGGCGCCGCGCAGCCCATAGGAGTTTTCGGTCAACGACTCGAAGTGGGTGGGCAGTTTCACCGGAGCCGGTTTCGGCGATGCCAATAACAGACAGGGCATCACCAAGAGAATGCCTGCGACGCGGCTTCGACGATAACGAAAGGCAAGAAGCAGCGCGGCCGCGATCAAGCCGGTGGTTCGCGGTTCGGGCACACCTGTGTCAGCGACCGGTCCCTGCACCTGTCCTGTGAACGGGCCCTGGGCGGCCTGGATGGTGTAGTTCACCAAGCCGGTGGCCGTGCTCGATGACCGAACCGTCCAATCGTCAATGTTCGACGGGGTCACGTTCGGATTGGATATTCCACACCCGGTCGCGTCCAACTGCACCAGGCGCGCGCTGGACGCTGTCGAGAAATTCGCGTCGAAGCAGGCGGGCAAAATGCCGCCCATCGAAGAGCCTGTCACACCCGCCATTCCGGTTAGTTGCAGCTCAGCGCCTTGATTGAACTGATTGAACTCGCCCGCATCCAGGCGCAGCGCGTAGTGATAGTGTGTAATCCCCGCGATCAGGTCTGTTGAGACCAGTACGATCGAGGAGGCCTCAACAGTAGCGCTCCCAGCGAACGTCAATAGTGTGAGCATCAAGCTTCGGGTCATCATGTTTTTTCTCCCAGGTCAACTTGGCGGAGTGACGCCGGCTGAATGTTTAGCCTGCGTTTTCTATGCCAATAACCTCCACGTCACGGAGATCGTTTTACTCCGCGGATACACCTTCCCCCCAAACTCGTCCGCCTCCGTGAACGGGATCCCGTGCTGCCAGTCGCGGCGCACCTCACCGGACATTACGTAGAGATCGCCGGGTTGTAGCAGAACGCGCACCGTAGCCGGCCCCTCATCCCGCCGGAACTCGATCACCCGGCTCGATCCCAACGTCAATCCGGCAATCACGGCTCCGATTTCGTCGCAGTCCCGGTGGAACGGGAATCCGCTTCCGGCGTTGTATTCGATCAGGTGGAGATGATTCGGGACGGCAGCGAAAAAGCCCGCCTCGTGCATCTTGCGGCCGAGTGCTTCGCCCCATTCCGGGATCGGCTGATGGCCCGGTGTATACGTTTCGCGCCGGTTGCCGCAATAGCCACTGCACGACCACGACACATGCCCGGCAATCCAGGCCGCGAGCTTGCTTTGTTGGGCGCCGGGCACGAAATCCGGGAGAAGGTGCAACCCGCGCGGTAGCCGACGGGCCGCTTCGATCCGCTCCCGGGGAACGTGACGATTCCTCAGTATGTTCATCAGCATGACAGGGCCTCCGGTAGTAATCGCCAAGTCGCCGACATGCCTTTGGTCCGTTGGTAGACCTGGCCGCGAAACTCGTCTTTTTCCGTGTATGGAATCCCGTGAACCCAGCGGTAGCGGGCCTCACCGGTCATGAAGTACATGTCGCCGGGGTGCAGCAGAACGCGAACCGGCGGGTCTTCTCTTTCGCGGCGAAACTCGATGACCCGGCTCGATCCCAAAGTCAGCCCGGCGATCACCGGGCCGTGTTCCTCCATGTCCTTGTGAAAGGCGATCCCTCCTCCGGCGTTGTACTCGATGAGGTACAACTGATTCGGGACGGCGTCGAAGTAGCCTTCCTCCCGCATTCTCATGCCGATCGCCATTCCCCATTCCGGGAGTGGGCCGCGGCCTTTCATATAGGTCTCGCGCCGGTTTCCGTAAGTTGTGCCTACAGACCACGAAACGTGGTTGGCCACCCAGTCGAGAATCATGTCCTGCCCGGCGGGGGAAACGAAGTTGGTGCGCAGCAGGAAGCCGCGCGGAATTCGCCCCGCCGCCTCGATGCGGGCGGGGGGAACGTCGGTAGAGTGGCTACGCCACAGGGTTTCTTTCAGAATGGCAAGTGTCATAGTAGCCCGTTCTTGATCGGGTCGAGTGACGGGGTTTGTGCCCCGTCACCCTCCCACACCACCGGACGTGCGGTTTTCCGCATCCGGCGGTTGAACGCAGCGGTTTATCGCGCCGCAAGATCTGATGGCAATAGAAACTGAAGTTGCTTTA
>JACQZR010000200.1 GCA_016213775.1 Acidobacteriota bacterium
GCGCTGAATGCCAACTCCATCGCTGAACTCGGCCTCTAAGGCTTACGCCAGCATCTTCTTCACAACTGTCCCTCCCAGATCCGTCAACCGGAAATCCCGCCCCATATAGCGGTAAGTGAGCCGCAGGTGATCCATCCCCAAGCGGTCGAGCAGCGTCGCCTGGAGATCGTGCACATGCACCTTGTCCTCAATCACCCCGAGCCCGAGTTCATCCGTCCGGCCGATCGTCTGCCCACCTTTGATTCCGCCACCCGCTACCCACATGCTGTACCCAAATGGATGATGATCGCGCCCGCCGTTATCTTCCTCCTTGGCATTGCGGATCTCCACCATCGGCGTGCGGCCGAACTCACCACCCCAAACCACAAGCGTCGAATCAAGCAGCCCGCGCCGTTTGAGATCCTTCAACAATGCCGCCGTGGGCCGATCGCTGATGTCGCAATTCCGTTTCAGTTTCTTGTTCAATTGCGTGTGATCGTCCCAACTTGCGTGCATGATGAGAATGAAGCGCACACCTCGCTCCACCATTCGCGCCGCCAGCAGACAATTCGTTGCGAACTGATGCGTCAGGTCTTTGCCGACACCGTACAGGTCCAGCGTCTCCTGTGATTCCTTGGAAAAATCAGTCAACTCCGGCGCTGCCATCTGCATCCGGAAAGCCAGTTCATAGGCCGCGATGCGGCTGGCGATCTCCACATCGCCCGTCTGTTCCTGGTGATGCTGATTCAGATCGCGCAGCGCATTCAACCCCGCACGCTGCGTTTCACGGCTGATCCCAGCGGGGTTGGACAGATACAGAATCGGATCGCCCGCGTTGCGGAACGTCGTCCCCTGATAATGCGACGGCAGAAACCCGCTCATGAAGTTCGATGCGCCTCCGCTCGTACCCGCACCCGACGACAGCACCACGAATCCAGGCAGATTCTGCGATTCACTCCCGAGCCCATACGTCACCCAGGCACCCATGGTCGGCCGCCCGAATTGCGTGGATCCGGTCATCAACAGCAACTGCCCGGGATGATGATTGAACGCGTCAGTGTACATCGACCGAACGAGGCAGATGTCATCCGCGCACGAGGCCACATGCGGGATGTAATCGGAATACTCAACGCCCGATTGCCCGTACGGCTTGAAGACGCGCGGGCTTGCCAGAACAGCCGCCGTGGGCTTCGTAAACGCCAGTTGCAGGTCTTTCGTCATCGAAGCGGGCAGCGGCTTGCCGTGCCACTTCTGCAGCGCTGGCTTCGGATCGAACAGATCCATCTGGCTCGGCCCGCCCTCCATGAACAGGAAGATCACCGACTTTGCTTTCGGCTCAAAGTGCGGCTCACGTGGCGCGAGCGGATTCGGCGCGTCGGCCGCGTGCAGGAGATTACCCAAAGCCGCCATCCCGATTCCGCCCGCGCTCTGCGCAAGAAAAGAACGGCGCGTCTGCACCCGACGGAATTCCTGTTCGTTCATGACGAAGCCATTGTACCGCCGCGGAATCGCTATTCGTTCATCACGGCTTCATATGCCTCGGCGGGCCGCGGCTGCAAGTCCTCGTGATGCGATAGCAGCCGCACGCAGGTGTTGTAGCGCAGAATCGCATCGTCGATGCCCGATGGACGTAAGCCTTCGGCGCGTTCGTAGTGCTCCATCGCCATCCGCAGATGTTCATACGCCGCGTAGCGCGAACCCGGCCGGCCCTGTTTGATGATCGCCTTCGCGGTGCGTTCATAGATCAGGCCAGCGTAGTAGGCCAGTTCGTACTCACCGGACATTTTGATGAGCACTTCACGGGCACGCGAAGGATTCATCCCATCGTCAATCTGATCGGTGCGCGCCAGCAGCAGCAGTACCAGCGCCTCCTGATGATGCGGTTCCGCATCGAGGATATCGAGGCAAATCGACTCCGCCTCGGCCGGTTCATTCAGGTTGCGGTAGCGATGCACTTTCTCAATCGCCGCCGGAATACTCTCCTTGGAGATCGGTTTGAGATGGAACGACATGGTGAGCCTCCTGCCAATCTAGCCACCCGTGAACACGCGGAACAGCTTGCGCACAGGATCATAATAGCGATCCACAACCCGCTCCTTCAGCGGGATGATGGCGTTGTCCGTAATCGTGATGGACTCCGGACACACCTTGGTGCAGCACTTGGTGATGTTGCAGAAGCCGACCCCCTGCTCCGCGTGCAGGTCCGGCACACGGTCCGCCGTGTCCAGCGGATGCATTTCCAGCGCGGCCGAATAGACCAAGAACCGCGGCCCGATGAACTTGTCGTGATGGTGATGGTCTCGCAGCACATGGCAGACATCCTGGCACAGGTAGCATTCGATGCACTTGCGAAATTCCTGCACCCGGTCCACGTCATCCTGCTGCATGCGCCACTGCCCATCAGCCCCCGGTTTCTCCGGCTTGTATTTCTTGATCCGCTTCTTCACCTCGTAGTTCCAACTGACGTCGGTGACCAGATCGCGAACATGCGGGAAGGCTTGCATCGGCTCCACAGTCACCGGCTTAGTGACGTCGATCTGGTTCATCCGGGTCATGCACATCAGCTTGGGCATACCATTGATCTCGGCCGAACAGGATCCGCACTTGCCCGCCTTGCAGTTCCACCTCACGGCGAGATCTCCAGCCTGCGAAGCCTGGATCTTGTGGATCACATCAAGCACTACCATGCCGCCGCTGAACTCCGTTTTGTAGTCCGCAAAGTCTCCTTTGCCGCGTTCGCCACGCCAGATGCGAAACACCGCGCTGCCGCCCGTATTCGTGCCTCCTGAACCGTGCCCGCTCATGCCTGATTCTCCTCGATGATCTTCTTGTGCTCCTCGGTCAATGGAACCACCGGAACGCGTTTCAATTGCATCGCGCCATCGGGACCCTTCACGATCACGATGTTGAATTTGGACGCCTCTGGGTCCTTGTTGGGGAAGTCGTCGCGGAAATGCGCGCCGCGCGATTCCTTGCGGTCAAGACCGGCGATGGTGATGGCTTCCGAGACGGTGAGCAGATGGCGCAAGTCGAGCGCCGTATGCCAGCCTGGATTGTACTCGCGGTTTCCATGGACCACTGCCTTGGCGGCCCGGCTCTCCAGGCGGCGAATCATCGCGACAGCCTCTTCCATTTCTTCCTGCCGCCGGACAATTCCTACGAGCGCCTGCATCCTCTCCTGCAATTCGTGCTGGATGTCGTAGGCGCTCTCGGTGCCCTGTCGCTCAAACGGTTCCAGGGCTATCCGCGCCACAGCATCCACGCGATCCTTTGGCAGCGCGGGTGTGGAATGCTCCTTGGCGAACTTTGCCGCGAACTCTCCCGCCCGCTTCCCAAACACGATCAGGTCCGAGAGCGAATTGCCGCCCAGCCGGTTGGCGCCGTGCAGCCCCGCGGCGCATTCGCCGGCCGCGAACAACCCCGGCACATCGGACATCTGTGAATCCGGATGCACATTCACGCCGCCCATCATGTAGTGAGTGGTAGGCCCTATCTCCATCGGCTCCTGCGTAATGTCGAGATCGGCGAGCTGCTTGAACTGGTGATACATCGAAGGCAGTTTGCGTTTGATGTGTTCCGCCGCGTTCGGCAGTTTCTCTTTGATCCAGGCGATGTCTAGAAACACGCCACCATGCGGGCTGCCACGGCCTTCGCGCACTTCGCGGGCAATGCAACGGGCCACGTGATCGCGCGTCAACAACTCGGGCGGGCGGCGGGCGTTCTTGTCGCCAATGGTGTAGCGCCATGCTTCCTCTTCGTTATCGGCGGTTTGCAGTTTGTAGTTGTCCGGAATATCGTCGAACATGAAGCGACGGCCTTCCTTGTTGCGCAGGACTCCGCCTTCGCCACGCACGCCCTCGGTGACGAGGAGTCCACGCACGCTTGGCGGCCACACCATCCCGGTGGGATGGAACTGCACGAACTCCATGTCCTTCAACGAAGCGCCGGCATGATAGGCGAGCGAATGCCCGTCACCGGTGTACTCCCACGAATTCGACGTAATCTGGAAGGCTCGCCCAATGCCGCCGGTAGCGAGCACTACGGCTTTCGCGTGAAACACTTTGAACCGCCCGCGCTCTCGATCGTAGGCGAAGGCCCCGGCAATCCGGTCGCCGTCCTTCAGCAGATCGACAACGGTGTGCTCCATGTGCACGTCGATGCCGAGGTGGATGCCATGATCCTGCAAGGTGCGGATCATCTCCAAGCCTGTGCGGTCGCCCACGTGCGCCAGACGTGCATAGCGATGCCCGCCGAAGTTGCGCTGCAGGATGCGCCCATCCTTTGTTCGATCGAACAGCGCGCCCCACGCTTCCAACTCGCGTACCCGCTCCGGCGCTTCCTTGGCGTGCAACTCCGCCATCCGCGGATGGTTCAGATACTGACCTCCGCGCATCGTGTCGGCGAAGTGAACGCGCCAGTTGTCGCGATCGTCGACGTTGGCCATCGCCGCCGCAACGCCCCCTTCGGCCATAACCGTGTGCGCCTTCCCCAATAGCGACTTTGTCACCAGACCCACTTTGACGCCATTCGCGGAAGCCTCAATGGCTGCGCGCAGTCCCGCCCCGCCGGCGCCTATCACGAGGACGTCGTGTTCCAAAACCTGATATTCGGCCATGTTTAGAGGATTCTCCAATCGGACCAGATGCCCATCGAGCAGAGACGGATATACACATCGCTGAGCGCAACCGAAACCAGACTCGCCCACGCGTAGCGCATGTGCGAACGGTTGAGGCAGCTCACGCCGTCGTAGCATTTCTTGCGGGTCGCATTAGCGGAAAGCTTGTCCACACCTCCGCCAATCGCGTGCCGGAACGAGTGGCACCCCAGCACATAGCAGGCAAGGAGCGCGGTGTTCGCCGCAAGAATGATGGTTCCTAATCCGATGCCGAACTGCTCGACGCCCGCGCCGTTGTCAAACCACATGGCCTTCCAAACGTCGTAGCCGAGGATCGGCAGGAAGAATAGAGCGACCAGACAAAAATACCGGTGAATGTTCTGGAGGATTAGCGGGAACGCCGACTCGCCACAATACGACTTGCGTGGCTCGCCCACCGAGCACGAAGGCGGATCGGCCCAGAACGCCTTGTAGTAAGCTCCGCGGTAGTAGTAGCAGGTGAAACGGAATCCGCCCGGAGCCCACAGAATCAGTAGTGCCGGTGAGAACGGAATGATGGATGGCCACCATAACGGCGGCGGTCCGAACCATGCATGTTTCGAGGTTCCCCACAACTCGGGCGAGTAGAAGGGCGAGAGGTAATTACCAAAGTGATAATGGGTGCCGCTATGGGCTGCCCAGGTCACATAAACAACAAATGAACCCAGTCCCAGGAATGTCAACAGTGGCACTACCCACCAGGAATCCGGCCGCACTGTTTGGCCGAATCCCCTTCGTGTGAGTGGTACGTCAATCGAAGGCATAGGTTAGAGATTATTACTATGGAACAGTGGGGGTCAAGGGTGGTCTGCCGCTGTGGTCCCGCGCTGCGGCACGTTTCGCATAAGATGGGCAGTAGTCTCATGAAGGTCGTTTCCCTCCCGTTGCTCATTCTTTCCTTCGCCATTGTCGTCTTCGCGGAGGAGGGCCTGTGGATGTACTCGCAAGCTCCCGCCGCGGTCATCAAGCAGAAGCACAACTTCGATCTGACAGCGGATTTTCTCGATCATCTGCGGCTCTCCTCCGTCACCATTGGCGGAGGCTCAGGCGCTTTCGTTTCGCCAAACGGTTTGTTGCTCACCAATCATCACCTCATCGCGAATTGCCTGGAGAATCTAAAAGACGGTTACGTTGCCGCTTCGCAGTCTGAAGAGCGGCCCTGCTCCGCACTCAGCGCGCGCGTTTTGCTCAAGACGGAAGACGTGACCACGCAAGTGAAAGGCACCCCCGCCGGGCAGTCCCTCGCCGGCCGCAACGCCGCCATCTCCCGCATCGAAAAGGATTGCGAATCCAAAGGCGCGAGTTGCCAGGTGGTCCGGCTCTTCTCCGGCGGGCGCTACGACCTCTACACATACAAAACATACTCTGATATCCGATTAGTCTTCGCGCCCGAGGAGGCCCTCGCGTTCTTTGGCCGCGAGCGCGACAGCATCACCTACCTGCGCTACGGTCTGGACATTGCTTTCCTGCGCGCCTATGAAGACGGCAAGCCCGCCCAGACGCCGCATTTTCTCAAGTGGAACGACCACGAATTGAAAGACGGCAGCCTAGTCTTTTCCGCCGCTGTCCCCGGAGCCACCGCGCGCGCCACTACCGCCGCGCAGTTGACCTTCATTCGCGACGCCCAACTCCCTATCACCATCGGACGTCTGTCCGGCCGCTCCAAACAACTGAGAGCTTTTGCCTCACAGAGCGAAGAGAACAACAAGGCGGCACAAGCAGCATCCACGGCGTTTCTGGAAACCTACAAGTCAGCCGTGGGCAAGTTGATCGGCCTCCGCGACGATCGGCTCGTGGGTCGCAAGACGAACTTCGATAACAAGATCCGCCGAGCGGTGGAGGCCGACTCCCGCCTCGGCAAGGACGCCGGCAAAATCTGGGACGACATTGCGAAAGCGTACAAGCTGTGGGCGCCCTTCGAGAAGGCCTACCAGATCGTGGAAGCAGCACCTGCTCCAGGATCGGCCCTATTCCGCATCGCGCGAAAACTGGTTCGAGGCGAACCCCTCGCCGCCGACGCCGACATCGCCATTCACAAGGGCTTGGAATCGTTGCTGCTGGCGCAATACCTCGAGGAAATCAAGACCCTCGCTGAGAAGTCGGACAAGGAGGTCCCGCTCAAGGGACTTCTGCACGGAAAGAGCACAGCCGACGACGCAGAGGCCATGGTGAAGGGAACCACGCTCAATGATCCAGCCGAACGCCGCAAGTTGGAGAACGATCGCACCGCCATCACGAAGTCGAACGACCCGCTGCTCAAACTGGCGCTGCGTCTGGATGAGGCCGCGCAGAAACTCCGTGGGAAGCGCGCGGAACTGATCGGATCTCTTGAAGTTTCCGCCACCGAGAAGATCGCGCAATACCGGCTCCAGCTTTTCGGCGCAGCCGACTACCCCGACGGGACCCACACGCCGCGATTCACTTACGGAGTAGTCAAAGGGTACACCGATCGCGCCGGAATTTCCCAACCGCACGCATCCACTTTCGGTGGACTCTATTACCGCCGCAATAACGAAGGCCCGTACCTGGTACCGCAGAGATGGTTGGACGCCCGGTCCGCCATCAACCTGATCGCGCCACTTGATTTCGTCAGCACCTGCGATATCGGCGGCGGAGCAGCCGGCAGCCCCACCATCAACACCTCGGGCGAACTTGTCGGCATCGTGTTCGACGGGAACCTGGAGAGCCTGCCTGCCACCTACCTCTACAGCGACGACCAGGCGCGCGCTGTGCACGTCTCCTCGCAGGGGATTGCCGAGGCGTTGCGCCGCGTCTACAATGCTACGGCCCTGCTCACTGAGATCAACGCGAGATAACGGAACACTCATGCAACCGCGAACTGTTGTGCTGTGCGGTCTCCTCGCTACTGCGATTGTGCCGTTCGCATCCGCCCAGACCGCACTGCCGGCTTCGGCCTGCGACAGCGCCTGCCTCAACAACGTAATGTCGTCTTTTCTAAAAGCCATGACCACGGGCGCATCCAAATCCGTTTCCGTGGCCGACAACGCCGAGATTCGGGATAACGCGAAGTTGGTTCCCCTTGACCAGACCGCGTGGAGATCAGTAAAGGCCATCAAATCGGTGATGACGTTTTCGGATCCCGCCACGGGAAACGTCGTGTCGAGGGCCGGCGTCGAACTGGCCAGCGGCAAGCCTGGGTACATCTCCACACGGTTGAAAGTCGTGGGAGGAGGGCGAATCAGCGATGTCGAACTGAGTTCCGATACGTCGGCTCGGGTAGTGGCGGAATATGTCTGGAACCTGGATCCACTCTTCGGTAGCGTGTTGCCTGCGGATCAGCGCCTGAGCCGAGTGGACCTGGAAGCATTGGCCCGGCGCTACTTTCACAGCTTGTCGACGCACGTCGCGATCACTGCCGATTTCGACGATCGTTGCGACCGCTACCACAGCGGGCAGCGCATCACCAACGTTGCGATCAATACGGTGGAGGGCGGACCTCCGCGAACGTGCGCTGGTTCGCTCGGAGGCAACCCGCCGTGGGGACCCGCGACCGAACAGCGCTTTCCGGTCGTTGACGCGGAGCGCGGCATAGTCGTCGGCATCACGTTGCTGCACTATCCGGAGCTCCCGAACCAGGCGAAGATGTACGTTTCGGAGGTGTTCAAAGTGGTGTCGGGGAGGATCGTCAGGATTGACAACATCGGGCTGATGTTGCCGGGTGTCACGACACTGGGTTTTGTTCACTGAGAAGGACAGAATCACGGTCGAACAACCAACGCGGCCTCATCTCGTTGCTCTGTGAAATGGACGACTGGACTCGCGGGGCGCTGCGGGATCATGAGTCCATCGCCTTATTGGGTCTGTGACGCACGGGCAGTTGATTCCCGAGCGCAGTTTTCCGATGAGCGATGGCGCACGCCGCCGGGTCCGAGTGACCGACCGTAGCGAACCCTTCACGCACGGCGCGCTTCGCGGCGAAGCCCCTCATGCACCAGCATCTTGAGGAGGGTCTGGTATCCGATGCCCTTTCGCGTTGCGAGTTCTCGGGCCTTGGCTACATCGAGTTCGGGTAATCGCAACGCAATTTGGACGCTGGCCACCTTGTTCAACTGACCGACAAGGTGCGAGCCCCTCGGCGCGCGGCCTTTCTTCACGGTTCCGGCCGCTTTCTGCTTTACGAACTCGCGGCCTTCGCGGCTGGCCCACCAGTCCGCCTCCTGTGCCTCGTTGACGAACTTGGGCATGACGATCGGTTTCTTTTTCATCACCTTCACTCCCCTCGCAAGCGCCGGTTGAGGTAATCCTTCTTCTGCCCGGCATCCAGGTCGTACGCGGTAACGACTCGGATGGTTTCGCCGCGCTCAACCAGTACCACGGCCAGCAGCCGTCCGGAATCTGTCTCGCCGTAATAGACGTAGCGTGACTCCCCCTCCACGTCTTGCTCGTAGATCGGGATCGGGTCGTTCGACAGCGCTTTCTCGACTTCTTCAGCCTTGATCCGGTGTGCCCGAATCTTGCGCAGGTTGTTTGCGTCCCAGTCGAACACCGCACCTCCATTGTATATGCATTGCATGACTGCTGGAAGGTGGGGGAGCGGCCAAAATCCAACCGCCGCCAGATTGCTCCTGCACGTTCAGTCCCGAAACCACTCACTCCGGAAACGGTTCCAACGTCCGAAGAGCGAGGCACCTCCACGTTATGAAACGCAGTCTTACCGTCGCGGCCTCGCGCCGTTGTGAGAGAATCCCCGCAGCCATTCACGGAACACCCACGCCCGACACCCCGTTATGTACAGTAGTAAGGATGAAAATCGAAGCGAGGGCCGCCTGTCTCCAGACCCCACGAGGCCCCGTTGTCATTTCCTCATTGGAGGCCACTCCCCCTGGACCCGGCGAAGTCCAAGTCCGCATGGAGGCATGCGGCGTTTGCCATTCCGACGTGATGATCACCGGTTTGGCGTTCAGTCGAGTTCGAGTGCGAAGACCAGCGCTGCCTTGATCTCCGCGATGTTTGAGGCCGGCACTCGCCCCAGCCTTCGTTCCAAACGTACAACGGGGATCGAACCGAGCCCCTGGACATTAGCAAGCCGCGATCCGCAAGACGAGACTTCACCGTGCCGTGGGCTCATCCAGCAAGTCCAGGACTTCTTGCTCCCGGCTTCTCGATCACGCTATGTCAAGGGCGTCATTGTCGGCAAGTTCGATTACTTCCACAACACACTGTCGAACCTGGGCCGCGGTTTCGGGTTCCCATGTACGCAGCTATGCGTCCAGCCCTTCCGCCAAATTGTCCATAGAGGCGATCGCTCCTATTTGAGTTTCAGGAGATCCCGCCAACGAAGTGCGGAACAAGAAACGGCGCCTCGTACCCACCGCGCGAATCTCGTGATCGGTCTGCGCAGGGGAGCCTACTTCGGACCCGGATTGAGATGGCCGCACAGCCCCCGTCCTCTCGCCATCGCTGCACCACGCTCACTCCAGGAATCCCACGAGTTGCTCCACCGTGAGTTGACAGTCGCGAAGGATCTTGTGAAGTAGACCGGGGCCGACAGTCTCGCCAGAATGAACCGGCACAACAGTGCTGCGTCCGTCCGCGTGGCGCAGGAAGTGATGACTGCCTTTCACACGGAGTTGACGAAAGCCGGCTTTGGCGAGCGCCGCCAGGAGATCAACGCCACTAGGTCGAGGCGTCCGGCTCATGCCGCAATGGTCACACGCTGGATGCCAACAAACTCTAATTCCCCTTGGGGTGCGCCTTGGACTTCCAGGCAAAGCTCGATCGCCTCACGAATCCTCGTCGTGACCTCGTCAAGGGATTTCGCTTGCGTGTGACAGCCGGGGATCTGCGGAACGGAAGCTATGTAGTAGCCTTCCGAATCACGTTCAATCACAACATCGAACTGGCGTGGCACCGATCTCTCCTCGAACTCCATTGTAAACGGTTGCCCGCACACTTTCCGGCCCATATTTTCACGGAACACCCACGCCCGACACCCCGTTATGTACAGTAGTAGGGATGAAAATCGAAGCGAGGGCCGCCTGTCTCCAGACTCCACGAGGCCCCGTTGTCATTTCCTCATTGGAAGCGCCTCCGCCTGGACCCGGCGAAGCCCAAGTCCGCCTGGAAGCCTGTGGAGTCTGCCATTCCGACGTGATGATCACCGGTTTGAAGAAGTTCCCCCTCGCCCTGCTCGTTCTCCGCCGCGAAGGCATCGGCAGTCGACGCCGTCGGTGTTTGGGTTCAGTCGAGTTCGAGTGCGAAGACCAGCGCTGCCTTGGTCTCCGCGATGGTTGACGCAGGCACTCGCCCCAGCTTTCGTTCCAAACGTACAACGGGGATCGAACC
>JACQZR010000201.1 GCA_016213775.1 Acidobacteriota bacterium
TGACGCGTTGACGATGCTGCCGGGGTCGTCGGCAAACTACGATCAGACCGAATTCGTCCGCGACCTGTACCTGCTCGACCGCAGCGGAGTCACGGAAACGCGATCGGGTGCGGTCTGTTCGCTCCCCGCCAGCACGGGGACGAAGAGCTCCAAGGGTACCTATTTGTTCACGGGCCCGGACGGACGGAGAGTCACCTACTACGGCATCCGCTTCACGCGAGCCGAGGGTGCATCCGCGGACAGAGAAGAGGAGTAGCTATGAGTGCGTCAATTCGGCCGGCGGACTGGCTCAGGTTCATTGACCGGGAATACCTGAGCAGCTATATCCGCGAAGGAGGATCCGCCATCAAATTCGCAGTCGCGGCGGATGGCGGTCCGGAGTTGCTCGACGGAATCGAGAGTATCGCCACACGTGCGGGCTACCTCGTCGCCCGAGTGGATGCGGCCACCACGAAGGTTCAGATGATGGACGAGATTTTTTTCCGCGTTGCGGAGCAGATCCCCTGGCGGGAGTTCGGTTTGCGCATCCTCTCGAGTCTCGCTGCCGAAGTTGGCTACAAATGGCCTCAGGACGGAGCCGCTCCGTTGCACGTGCGGCTGGCGGCCGCCAACGGCATGGATTCCCAGGCGCTGCTGATCGACTTGAAGAAGGCTATTACCGACCGCCTCTTCCGCTACCCGAGCCTGCCGCGCGATTTCCGGGTCGCGATGACTCAGTTGTGCATCGCGGAGCTTTCCGGCGGACCCGATGGGGAGGCTGCGATTGCCACTCTCACTGACTGGCTCACTGGCCGGAACAAGGCTGTCAGCGCGGTGAAACCGTTCCATATTTTCCGACGGATCCACCGAACCAACGCGCGCCACTTTTTCGAATCGATGCTCCACTGGGTGCGCATGGCCGGATACCCCGGGATGGCCGTGCTGCTCGACGCGCGGCGCCTGACTGAGCCCCGCAATGCAGAGATGGAAGGGCACTTCTACAGCAAAGCCGCCGTGATGGACACCTATGAGGTGTTGCGGGAATTCATCGACTCCTCCGACAGGCTGGAGGGCTGCTTCCTCGCCATCGTGTCCAACACACACTTTCTCGAGGACATGAATCGCGGCATCGGCACCTATGAAGCGCTGAAGAATCGGGTTTACGATGAAGTGCGCGACCGTAACCTGGTGAATCCGATGGCGTCGCTGGCGCGCATTGAAGCCGCGCACGGGAGATCTCTATGAAGTCGAATATCGACCAGCGGCGAGCGTTGGAAGCACTCCGCAATGGCGTGCCCAATCGTGAGGCGGTGCGGATTCTCGGCTGCAGCCAGCCCAAGGCGGAGAACGCGTTTCTGGAGAGGCTCGACACTGTGCAGAGCGCGGCACATTCGGGCAAGCAGGCCAAGGGCTTGCTGGTGTCCGGTGGTTTCGGTTCGGGTAAGTCGCATCTGCTCGACCACTTTGAGCACTTGGCATTAGAACAGAACTTCGTCGCCAGCCGCGTGGTAATCAGCAAAGAAACCCCGTTGTTTGATCCCACAAAGATGTTTCTCGCCGCCATCGACGGCGCGACGGTTCCCAGCGTGAAGGGGGAAGTGATTCGCGAAATCGCCCAGTTGCTCGATCCGCGCAGCGACGCTTACCTCGAGTTTTCCGAATGGGCCAAGCAGCCATCGAGCGGACTCAGCCCCTTGTTCGCCGCCACGCTGTTGCTGCATGAGCGCCTGCACAACGATCCGGAGTTGGTTGACCAGATCACTAACTTCTGGTCCGGCGAACGCCTGGCCATCAGCCGCATTCGCCAGGGTTTGAAACAGATTGGCTACGGTGGTCTGTTCGCGTTGAAACCGGTGAAGGTCACTGATCTGGCGCTGCAGCGTTTTCGGTTTGCGTCGCGCCTGATGATGGCCGCCGGTTTCAGCGGATGGGTACTGCTGATCGACGAGCTGGAATTGGTTGGACGCTACAGCCAGTTGCAGCGCGGCCGGTCGTATGCGGAGCTGGCACGCTGGACCGGCCGGGCAAGCGGAGACGCCTATCCGGGGCTCTTCACCGTGGCCGCGATCACGGACGATTTCGGACTGGCGGTGCTCCAGGAGAAGAGCGACCGTGACCTCATCGGAACGAAACTGCGCGCCAAGGAAACGGACGAATTCGTGACCATCGCCGCGCGGGCGGAGGTTGGAATGCGGTTCATTGAACGCGAGGCCTTGCCGCTGCGGCCACCCGATGAATCGATGTTGGCCGAATCCTATCAACGCCTGAAGGCGCTGCATGGCGCGGCATACAATTGGGAGCCGCCGGAGATTCCTGCCGCCGACGCCGCCATGAGCAAGCTGATGCGGTCCTACGTACGGCTATGGGTCAACGAGTGGGACCTGCGACGGCTATATCCGAATGCGGATATATGTACCGAGGAAGAGCCTGCATTGCGCCCCAGCTATGTGCAGGATGAATTGCTGGAGGTATCGCAGGCAGCCGGGGAATCGGACGAATAGGGTACCGACTTCGCTTGATCGATTCGGACAGGCTGGGCCGCGGGTGTCCGATACGGACTGGAATCGAAAAAAGTGTTCCGAAGTGTTCCGTTCTGTTCGCCTGGCGTGAGGAATTGGCTTCGTTTCGAACGCGGACGGACCGGAGTGTCCGATACGGACTGGAATCGAAAAAAGTGTTCAGAAGTGTTCCGTTGTGTTCGCCTGGCGTGAGCAATTGGCTTCGTTTCGAACGGGCTGTACTGGGGTGTCCTATGCGGACACGGATCGAAGAAAGTGTTCCGAAGTGTTCCGTTCTGTTCGCCTGCCGGACGGGGTGAAGAATTGGCTTCGTTTCGAGCGGGCTGTACCGGATGTATTCAAACCCCGGGACGGAGGAGCGCCGCAACATTATCGCAGCGCTCCGAAGTGCTGTACTCGCGAAGTACAGCGTATTCAAGGATGTCAAGGAACCGCGGAGTGTTGGCCTTCGCAGGTACGTTCCATATCCATGTTAGCAGGGCGCAAAAAGCACTTCACAGTTACAATGTTGATACTGAAGATGATGCAGCTTGTGACCGCTTTTTGTTCGCCACCACAACAGGCTAGGGGCCAAGGGCCGGAAAATGGAGGTCCTCACCTCCAGTGCTCGTCTTCGTCTACAATTTCATAGTTGACATGCCATGGCAGCCGAATCCGCGCAGCTCATGATCGAGGCCTCTGGCCTCACTAAGATCTATGGAAAGTTCAAGGCGATAACCGATGTAAGTTTCGCTGTGCCCAAGGGACAAGTGTGTGCCTTCCTCGGACCCAACGGCGCCGGGAAGTCCACCACCATGAAGATTCTAACCGGCTATCTCACAGCAACAGCCGGAACGGCGCGCATAGCGGGGATCGACATTCATAGCCACCGTATGCAAGCCCTCGAACGCCTCGGCTATCTTCCCGAAAACGGCCCGCTCTACACCGAGATGACGCCTCTCAGCCTTCTTCGTTTCTTCGGTCGCGCCCGCGGGATGGAAAGCGCCCGGCTGCGGACTCGCATCGCCGAAGTCATCCGCCGCTGCGCGCTCGAAGCCGTCATTGAAAAACCCATCGGCAAGCTCAGCAAAGGATACAAACAGCGCGTCGGTATGGCGCAAGTGCTCCTGCACGAACCCGACGTGCTCATCATGGACGAGCCAACCACCGGTCTCGACCCCAACCAGATCTCAGAAGTCCGCCGCCTCATCCGCGAACTGGGCCAGGACAAAACCGTTCTCCTCTCCACGCACATTCTCCAGGAAGTGGAAGCCATGGCCGACCGCGTCGTCTTCGTCAATCTCGGACGCATCGTCTACGACGGAACGCCGGCCGAAATGCGCGAACGCTGGAACACCTTGGAACAAGCCTTCCACGCGCTAACCCGTGTGGAAACCCCACTGGCGGAACCCGAAGGAGCGCAGGCCCAATGAGTTTCTCCATGTGTGTTGCCCCGAAAACACGTGGAGACGCCTGCACCTTGTGGCGCAGGCACTCGTGCCTGCCGCGTACCCACTCATGGGGACGCCCGCAAAGTTTTCATTCATCGGGGCGACCGCGCCAAAGGCCGGCCGTGAGCGGTTCATCAGTGGCCATGGAGGAGTGCTGACCCATGCGCCTCTCCGTCATCCGCGCAGTCTTCGGCCGTGAGCTTATCTCCTACTTCTCCACGCCCACGGGCTATGTCTTCATCGCCCTCTTCGTCTTCCTCAGCGCCATCGCCGCATTCTGGCAGGAAGCGTTCTTCGCCACCAATCTCGCCAACCTCGACCAGCTCAACATCTATTTCCCATACCTGCTCATCTTCCTACTGCCCTCCATCAGCATGACGCTGTGGGCAGAAGAGCGCCGCACCGGAACCGAGGAGTTGCTCCTCACCCTCCCCGCATCCGACTTTGAAATCGTCGCCGGCAAATACCTCTCCGCCGTATCCATCTATACCGTCTGCCTGCTGTTCTCCCTCAGCCACATCGTGGTCCTGCGCTGGCTCGGCTCCCCCGACCCCGGCCTGATGATCACCACCTACTTCGGTTACTGGCTCATGGGCGCATCCCTGCTCGCAGTCGCAATGCTCGGCTCCATGCTGACCGACAACCTCACAGTAGCGTTCCTCTTTGGAGCATTTCTGGTATCCGTGCCGGTATTCCTCAACCGCGCCGGAGCCATCGCGCAAGGCGGCCTCCAGCGCACCTTGGAACGCCTCTCCGTCGTCGAGCAGTTTCGCGATCTGGCCAGCGGCGTCGTCACCGCCGGCGCAGTGGTCTACTTCGCTGGACTCGCGCTGGCCGCTTTCTACATAAACGTCGCGCTCCTCGGACGCCGCCGGTGGCCCACCGGACCCGGCTCCCCGCGCCTTGGCTGGCACGTGCTCATCCGCTTCGCGGCCGCACTCGTCATCGCGGGAGCCGCCGCCACACTCGCATCGTATGTACGCGTGCGCTGGGACGCCACCAGTGAACAGATTCACTCACTCAGCGCCGACACCCGCAAGCTCCTCTCCTCACTTGACCCCAGGCAGCCCGTATTCATTCAGGCCTACGTGAGCCCGGAAGTCCCGCGCGGCTACCTGCCCGTGCGGCGCGCTCTGATTTCCACTCTGCGCGAGTTTGAAGCGGTCGCGGGCGAAGGCCTCCACGCACGGATCGTCGAAACCGTCAAGTACACTCCGCAAGCGCGCGAAGCGCAGGAACGCCACAACATCCGTCCTTTTCGCGTGCCGGTCACTGAGGAATCGGGCTCGCTCAACGAGATCTTCATGGGGCTCGTCTTCACTACTGGCGCTGAAGAATTCGTCATCCCATTCCTCGATCGCGGCCTCCCCGTCGAATACGAGCTGATGCGTTCCATCCGCGTCGTCTCACGCGCCAAACGCAAACGCGTCGGCATCCTCGGCACACAGGCCAAGCTCTTTGGCGGTGTCGATTTCGAAAAGCGCACACAGCGCGAAGACTGGTCCATCGTCGCCGAGCTCAAGAAGCAGTACGAGGTCTCTGAAGTCAACGCCGACGTCGATTACCCGGACCTTGATGTCCTCATCGCGCCGCTGCCCAACACGCTTACCCCGGCACAAGTGGACCGTCTCACCACCTACACCAAATCCGGCAAGCCGCTGTTGTTGTTCGTCGATCCCATGCCGGCTTTTAACCTCGAGCTGGCACCGAATCCCATCGCCTCACCGGAGATGCCGGTGCTGTCGCAAGATAGCGGCGCCCGCACCAGCCTGCGCCCGTTGCTTGACTTCCTCGGCGTCACCTGGCAAACCAACCGCGTCGTCTGGGACGACTACAACCCTCACCCGCAGCTCAAAACATTACCCAAGGAATTTGTTTTTATCGGAAGAGGTTTCCAACAGAAAGAGGCCATCTCTTCCGGCCTTCAGGAGGTTGTCCTTCTCTACCCCGGTGAACTCAAAGCGCGGAGCGACACCAAGACTAAATTCGTCCCGTTGCTCGAATCCACCGCCGGCGGCGGCACCGTCCGCTGGGAAGAACTCGTCCAGCGTTCCCTGATGGGCGTCGGTGTCAATCCCGCCGTCGATCACAAATCGGACAAGTCCTCTCACGTCCTGGCGGCTCGCCTCACCGGACCCGCCAACGCGGTCATCATCGCTGACATCGACCTCATGGGAGAGCAGTTCTTTGAGCTCCGCCGCCGCGGCATCGAGAACCTCAACTTCGATAACGTCACCTTCCTTTTGAATGCCGTCGATCAACTCTCCGGTGATCCTTCATTCATCGCACTTCGCAAACGCCGCCCGCGTCATCGCACACTCGAAGCCGTCGAAGCCCGCACCCGCCAGTACGACGAGCAGCGTCTCAAGCAGACACAGGAAGCAGAAGCCGTCGCCGAAGCGCGTCTCCGCGAAGCGCAGTCACGACTGGACCGCGCTGTCCGCGAGATCGAGGCCCGTGCCGACCTCGATTCCCAAGCCAAGCAGATCATGATCTCCAACGTGCAGTCCGTGGAGAACCGCCGCCTCACTGTCGCGCGCCAGAACATCGAAGATGAGCGCCAGCGGCAGATCGAAACGTCCCGCGCGGAGATGGAACACTCCATCCGCGACATTCAAAACACCATCAAGCTGCTCGCCGTCGCGCTGCCCCCAGTGCCGGCCTTCATCGTCTTCCTTTTGGTATCGGCGCGCCGCCTCGCACGCGAACGTCTCGGCACACCGCTGGATCGCCTCGTCGAAGACAAATCGGAGGGCCAATCCGCATGAAAGAGCTGATCAAAACCGGAGCCTTCGTCATGGTGGCAATCGCGCTATCCGTGGCCGCATCGCGCAGCGCGCCCGAGCGCCGCACCGCCGCTATCTTCAGTGAGACCGGCGAGACCTTTTACCCCAAGTACACAGACCCGAGTGCGGTGAAGACCATCGAGGTGGTGGACTACGACGAATCCACCGCCGCCGCGCGTCCCTTCCAGGTGGCGTTTGAAAAAGGCCGCTGGATCCTGCCCGCCAATTACAACTACGTTATTGATGTCGGCGACCGTCTGGAGAAAACCGCCGGCGCTCTCGTCGAAATCAAGAAAGAGAATGTCGTCGGCGACTCCGTCAGTGAACACGGCAAGTTCGGCGTAATCGACCCACTCGACTCCAAGAGCGCCTCGCTCTCCGGGCGCGGCAAACGGGTCACGCTCCGCGACGCCCGCAAAGACATCCTCGCCGACTTCGTCCTCGGCAAGACGGTGGAGGGCAAGCCCGGATTCCGCTATCTGCGCACCCCCGGCGATAAGCGAGTCTATGCCGTCAAGACCGACGCTGACCCCTCCGCCCGGTTCGCCGATTGGGTCAATGCCGATCTCCTGCGCATCGCATCCTCCACCATCCGCCGCGTTTCCATCGTCAGCTACAACATCGACGATTCGGGCCGCCTCGCCAACATCGATCAAGTCCAGATCACGCACGACAAAAACGACTGGCAGATCGCCGGCGGCGGGTCATTTCATAAGAGCGTAATCAATGCCATGGCAAACGCGCTCGACACCCTCAAGATCACCGACGTGCGCCCCAAACCGCCATCGCTCGCCGAGAGCCTCAAGTCCGGCAAGATGGAGATGTCGCTCGAGGGGATGATGTCTCTGCGCCAGAAGGGCTACTTCGTATCGCCGCAGGGCCGCCTCATGGCGACCGAGGGCGAGATGCTCGTCGAGATCAATAACGGTGTCGGCTACACCCTCCGCTTTGGCGAAGTGGCGACAACGGGCGATGCCAAACCCACCGCCCCCGCGGCCGCGAACGAGAACCGCTACCTCTTTGTGACAGCCACATTCGATCCACAGCGCGCAGCCAAGTACGGCGACACAAGCGGGAGCGGCGAAGGCATCGCCCGCGACCTCAACAACCGTTTTTCCGAATGGTATTACGTCATTCGAGCCACCGACTTCAACCGCCTCAGAGTCCGCCGCAAAGACCTGGGGCTGCCGCCGGCCGCCCCGCCGGGCCCGCAACGTTAGTTGCAGGCGTGTTATACTCCGTGCAGATGCTGGAATCTGTTCCGCGCCTGCGGACTAGCTGCTTAGGAGCTACACCCGGCATCCGTGCTTCCTTGTATTTCCATCCGGTAACAATCCCAACGACGCATGAAAGTTAGCGTTTCGATTACCCGCGGCATTGAGTCCTTGTTTGGGACTCGTGACGAGAACATCCGAATTTTGGAATCGGGCCTTTCCATCCGGACCTCGCTCCGCAGCGACTCCCTGGACATCGAAGGCGAAGCCGATAGTGTGCGCCGTGCCGAGAGCATCCTCAACGACTACCAGCAACTCCTGTCCGAGGGAACAGTTTTCTCCAACGGCGACCTCAACAGCTATCTCAAGGTGGTCACCGGCGACCCCAAAATATCGCTCCGCAGCCTCGTCCTCAGCGGCCGCCAGCGCAACTTCGGGAAGAAGACGCTGGCGCCCAAGGGCGTCAATCAACAGCGCTACGTCGAAGCCATCGAACGCAACGACCTGGTCTTCGGCATCGGACCGGCCGGCACCGGCAAGACCTATCTCGCGGTGGCAATGGCCATCTCCGCTATGTTGAGCAAGCGTGTCAGCCGCTTGATCCTCACCCGGCCCGCCGTTGAAGCGGGAGAGAAACTCGGCTTCCTGCCCGGCACTCTGCAGGAGAAGATTGACCCGTACCTCCGCCCGTTGTACGATGCACTCTACGACATGCTCGACGCCGAGAAGGTGGAGAAACTGATGGAGCGCAGCACCATTGAAGTGGCGCCGATCGCCTTCATGCGCGGCCGTACGTTGAACGACAGCTTCATCATCGTCGACGAAGCGCAGAACTGCACCGCCGAACAGATGAAGATGGTGCTCACCCGCCAGGGCTTCAGTTCCAAGACCGTGGTTACGGGAGACCTTACGCAAGTCGACCTCCCTTACCACCGCAAGAGCGGTTTGCTCGAAGCCACCGAGATCCTCCGCGATGTGGAAGGCATCAGCTTTGTCCACTTCGACGAGAAGGACGTTGTCCGCCACACGCTCGTGCAGCGCATCGTCAGAGCTTACGAGAAGCATCAGGAACTGATCGCCGGACGGCAGCTCACACTGAAGCTCGGCGAATCGGAAGTTACTCCAACAACCGAAAACTGAGCACCTCCCGAGCCATGTCACCCGAAGGCAGTAGTATCCTCTTTGATCGCGCTCCTGGCGTTGACCGCAAGCGCATTCGCGCCTTCCACGCAAGGCTGATTCATGAAGTAACCTCCAACGCCGGCTTCGACGTTCTGGTCAGTAACGACGCGCGGTTGCATCAGCTCAACCGCGACTTCCTGGGGCACGATTACCCGACCGATGTGCTTTCGTTTCCCAACGCCGATCGTGTACCGCTCGGCGAGGTAGCCATCTCAGTCAATCGCGCCGCCGCCCAAGCCGCCGACTTCGGCCACACGGTAAACGATGAAATAGAGATCCTCATGCTCCATGGCGCGCTACATCTGATGGGCATGGATCATGAGACTGACAAAGGCGCGATGGCGCGCGCGGAAAAGAAGTGGCGCGAGCTTCTGGCGTTGCCGCGGGCGTTGACCGAACGGACGCGCGGGAAGTCACCAGCGCGGAGGAAGTCCGCATGACTCTCCTGCTGTTGTTCGCCCTGTTGGCGGTCTGCCTTATTGTGATCGTTGTCAGCTTCGTTCACCTGCTGTGCCGGGAGAGCCTGCGTATCAAAGCCCGGGAGCATGAGTCGCTCACCTTCTATAAGGAGGTGCTCGAGGACAGAATCGGGATGGACGCCGAAGAAGGCGCGCTCACCTTCAGCCTCACGCGCCACTTCGGCTTGCTCGCGCTGGCCATCCTGACCGTCGGCGTGACGTTCTCTCCGGCGCTTCCGTTGTGGCGGTGCCTGCTGGAAGCGCTGGCGGTGTCGACGTTGTTGATGCTCTTCACCAGCTATGTAGCACCGCGATTCCTCTACCGGCGCACTAGCGGCGCATGGTCCATCGCGGTACTGCCGCTGCTGCGACTGCTGGCTGCCATTGCCAAGCCCATCGTCGCCCTGCTCGATCTCCTGCAGTCCATCGCCGACCTCGGCGGCGAAGAACAACAGGCCGAGGAAGAGCCTACCGCCGAAGAACATATTGAAGCCCTGATCGAAGCCGGCAAGGAAGAAGGTATCCTCGAAGAGACCGACAGCCAACTGATACAGAGTGTCGTCGCCTTCGGCGATAAGACTGTGCGCGAAGTCATGACGCCACGCCCGAACATCGTCGCCGTTTCGGCGAATAGCTCGCTCGAAGAGTTGCGCAACCTCGTCATCAACGAGCAGTTCTCTCGCGTGCCGGTGTACGAAGGCTCCATCGACAATCTGGTTGGATTCGTGCACGTCCGCGACATGTTCGAGCTGGACCCGCAGGAGCGCGCCGGCAAAGAGGTCCGCTCCATGATGAGAACCCTGCCGTGCGTGCCCGAAACAAAGCCAGTCAACACGCTGCTGCGCGAGATGCAGCGCGATAGCGTCCACATGGTCGGTGTTGTGGATGAGTACGGTAACACCGCCGGTATCGCCACCATGGAGGACCTGCTCGAGGAGATCATCGGCGAAGTGCGCGATGAGCATGAGCCCGGCATCGACGCCGTGCCCGAGGAAGGCGGAGCCTACGTCGTGGCAGGCACTTACGACGTCGACCACTTGAAGCAGCTCTTCGACTTCACTCCCGACGAGGGGGTAGAGGCCACGACGGTCTCCGGGCTCGTTACCGAATGGATGGGCCACGTGCCCAACGCCGGCGAGTGCGTGGAGCGCGGCGGTATCCGCATGGAGGTCATCGCTGCCGATGGCCGGCGCATCGAGAAACTCCGCATTTCGCGATCCCAGAACGGAACCTCATGAACGAATCTGAGAACCATGTGTCGGGCTTTGTCACCTTGTTAGGCCGGCCCAACGCGGGCAAGTCCACTTTGTTGAACGCACTGCTCGGGACCAAGCTGTCCATCGTCGCCGATAAGCCCCAGACTACGCGCAACGTGATAGAAGGCGTGCTCACAATGCCGGAGGCACAGATCGTCTTCCTCGACACGCCCGGCATCCATGAGGCGAAGACGCTGCTGCACAAGCGCATGTCGGAGCGGATCCGCGAAGCCCTTGATGGCCGCGACCTGATCCTCTTCCTCGTCGATTGCTCGCGGCGCGCCGGCTCTCAGGATGAGCAGGCGCTGGGATGGATGAAAGACATCTCCTGCCCGGTAATCCTGGTGCTCAATAAGATCGACCTGCTGCCGGACAAGAACGCCCTGCTGCCGCTGATGGAACGCTACAGCACGCTACGCGAGTTCGCCGACATCATCCCCATCTCAGCGATCACCGGCGACGGCCTCGCCACGCTGCGCCAGGCGATCGTCGCAAAGCTGCCGAAGGGCCCGCGCTACTTCCCCGAGGACTACCTCACCAGCCAGCCCGAGCGTTTTCTTGCCGCTGAGCTCATCCGCGAGAAGATTCTTCATCACACACACGAGGAAGTCCCGCACTCGGTGGCGGTAGTCATCGACACGTGGGTGGATGAACCACGCAAGGATGGCACAACGCTGGCGCGCATTCTGGCCACGGTGCATGTGGAGCGCAGCGGGCAGAAGGCGATCCTCATTGGCCAACGGGGGACGATGCTCAAACTCGTCGGCACCGAAGCCCGCACCGACATCGAGAAATTGCTGGACCGCAGAGTCTTTCTCGAACTCTTCGTCAAGGTCACACCCGACTGGCGCCAGCGCGCGGCTTTCCTGGCCGAATTGGATGAAAGCACGCAATCCCAGCGAGAATAGACTTCGTGTCAGACCACTCCCAGAAAAGCAGTGAAAAACAGGGCCGCCGATGAACCCCACCTGACCGGCCTTTGGCGTGGTCGCCCCGATGGATGAGAATGGACTCGCGGGGGCGGGACTTAAGTCCCGCGCGGGCTGAAAGCCCGCCCCACAGGGCGGCCGCTAGGATCGAATCCCACACAGGCTCTGACGGCTGTGACTCGGAACGTGTTCGAAGCTGAGCGTCGAGTTGAGAGACGGACGTGCATGCTGATATAAACAATTCCATGCCGCAAATCACACGCCGCGTTTTTCTGGGTTCCGTCGCTGCCACCGCCGTTCCGGCGTTTGCCGCGAAACGTTCGGCCACCGACTGGGTGACGCTCGGCAACTCGGGCGTCAAGGTTACCCGCCTCGCCTTTGGCACGGGCACTCGCGGCGGGCGAGTGCAGCGCGAGTTGGGACAAGCCGAGTTCACACGCCTCGTTCGCTATGCCTACGAACACGGTATCCGGTTTTTTGAAACCGCTGACTCCTACAGCGGCATGCCGGTGATGCTGGCGAATGCTTTGAAAGGTCTGCCCCGCGACAGCTACCGCTTGATGACAAAGTACAAACGCTCGGAAGCAGGCGATCCGAAGCTGACCATTGATCGCTACCGCCGCGAGTTGAACTCCGAATACTTCGACATCATGTTAATGCACGGCGTGCGCAACAACGATTGGACGCAGACGTACAAGCCGGTGCTTGATCAGATCTCGGAATCGAAGGTGAAGAAGATCGTACTGGCGCAAGGGGCGTCCTGCCATGGACTGCTGCCGCTGCGGACATTCCCCGGCAACAGGTGGCTGGATGTCGCCCTGCTCCGCGTCAATCATGACGGTGCGCGCATGGACAACCTGCGCGACAACGTCCAGGAGAAGGGCGATGTGCGCGAGGTCTACGGGCACATCGAGAAGATCCATGGGCAAGGCACCGGAATCATCGGAATGAAGCTGATTGGCGAAGGCACGTTCACCGATCCGGAGCAGCGAGAAGCCTCACTGCGGCGAGTGTTCGGCATGGGCACGGTGAGTTCCGTGACCATCGGCTTCAAGAACACCCAGGAGATCGATGAAGCCATCGAGCGCATTAACCGGGCGTTGAATGCGTGAGACCCATGCAGCGCGCACTGGTCCTATTAGTAGCCTCGCTGGCCTCGGCCGCGGATGACACCGACTTCTTCGAGAAGAAGGTACGGCCGGTCTTCGCCGCTAACTGCTATACGTGTCACACGCAGACTCAGATGGGTGGACTGCGGTTGGACACGCGTGATGCGTTGACCAAAGGCGGCAAGTCGGGCAATGTGATCGTGCCAGGCAAGCCCGATGACAGTCTGCTGATTCAGGCGGTGCGGCGCACACATGCCAAGTTGAAGATGCCGCCGGCAACATCGCTGGCAGCGGGTGATGTCGCGGTGCTGGAAGAGTGGGTGAAGCGCGGGGCCGTCTGGCCGGAGTCCGCGTCGGGCTCCGTGGTGAAGAAGGACTTCTGGAGCTTCCGCCCGTTGCAGACCGCCGAGCCGCCGAAGGTGAAGCGAGCGGAATGGGCCAAAACGCCAGTGGACCGTTATGTTCTGGCGCAGTTGGAGGCCAGAGGCATCGCCCCTAACGCTGCGGCGGATCGCAATACGCTCATCCGGCGCGTGACGCTGGATGTGACCGGTCTGCCGCCAACACCGGAAGAGGTGGACGCGTTCGTCGCGGACAGGTCACCCGATGCTTTCGCCAAAGTTGTAGACCGGCTGCTCGCTTCGCAACATTACGGCGAGCGGTGGGGCCGCTACTGGCTCGACCTGGCGCGGTACTCGGACGGGCAGTTGGCCGCCGGGGTGGACACTCCGTTGCCGAATGCGTGGCGCTATCGCGACTGGGTCGTCCAGGCGTTAAACACGGACCTGCCCTACGATCAGTTCGTGAAAGCACAGATCGCCGCGGATCTGCTGCCAGTAGCCGATCGCGACCGGCTGCTGCCGGGGCTCGGCTTTCAAGCTCTGGCCGCCAGCGCCAGCGATCAGGTGGATGTGACGACCAAAGTGTTTCTCGGTCTGACCGTGGGCTGCGCGCAATGCCATGACCACAAGTACGATCCGATTCCCACGCGCGACTACTACTCGCTGCTGGGCATTTTCCGCAGCACGAAGATGGACAAAGCGCCGCTTGTTGCCGCCGCCGAAGTGAAGGCCTACGAAGATCAGAAGGCGAAGATCGACGCGGTGAAGGAGCGGATTGCCGACTTCCTGGTGGACCAGCAGAAGCTCCTCGTGGACGCGCTCGCGCGCAACACGGCTCGCTACATGGTGGCTGCATGGAAGACCAATCGGGGGGAGGCGGCGGACACCGCCGGCCTCGATGCCGGGACACTGAAACGCTGGGTCACCTATCTAAATGCGCGCGACAAAGAGCATCCGTACTTGAAGGGCTGGTACGAGCTGATGGCGAGGAATCCAACTGAGGAACAGGTGCGCGCGGAGGCTGTCGGCTACCAGAAGTTCGTGTTCCAACTGCTGGATGAAGCTAAGGAAGTGGAAGACAAGAACTACGTTGCGTTCGGCGGCAGGAAGGGCCAGAAGGACGAGCGGACGCGCCAGTACACGAACATCGTGTCGCTGCCGGTGCTGAAGTTCTACCAGTGGCGCGAACTCGCTTCCGGGCCTTACAACATCGACGGCTTCCGCGCTCCGGCGGGCATCTATTATTACGGTCCGAAGGAGATAGACCGCTGGATGAGCGGATTTGCCAAGGACTATCTGGAGAGCTTGCGGGCCGAGCAAAAGACGCTGGAATCGGCGCTGCCAAAGCAGTACGCGTACCTGCACGCAGTAGCGGACAACGCCAAACCCGCGGATGTGAAGGTGATGATCCGCGGCGATGCAAAGACGTTGGGCGATGTCGCGCCACGCCAGTTCCTCACGGCCCTGTGCGATGGAAAGCAGGAACGATATACCAAGGGCAGCGGACGGCTGCAGTTCGCTGAGGACGTCGTGAATCATCCGCTCGCGGCACGCGTAATGGTGAATCGCATCTGGCAGCATCACTTCCGGCACGGCATTGTGCGTAGTCCGTCGAACTTCGGGCAAATGGGCGAGCGGCCGACGCATCCCGAACTGTTGGACTATCTGGCGCGGCGGTTCCGCGAATCGGGCTATTCGGTGAAGACGATTCACCGCGAGATTCTGCTGTCGAACACGTACGCGCTCTCGGCGGCGTCGAACAAGGCCGCGGAGAAGACCGATCCGGACAACCGGCTGTTGTGGAGGGCCAATGTCCAGCCACGGCTCGATTGGGAGGCGCTGCGCGATTCGGTGCTCGCAGTCAGTGGCAAGCTTGACCGGACTGCCGGCGGCGCGCCAAAGCCATGGAGTGACACGAACCACGCGCGTTCGCTGTACCTGACTGTGAGCCGCACGCGACTGGACGCCACGATGTCGCTCTTTGATTTCCCCGATCCCAACGGCACAGCCGAAGAACGCCCCGTGACGATTGGTCCGTTGCAGGGCCTGTTCTTCCTGAACAGCAAATTCGTGTCGGCGCGGGCGGCTGATCTGGTGGCGCGGCTGGAGAAGGAGCGCGGCAACGATACGGCGGCGCGGATCAGTGGCGCCTATCAATTGCTGTATGCGCGCAAGCCGGATCCCGCCGAACTGCGGCTTGGCATAGAATACGTATCCAGTGGGGCTTCCGCGTGGCACTCCTATGTGTTGACCCTGCTCGGAAGCGCTGAGTTCACGAGCGTGCCTTGAAACGAGGATGAACATGAATAGGCGGCAACTACTGCGGACACTGGGCGGGGGCTTCGCGCTGGCGGGCCTGCAAAGCACGATACAGGCGGCCACGGCGGATCCGATGGCGGTGCGCCAGCCGCACTTCACCCCGAAGGCCAAGCATGTCATCTTCCTGTTCCTGAACGGCGGCATCTCGCAGGTGGACACATTCGATCCGAAGCCGGCATTGGCGAAGTTCGATGGCACGCCGATGCCGGGTCCGAAGATCAAGACCGACCGTGCTTCCGGCACGCTGATGCGCTCGCCGTGGGAGTTTCGCAAGCACGGGCAGAGTGGACTCGAGGTCAGCGAGATTTTCCCCGAGATCGCAAAACGCATCGATGACTTCTGCGTGGTGCGTTCGATGTACACCGATACCGGGAATCACGGGCCTTCACTACAGTTGATGAACTGCGGGCATCAGTTGCCGGGGCGGCCCTCGATGGGCGCCTGGCTCACCTATGGGCTCGGCACGGAGAATCGGAATCTACCGGGGTTTGTGGTGCTGTGTCCGGGGTTTCCCGTGCTCGGTTCGTCGCTGTGGAGTTCGGGATACATGCCGTCCATCCATCAGGGTGTTCATATTCAGAACTCGGCCGTGGAGCCGGAGAAGTTGATCCAGCATCTGCGCAACACGGAGTACACGAGCGAGGAGCAGAAGAAGCAACTGGCACTGGCCGCGAAGCTGAACGCGAAGTATGTGGCACGCGTCGGCGGCGATGTTGGACTTGATTCGGCGGTGCAGTCGTTGGAGTCGGCGTACCGGTTGCAGTCCGAAGCGATGGATGTTTTCGACATTCGCAAGGAGCCGGAGAAAATTCGCGAGCGTTACGATGTATCGGATTTCGGGCGCGGGTGTTTGCTGGCGCGCAGGATGGTGGAGCGCGGTGTGCGCATGGTGCAGATCTTTTACGGCAACGGACAGCCTTGGGACAATCACGATGATATTCGCGTGCATGCGAAGCTGGCCGCGAAGACGGATGGTCCGATCGCGGCGCTGGTCGATGACCTCAAGACTCGCGGGCTGCTTGACGAGACACTGATCATTATTGGGTCGGAGTTTGGGCGGACTCCGATGATTCAGAATTCGGGGTTGGAGAAGCTGGGGTGCGGGCGCGATCACAATGTGCCGGGCTTCACGGTGCTGCTGGCCGGCGGCGGCGTGAAGGGCGGCATGGCTTACGGTGCGACCGATGAGTTCGGGTTCAAGGCGGTGGAGAAGCCGGTGCACGTGCATGATCTGCATGCGACGGCGCTGCATTTGCTGGGGTTTGATCATACACGGCTCACCTACCGTCATGCGGGGCGGGATTTCCGATTGACGGACGTGCATGGCAACGTGGTGAAGGATATTTGCGCCTGACTATTTCCTTCGCTTGAGTTTGGTGTTCTTCTCCACTCGAAGGCGGTGGGCTACGCGAAGCGCGCCTTCCATGATGTCCTCGGTGGCCTTGACGAGGCGGATGTGCGTCATGCCCATGCGGCCCCAACCGCCTTTGATAGGAACGAAGAGGTCGGGACGTTCGGCGACGAAATCGGCTTGGTGCTCAGGGGTGATCATTAAGTTGCCGTAGCCTTCCTTGACGGAGGCGAGCGTGGCGAAGATGCGACCTCCGACACGGAAGTCGGTGGCGCCCATGTGGGAGCCCTCTTCGGCGCCTTCGAGGCTGAGAGCAATGCGACGGAAATCCTCAGCGGTCATAGAGGCCAGCATAGCCCGGTTGGAGGTATTATGCAGGCGTGATCCTTCTTCTACTGACTGCACTTCTCCTTGCCGGACCTCTCTCCGCTATCACCTTGGTGAAGGACGGAAGGTCCTCGTATTCGATCGTACTCTCGACGGCGGCGACACCCTCGATGCAGCGTGGCGCGCGTGAGTTACAACATTTTCTCGAACAGATGTCGGGGGCGAAATTGCCTATCGCGGCGCAGGCTAGCAGTGACGCGATTGTGCTGGAAGCAGCGGAATCACTGGGGCCGGAGGGCTATCGGATTCGTACACAAGGACGCAATCTGGTTATCGCGGGTGGGGCGCAACGCGGCGTGATGTACGGTGTGTACACGCTGCTGGAACGGCTGGGATGCCGGTGGTTCTCGCCGGAGGTGAGCCGTATTCCCAGGATGCGGACGATTGAGTGGAAGTTGCCGGAGGAGACCGGCAAGCCTGCATTTGAATACCGTGAGCCGTTCTTCACCGAGGCTTTCGATAAGGACTGGGCAGCACGCAACAAGACCAACGGGGCGCATTCGAAGCTGGATGAATCCACTGGCGGCAAGTTGAACTACCACCCGTTTGTGCACAGCTTCTACGAGATGATCCCGCCGCAGAAACACTTCCAGGAACATCCGGAGTATTTCTCGCTGATCGACGGCAAGCGGCGCTGGGAGCGCGGGCAGCTTTGTCTGACGAATCCCGATGTGGTGCGATTGGGGATCGAGGCCGTGGAGCGATGGACGCGCGAGCACCCGGAGGCCACTATCTATTCGGTGTCGCAGAACGATTGGACCGGATGGTGCGAGTGCGACAATTGCCAGCGGGTGGAGCGCGAAGAGGGTGGCGTGCATTCGGGCCCGCTGCTGCGCTATGTGAACGCGGTGGCGGAAGACGTCGGCAAGCGGCATCCGGATAAGCTGATCGACACGCTCGCGTATTGGTACACCGAGGCTCCGCCGGAGAAGGTGCGTCCGGTGAAGAATGTGAGGATCCGGCTGTGTCCGATTGGTGTGTGCCAGGCGCATCCCTATGAGAAGTGCCCGCACAGCGCGTACTTTGTGAATAATCTACGGGCGTGGGCGAAGATCACGCAGCAGCTCTATATCTGGCACTACAACACGAACTTCTCGCACTACCTGCTGCCGTTCCCTGACTTTGATGAGTTGGCCGCTGACATTCCGTTGTATGCGCGCAGCGGCGTGGTGGGGCTGTTCATGGAGGGCGCGTATGCGGCGGGCGGCGGCGGGGAAAATGCCGAGTTGCGGTCGTATGTGATGGCGAAGCAGATGTGGGATCCGCGCGTGAATGTGGATGCGACGGTGAACGAGTTTCTCACGGGCGTCTATGGCAGTGCGGCGAAGCGGATGCGCGAGTATTACGACCTGATGCAGGCGCAGGTGAGGCCGTCGCCCAAGGGTCGAGGCAATCATCTGTGGATCTTCATTCATCCGAATTCGCCCTATTTGCTGGGCGATTTTGTGCCGCGCGCGAAAGAGATTTTCCGCAAGGCCGAGGCGGAGGCCGGCGATGAGGCCGTGCGGCGGCGCGTGCGGAAGGCGAGGCTGTCCATTGATTATGTGGAGTTGCTGCGGGCAAAGACGTTCGAGGCTGGTGCGGATACGTATGCACCTCGGGATCTGCCGATGTTGAAGGACCGCTTCGCGTCGTTTCTGGCGACGGCTCGTGCATTCGGGATCACACGCTTTCATGAGAACCGCGGGCTGGCGGAGGACGAGAAAGAGTACGCGGCCATGATAAGGCCGTATCCGCTCGTGCGGCTTGAGAACGCGCGGCTGCGGGTGGAACTGGTGCCGGAGTTGGCCGGCCGCGTGGTAGCCATGTTCGATAAGGAGGCGCGAGCGTCGTTGCTTCGCGTGGCCGATCCGGGCGAGGGCGGCTATCCGGGCGTTGCGGGATTGAGTGCGTGGATCTACCCGGACTACCACACGCGGAACAGTCTGGACGTGCAGTGGGAAGTGGTGCGTTCGTCGGCCACATCGGTGGAGTTGCGCGGAACGTCAGCGGGAGTGAGCGTCAGGCGAGCCTTGACGCTGGAGCGTGACACGCTGCGGACCGCGACCGAGGCTGTGAATGCGGGTACCGAGCCGCGGCGTCTGGCAATTCAGGCGCGCGCGGATTACGGTCCGAATCTGCCGGCGGATCCGCGGCTGGTGTACGGCTGGGGCAGCGTGGAGAGGACGCCGATTGTGGCGGGTAAGGAAACCTCTTCGAGCGAGAATCCCAAGGTGGCTGAGCTGAACGGTTCGTGGTGGACGGGCCATGCGGGGTCGCCGGTGCGGCTGGTGAATTCGTTCGAGCCGGGCGAAGTTCCAAGGGCGTCGTTGAGTTGGACCGTGCGCGGAGACAGCAAGTTCACGCTGACGCTGTGGAGCCAGGAACGGGAGTTGCCGCCAGGTGGGACGCTTCGCCTGCGGGCGGATTACCATGTGGTGCGCCGAAAGTAGATTCCGGTGGATGTCGATCAATTGAGCTGCCCATTCAGCTACGGAGATGCACAGCAGGCGGAGCGAGGTGGAGGCGCGGGGCGCGGGAGCCACGGCAGAATCAGGAACAAAGGCGCCGGATCGAAGTCTGCCCTTGCGGCGGCGTCCCGAGACGATGCGTGGGAGCGTCAAACAGGCCAGGGCGAAGGCCGAGAGGGCGAATGTTGCCGGCTCGGGAATCGGAGCCGCGGCTTCCGTGGCCACAAAGGAGAGGTTGTCGGCATAGCCATCATTGTATGCACCAGCGGAGTGTATCATCGACAGGATGAACGTGATGGAGCGCGTGCCGTTGGGGACCGCTCCGATGGTGGTCATTTCGAAGAGTCCGGTCTGATTGGACCGGACCGCGGCCAGGGGACCGTTGAACGTAACGGACTGAATGTTGTTGTTGGCGCCATCGTGGAAATTGGCGCGGAACGAGGCGTAGTCGTCCTGATTCTGCCAGCCGCCGAGGTAAGCGGACATAAGGAATGAGATGAGGCCGGCGTCAATCAGGGCGGAAATGTTGGAAACATCGAGCGTTTGAGAGAGGGAAGAGTTGCCCGTGGTGCGTCCGCCGGCGAAGAAGTTCGCGCCGCCGGCTGAGCCGCCGGTGTCGGCAGGAGTGGGGAAACTACCGGCGCCACAGCAGCCGTAGACGACAACGGTGGGTGCGCCGAATTGAGTGGTCCAACCGGGGATGTTGGCGACGGGTGCACCATCGCCGCCGGGGCCGGATTCGGCGTCGTAATTGACGACAGCATTGACGCCCAGAGCGATCTGGGCGGCGTTGAGGGAACCGCAAGAGTAAAGAGTGAACGCGGCAAGGAGAAGACGGCGCATGTTCAGAGAGCCTCCATGCAAATAGGTGCGCGAAACGTAAGCCGAATTTCGAGCGGAAGTGAAAAAAGGTCCGACTTAGCCGAGACCGTGACCGAGGCTGAGGGTGCAGGTATCGAACCACGGCGCATGGCGATTCAGGCGGCGATTGTGGTGGGCAAGGAGACGTCGTCGAGCGAGAATCCAGACGTGGGTGCGGCTGGTGAATTCGTTTGAGCCTGGCGAGGTTCCACGGGCGGCCTTGAGTTGGACCGTGCGCGGAGACAGCAATTTCACGCTGGCGTTGTGGAGCCAGGAACGGAAGTGACGCTTCGCCTGCGGGCGGATTACCAGGTGGCGCCACGCAAGTAGGACGCGGCGCGCTGAGATCAGATATCGTGAGAAGTCACGCCATGCTTCGATTCACATTTCTCTCCTTTGTTGCACTGCGCCTGTTTGCACAGGACCAGATCGGGACCATACAGGTGCGGGTTTCCACGGACCGGCCGGATTGGCGCTATGAACCGGGCCAGCCCGTGCGGTTCCGGATTGTTGCCGTGCGGAACGGCCACGCGCTGAGCGGGGTGAGAGTTTCGTATCGCATCGGACCTGAGATGGTGGCTCCGAGAATCGAGCAGTCCGCCACGCTGACCAGCGATGGGCTGACGGTCGACGGCGGCACGATGAATGAGCCAGGCTTTCTGCGCTGCATCGCGACGGTGGAACAGAACGGCAGAACCTACCGAGGTCTGGCGACGGCGGCGTTTCGTCCAGAGGCGATCCAGCCGACGCAAAAGGATCCCGCGGACTTCGATGAGTTTTGGGCGACGGGGAAAGCGGCGCTGGCCAAGATACCGATGGACGCGAAGGTGACACCGCTGCCTGAGTACGGCAACGCGCAGGCGGACTGCTACCACGTGAATCTACAGAACATCGGGATGGGGGCGGCGCCGTCGCGGTTCTATGGGGTGTTGTGCGAGCCGAAGACGCCGGGCAGGTACCCGGCGCTGTTGAGCGTACCGGGCGCGGGAGTGCGTCCGTACCGCGGGCTTGCGGCGATTGCCGCTCGCGGCGTCATCACGCTGCAGGTGGGCATTCACGGCATTCCGGTGACGATGGATCAATCGGTGTACGATTCGCTGGGCGCGGGTGCACTGGCCGGTTACAACACGTTTGGCCTGGACAGCCGGGACCGCTATTATTACCGGCGCGTGTACCTGGGTTGCGTGCGCGCGAATGACTTTCTGGTGAGCCATCCGAAGTGGGATGGGGAGCATCTTGCGGTGACGGGTGGCAGCCAGGGAGGTGCGCTGTCGATTGTGACGGCGGGGCTGGATCCTCGCGTGAAGGGCCTGGCGGCCTACTATCCGGCGTTGGCGGATGTCACCGGGTATTTGCAGAATCGCGCGGGAGGGTGGCCGCACATGTTCCGTGCGACGGAGGGTCCGCTGGCGCACCGGTCGGCGGAGAAGATCGAAACGTCGCGGTATTACGACGTGGTGAACTTCGCGCGGCGCGTGAAGGCGCCGGGGCTGTATTCGTGGGGCTTCAACGATGAGACGTGTCCGCCGACTTCGATGTATTCGGCGTACAACGTGATTCCGGGACAGAAGAAGTTGCTGCTGGCGTTGGAGACCGGTCACAACAATGTTCCGGAACAGGTGGCAGAGGTGGAGGCGTGGCTGCTCAGATTCTTGAAGGGATCTGCGCGGAATTAGGACGTGTGCGAGTCAGATCCGAGGCGGATGCAATAAGGGGATGATCTCGCGGCGGCCACGGCGGTATACCCGAAAATCCCGCACATCCGTGGTGATTACCGGCAGGCGCGGGTTCAACTCACTGAGCCGGATCAAACAAAGGTCCGCCAAGTCGGGTTTACGTTCCGAATACCGGCTCGCCAGTTCGGCCAGACGAATCAGGTGCTCCGAGACTTGGAATTGAGGACGCACCAAACCCTCCCGGGCCATGGCGAATACAAGCGAGGCATCTTCGAGGTGGAAAGCGGTTTCCGCCAAAACTGCATCGCACGTCAGGAGCGACTTGTCGATGCGGGTGGCAACTTCGACTGCCCAATGGTGGTGCAGGTCCTTACGATTTGCGAAAGCCACCAGGAATCCGGCGTCGGCGATTCCTGTCACGGCTTGGAGAATCCTTTGCGCGAAGAGAGGTCGCGGGCGCGCGCGACTGATCCAGCCAAACGCAGGAAGGGCTGCTTTTGCGACTTGCGGGCGATCTCCAGTTGATCGCGGACAATTTTTCCGCGCGGTACACCGGCTTTCCTGGAGGCCTGCTTCAACCACTCGGCCAAGTCTTCTGGCAGACGCACCGTGATTGTACTACCCATATGCTGGGAGTGTAACACACGGCCGGATCTTCGCATTCCTGAGGAGAGGCCCGGGCCACGGATCGGGACTCTCACGGGAGTATGAGGCGGCAGGAGAATCAACTCGCTGAGCGGCGGCGGATTGACTCAGTGGCGCGACGGGGCGCACTATTTCAATATGCTGCTCTTTTACATGTTATTGGGAGTCTTGCCGGCATCTGGCGGCACGACGAGCGGCGGGGCCCGGTCCGCGAGGATCCTGTAGAGGGCGGCAATCACGGTTTCTGAAGTTCGCACGGCCTGGCGGACTCGCTCGGGGAAGCCCCCGCCGATATACGCCGGGCGTGGAACTCTCGAGCAGCTTTTTCGGGCCGGCGAGAATCGCACCACTGGGCGAGTTGAAGTACTTGTGCATCGAGACGTAGACGGTATCGAAGCTTGCGGCATTATGCCGTCCAAAGACGAGGCGAGGTAGAGACGCGCGCCGTCGAGGTGCGTCCTGATGCCGTGCAGTCGAGCCCGCGAGGTGACGCGCTTCCTCTCGGCCACGTTAAACATTTCGCCGGTGCGGCGGACTGGCGATTCGATTGAGGATCGCAGGTGGCGGAGGTGGAGGCGTGGATGGGCGTTCTGGAAGGGCAGTGCGCTGAACTGAAGTATGCCCCTGCCTGGCGGCGTGGTATCAACCGGCAATTGAGAGTTGATGGAGGGTAGTCGCAGCAGACAGATTGGCGTCGGAATAGCGGCCGGTGTTAGCCGTTGCCGGTCGCCACTCGGCGGCAGCGCTGTGGCAGACTGGAGATGGGTGAGGTCGAACGTTGGGACCATAGGAAGGGAACGGCACCATGGCCTCGGTAAAGGAAATCCTGGTTCAGGAGGTGGAGCGGCTCTCCGAAGAGGACGCCGTGCGGGTTCTGGAACTGCTCCGGTCGAGGAAAAGCAGTAGAGCGAAAGAGTTCCCGGAGCTTACCCGTGAGGAAGTAATCAGCCGGGCGGCTGGACGCCCGGGCATCCGCCCCCCCGATCTGAATGCACCACCGTTCCGCAAGGTCAAGCCCATCACATGTACAGGAATTTCCGCATCTGAGCTTCTGATCCGTGATCGCCGATGACACTGCTCTACATCGACGCCAGCGCGTGGGTGAAACGCTATTTCGAGGAAGCCGGGAGCGGGTGGATTAACCAGCAGTTCGATCAAGGAATCCTGATGGGCGCCTCGACGCTGGGCCTGATCGAGATAGCAGCGACATGCGCAAGGAAGCGGACAGCAGGCGCGATTGATGCTGCCGGTTTCCAGCAGATTGAGACTGATCTTCTTGATGACTGGAAAGGGCTGTTCCAGGTGGACCTTGCGCCGGAGGTCATCGAGCAATCTTTGGACGTGGCGAGGACACATGCACTCCGTGGCGCGGACTGCGCACATCTGGCCTCAGCTATCGTGTTCAGAGAGCAGTTCGCGCTTACAGGCGTCGACTTCTCGTTCGTTGCCTCCGACCAGGAGTTGAAAGCGGCGGCGCTCAAAGCGGGCTTCACAGTGATCGATCCTCAGGAGGAGGGGGAGGTAACGAACTGCGAGCAGGCGAGGCCTTGAGAGGCAGAGGTTTCGCGAGCGGAAGCTTGTCCATCCCCCCCAGACACTGCGGAAGGGGACGCGCGCACGCCTTGCCGTTTGTGCCACTGTATAAGATATCCACGCTAAGCGAGATCGGAAGATCCGGGGGGGCGCGAAAACAGCGGCAGATTAGTCGCCGGTAGGCTGCGTGAACACGAAGAGCCCCAATCTCAGACGTCCGAATTGATCGCGGACAATTCTTCCGCGCGGCACACCGGCGCTCTTGGATGCCGTGTGCTTCGGGAGGCGCACAGCGATTCTATTTCTCATTCAACCCAGTCCTTTGCGGAGAGATTCGAGGATTTGCGTGGCCGAACGGTAGTTCCAGGTTTCGTTCACCTGGACGTTGAACCATTCACTGTTGGCATCAGCGAGCGAGAAGCCGTTGTGTTCGGAGCGGAGTTGGAAGTTGGGCGAGTTGACGCCGAAGACGCGCAGGCGGAAGATGTTTGAGCCGTTGGGAATGCGCTCCACTTTGAAGTTGGAGTCCTTCTCTAGGGCGGCGATCACGGTCTCTGAGGTTTGCACGGCGTGGCGGAAACGGTCGGGGAAGCCTTGCAGGTAGTGCATGGAAACGGCGGTGAAGGGCCACGCGTGGGGGAGGCCTCCGCCGAACATACGGCGCGCGTTGAACATGTTTTCGAGCAGCTTTTTCGGGCCGACGAGGATCGCTCCGCTGGGCGAGTTGAAGTACTTGTACATCGACACGTAGACGGTGTCGAACATGGCGGCGTATTCGGCGACGGACATGCCGCTGTAGGCGGAGGCGAGGTAGAGACGCGCGCCATCGAGATGGGTTCCGATGCCGCGTTGGCGAGCCCACGAGGTGATGCGCTTCATCTCGGCGACATCGAACATTTCGCCGGTGCGGCGGCGGACAGGCGATTCGATGAGGATTGCGCCGATGTTGCGCGGGACGCGGCCCCCTGCACCTTGCTTGGCAACCTCTTCCACCTGATCGAGCGTGAAGGTGGCTTTGCCGGGTGCGAGCGGAATCAGATTGAGGTTGCTGAGGGTCTGGGCGCAATCGCCGCAATCCATGTAAACGTGCGATTCGGCGGGAACAATGACGCGGCGGTTCTCGCCGGCGAGTGTGCGCAGCGCGAGGTGGTTGGCGAGCGTGCCGGTGGGGAACCAGACGGCGTGTTCTTTGCCGAGTTCCCTGGCCATTGCCTCTTCCAGAACCTTGACGGCGCCGCCGAGGGAGTAGTTGTCAGACTTGATGTTGGGTGCAAGTTTTTCGAGCAAAATCGCGTATTCGGCGGGTGTGTAGGCGATGCCGTCGCCCATAGCCACCACCTGCCGCGGGGTGCCAGAGGTGGCGGCAAAAGTGGGGAGAGCGGTAATGGAGGTCCCAGCCAGAAAGCTTCGTCTGCGCATGATGTTACTATAACGGCTTATGCGTATTGCCGTAGCCGGGCTGGGGTTCATGGGGATGGTGCACTTGAAGGCCATCCGGAATCTCACGCACCATACATTAACCGCTGTCGTGAGCGACGATATCAGCAAGCTGGAAGGGGACCTGACGGGCATCGCGGGCAACCTGGGCGGGCCAGGAGAAAAGATGGATTTCTCCGGAATCGGCCGGTACCAGGACGTAGCCGATTGTCTCAAGGATCCGAACGTGGACGCGGTGGACCTGTGTCTGCCAACGGACCTGCACGAGGAGATGGCGATTGCCGCGTTGCGCGCGGGCAAGCATGTGCTGGTGGAGAAGCCAATGGCGCTCGATGGGGCGGCGTGCGACCGGATGATCGCCGAGGCGAAGACACAGGGACGCACGTTGATGGTGGCGCAGGTGCTGCGGTTCTTCCCGGCCTACGTCGGTTTGCGCGAGGCGCTGCCGAAATTGGGCGCAGTGCGGAGTGCGCTGTTCCGGCGGAGGTGCGCGGGTCCGGCGTGGGCAAAGTGGATCGCCGATAAATCGAAGAGTGGCGGCGGCGTTTTCGATCTCGTGATTCATGACGCCGATCAATGCGTGCAGTTGTTCGGATTGCCGGAGTATGTGTCGGCGACGGGGTATGAAGATCTGGCGCGCGGCGTCGACGTGATGGAGTCGCAGCTTTATTATGGAGGCGGGTTTACAGCGACTATTACGGGGGGGTGGCATCACCCCAAGTCGTATCCGTTTTCGATGGAGTACACTGTGGTCTGCGACGGCGGAACGGTGGATTATTCGAGCCTCGGGCGCGAGGCGAGCCTGTTCCGCGCGGACGGGGAATCGGAGTTGCTGCAGGTGTCCTCAGTGGATGGATACCAGGCGGAGATTGAATACTTTTTGGAGTGCGCGGAGGACGGCGTGCGACCCGAGATGTGCAAGCCGGAGGATTCTGCGGCGAGTGTGCGGCTGAGCCGGCTGCTGGAAGAATCGCGCGCAAAGAATGGAGAGAAAGTAAAATGCCAGTTCTAAGAGATTTGGAAATCGGAGCGATGATGTGGGCGGTGCGCGATGCGTTGCCGCGCATCAAGAGTCTTGGTGTGACCTGCGGCCAGTTGGGCCTAGCCGGCGATGTGAAGCTGGATGCGGCGTTTGCGCAGAGCTGGAAGGAACAGCTTGCTGCCGAGGATTTTCATCTGGCCACGGTGTTTGCGGCCTACAACGGCGAATCGTACGCGGACATTCCGACGGTGGAGAATACGGTGGGATTCATTCCTCCGGCGACGCGCGAGGAGCGCGAGGCGCGCACCATCGAGATCAGCGATTTCGCGGCGGCGATCGGCGTGAAGAGCATCGCGTGCCACATCGGGTTTGTTCCCGCCGATGACAGGAACGAGAACTACATTGCTGTGCGGGCGATGGTGCGGCGGATTTGTGATCACGCGGCGAAGCACGGGCAGACGTTCGCATTGGAGACGGGTCAGGAGCCGGCCGCGACTCTGCTGCACTTCTTGAATGATGTGGAGCGTGGCAACATCGGCATCAACTTCGATCCGGCAAATATGATTCTCTATGGGACGGGTGATCCGATTGAGGCGCTCGGGATTCTAGGGCCGCGGGTGATCAGCGTGCATGCCAAGGATGGCGATTGGCCGCCCAAGGATGTGGCCGGTGCGTTAGGGACGGAGCGTCCGCTGGGGCAGGGTTCGGTGGGCATGCCGCGGTTTGTGGCGAAGCTCAAGGAGATCGGCTACAAGGGGACTATGAATATTGAGCGCGAGATTGAGGATCTGGAGCAGCGGTATGCGGATATGAAAATGGCGGTCGGGTTGTTGGAGAGTCTGCGGTAATGCTGGGGAAGAAGCCAGAATTCAGGAGCCAGAAGCCAGAATGCGGCCGGCGTTGCGTGATGTTCGCGCACGCCGTGCTGATGTTGTGTACCACGGTTGTTTCCGCCTTTGGGCAGGGTGTCGTCATGGAGACCGCGGATGTGCGGTTCGCGGTGTACACGCCCGAGTTGAAGGGATCGTTGATGGAGCAGGCGACGAAGCTCCGCACCAAGGTGAAGGGCAGGGTCCAGCGGATCCGCGCGTTTGTTCCGTTGGAGGCCGAAACGAGCCTGTTGAACATCGTGTTGAAGGCTCCGGCGCTATCCGTGGTGCGCGTGGCCGGGCTGCCTTTGAAGGGGCAGAAGATCTCGGTGGAAGTGGTGACTGATGATGGCCGGAACCCGGACGGACTGGTGTTTGTGTCGGGTCAGGGCGTGAGCCAGAATGCGGTGGTGGCGAACGTGAAGCCGCTGGTGACGACGGCGCTCGACAACATCGACAAGGCGTTGAAGGGCGTGTCGCTCGCTCCGGCGGACGCGGTGAGTGTCACGTGCTTTGTGAGTTCGCTGGGCGATGGCGAGGATGTAGCGGCGCTTGCGACGTCGCGCTATCCCAACGCGGCGTACAACCAGGTACAGATCCCGATGCCCTATGGACGCGCGCTGGTGGAGTGCGAGGCTGTGGCGCGGGGGAAAACGGCGGTCGGTTTTGTGTATCCGGAGGGGTTGACGAAGTCGCCGAATTTCACACAAGTGGTGGGGATTTCCTCGAAGAAGATGATGTGGAGCGGGCTGCATGTGGCGAAGGGTTGTACCGAGGCCGGCGTGCGGAAGATGTTTGAAGAGCTGAGCGCGACGGTGAAGAAGAAGGGCGGGGCGCTGACGGATGCGGCATTCTCGCATGTGTATCCCACGAGCCAGACGGGAATTGATTTGTCGCGGAAGGTGCGGTTGGATTTCTTAAACAAGGCACAAATGCCGGCGAGCACGCTGATTCCGTTTTCAGGGTTTAATGAGGCGGATGCGTGCACGGGGGTCGAAGTGGCGCTGCCGGTGAGGTAGCTCTCTATAGCTCAGTCAGTGCTCTATCAGTGTTGATAGAATCGAAGCATTGGAGGAGCAATGAACTTTCGACTGGGCAGTATGTTGATGGCGATTCTGGCTTCGCCGGCCTTCCCGCAGAATTCGCAGGACAGGTATCTTGCTTTGGGTGATTCGGTCTCGTTTGGGCTCGATCCCACTCTGCTACTCAACTCGCCTCCGCCAAAGGCATCGGATTTTGCCGGGTATCCGGAGATTGTGAGGGCCAACTCGAAGAAGATCGCAGAGTCGGTCAATGCGTCGTGCCCTGGGGAGACCAGTGCCAGCTTCCTCGATCCGAATGCTCTCAACAACGGATGTACTCACCCGAATGTGGCGTTCCCAGATCTAGATCCGTTCAAAGACTGGATTGGCCTGCACGTAGAGTACCCCCTGTCCCAGATGGAATTTGCCGTGTCGCATCTTCTGGACAATCGGAACACGAAGCTCGTTACGCTGAGCATCGGCGCGAACGATCTCATACTGCTGCAGTACCAGTGTGCCTTCGACCCTGCTTGTATGAACGACCGTGTGAACGGTGTGCTGAATGAGTACGCGGATAATCTCTCGCGGATTCTGGCGGCGATTCGCATTCAAGGCCGCTTCAACGGCACCCTTGTGTTAGTGAAGTATTACTCGCCCACCAGCGATCCGCTTTCCATCCAGCTCATCAGCGCATTGAATGCCACTATGGAGCAAGTGGGCAATGTGTTTGAGGCCGAGTTCGCGGATGGCTTCACGGCTTTCCAGAAGGCATCGGAATCCTTTGGGGGCAATCCATGTAAGGCGCATCTGCTCGTCCCCCTGAGCCTGGACCTTTCGGTGTGCGATGTGCACCCGTCGCGGATCGGGCAGGCCGTGCTCGCAGCTACTGTGTTAGAAGCATTTGGGAAGAAATGAGCAATACAGCCTGGGTCCCTTGATGTATGGCGGTTCCGGAAAAGGCGCAGAGGGCACGCGAGTTGATGCAGACGCGAGGATTCGGCGTGCTATCGACGATTTCGAAGCGGCTGTCGGGGTACCCGTTTGGATCGACAGTGAACTTCGCGCTGGATGGTGCTGGACGGCCAGTGTTCTACTTCAGTGGGCTGGCGGTGCACACGAAAAATCTTGTTGAGGATCCGCATGCAAGCCTGACGGTGTATGCGGAAGGCGCGGAACAGGACCCGCTGACTTCGGCTCGAATGAACGTCATGGGCGAAGTGCGGCCCGTTCCCGAGGACGAAGCGGAAGAGGCGCGGGCAGCTTACTTCGCGCGACATCCCGAGGCGGAACAGTATATGGGTTTCGCCGATTTCAGCGTCTATCGCATGGATGTGGTGGACGTGTACTACGTGGGCGGCTTCGGTGCGATGGGGTGGGTGTCGCCGCAAGACTATACGGCCGCCGGGTAGCATACGATAGTACGCATGCAACGATTGGCATGCGCGCTCTTTCTGTGTGTCTTCACTGCTTCGGCTCAAGTGTCCGATGCACCCGCGAAGCCCGTCGCGGATATTGCTGTCAATACAACCGAGGCATTGGCCGGCTCGTATACGCTGCCGGATGTGTTGAAGCTCGCCAACGGCAAAACTGTGAAGGACGCTAGGACCTGGACGCGGCAACGGCGTCCCGAGATCGTGAAGTTGTACGAGGACAATCAGTACGGGCGCTCGCCCGGGAAACCGGCGAAGATGGCGTTCGATGTGTTCGATAAGGGCACGCCGGCGCTGGATGGGAAGGCGTCGCGGCGTCAGGTAACGGTGTTATTCGCGGGCGATAAGGACGGGCCGAAGATGGATCTCGCGATTTATCTTCCAGCAGGTGCAACGAAGCCGGTCCCTCTACTGCTGAATCTGGCATTCGCTGCGAATTCATCCACGGTGGATGATCCGGGTCTGAAACCGGGAGAGATCTGGAATCGCGAGAAACAGCGTGTTCCGGCGGCACAGGGACGCTCGTTCGGACGCATCAATGTCAAACGAATTGTTGAGGAGGGGTTCGGATTTGCCACGGTGTACTACGGCGACATTGATCCTGATTTTGATGGCGGCGTGGGGCTGGGTGTACGGAAGATGTTTCTCAAGCCGGGCCATGAAAAACCGGCGAGCGATGAGTGGGGGACGATCGGCGCGTGGGCCTGGGGATTGAGCCGCGCGATTGATTACATGGAGACGGACAAGGCCATCGATGCGAAGCGCGTGGCTATCATGGGCGTGTCGCGGTTGGGCAAGACCGTAATGTGGGCCGGCGCGCATGATGAGCGGATCGCGTTGGTGATTGCGAGTTGTTCGGGTGAAGGTGGAGCAGCTTTGAGCCGGCGCAATTATGGCGAGACCATCAAGCATCTGGCGGTGCGGTTCGGGTACCAGTTCGCGGGCAACTATGCCAAGTGGGGTGACAACGTGAAGGAGTTACCAGTGGATGCGCACATGCTAGTGGCGTTGATCGCGCCGCGGCCCGTGCTGCTGCAGACTGGCAACACGGACCGCTGGTCGGATCCGAAGGGAGAGTTTCTGGCGGCGGTGGCGGCCGCGCCGGTGTACAAGCTATTCGGCAAACGCGGATTGGAGACGGAGACTTTCCCCGAGGCGGGCAAGGCTGTTCTGAACGACGTCGGCTACTACATGCACGACGGCGGGCATGGCACGATACCTTCGGATTGGGATGTGTTTCTGCGGTTCCTGACGCAGCACCTGCATCCGGAGCGTTAACGTCGCCGAAGCCGGCGCCACGCACCGAGGGCCAAGAGCGCTACACCACATAGCGCGTTGGTGGCGGGTTCGGGCACGGACGAGTTCAGCGTGACCGTGAAGCCATCGATTCCGGCAGTGAGTGGGGGCAGGGTGAAGTTCGCCTGGGGGGAACTGTTCGCTGTTGCGTAGCCGAGGTTCATCGGTTGCGAGAAGTCCGGATGCACGGTGCAGTCGGTCGCCGGATACGCGGCGTTGGTGAAAACTCTGCAATAGTTGATGGCAGTTGTACCGGAGTGAGAATTGGCATTCCAGGTAGCGGAGAAGTTCGAAACATCGAAGGTGGACAGGACAAAGTAGTCGACACCCTGTTGGATGACGAGGCTATAGGCCACGTTTGAGGGACCTATCAGGGCATACGAGAAGTCGATGGTGTCCACTGGAAGGCCGGGCGAGTAGGTTGCTCCGGCGAGCATATGCGCTACAACAATGGCGCCGAAGCCGGAGCTGTTGGGTGTGTAGTTGTGCGTGGTCTGGCGGTACGGATCGCCGGCGCCGCCCACACCGCCCGTGACAATTTGCAGCGAGGTTTGAGAGGCGCTGACGAGATTGCCCTGGTCGATGATGGTGCTCGTCCAATTGGCGTCAGGAAAGGTGTTGTCGGTGGTGGTGTACAGCACCGTGGCGGATGCCGGCAGTGCCAGGCAGAGAGTTAGAATCGCTTTGCGCATGGGTTAAAGTGTCCTCCTGCCTGTCTATGCGCGGTGCGGCCGAATACGGGGTCAGCCGCGGAGAAGTTGCAGGATGAGGATGACGGCGCGGGGTAGGTGGAACGGGTCTTTCACAGGCAGGGCGATGAGCTCGGTGATGGGGTTGCCTTGACGATCGAGGCGCTGACGCCACTCGCCGCACTCCATGGGAAAGTGCGCGAACGACCATTCGTGGACGCGCTGGTACCATTCCATGCACCAGGGTTCGGCGGTGAGGTGGTGGGTGAGCAGGAGCGCGTAGAGCGCTTCGGTATGAGGCCACCATACCTTCTTCTCGGGGTTGGCGAGGAAGGGCGGGTGGCCTTCCGCGTCGATGGCGAGATAGATGCCGCCGTGTTCGGGATCCCAGGAGGCTTCGAGTTGCGCTTTGATGATGGCTGCCGCTTTCTCGATCATGTCGGGGCGTTTGTGGAGGCGGGCCCAATGCATGATGAACCACATCGACTCGATGCCGTGACCGGGCATGACCGCGGTGCCTTCGTTGGGCGGGAGCGGCTGGTACTGCCAATCGCGAAATTCGACGAGAATGTTGTCGGGGCGGACGTGCTGATTAAGAATGCGCTCGGCGTACTCACCGGCGGCGCGGTCGATGGAGGAGTCGCCGGTGGTCTGCGCGAGTTCGTTCGAGACTTCGGTGAGGATCATCGGGATGGCGTGAGGACGGCGGCCATGCTGGAGTTTGTAGGGTGCGACGGCATCGAATGACGGGTCTTCCACGCGGGCGCGGATGCCGTGCCAGGTTTCCAGTGCGACGTCGATGGCCTGTTGGTCGCGCGTGATGCGGTAGTATTCGCTGAGTCCGTAGACTGCGAAGCAATCGGAGTATATGCTGGTGGGACCTTCGATCATCCGGCCTTCGCGCGTTGTGCGGTAGACCCAGTGACCTTTTTCGTTGCGGCCGTGGCGGAGCAGAAAATGGACCGTTGCGCGGGCGGCATCGAGGAATTGGTCGCGCGACTCAATGCGGGCGTGCAACGCGGAGGCGACCCAGGCGAAGCGGCCCTGCGACCAGATGTATTTGTCGCCGCTGATGGGCGTGCCGTCTTCCTGCATGGAGGAAAGAACGCCGCCGTGGTCACAGTCGACGCCACGGGTCCACCAGAAAGGCACGATCCCATCGAGGAGAAGACTGCGGTAGAGGGCGGCGAGTTCGTTTCGGTTGCACGTTTGTGGTTGTGGCATCGTCAAATGCTGCATGATACCGCGGACGGCTGTGGTGTGGTTGGCCTGCGCCGTGTTGGGGGAGGCCGGAATCATTCATGGGATCGCAATTGAGCGGATTTCGTCACGACCACTGGCGCGGACGCGCGTGCAGTTGCAGTCAGTGGCGGCGGGGGGCGCGCGGGCGAAGCTGGCCGATGCGTTGACGGATCGCAGCGGGCAGTTCTGGTTCCCTTCCCTGCCCGATGGATTCTACCTGCTGGTTTCGCGGCGGCGAGGGTTTCTCGACTTCAGTTATGGCGAAAAGCGGGCCGGCGGACCCGGCAAAGTGATCGAAGTGAAGGGCGATTCGGTGACCTTTGCTGAGCTGCCGATGCGGCATTTGGGGGCGATCACCGGCCGGCTGGTGGATGAGAATCAGGTGGGGATGGCGGACGTCAATGTCTACGCCTATCGCGCGCAGATGCCGCTGCGCGTGGCGGCGAATACGAAGAGCGACGATCGCGGCAACTTCCGGTTGAGCGGGCTCACGCCGGGCAGGTATTGGGTGCGCAGCGGCGCGATGGATCTGGAGGACGGAGGCGGGATCATTCCGACATTCTTTCCAGGGGTGACGGAGTCACGTGAGGCCCGGACGTTTCTTGCGCAGGCGGACATGGATACCGGCGAGGCTCTGTTTATGCCGACGCCGGGTAGGGTGTTCACACTGAGCGGCCACATCACGTGCCAGGTTCCGATGACGTCAGTGAAAGTGACGCTGAGCTCCGATACCGGGCGAAAGGACACCGTGGTTTCCTGCGCGCCCGATTCGATCTACAAGTTTGATGAACTCGCACCGGGGAGGTACGAGATTCTGGCTGAGCCGGCGGGGTCGAACGAGCCGGTGGCGTTCTGGCACTCGTTTGCGCTGGAGAAGGAGAGCGTCGTTCACGGACAAACCGTGAGGCTGCCGCGATTGGAGGTGCGGCAGCGCACACCAAAGCGAACAGAGCAGGAAGCCGCCAAGATTATCTTGAGACGCGTCGATGCGGCGGGCAACACCGTCTCGGCACGGCCAGGTGGACACATACTGCCGGGCGTCTGGGAGGTGTTCGTGACACCCTCGCCCGAGTATGCATTCACAAGATTCGAGGTGCCGTCCTACATTGCGCGGCGGGTCCCCGTAGGCGAGGTGGGCAACGCCCCGCGAATCGGGTTGGAGAACTCCACCTTGGTTTTTGCCGACGCGGTACTCAATCCCGGCGGCATAGTGGAAGGCGTGGTGAAGAAGCAGGACGCGGTGTGGCCGGGGGCGCCGGTGTATCTGGTGGCGCAGAACCTGGAGCAGCACGTGCTGATTCATGGGACGATGCGCGCGACGGCGGACGCCGCCGGCAAGTTCCGGTTTGTATCGCTGCCGCCGGGGCAGTACCTGCTGATCAGCACGTATGATCTGGACGAGATCACGAAAGAGACATTGGCGGACGCACGCGCTGCGACAGTGAGCATCGCGGAAGGGCGCACGGAGACCGTGGCGCTGGAGTTGTACGAAGTGCAGTAGAATCGCTGCATGTCCCCCTTGCGGATTCTTCTTGTCACGATTGGCTTGTGCGGATTGGCGATCGGCCAGCCCACGCAGGAGATGCGGCGGCAGCAGCGCGAGCAGTACGCCAAGGCAAATCCTCCACGCGAATCGACGGGCCTGGTGCCGCTGCCGGACTTGGGGACAGCCACGTACAAAGGCGAGGAAGGCGGGCTGTATCCGGGCGGGAAGAACATTCCCCCGGCGGCACATATCGAAGCAGGGTTGCGCACGGCGCGCGAGCTGCGTCCGTTGGATGGCGAGGGGAAGGCTTCGGCGAACGGGAAGATTGTGCTGCTGTCGGTTGGCATGTCGAATACGACCCAGGAATTCTCGATGTTCCAGCGAGTAGCCGGGCAACAGCAGGGATTGAATCCGCAGTTGGTAATCGTGGATGGGGCGCAGGGCGGACAGACGGCGATAGTGACGGCGAATCCGGAGAGCCGCTATTGGACGGTTGTGGAAGAACGGCTGCGCGCGGCGGGCGTAACGCCAGCGCAGGTGCAGGTGGCCTGGATCAAGCAGGCGAATGCTGGTCCACAGAAAGGCTGGCCGGAGGAGGCGAAGCGGCTTGCAGCGGATCTGGTGAGTACGATTCATACGCTGCGGAAGAAGTGTCCGAACGTGAAGATGGTGTATCTGTCGAGCCGCATTTACGCGGGCTATGCGTCGACTCCGTTGAATCCGGAGCCGTACGCGTATGAAGGTGCGTTCGCGGTGAAGTGGGTGATTGCGGATCAGCTCGCGGGGAAGCCGGGATTGCGCTACGACGAAGCTCCGTGGCTCGGTTGGGGGCCGTATTTGTGGACCGATGGCGTGAAGGGGCGAAGAGCGGATGACGTGGTGTGGAAGCGCGAGGATGTGGCGGATGATGGAACCCATCCTTCGAATTCCGGACGGGAGAAAGTCGCGCGAATGCTGCTGGCGTTCTTCCGTAACAATCCGACGGCGCGGCCGTGGTTCACTGCTGGAGATGCGGGAGCTTCGCGGCGGCCGCCTTTGCCGCAAGGGACGCGCACGTGGAAGGACATCGCCTATGTGGCCGATCCGCACGAGCGCCAGAAGTTGGATCTATATGTACCCGGTGAAGGACGCAACTGGCCGCTGATTGTCGCGGTACATGGCGGCGCGTGGCGTGCAGGAAGTAAGGAGAATGAGCCAGTGGGGGCGTTCCTGTCGAAGGGATTTGCCGTTGCCGCGATCAACTACCGGCTCAGCCAGCATGCTCAGTTCCCCGCCCAGATCCAGGACTGCAAGGCGGCAATCCGCTGGCTACGGGCGCACGCGCAGCAATTCGGATTCGATCCAAAGCATGTGGGTGTGTATGGGACATCTGCCGGCGGGCATCTGGTAGCGATGCTCGGCACGGCGGGCGCGGTGAAGGAGTTTGAGGTGGGCGACTTTCTCACCGAGTCCAGCGCGGTGCAGGCCGTGGCGGATTTCTTTGGGCCCACGGATTTTCTGCAGATGGACGCGCACCGGGTGAACGATAAAGCGATGACGCACACGTTGCCGAATTCGCCGGAATCGCTGTTGGTGGGCGGGCTCATTACGGAGAACAAGGACAAGGTGGCGCGGGCGAATCCGGTAACGTACGTGACGAAGAGTGCTCCGCCGTTTCTGATTGTGCATGGCGACAACGATATGCTGGTGCCGCACCATCAGAGCGAGTTGCTGTTGGGCGCGCTGCAGAAGGCGGGTGTGAAGGTGCGGCTGGTGACGATCAAAGGCGGGCCGCATGGCGGTGAGACGACGTCGAAGGGGCTGCCGATGGCGGTGGAATTTTTCGCGGAGAAGCTGCGCTGACATGTCCATGAACAAGAAAGTTCTCTATGACTGGTTGAAGAAGATCCACATGTACTCGGGGCTTCTGACATTTTCCGCCTTCGTGGTGTGGGGCGTAACTGGAATCCATGCCGTCTTTCTGGAACCGCCGGGGGAGCATCAACCACCTCCGGTCTCCTCTTTGCGCGAGATTCCGTACAAAGCCGCCGGTGGGCTGGACGACCAGCAACTGGCGAAGGCAATCTTCGATACTGTGGCGATCCCTCTGGCAGGCGGGCGATACAATGTCCACCGCGATGAGCAGTCGAATCTCGCATTCAACGTGTTCACGATAAACGGGGGCCGTGAGGTGACGTTTGACGAGGGAGCCGGGATCGTGCGGGTCGCTCACCGCGCCAACAGCGTGTGGGGGTATCTCTCGTCGATGCATACGGCCCATTCGCGCCGCCACCGTTTGACCGCGTCTGTGATCGCATGGGGCTACTTCAACGAGGTCTCCACCTGGGCTTTCCTGTTCATGACGGTGTCCGGGGTGTATATGTGGATTGCCACGCGTCCGGGGTTGCGTTGGGCGCAATTGACGATGGGAGGGATGGCGTTGCTGACGGTGGCGCTGTGGGTGGTGATCCGGTGAACCTATGTTTCGACTAATGCGCAATACTCATCTCGGGCTGGGACTGCTGTTTGTCCTGATGGCCCTCGTGTTTGCCATCAGCTCGCTGGTGATCATCTACCGGCCGATGCTGAATACAAAACCGACGGACACAGAGTCGACCTTGAAGCTATCGAGGGAAGCGGCAGCCAACCCACGAGCCGCCGCGATGGAGCTGATGACGACACACGGAATGAAGGGCGAACTGCGTCAGATCCGGGAAGCTGGGGAGCGTGTCAGCTTTCGCATCGTGCGCCCTGGCGAGGTTGTGGATGTCGCCTACACGACATCGAAGGGTGAGGCCAAAATCAAGACGAGACGGCACGGGGCTCTTGAGACGCTGGTGCAACTGCATACCAACCACGGCCTGTGGCACGAGTATCTGCCATCGAACATCTGGGCGGCGATCTCGTTGTTGACGTCGGTAGGATTGCTGTTGCTGGGGGCATCGGGAATCTACCTGTGGTTCGCGCATCACAGCGAGCGTTTGATCGGAGGGATTCTGCTTGGGTCCGGTCTGATCTTCGGTTTCGTCACATTGTTGTTGACACGGCTTCAGCAGTAGGAGGAGAGGGTTGGAATGCGATTGACAGTCCTCGTTCTGCTGACGGCCTTGCCGGGCTTTGGACAACAGATCTCCGGCGAGTTGAAGCAGTGGCATGCAGTGACGCTCACCTTTGATGGTCCGGAAACCAGCGAGGCGGCGAATCCGAACCCGTTCCTCTTCTATCGCCTCGACGTTACGTTCTTAAAGGGGAGTAAGCGGTTCGTTGTTCCGGGCTACTTTGCGGCGGATGGAAATGCGGCCGAGTCGAGCGGGACGGCGGGGAACAAATGGCGTGTCCACTTTGTGCCGGATGAGACGGGCGAGTGGCGCTACACAGTCTCGTTCCGCAGCGGTGAGAACATTGCGGTAAGTGACTCCGCGGGGGCGGGCTCCCCCGTTGTGGGCGATGGAGCAACGGGCACGCTTCGCATCGCGGCAACGGACAAGACCGGGCGCGATCACCGGCGGAGAGGAACCCTTCGCTATACCGGTGAACATTACCAACAGTACGCGGGCACGGGCGAATACTTCATTCAAGCGGGCTCGCAGAGTCCGGAGAATTTTCTGGCCTACGCGGAGTTCGACAACACGGTGGATCACGGCGGGGCGGCAAACAAACTGCGCGACGGGTTGCATCGCTATGAGCCGCACATCAGGGACTGGAAGGCGGGCGATCCGAGTTGGAAAGAAGGCCGCGGCAGGGGGATCATCGGAGCGTTGAATTACCTTGCAGGCAAGGGTATGAACACGTTTTACACGCTGACGATGAATATCGACGGTGACGGGCGCGAGATCTATCCATGGACGAGCTACGAAGAACGGGCGCGGTATGACGTGTCGAAGCTGGCGCAGTGGGAGATTGTGTTTTCGCACATGGACAGGCTTGGCATGCAGGTGATGCTGATCACGCAGGAGGAGGAGAACGAGCAGATTCTCGGCAAGCTCACTCCGCTACGGAAACTGTACTACCGCGAACTGGTGGCGAGGTTTTCGCACCATCACGGCATCCTCTGGGACCTTTCCGAGGAGATGGACAGGTGGCGGTATTACAAGACCAGGGACATTCAGGAACTTTGCGACTACCTCAAGCGGCTGGACCCTTACCGGCACCCGATCCAATACGTGCAGTGGAAGGGCGAGATCCTGCCCGACGACAAAGGATACGGACGGCTGCTGGGGTTTCGCAATTTCGACGGCACGGCGTTGCAGCACGATCCGGAGCACACCTATCCGCAGACGTTGAAATGGGTGGAGGCGTCAGCGAAGGCAGGGCACAAATGGCTTGTGGGAGTGATCGAGATCAACCCCACCAGCAGCGGAGTGTTGCCCGACGAAAACGACTACTGGCACGACACGATTCGCAAAGCGTCGATCTGGGGCAACCTGATGGCGGGCGGCGCGGGCAGTATTCACTTCTTTGGATACAAGTATCCGAACAGTGATCTCGACATGGAGGACTGGCGCAGCCGCGATCACTTCTGGGACTTGATGCGCCATGCACACGAGTTCTTCACGCGCTATCTTCCGTTTCATGAAATGCGTCGGGCCAACGAGGTGACGGGCGCGGCCAACCAGTGGGTGTTTGCCAAGCCGGGCGAGGTCTACGCGATCTACCTTCCCGAGGGCGGCACGACTGAGTTGGAGCTTCCCTGGCCGGGGAGCACGTTTGAGGTGAAATGGTATGATCCGCGGTTCGGCGGCGAGTTGCAGGACGGAACGGTTCGCACTGTTGCGGGCGGTAGGCGCGTGCAGTTGGGGGAAGCACCGAAGGAACGGAGCAAAGACTGGGCTGTTCTAGTCAGGAAGGTGAGATGACAATGGGGACACGTGTGATCGCCCTGCTGGCAGTGGCGGTTTGCTGCGCGGCGCAGAATCTGGACAAGCCGACGAAGTTCCATGTGAAGCTGTCCGACCCCATCGGCGGCAAGGCCGGCAAACCGGGTGCCCGCGTCGGGGCGGTGGTTATCTCTCCCGAGGTCTTTCTTGGTGGGCGATTGGAAGGCGTCATCCGGCAGGCAGGAGGCGGCAAGTTGGAAGTTGTCTTTACGGTTCTGAAGTACAAGGGCAAGTCGTGGAACGTCACCTCGCGCACAACGGATTTTGTGAACTCTATCGGTCATCCGGCTGTGGATGAGGAGGAACGTCCGCTGAAACTGGTGAACGGGGTGTTGGTATCGGATCAACCGCTGGCGATGCTGGAGGAGGGCGCGGAACTGCGATTGGAAGTGACTCCAAGTGGTTAGCGGTTTTGGTGAAAGCGCTTGGGCTACGTTTCGGGGGGAGTGAGATCATGGCCTATCAGTTTGATGCCGGGCACTCCGGCATAGTCAGCAGGGTTGTTTGTGACGAGTGGAACGTTATAGAGGACCGCGGTTGCCGCGATCCAGGCATCCGCTCCTTCAATGCGCCTTCCGATAGCTTGCGCTTTTACCATCACCTGCGCCCAGGTGACCACTAAATCGCGGGACGAGGGGATCGACACGAATCGCCTCATGTATGTGCGAAAGCGTTCCGTCCTGCGTAATCCCCAATCGGATTGAATGACCCATCGCTCCAGTTCGGCTTCGGTCATGAAGGAGATGAGCAGGTCAGGCGCTGCGAGAGCTGGCAAGTACTTCTCCGCGCGGGAATCGCCTTTGAATACAAGCGAAATGACGTCGGTGTCCACCGTTACTCCGCTCATGCGGCGCGATCAGCCTCAGTATGCCCTCGCCACTGGCGAAGCATAGAGAGGAACTCGTCGATGTCTTCCTCTTCCGGCCAGAAGTCGCCGATGAGATCCCGGGGATCGGCAGTCTGAATTGTGCTTTGAGCGCGTTTCAATTCTTCAATAGACGGGTGACCCGACTTTGCGTACTTCTCTTCGAGCCATTCGGCCATATCTTCAGTCTACACAAGCTCAAAGTGACCCGGCGCGGCGCACTAGCTCCAATGACGGTCGTTGCTGCGATCACGGTCCCACTGTGGCGTGGGCTCGAAGTAGCCTGGTTCGAGCAGGTGTTGCTTCACCACTTCGTCGTTGAGGGTAACCCCGAGGCCCGGCCTTGTGGGGACCTTAGCGAAGCCCTTTTCGAAGAGCGGCTTGTCCCCGTGCACGAGGTCTTCCCACCAGGGGACATCGACGGAATGGTGCTCGAGGGCGACGAAGTTTTCGGTAGCGGCGGCGCAATGGAGGTTAGCCATGAAGCTCACCGGACTGCCGGCAAAGTGCATCGCCATCGGGACGCCGAGTTCCTGGCAGGCGTCGCCGATCTTCTTGGTTTCGAGAATCCCGCCGGAGGTGGCAAGGTCGGGGTGCAGCATATCCACCGCATGCATGCTGGCGAGTTTGATGAAATCCTCCTTGAGGTAGATATCTTCTCCGGTGAGAATGGGGACATCCACCGCGTCGGTGATTTTCTTCATCAGCTCGGCATGTTGCCAGGGGATCATGTCTTCCAGCCAGGCCATGTTGTACTTCTCCAGAGCCTTGCCGAGGCGGATGCAGGAATTGAGACCGATGTGGCCGAAGTGATCGGCGGCGAGTGGGACTTCCATGCCGATGATCTCGCGGATGCGCCCGACGTATTCGGCCATGAGCGCGATGCCCTTGTCGGTGATTTCCATGCCAGTGAACATGTGCTGCGTATTGGGAAAGCTGCGCGAAGTGGTGCCGAGAGGCTTGCTGATGGCGCCTTTGACGTTTTCCACGAGATCGACGCCGAGGTCCATTTTGAGGAAGGTGAAACCTTTTTGGTCGACGCGATCTTTCATTCGTTTGGCGTAAACTTCGGGGTCATGCGATTCGTTGGTGTCGGCGTAGCAGCGGATGCGGTCACGGAATTTGCCGCCGAGGAATTGATAGACGGGCACGTTGTATGCCTTGCCGGCGATGTCCCAGAGCGCCATCTCGACGCCGCAGACGCCGCCGCCCTGCCGCGCGTGACTGCCGAATTGTTTGATCTTGCGGAAGATTTTGTCGATGTTGCAGGGGTTCTCGCCGAGCAGCCGGCTTTTGAGCAGGAGCGCATAGTTCTTACTGGCTCCGTCGCGCACTTCGCCGAGCCCATAGATGCCCTGATTGGTATCGATGCGGATGAGCGGGCACGTCATGGGGGCTTTGGCGACGACCGCTACGCGGAGGTCAGTGATCTTCAAGTCAGACGGCTTGGAGGCACTGTTGACGTTTTGCATGGCGGCTTCCAGATCGTGGTCCGCCCAGAACGAGGTTGCGAGCGCGCCGCCTGCCGCGGCGAAGAAGTTGCGCCTGGAGAAACCACGGGAACGACGCGGTGAGAATGACTGGGGGCTTGTCATGCCCGGATTATATGCCCGCGATCAGGGAGATGACGTCTCGTTGGGCGAGATGCTCTCGCGAGATAATAGGAATATGGCACAGACAGTCTGGAAAGGTCACCTCACATTCGGGCTCGTATCCCTCCCAATCAAACTGTTCACGGCGGCGCGCGCCGAGACGGTGAGTTTCAATCAACTGCACCGTACGGATCATTCGCGCGTGAAGCAGAAGCTGGTTTGCGCGGCTGAAGGGGTGGAACTGGAGCGCAGCGAAATCGTCAAAGGGTACGAATACGAGAAGGACCGCTACGTCGTGGTGGAGGATGAAGATATCAAGAAGATGGCTCCGAAGACTGCGAAGGTAATGGAGATTCTCGAGTTCGTGAAGACCGACGAGGTGGATCCCACCTATTACGAGAAGTCCTACTACCTGGCGCCGGAGGAAGCGGGCGAGAAGCCGTACGCGCTGTTGTTCGAGTCACTGCGACGAACGGGCTATATGGGACTGGCGCGGATTTCGATGCACAACCGTGAGCACATCGTGATTCTGCGGCCGTCGGAGAAGGGGATCACGCTGCACACGATGTACTTTGAGGACGAGTTGCGGAAGAGCGAGTCGTTCACCACCGACACGTCGATGGTGAAGGACAAAGAGGTCGAGATGGCGACGATGCTGGTGCAGGCGCTGGCGGCGAAGTTCGAGCCATCGAAGTACAAGGATTCTTATCGCGAGAATCTGCGGGCGATGATTGACGCCAAGATCGCCGGGCAGGAGATTGTCGCGCCGGCCGAGGCTCAGGTGACCAAGGTGATCGACATCATGGACGCCCTGAAGGCGAGCCTGGCCTCGTTGAAGAAACCGGCGGAGGCGGAGGCCGAGAAACCAAAGGTACGGCGCAGCGGGACGGCGTAGTCGGCTACCATGGAAGCCTATCCCCAAACGAATCAACAAAGGAGTTCTGTATCGCAATGACAAACTGGAAAAAGAAGATGATGCTGGCGTGCGCCGGACTGGCGCTTTTTGCCGTGGGCGCACTGGTGGGCGCGGAGACCTTCGGCAAACCGAAGTCGGTGATTCACGTGGTAACGCTCTACTGGAAGCCGGGCACAACGGCCGCTCAGAAGAAGGCGGCGCTGGATGGCGTGGCGACAATGGCGTCGAAATTCCCTGGCATTAAGAACGTCTGGTTGAAGAGTATCAAGGTGCAGGGGGATGCGGGCGGCACAACGCTGGAATCGGCGTTTGTGATGGAGTTCCAGAACGAGAAAGCTCTGGCAGACTATGCCAATCACCCGGCGCACAAGGAATGGGAGAAGGTCTACCTGCCGGTGCGTGGCGAGAGCCGGACGCACGATATCACCAACGAGTAGGTCCGCATCAGATCGCTTCGAGCTCTTCTTCCAGCATCTGCTTCTGATGCAGGTCAGCGTAGTAGCCGTTCTGGCGCAGCAGCTCCTCGTGGCTGCCCTGTTCGACAATCCTGCCCTGCTCGATGACGTAGATGACGTCGGCCTGTCGAATGGTGGAGACGCGGTGGGAAATGAGGATGGTGGTTCGATCCTTCCACAGCGTGGTGAGCCCCGTGAGGATGCGCTCTTCAGTGACAGTGTCGACGCTGGAGAGCGCGTCGTCGAGGATGAGGATGCGGGGATTGCGCAGCAGAGCGCGTGCGATGGCGGCGCGCTGCTTCTGGCCGCCGGAAAGCGTGATGCCGCGCTCGCCCACTACGGTGTCGATGCCGTTGGGGAACGAATCGAGATCGGGGGTGAGGCCGGCAATATCGGCGGCACGAAGGATCTCCTCACGAGACACATCCGGAACTCCGAACGCGATGTTCTCGGCAATGGTGGAGCTGAAAAGAAAAGTCTCTTGGGGAACGAAGCCAATGTGGCGGCGGAGAGCTTCGGGGTCGAGCTGCCGCAGGTCCACGCCATCGACGAGGACAGCGCCGCCGGTGGGATCGACCATGCGCGGGATCATATGCACGAGCGAGGTCTTGCCGCTGCCGGTGTGGCCGGCAATCGCCACGGTCTCACCCGGGGTGATACGCAACGTCACACCATCGAGTGCTGAGGTGGTTTCATAGCGCAGGACAACGTCGCGAAATTCGATTTCGCCGCGAAAGGGCTGCGGTAATGACAGCGGATTGACGGGCGCGGTAATGGACGGCTTTTGATGGATCAGGTCGTCGATGCGGCTGAAGCTTGCGGTGCCGCGCTGGATGAGGTTCACCACCCAGCCAAAGGCGATCATAGGCCAGATGAGCATGCCCATGTAGGTGTTGAACATGACGAAGCTCCCCAGGGTGATGCGTCCGGAGAGCATGCCCTGGCCTCCGGCCCAGAGGACTAACAGGAACGTCAGCCCGATGAGGAATTGCAGCAACGGCATGAACAAACCGCTGGTCCGGGCGAGTTGGATGGCTTCCTTGACGTACTGCTTCTGGAGGCGGGCGAAGTGCTCCAGTTCGGGCTGCTCCTGAACGTAGGCGCGGATCATGCGGACGCCGGTGAGATTCTCCTGGACGCGGCTGGAGATGTCGGCGAAGCGCTGTTGCAGCCGCTCGGAACTGTGATGAATGCGTTTGCCGAAATAGGCCACGATGATGCTGACGACCGGGGCGGGCGAGAGGGCGATGAGGGTCAGCCGCCAATCGACGCTGAGCATCACGCACATGGCGAGGAGGAAGGTGAGCAGGGTTTCGAACCAGTACATCACCCCGGGGCCGAGCATCATGCGGACAGCGTTGAGATCGGAGGTGGAGCGGGCCAGCAGGTCGCCGGTGCGGTAGCGAAGGAAGAAGCCGCCGTCGAGGGTCACCAGGTGTGCGTAGAGATCGTTACGGATGTCGAACTCGATGTCGCGGGAGATGCCTACGAGCACGATGCGCATGTAGAACTGGAAGACTCCCTTGATGGCGGTAAGCAGGACGAGCGCGGCGCACATCCAGAGAACGGTCTCCATGGAAAAGCCGCTCATCAGCGCGTCAATGCCACGTTTGATTATGATCGGCTGCCCCACCACCAACAGGTCCTTCATGATCAACGCACCAAATCCGATGGCCAGGCCGCGGCGGTGGCGCCACAGGTAGGGAGCGAGTTTGCGGAATGCGGCAATCATTTCAGATGCCCAGACAGCCGGCAACGGTCTTCATCCATTCCATCAAGACGATCTTGCGGGACGGACGGTTGGTCCACCAAGTGGCGGATGTGAAGTACTCGCTGGGGGCCTGCACGACGTGGAAGTCCGCCTCCGGATAGATGGTGGCCGCCAGGGAGCGGTAGATGCGGTTGGTGCGCCGCGTATGGAAATCGCTGGTGACAATGAGAAAGCGGCGGATGTTTCGTTCGCGGAGATGGCGCAGAAGAATGGCGCCTTCTTCGCGCGTAGAATCAGCTCGCATACGGACCGGCTGGAAAACGGAAGGCGGGTGCCCCTTGGCTACCGCCATGGCGATGGCCAGGTCGGCCTCGTTGCGGTCGTAGAATGGCGCCGGACCGCTTACGAAGACGGTGGGAACGAAGCCGTCACGCACCAATTCGGCGGCGCGCAGGATGCGAAAGCCGAAGGAATCACCGGCGAGAACGATGGCGGCATCGGCTTTGGAAGGCTGTTCGGCGCGGACGAGGTAGGTGCCGACGTAGGGAAGCCAGGAGGGGTACGCGATTGCAAAGACGCCAAGTAAGAGGGCGAGCAGGAGTAGCGTCCGCCTGCGCATTCTTAGAATACTACTTGTCTTCCGATCGATCGAGATGGCCGACAGTCTTTAGGCGCTGAAACAGACGCTCGACATCCGCTTCATCCTGTGGGAGCAAAAGCTGGTATTTCGGGGACGGCAGCCGCCGCTCGGTGTTTTGGGAGATCGCTTCCCCCCAGAACTGGCGGTATGGGATACCGTCGATGAGGGATTCGCGAGCCATGCGGCGCAGGTGGCGCATCAACATGTTGGACGCTTCCAAACCACCGGGGTAGACGAGCAACAGCCGGCGGTTGTTGTCGAGAGTAATGTTCATCACCAGGGGGCTGATGAAGCCGGTACGATCGAGGCGGCGAATGTCATCCCAGGCCACGATGCGCTTACCGATGGCAAGGTGTGTTTCGTGAACCTCAATCGCAGGCAAGAAACTGAGGGCGAGCATTAGAGCGGCTGTGGCGAAGAACAGGCCAGCCGGGATCCATACCAAGGACCACTGCAGTGCAATCGCAACTGAGATCACCGCTAGTACCAACGCCGCGACCCCTGCATACTGGTACTGCTTGGAAGGCAGATATCGTGTCATCCCATCTCCGCTACATTAAGCCTAACCCTACCCGGCACCACTTTTCAATCAGAGGTTCCACCGGGTTTGCGTATCACCTTGTGTTTAGGGGAGTTTAGGTTTCGGATGAATTGGTGGGTGAGGGGCGCAACCGGCGCCGGGCGTGAACAAATGCGGCATAGGAGAGCAGAAAGGCGAGGGTGAAAGGAAAGAGAAACAGGCGCGCTAGCGTCGTGACGGCATCCGCGCCGGTGAGCCCCGCGCGGAAGACGATGAAGTGGAGCATGGTACGCCAGTTGGAGTAGTCGAACCAATAATAGTCGCCGTTTTCGTTCAGCACGAAGACCTTTGCGGGGAGCTTCCAGGTGAGCCACCATTTCCATTTGGTCATGATGGGCTCTCCGGAACAGATAATGCCGGCGATGGCGTATCGGTTGGCCTTCAGCTCCCGGATGAGCTTTTGCCGAGAGGCTTTGTCGGGGTAGTTCCAGACGCGATAGACTTTTGCGTCCCGGGGGAGCCCTTCGGGTTCGCCCGCGAAGCAGGTGACGAGATCGACGACGAGGTTGACGCCGTAGATGGCCCGCAGGCCGGGAATCAGACCGTCGTAGAGGCTGCGAGAGCCGCTTTCGATTAGCAGGACGCGTGAGAAGTTGGGGATTCGCTGGGAGAAGAAGAGCCGCAAGTTCCTATTATCGCTGCTCCCGGGGGCGTCACGTTTCTGGAAGCCGGCCAGGGGCCGGCTGAAAGGCTGGCCTGAAAGGCCAGCCGCGGCCAGGATTGGCCGCCCCACATGACGGCGGAGTAGCTCAAATCTGCTAGCCGCGCCCTCGTGTCGATGATACACTCGTACGCCAAGGGGGTTTTGTCATGTTGATCCGGGTTCTTCCCTTGATGTTGCTGCTCGCCGCAGGGTTAAGCGCACAGGAGTATCGTTCCACCGTTCTCGGGTCGGTGACCGATCAAAGCGGATCGGCGGTGCCGAAGGCCGCCGTTGTGATCCGCAACGACGAAACTGGGGTTGCCTCGCGCGGGGTGACGAACGGCGACGGGGCTTTTCAGATTCCTTATCTGCTGCCGGGTGTGTACACGCTTGAGGTGGCACATGCGGGGTTCAAGACGCACCGCCGCGGGCCGATCGAACTGCGGGTGGACGATCGTACGCGCATTGACGTGATGTTGGAAGTGGGCCGCACGAGTGAGCAGGTGACGGTAGTGGCGGAAGCGCCGTTGATCGAGGACGCCACGGGGTCGCGCGGGCAGGTGGTGACCAAAGAGGAGATCGCGAGCCTGCCTCTGGACGGAAACAACCCGTTCACCCTGATGAACCTCGCAGCAGGCGTGAACTACACGGGAAGCCTGCTTTACTCGCGGCCGTTCGACAACGGAGCAGTTGCGGATTTCTCCATTGGCGGCGGGGTGAGCGGCATCAACGAGTATCAGATTGACGGCGTGTCGAACAATGCCAACACGGGCCGCAGCAACCTTGCCTACGTGCCTCCGAAGGAAGCCACGCAGGAGTTCAAGGTGCAGACCAATATTTACGATGCGCAGGTGGGGCGGACTGGCGGGGGCGTAATCAACGCGTCGATCAAATCGGGGACCAACCGCTTTCACGGCTCGGCGTACGAGTACATGCGGCGCACACAGCTCAATGCGAATCAGTTTTCAAGCAACGCCAACGGACAACCGCGGGCGCGGCGCACGGTGGATCAATGGGGCGGCGAGATCGACGGGCCGGTGAGGATTCCGCATCTGTACAACGGAAAGGACCGGACGTTTTTCATGTTCTCGATGGAGAAGTATGCGGAGAGCACGCCGCAGCCGTCACAGGGTTCGGTGCCGACCAAGGAACAACGCGAGGGCGATTTTTCTCAGACCTTCACATCGCGGAATCAGCTCTACACCATCCACGACGATCTCACCATTTACACCAATCCGGCCTACGATCCGGCGCGGGCCATCACGGCGGCGAACCTGCGGTTCCTACGGCTTCCCTTCCCCGGGAACCTGGTGCCGAAAGCACGCATGGAGCCGATCGCGCTGCGCGTGCTTCAGGACATACCGCTGCCGAACCAACCGGGTGATCCCACCACCAAGCTCCTGAACTGGTTCGGGGCCGACGTTGCCGAGGTGACGCATTTCCGGAATCTCATCGGGCGCGTGGACCACGTGATTAATCAATCGTGGCGCATGTACGGCCGCTGGAATCACAACCTGCGCGACGGTGGCGTGATCAACTACTGGGGTTGGGACACGCCCGCGACCCGCAAGATCCATGCGGGGCGGCGCAATGACGGCGCGGTGATTGATTGGGTGGGGACGCTTTCGCCACGGTCGATTTTCACGGCGCGGGTGGGATACAACCGGTTCAAGCAGTCGAGCCAGTACACGCCGTTGGACATCAGCTCGCTGGGGCTGCCGAAGTCATTTGTGGGCCAGTTGCAGATTCCCGATGCTTATCCGCAGTTCACGTTTGAGAACTACCTGCAGACCGGGATCAATCAATGGGACATCATCCCGAGCGAGACCTACAGCACGCAGGCGGGGATGAATCACATACTCGGCAAGCACACGCTGAAGTACGGGTTCGAGTTCCGCTGGATGCACTTCGCCAACTTCGCGCGCGCCAACGCCAGCGGGACGTTTGGGTTCACGCGCAGCTTCACGTCGCTCACGCCGGACATCAATGAGCCGAACTCGGGGAACGCGATCGCGTCGTTTCTGCTGGGCTACATGGCATCGGCAAGCGCAACTCTAAATGCCACGCCGTACCTTTCATGGAAGTACCCGGTGGTCTACATTCAGGAAGACTGGCAGGTGACGAGGCGGCTTACGCTGAACCTCGGCATGCGGTGGGACTACGAGTCGCCACCGGTGGAACGGTTCAACCGGCAGAATCGCGGCTTTGATTTTGGTGCGCCGTTTCCGATTGAGATTCCGGGGATGAACGTAAAGGGCGGACTGCTGTTCGCGGGCGTGGGCAACGTGCCGCGGGGAGCGTTCAAGAGGGACCTCGACAACATTCAGCCGCGGTTCGGAATGGCGTACCGGATGCTGCGATCGAAGCCGCTGGTGTTTCGCGGAGGCGTCGGGCGATCGTATTTGCCGACGGTCGATTTCGGAGGCAGCACTGGTTTTTCACAGACCACGAACGCCGAGACGAGCAGCGTGGAGGGACGGTCCATCCGGCTGCTGAGCAATCCGTTTCCCAGCGGGCTGCTCTCCGCGCCTGGCACCAGCAAGGGGCTGCTGACGCAGGCTGGCGACAACATCAGTTTCTTCGACGCGGGCCGTAGCGTGCCCTGGGTTTGGCAGTATTCCGCGGGGTTCCAGTTCGAGATTATGCGCAGCACGTTGATTGAGGCGACGTATTCGGGGAGCCAGTCGCGCGCGCTGCAGGTGGGCAGGAACGTGAACGTGCTCAGTACGGATCAGATTGCGATGGGGACGGCGTACCTGAACACCGGCGTCACCAATCCGTTCTTCGGGATTCTGCCGGCATCGACTCCGCGCGGGTCGGTGCGCACGGTGCAGCGGCGTGTGCTGATGCTGCCGTATCCGCAGTTCGGCAGCATGAACGTGAGCGCAATCAGCATGGGGAGCAGTTGGTTCGACTCGCTTCAATTGAAGCTGGAGAGGCGCTTCCGTAAAGGCTTCTCGGTTCTGGTGACGTACATGAATTCGAAGACGATGGAGCGGAGGGCGTTCCTCAATCAGCAGGACGCGGAGCTGTCGCGCGAGTTGGCTTCCTACGACATTCCGCAGAGGCTGGTGGTGAGCGGCATCTGGGATCTGCCGTTCGGCAAACGGCGTCAATGGCTGCACGACGGCTTCCCTGCAAAGCTGGCGGGAGGGTGGCGGATGTCGATCATGGGCACGTCGCAGGTGGGGACTCCGGTCCCACTGCCGGACTTTTACATCTACGGCGATCCGCGTCTGCCGGCCGAACAGCAGACGCTCAATCGCTGGTTCAACACGTCGCCACAGATGTGGGTGCAGCGTCCGCCGGACACGTACCGGACGTCGAAATTGCGCAGCCCGAATATCCGGCGGAACAGCGCACCGCAATTCAACGTGACACTGTTTCGCAGCTTCCGGATTCACGAGCGGCAGAATTTCGAAGTACGAGGATCGGCCTATAACATCGCGAACACGCCAGTGTTTGGGAATCCGAACACGACCCCGACGTCGCCGTTGTTTGGCGTGGTGCCGATCACGCAGATCAATCTGCCGCGCGCGGTGGAAATCGGACTGCGTTACTCGTTCTGACGCCGCGCAAACCTCAGCGCCTCAATCGCCGCCCCGCGGGCTCCCGCGGTGTCGCCATTGGGCATCACGTGTATCGGAATCCCGGCCTGCTCCTCCCGCTGCCCCGGCATCGCGCGCCGCGCTTCGGCGATAAACCACTGTTGGAAGTCCACCTCCGTTTCCAACGCGCCACCGCCGATGATCAATGCATCGGGATCGAACGTGTTCACCATCTCATCGAAAAACAAGCCTAGCGCGTGAGCCTGTACGCGGAAGATGTCACGGCACAGCGCGTCGCCTTTCTCCGCCATCCCGCGTACCAGCTTTGCCGCCTTACCCAACTCAAGTTTCCCCAGTTCATGCCCCGGATAACGATGGAGAAAGTAAGGCAGCAGCGTTTGGGCAATCCCGGTGAGCGAGCAGAGCGACTCCAGATCCCCCGTCCGGCCGCAGTTGCATCTCGGATTCATCCCCTCAATCCCCTCAATGTTCTGGTACGGAATCAGGACGTGGCCGAGTTCACCGCCAAAACCCATCCTGCCCTTGACGACGTTGCCATCCACGATCACCCCGCCGCCGAGCCCCGTGCCGATCACCGCCGAAATCGACGTCTTTCGGCTATCGGCGCCGAAAATAGCGAAATGGCCCCACAGGGCGCCGGCGTTGCCGTCGTTCAGGTACGTTACGGGACGGTGCAGGCGCGCTTCGAGGCTGTGGCGGATATCGAATCCGGCCCAATCGGCATGCACGAAATTGGTCGAACCGCGCGCGCTCAGCACGCCGTTCGAACTCGCCGGGCCCGGAGTGTCCAACCCCACCGCAGCGATATCCTCTACACGCACTCCGGCTTTTTCGACGGCGATTTTGAGGCCGTCCTCGATCTGCCCGAGACACACCTCCGGCCCTTGTATGGACAGCGCAGGGTGCTCGCAAAGTCCTTCAATCAGAAACCGCTCGTCCATGTTGACGATGGTGTAGTTGATGGCGGTCCCGCCCAGGTCGACTCCGGCAATTACTTTCAAAGTTGAGACTCCATTCAGTCGAAGATGCGCAGAATGCACTTAGCAGCGAGTGGCTTACAACCGGCGCTCCCACCACGAGTGTCTCACCTTTCCGTCCCACTCCCCAACATTGCTGACAGGCGGCTCACGCAACCTCAGTCCGGAAGATCGGGTGCGCGCGGAGGACGAACTTGCGACTTTACTTCTCCGACCCTTCGATCTGCGCCCTGCCCGGGGCCTTCTTGGCCTGCTCCGCTTCAAGGATGGCTTTCGCGCCGGCGCGGATGATGCCGGACTCGCCTGACGATTGGAAGAACGTGTAGTCGGGGCGCTTCAGCCAGGCGTGGGGTCCGCCGAGTTTGCGGCCCGCTTTCAGCACAGCATCGTGCACACGGTTGACAAGGGCTTCGTACTTCGGGTCACCCTGCTTCAAGCCGGAGAAACTGCCCAGGTCGGTGCTCGCGACAAACACGACATCAACGCCAGGGATGTCGGCGATCTGGCTGGCAATCTCGACACCCTTGGGGTTTTCGATCATGGCGATGACCATGATGTTGTCGTTGGCGGTCTGGCGGTAGTCAGAACCCCAGAGGACGCCGTACTGGCCATTGCCCTGGCTGCGGGCGCCGAGCGGCGGGTACTTGGCGAACTTGACGGCGTTGCGGACCTTCTCGACGGAATCGACCATGGGTAGAATGATGCCCAATGCGCCGATGTCGGTGGCCTTCTGAATGTCACCTTCGGTGGCGTCGGGAACGCGGATGAATGGAATGGCGGTGGAGCCCTTGCAGGCCCGGAGCATCGTCGCCACTTCGTGGTAGTTGAGCGGGCTGTGCTGCATCTCAATCCACATGTAGTCGAAGCCGGCATTGGCCATCGCGCAGTAGATTTCGGGGTCTGACGAGAGCACGGTGCCGCCGATCACCTGTTTGCCTTCTTTGAGCTTCGTTTTAACCGTGTTGTAGATCCTGGGCTGTGCCAGGGCCGGCAGCGTCAACAAAGCTGCGCATGCGAGAATCCGTCGAATGTTCATAGCCGCTCCAATACTGAAGTCGAAAATCGTATGGAGTAGCTTATCACGAAGCGAGGGGCGGACTGCCCTGCTTGCGCCGTGCTGCGAACTTCTCGCGGAACTTGCGCAGCTTGGGCGCCACAGCGAACTGGCAATACGGCTGGAACGGGTTGTTCTTGAAATAGTCCTGATGGTAGTTCTCGGCAGCGTAGAACACCGTTGCCGAGGCGATCTCGGTGACAATGGGGTCGCGGAAGACCTGCTCACTTTCCAACTCCCGCAGTATCGCCTCCGCCGTATCCCGCTGCTCCGGCGACGTGTAGAAGATCGCCGAGCGGTACTGCGTGCCAACGTCATTACCCTGCCGGTTGAGCGTCGTCGGATCGTGGATGGTGAAGAACACTTCCAGCAGATCGCGGAACGAAACCACCGCTGGGTCGAAGGTGAGGCGCACTGCTTCGGCGTGTCCGGTCATGCCCATGCACACCTGTTTGTAGGTGGGGTCCTGCGCGGATCCACCGATGTAGCCCGACTCCACCGACTCCACGCCGGCCATGTCGTCATAGACCGCTTCCAGACACCAGAAGCAGCCGCCCGCCAAAATTGCGATTTCCTGTTGAAGCACAGTCTATTGATGATATGCTCTTCACGTTATGAAGAGAAGAGACGCGTTGCGATTGTTTGGCGCGGCGGGTGTAGGGTTTGAAGGAGCGTGGGCGCAGTCCGGAGGCAGCAAGCATGTTATCGACGAGTATGACGAGGGCAACATCAAGCTGTCGCACCGCATGCCGATCCGGTCGATGTCCGATGACGACTTGCTTTTCCTGCAACAGATTGGCATCCGTTGGACGCGCATCGAGTTCGGCAACGATGCGTCCTACGATTTTCTGAGGTCCACTCAGGAGCGTCTGGCGCGCTACAACATGAAGATTTACAGCGCGGTGCACTACGCTTACCGTGAGCTCGATGTACAGTTGGGCCGTGGGCGCCGGGACGAGTTGATTGAAAAATACTGTCAGTTTCTGCGTGACTGCGGACGCCTCGGCATTCCAGTCTCCAACTACGACTGGCACCCGGCCAACACCTACACCACCTCCACGGTGATGAGCAGCCGCAAGTATCGCGCGCGAGAGTTCAAGCTCTCCGATTTTCGCGCCAAGGTGGAGAAACAGGCCTTCGACCGGGAGTACTCCACGGATGACATTTGGAACACCTACAGCTACTTCATGAAGGCGGTGCTGCCGGTGGCGGAAAAGGCCAACGTTAGGCTTGCCCTTCATCCGGACGATCCTCCAGTGGCGAAGATGAATGGCGTGGCGAAAGTGCTGGTTCACTACGACGGCTACAAACGCGCGGAACAGATCGCCGGCGGATCCAAGCATTGGGGGCTCACCTTCTGCATCGGAACATGGTCGGAGGGCGGATCGCATATGGGGAAGGATGTGTTTGGGATGATCCAGGACTTTGGCGGCCGCGGCAAGATCTTTGATGTTCACTTCCGCAACGTGAGCGGGCCGATGCCGCAGTTTGTGGAGACCTTTCCTGATGATGGCTACATGGATATGTACGAAGTGATGAAAGCTCTGCGCAAGGTGAAGTTCAACGGCACCGCTGTGCCCGATCATGTTCCGGAACTGGCCGGCGATTCGGGAATCCGCCGCGCCGGAACCGCCTATTGCATAGCCTACATGCGATCCTTGTTGAAACGCGCCAACCAGGAGGTGGGGTAATTGATGTCAAGCGAGTTTGCCGCCATCGATGCCGGCGCGCTGCCGTGGGAAGAGCGATACAGCGAAGCGTTGGGCAAGACGCTCTATCGCAAGAATCTCATAACGGACGAGGACACCGGCATGGAAGTACGGTTGGTCCGCTATCCGGCCGGAGTGATTAACAAGTTGCACACCCACCCGTGCGCACACGGGATGTATGTCCTGGAGGGTAACCTGGTGACCCATCGCGGAACATATGGGCCAGGCCATTTCGTTTGGTTCCCGGAAGGTGAAGTGATGGAACACGGCGCCACTGCCGATGGTGATGTCACCGTAGTCTTTATCACCAATAAGCCATTCCAGATCCACTATCGCTGAGCATCGACGACAGTCCGGGCAGAGTCACAACACACCGCTTGCTGACGCGCGCGGCCCGGTAGATTCAGTGCGTTGCGGAGCGTCTACCGTGAGGTGTGGATGACGGGCCGAAAAGGGCCGATTGACAATCGGCCGTGGACGGGACTGAAGTCCCGTCAGGCTGGCCTGGAAAGGCCAGCCGCGGCCAGGATTGGCCGCCCCACACGACGGCGAAATGTACAAACTCCGGCGGCAGCTTAACAAGCTGCCCCACAATTTCCCAGAGCGAGAATTAACACATCGTACGCGAACCTTCCTTGCGCTGACGCGTAATTCAGGCAAGCGAGGAACGGAATGCGAATAGCGGTTTTTGCGTTGTTAGGAATCTGCGCTTGGGCTCAGGACGCGGAAACAATCACCAATTGGGAAGCAAAGCTGCGCGACGCCAATACAGCCTGGCGGTCTGTCGACTACAACAAGGCCGAGGCGCTTTATCTGGAATGTCTTCGCGAAGCCGAAAGCGGGGTCATCGACACGTACAGCATCGCGGTGGTCCGTAACAACCTTGGTGTGCTCAACCATCAGCGTGGCCGCTATAAGGAAGCCGAGCGCATGTACCGCGCCGCGCTGCCGGAGTATGAACAACTCGCCGGATTGGCGCGTGTCTCCCATGCCTCTATTCTCAGCAATCTGGCCGAGACCTTGCGGATGCAGGGCAATCTGGATGAGGCCGAACGGCTCCACCGCAAGGGATTGCTGTTGGCGGAGGAAACCGACAAGGCCGGTTCTACCCTCGCCATTTCGCTGCAGAATTTCGCAGTGCTGCTCAATCAACGGGGCAGGTATGCCGAATCTCGCAAGTTGAGCCAACGAGCGTTGTCGTTGCACAAACAGCGGAACGGCAATCTGGCTGTCAGGCTTCCCTCGGTGTTGAACACATTGGCGGAAGCCGAAAGGATGCTCGGTCTGGACGATGAATCGGCCGCCCATCACGAGGAGTCGCTCGATTTGCGGCTGCAATCGCTTCCGGTGGACCACCCCGAAGTCGCCACGGGATGGCTGAATCTTGGAAGCGTTCGCCAATTTCAGCGCCGATATGCGGAGGCCGAGGAGTGCTATCGACAGGCGATCACGATTCGCGAGGCGCGCCTCGGTAACGATCATCCCACGCTTGCGGCCGCGCACATTAATCTCGGCACGCTCTATGCCGAACAGGGTGATCTGGTGCGTTCGGAAAACGAAGTGCGGCTGGCGATGTCGCTATTGGAGACGGCTGGGTTGTCGCAATCGGTCGATTACGGCAAAGCGATGGAAAACCTGGCAGCGCTCTTCCAACGGCACGAAAAATTCGCAGGTGCGGAGAAACTCTATCTGCAAGCCCTTGCTATTCGCGAAAAGGCCCATGGCGCCGGGTCGCCATTGGTCGCGGATATGTACAACAGCATGGCGCGCTTCTATGAGGTCATCGGGAGGAAAACGGAAGCCGGCCGCTACCAAAAACGCGCGGAGAACCTCTTTAGATCCTTCCGCTAACGCCTACCCTCGCAAAAATCCCTCCGGGAGGTGGGAGCTCCCGGAGGGGGAGGAACTGCGAGTTTTTGGTAGGCACTATCGCGAACCGGACCCTACAAGGAGAAACTCGCAAGTTTTAGCGTCTTTGGTGTAGTCATCTGCTCTATATGACGCTGAAACACGCTGTGGGGTTGCAGGCGTAACGAGCCCGACGCTGTTCTCCGGCCGTCTGTTACTCTGATTCGAGTGCAGGAACCACCGCTTTTGGAATTCCGGAACGTCACCGTCTCGCATGACGGGCAGATCGGTCTCAACAACCTCAGTCTGACCATCCGTGCGCACGAGCATGTCGTCCTGCTTGGCCCCAATGGGAGCGGCAAGTCAACGCTCATCAAGACGCTTACCCGCGACTGCTATCCGCTCTGGCGGGCTGACACCGTGGTGCGCATCTTCGGCCAGGAGACCTGGAACATTTTCGATCTGCGTCCCCTCTTCGGCATCGTCCACAACGACCTGATGCAGAGCTACGTCCGCTACCCGTATTCGGGCCGAGAGGTGATTCTCTCAGGCTTCTTTTCGAGCGTCGGCATCTGGCCGAACCACGAAGTTACCGATGCTATGACCGCGCGCGCATCCGAGATTCTGGAACTGTTGGAGATTGCGCATCTGGCCGGCCGCACGGTGAGCCACATGTCCACCGGGGAAGGGCGCCGGCTGTTGATAGGTCGCGCACTGGTACACCGGCCGCGCGCGCTGATTCTCGATGAGCCCACCGCAAGTCTGGACATCCGCGCCACGCACGAGTTGATTACTATCATGCGCAAGGTGGCGGCGGAGACTACCATCATTCTCGTGACGCATCACCTCTCCGACATCATTCCGGAAATCGGCCGCGTAGTGCTACTGCGTAAGGGCCAGGTGTTCCGCGACGGCAAGAAAGCCGAAGTGCTGGCCAACGAGCCGCTGGCGGAGTTGTTCGATATGCCGGTGGAGGTGCTGGAGCGCGGCGGCTTCTATCATCTGCTGTGAACGCGCCCGGGATCACCACAGAACGGGCACGCTGTAGCGACGCAAGGTTTCGTCCTTGGTGATGAGCGTTGCCTTTTCGACAAATGCTTGTGCGACGAGGATTCGATCAAATGGGTCGCGGTGATGATCGGGTAGCCGCGCCAAGGCCATTACGTGACTGTTGCGGATCGGGAGAATCGGTACTCCAGCGCGGACAACGTACTTGTCCCACCAGGGGATCGGTTCTGTGAGCAAGCCCCCGGATTTGGAACTCTTCAGCAGAAGTTCCCACAGATTCGCGACGCTCGCCACGACGTCCTGTTCGGAAAGGGCGGTCTTTGCGGTTCGACTCAGTTTGTCCGGCGAAGAAAGCGCCCACACGAGTGCGTGGGTATCAGTGATTACTTTCATGCCAGCATTCCAGCTCTTCGTCAGTGAGCGGCCCCCACCAATCATCGCCGGGCGGGGCGAGCGGAGCGTCCTTGGCGATTCCCAAAGGGAGACCCTTCTTACGACGCGCGGGAATCAATTCCGCAACCGGCCGGCCTTGGCGCGCGATGATCACCGTTTCTCCGTTCTCGACCATCTCCAATAGGCGGGAGAGCTGACTCTTTGCTTCGTGTACGTTGACCTGCACATCCTTAGATTAGTCCGATTCCTTAGCTAAGTCAACCGGATCAATGCGTCATGGCGTAGATGACCGAATTGACTCCAATGCGGATCGCGAGAGCCGAATACCGCTCCGGATAGTAAGGATCGTCGGCCCATTCCCATCCGTCGCCGAGATCGTTATTGAAGGCCATGGCAACCATGATTCGGCCATTGTCGTCGTAGATGCCGAGCCAGTGTGGAATATCGCCATCGTCACGATAGGTAGTGCCGCGGCGGAGAGCCCACTGTCCGGGCACCTGATAACGGTGGTCGAGATCGTAGACGGAGTGGAAAACAGCGTCCTCGTCCGGGATCTCCACTGCGTGGCGATCCGGAAAGACCATCCGCATGCTTTCGTCGAAACGGTTCCATTCGTTGGTGCCCCAGAAATCGTCGAGAAAGAGGAATCCGCCGCGGAGCAGGTAATCCCGCAATACCTCGGCTTGGCGGGGCGTGAGTTTCCAATCTCCCATCTCGCCAGCCACCATCCATGGCCAGTAGTAGGCATCGTTGGCGTCATCCAGGTTGACCGGCTGCTCCGCGGACCGCGCATGCACGCGCGTGAGCCGGCGGAGCGCGAGCGAGAAGTGCCGGTCGGCTCGTGGGTAATCCTGCGACCAACTGGTTCCGCCTTCGCGCCAATCGAGCGCCGGGCCGCTACGCCAGCGGAAGCGGCCGAAGCGGGCCTGCGGATGATTCGGATACATCAGCCGCGCCTGCACCCACTCGGTTTTCTCCTGATAGTCAGGAGGAAGCGGCACATCGTCGTAGGCCTCCATCGAATGATAGACGCGGAACGGGCGTTGCCAGGCGTAGAGAGAACCCAGCAGAAACAAACCGCAAGCGACGCGCGCTTTCCATGTCATGCGCTTGGGGCGAGGATAGCATGCCCTTGTCCGGTGATGCGTTGAACAAGTAGCCTTGAGTGCATGCTTGTTGCGGGTCTCATTTTTGCGGCTACGTATCTGGTGGTGGCCATCGGAAGGCTGCCCGGTTTCCGCGTCGACCGGACGGGCGCGGCCATCATTGGCGCAACGCTGATGATCGCCACCGATGTCCTGACGTTCGAAGAAGCGTACCGCGCTGTGGATTACGACACTCTCATCCTGCTGTTCGGAATGATGATTGTTGTTGCGAATCTGCGATTGTCGGGGTTCTTCCGGCTGGTTGGGGCGTGGGCGGTGGAGCATGCGCACCGGCCGGTTGTCCTGCTGGCCGCCGTGGTGTGGGTGACCGGGGTGTTCTCAGCGCTGTTTGTGAACGATACGATGTGCCTGGTGATGACGCCATTGGTGCTGGAGGTGTCGCTGACCTTGGGGCGCAACCCGGTGCCGTTCCTGCTTGCAGTGGCGATGGGCTCGAATATTGGCAGTGTGGCGACCATCACAGGGAATCCGCAGAACATGCTGATCGGAAGCTATTCCAGGATTCCCTATACGGTGTTTCTAAAGAGCCTGGCTCCGGTAGCGCTCATCGGGTTGGTGATTACAGTTGGGTGGATTGCCTTTGTGTACCGCGAGGAGCTTCGTTCGGCAGGTAGGCTGGCTGCGGCGCACCCGCGGGTGCGCCTGAACCGGGTATTGATGGCGAAGTCCCTGGGGGTGTCGCTGCTGATGATTGCCGGGTTCTTTGTAGGATGGCCTGTGTCGAAGGTGGCGCTGGTGGCGGGTGCGGTCTTGTTGCTGACGCGGCGCGTAAAGCCGGAGCGGGTGTATCACGAAATCGACTGGCAACTGCTGGTGATGTTCACAGGACTGTTCATCGTGGTGGCGGGCATCGAAAAGACCGTGTTGGCACACTACGCCCCGAGCGCGGTGGCTTCGCTGCACCTCGACCGGCTGCCGGTGCTGAGTGTGGTGACCGCGGTATTGTCGAATCTTGTGAGCAACGTGCCGGCGGTGCTGGTGTTCAAGCCGTTGGTGGCGCATTTGGCTGATCCGCAGCGATCGTGGCTGACGCTGGCGATGGCGTCGACATTGTCTGGCAACTTTACAGTGTTGGGGTCAGTAGCGAATCTGATTGTAGTCGAGCGCGCCAAGCGCGATGCCCCCATCGGTTTCATGGAGTATTTTCGCGTGGGCGCGCCGCTGACCGTGATGACACTGGCGATCGGAGTTCTGTTGCTGCGTTCCTCATAATGAGGCGATGACCAGCGAAGGGAATGCGCGGAAGTTCGCGTTTGTTCTTTGGGTGGTGTTGTTCACGTCCATCGGGATGTACTACCTGGTGATACAACTCATACCGGCAGGTGAACCGCGGGGCGGCCGCACGGAGTTGTACCTCGGCATTGCTTCGGGTTTACTGGCGCTGTTTAGTGTGGCTGCGCGACTGCGGCGGCGTGAGGCAGCGGGTCCGGAAGAATTCAAGAGGTACCTTCTGTTGGGGTCGGTGCCGGCGGAGGCGTGCGCGCTGATGGGGGTGGTGGCGCACATTGTCACCGGTTGGCCGCATGCCTGGATGTTGATTGTCCTCGGCGGCGCGGCCCACCCGTCGGGATGTACGCATCCACCCGCTGCGGCGGCGCAGCCGCATCGTTTCGCACGAACGTGAACTGCGGCGGCAGCACCCCAACCACCGTATGGGGCCTCCCCTGGAGGCGTACGTCTCTGCCAACGATGCCGGGGTCGGCTCCCAACCGGTTCCACAGGTTGTGCGTGAGAATAATTGTGTGCTCGCGGCCCGAGCCAAGACCGGCCTCGTCCGGCGCAAAGCTGCGGCCCAGTGTCAGCGGAACGCCGAGCAGTGGGAACAGGTTCGGCGATATGTGCGTCACGGCGATTTCCATTGGGTCGGCGCCTTCCCGCGACGAGAAGATCCCGCCCAGCATCGGCCGCAGGGCTGCGGAGGTCTCGATCACCGAGTTGGGTTTCTGGAGTTCGACAATATCCGTTCCGGACAGCGGGGCCGCATTTGACGTCGTTGATGCAGTACTTTCTGCACCGCGGTGTACACCACCGCGAACATTCGCAGCCCGATGGTCAGCGTGCCGATCGTCGTTGCCGCAAAGAGGGGTGAGCGAGTCAGGCGTCGCCTGACCAGTTCGATGTCGCGGCCCCAGTTGCCGCTGCGCCGCCACGAGGCGGCCGGGCGCGCCCGCTCGGCAGGTCCGTTCCGCAGCGCGTCAGCCAGCGCCCGCAACCAAGGTCCCGCGAGACGGATTTTCCCGCCGTTCTGGAGCCTGTCGCGGGCGCGATCCATGTACGCCTCGACCACGGCGTTGCCCATTTCGTCGCGAAAGTCGGACGGACAAAAACGATCGAGAAGCCGGAACCACCGCTCCGACATGCGCAGCAAGCGAGAGTGCGTCATTTGACCTCCTTTGGCAACAGCCCACCGACGCGCGCTGCCCGCATCAGCGCTTCCAGTCGTCGCGCCTCCGAGCGAGCTACGCGCATCCCTGCACTGGTGATGCGGTAGTAGTTTCGCCGCTCGTCGCCACTGTCAGGCGCCGACAATGCCGTCGTCGGTCGTGAGAAACACATCGACGCTCGCCTGTTCGGCACACGCCAAGTGCAGCGAATCGAACTAGCCGAGCCCAAACTGCTGAAACCAGCGGGCGCGAAGCGCGACGATTTCCTGCGCGAACGCGAGCAGCGCAAGAACGTCGGCGCGCCGTTCAAGGTCAGGGTTGAGAGCGATTTCGATTTCAAGTGCGCGGATGCTCACCCAAGTTGCCCCGCCGTCTTGCACGAGTCGAAGAATACCCTCGACTGCCAGCGCCTCGGTTTCCGTCCACACGGCGCTCCTTTGCTTTCGCGATTCCCCCAACAGCGGCGAAATCGACGACGACCGCTGCCAGTGCCTCCGCTGGGACGGACTCTTCACCGCTTCGCCGATCGAGGCCACAAGCATGGTGCCAGCGGACCCCGCACATTCTGGGCCCCGATGGCAAAGTCGTGGACGAGTACGAATGCAACCCCTTCCGGAAGTGCTACGAACTTTAGTCACCTGCCTTCACAGCCCGATCGGGACGGTCATCAGGATAATTGGTCCACGATAGGTCCCGGCGATATAAGGGGACACAATCTGATAGGGGTAGTTGGTGATCAGCACATTCAGTCTGTAATCGTCGGTGTATTCGCCGGAAACGCTCACCTCGATCATCGAAGCGTCTAATCCGAAATAGCCAGGCACATCCAAAGCGTCCTTCTGGTTATAGAGCACCATGTTCTTGATTGAGACCGTGTCCTTTGGGTCGTTGATGGCGCCCCATCGAGCCGCGCTCCTGGCCCGCTCCACCAACGCCTGGTGCACAAACAGGAACTGGCCGAAGTCGACTGCGCCGATAATCAACGCCAGCGTTGCCAGCATCACCAGTGCGCTTTCCACAATCGCGCTTCCGTGTTGCCCCATGCGGCGTCGCGAGATTGCCGCCGTACACTGCGGCGAGCCCAGCTTCAACCGTTTGAGTATCCTTCTGCTCATGGCGAGGTTCCTCCTAGTATATCGTTTCACTAAAACATATCCAGTGTGATTTGTTTTTTGGTAGACTCGTTGCATGGCGAGTCATTCGCGGCATCCGAAGCTCTTCTTGTTTGAGGAGGAGCAACACATGCTCGATCAGTTACGGAATTCCA